>CAYTZN010000005.1:0-782 GCA_964442495.1 uncultured Legionella sp. | reverse complement strand
TAGAAAGTGGCAAGGAAGTTGAGGTGTTTACTGCTAATACACGGTCTCACTGTCGCTTAAAATTTGCTAATGGCGACGACGTTCCTGAGGGGCTTGGTGTTCGTCGAAAAGGCAAAAAGCGCTATGTTACTCAAGAAAATGGTGAAGAAATTGAGGTGTTTACTGCTAGCGTACTGATTAACCGCCGCCTAAAATTTGCTAATGGCGCGGACGTTCCTGAGGGCCTTGATGTTCGTCAAAAGGGCAAAAAGCATTATGTTGCTCAAGAAAATGGTGAAGAAATTGAGGTGTTTACTGCCTACTCACTGTCTCACGGTCGCTTAAAATTTGCCAATGGCACGGACGTTCCAGTGGGTCTTCATGTTCGTCGAGACGACAAAAGGAGCTATGTTACATTAGAAAGTGGCGAAGAAGTTGAGGCGTTTACTGCTGCCACACTGAGTAATCGCCGCTTAAAATTTGCCAATGGCACGGATGTTCCGGTGGATCTTCATGTTCGTCAACAAGGCAAAAAGCGTTATGTTGCTCAAGAAAATGGTGAAGAAATTGAGGTGTTTACTGCTAACGCACTGATTAACCGCCGCCTAAAATTTGCTAATGGCACGGATGTTTCGGGGGGGCTTGATGTTCGTAAAAGCGGCAGAAAGCGCTATGTTACATTAGACAGTGGCGAAGAAGTCGAGGTGTTTACTGCTGGCGCACTGTCTAACCGTCGTTTAAAATTTGTCAATGGTAATGACGTTCCCGAGAGTCTTGATGTTCGTCAAGACCGCAGAAAGCGC
>CAYTZN010000004.1:0-147827 GCA_964442495.1 uncultured Legionella sp. | reverse complement strand
AATTAATCAATTTTTATATGAAGTTAGCCTCATATTTCGTGACCATCTCTCAGGCATAAAGCGCGGAACGTGGGCGACAGGGCTTTATAATGCGCACTCATGTGCGTTTACAATGGAATTTACACCCACCAATTCAATCACCCGATCCGCCATCTGGATCGTTTCCTTACGGTGAGCGATTATAATTTGTGTTATTTCTAAAGCGTTTAATGATTCATTAATACGCCGTTCATTCTCTACATCTAAATGGCTGGTTGCCTCATCTAAAAAAAGTATCTTTGGCCTTTTATAAAGAGCACGAGCCAATAATATGCGCTGTTTTTGCCCTCCAGATAAACTCGACCCCATGTCGCCGACTAACGTTTCATACCCCATAGGAAAACTGCTGATGGTTTCATGAATACAGGCTTGTGTCGCTACAGCATACACGTGCTCAAGGTCCATCTGTTCATCAAAAAAACATATGTTTTCCATGATAGAGCCTGAGAGAAGCGTATCTTCTTGCATCACAGCCGCGGTTAAGTGTCGGTATTCCTTCAAGCCAAATTTATTAAGGGGTATAGTATCAATATAAATTTGACCAGACGTTTTTTCCAATAATCCCATCATGACTTTTAACAAGGTGGATTTACCTGAACCGGAGGGGCCGACGATGGCTACTTTTTCACCGGCTTTAATGGTCAATGAGATATTTTGCAAAATAAACGGTACACCAGGATGGTAGGTGAAAAAAATATTTTCCAGTGTTAAACCACCTAGAATAGCTTCAGCCTTATTGCATCCCGAACGAACGTCTTCGGGCTCATGGAACAAGATATCGCTCAATCGATTCAATTGCAGAGCGATTAATTTATAATCAAATAAATGCTGAATAAAAGATGAGGCTTTGTTAACCAACAATCCTCGGTAAGCTAAAAATGCCATCAGCATGCCTAACGAAAATCTATTGTCTAAAACAAGTGACGCCCCAATAACCACCACAATAATATGCTCAATATGAAATACACCTTGGTAGCCCACTTGATAAACCACATTCATTTTGGAAACAACAATGTCAGCATTCAAAGCGTCTATATAACTATTCCTCCACGTGGTAAACCTTACCCGCTCTTTCAAAAATGACTTAATAGGAACAATGCCTTGTAACGTCTCAAGAAACAGGCTCATGGTTTTTGCATGCTGCTGCAAGGAGGTGTCGGACTGTTGTTTTAAGTGTTGGTAAGATGCATAACGCAAACCAAAACACACGAACAAACCAACGCCCACCACAACCGTTAGTAACGGACTATAAATAACCATCACCGCAAAGGTCAGGAGTATCATGAATCCATCCAATACCGTATTTACAAAATCAGTACTGATTTTTTTCTGAACGTGGTCAATGGCCTGAAATTTAGATTGGAGATCGCCTTTATGCCGTTTCTCAAAAAACGCTAGAGGTAATTTCAATAGATGTTTCATAACATTAGAAGAAAACTGCTCGGTTAAATGGCTGGTAAAATAAATAACCATGTTTCCACGAATATATTCTGTAAAAACCTGCATAAGCACCAATATTAAAAATCCAATGGCAATCATATACAAATTATTTTTGTCACTAAAACCCACCACATTATCAGTAACATATTGCATAAAAAGTGGGTTCAATAAACTTAAAATCTCAATGGATAATGACAACATCAAGAGTAAACCCAAGAAAGTATTGACTCCACGCATGGTTTTGACCAAGGCCAATAAAGTTAATTTTTTCTCTTGCCGAATGATTTCAAAATGATTTGATTTTTCAACTTCTAAAACAACGCCCGTGAACGAGTGATTTACCTCTTCAATACAACACTCTCGAACACCCACAGCGGGGTCATGAATCACTATCTTATTTTTCTTAACCTGCTTTAACACCACAAAATGATTCATGTTCCAGTGTAAAATGGCGGGGCACTTTACTAAATTGAGCTCATCAAGAGGCACTTGCAATGGCCGGGTTAAAAAACCAAGCCTATCTGCTAATTGGTGAATTTCAAGCAGTGTTACGCCCCTACTCGACGTGTTACTTAAACGCTGAATGGAAAATAAATCAAGTTCATGCCCCCAAAATTGGCTTATCATGGCAAGGCATGCATGCCCACAATCAGCACGTTCATTTTGAAGGATCATCGGCAATGTTGCGCGTCGATTAAAACGAAGTTTAGCATCGAGACTCATGCAGACATTTCCCCATAAAAACGGTAAATAGGGTCTAACATCCACTGCCAAATTTTTCGCCTGACACCCACAATAACGCCCGAAATTGTCATTCCTTGTTGGATTTTTCTATCAGTGCCATAGGCTGTTACAAATTGCCTATCAAGCAACGCAGTAACCTTATAATAAGGCTTACCAATACGGATGGGTTTATTGTCATCTTCATCATCCATTAAAATGCTATGCCCTATCTCACTAATTCGCGCTTTAGATACGCCAAAATGAGCATAGGGATAAGCATCGTAACGAACAATGACCTCATCCTCTAACGTTAGAAATCCTGAGTAAGGCACAGGGATGTATAACTCAGCCACCAGTGTCGATTGACCAGGTAGTATCTTTAAGAGCGGTTTTGCCTCTTTGGTGGATTGGCCCTCATGGTAAATAACACTTGCAACTGTGCCATCAACTGGCGATAAAATCATATAGGATTTATTGTTTTTAAAATGTATCAGCTCCATTTCAAGCGTGTTTTTTTGGTAAAGAAGGCTTACTAATTCATCCTGTTTAAGATGATATTCTGCTGAAGAAATATAATTTTTTTGCAATAATTTTTTTAATTTTTCCACATTTTTTTGCTTATACCCTAATGATTCATTGATTAATTTTTTCTTTATCATGAGCTTTTGAAGCACACGGCCATGATTTTTACTGTCCAAATTATTCCCTTGAATATTCACCAAAAATAAGGGGTCACCTTTCTTTATTAAATCGCCTTGTTTAACAAAGCACGTTTCAATAACTCCTTGTTTTATAGGGAACACACTAGCAACACCTTTAGTGGATTCAAGGTACCCCTTTACCACATATTTCTCTGAAAATTCAGCACAGCTTATAAACCACAAAAGGGAAATCATGAACACTGAAATACCGATGGTTAATAGTTTATAATTGACTGGCGTGTTTATGAAAACGTTACCGTGGCTTCTATTTTTTCTAGCATCCAAGACTTCTTTTCTAAACAAAACTCGATGGGTCATAATGGTTATCACGCAGGCTGGCTATACGAGAGAACTTAAAGGATGCTTCTTAGGCACCCTTTAAGAGGAAAAGACTATGCAACAGAGGTTTTTGCAGAAATAACCCATTCCCTCCAAGCTTTGATGTTGTTTTCACCAAAATCTTTACCACTGATTTTCTTTAAAAGCATGTAAGCAAAACCATGGTTATTGGGCTGCTTTAGCTTTAGTAAAGCGACTAAAGTATCCCCGCCCTTTTTGGTGATTAAATGCTTTGCGTTTTGGTCATTAGCCAAGACAAGCAATACATACAGGGCTTTATTACGGTCTGTGGTGTATGGGGAATTCAACACATCTAAAAATGGCGACACGTCTAATCGCGTCATTTTGGCTTTTTCAAGCGTTGCGCCAATCACTCTCATGGCAGCATTTCGAACACCTGCATCTTGGTCATACACAAAAGGCATCAATACCTTAACAATATCGTGTGGGTCTCTAAAATGCCCGACCAAATAACCCGCGGCAATACGACGCTCTGAGTTAGCTTTTTTATTGTTTAATGTATCGATAATCAACTTTCGTTCATGAACGACTCCCGCATTGAAAACCTTCAAATAGGGCTTTAACACATCATCATTAAACCCCCAAAAACAATGAAAAACAGGGCATGCATCATCTGTTTGACTTGCCGTATTTTTTAAGGACAAAGGAATACCTAAACGCGTATAAATAAGCATGTCATCTATCACATTTTTTCTGTTTTTTTCATTAACATCAATGGACTCACGTTTGACATCCGTTTGAACAAAGCGAAGCCTATCCGGCTCTTTATGGTTAATGACTTCAATAGTGATAAAGCTATTTTTCTCACCAGGATAAATGGTTGAACTAAAATCTATATATAAAAGATGGTACTCATTTTTTATGTGCTCCTTTAAATCCTCTCGTTTTTTAACCAGCGTTTCTATTTTCTTTTCATCAAAAACCTGATCAGTACCATAACTATCAATAATATAATGCTCAATGTTAATAATTTTATTGGAATATTTTTGGAGTATCTGTTCTGATGTTTTTTTATTTTCACCATAAATGTCCACGACAACCCCGGCAATGAGGGGTTGGCAGCAGATAAAACTCATTATAAAACACAGTAATTGATTCATGTTAAAATCCTTGTGCGGCATGTGCTTTCGCACTATTTAAATCCAAATGTCGTTGCATGTTTTGAGACTGTATACTCATCATTTTATTTCTATACGGCTAAATAAAATGCTCTTGTTTTTTAGGATCCCATTTAAATGACTTTGATTTTACCAAAAGAAAATTCACGAAAATATCGAGCATTTTAAAGTCCGCGTTATATTCCTCCATCCAAAGAAACTGCCCTTGTTCATTCACCTCAAGAAACACATACTCATGATCTTCGCTAACAATAAAATCTAACGTTCCAAACACTAACCCTAAGGCGCGCATAAACTTTCGTATATTATTTTCAAGCGATGCAGGCAATATGTAGGGCTCTATGTCCATTTCACCGTTTGGAATAGCACGCCAATCCACTTTGCCATCCATATGTGCTTGAGAATTTAGCTTTGCCGTCACAATATAATCACCAAAACAGGTCACCCGGAGTTCATATTTTTTCTTGATTTCTTTTTGAAAAATACCCGGTGTGGTTTGCAATAATTTATTGTTAGGCAACTCTAAAAAAGAAATTCTAGAGGTATACGCTATTTTCATTCGTTGCTCTTCAAACCAATAGTTTGAACAGAGCGGCTTATAAACAACACCCTCGCCTTCATGCTTGAGAAGAAAGTAACGAATATCTTGCGGATCATTTGAGAGGAGCGTGGTAGGAATATTCATTCCACATTCGGTTGCAATTTTAAGCTGGAGTAACTTTGAGTTAGCCCGCTTGGCGGCTTCTTTACTGTTGATCCACCATGCATTAGGTGCCATCGTGTTCGTGATAGCCTCATAAAACAAAATATTTTCTCGAGTAACAAATTTATAATCACTGGGATGAGCGGCCTCTTTAGGTAAATAAGGTTTCCGAGGCCGTCGCCACCAGACAACATCGTAATTATTCTCTAAATAAGAATCGTATTTATCCGTACTCCGCCACAAATACGTATCGTTATCAATCAAAACCGAGTTTTTTAATTTAGTAGGCTGGTCTGCTGTGAACAAAAGGCGAACTTCATGCCCTTTGTTTTCAAGTGCAATTTTTGCAAGTATCGCGTGAGTATCATCAGGCTCTGTTGGAATTAAAAATTTCATTTATTGGCTCGCTGTTATCGTTAATGCTATGGGTTGGTTTACAAAATAGAAAATTCATGAAACATCCAGGCAAAGAACAGGGGTAGAATTTTCGCCTCCCCCTGCTCATGTGCTTTATTGGTACATTTCACATCTACATGTGCGTAGCTATTTCACCAATCAACCGTTACATCAATACGAGCATCAGCTCCCTGACCTATCCCCCCAGACGGGCCTAAGGTTCGGGTGTTAGATAATTGCATTCCGCCTGAAACGTCAGACAGTGACTCATGATCAATCACCTTTGCCATGCTATACGCGAGGACCCGCTCTTTATTATTTTCCATGTTTATCTCCATGTTTCTTAAGGGCTAGCAACCTTATTCCATTTAGCGGCTATGCCCAACAGTTTTGCTTCTTCCTGAACCTTTGGTGATAATGAAACCATCAATGAAGCTGGCTTATCATCGTTGTATAACTCAACAACCCGGCAATTATAACAAATATGTTATGTAACTCAACTAGTTTGTTGATTATTTTAAATTTAAACAACATAAAATATTTTATTTGATATAAAAGATATCTTTATAGTAATTAAATTATCGCAAATATTAAAAATAACTCAATGTGCAATATTTTGATCACCCAGGGATCATGGCCAGTTCTGAAATATGGGAGCATATAAATTATTTTGGTCGTCCCAAGCTATCTTGGCAAAGGCAATATAGAGAATTCAAAAAGGGTATACCTTGTAATAATTAAACACTACTGCACTTATATAAAAAGAGTGTGTTAAGAAATTGAGCGCGCTTAAGCTCCGTAGATAATGCTATTTTATAAAAATAAGGTAGTATTTAAATAACCGTGTCATCTCTTTTAACTTGTTATAATTTTAACACTTAAAAGAGGTGCACATGAGTAAGAATAAAAAGATGGATTTATCCAATTTTGATTTCAATGATTTTAAAACAGAAGCCTTAACTCAATTAAAGTCTGGCCAGTCTCTTACTGGTAAAGACGGTATCTTAACCCCTCTGATTAAAGAGCTTCTTAAAGCGGCTTTAGAGAGTGACATGGAAGCACATCTCACCGATTGCCATGAGTCAGGACTCACTAACCGTCGTAAAGGCAAGACATCAAAACTCATGAAATCAACTACGGGTGTTTTTGAATTAGAAACCCCACGAGACAGAGAAGGGCTTTTTGAACCTGAAATTGTTAAGAAGCGTCAAACAGTATTGAATGAGTCATTAGATAATAAAGTACTGGCTTTATATGCACTGGGCATGAGCTATGAAGCTATCAGTGAGCACCTGGCTGAAATGTATGGCCTTGAAGTGTCATCAGCTAAAATCAGTCTTATCACAGATAAATTGTTGCCTATGATCACTGAATGGCGTCATAGACCTTTAGAATCTATTTATCCAATAGCCTTTTTAGATGCCATGCATTTTAAAGTACGTGTTGAGGGCAAAGTCACAAGTAAGGCATTTTATACAGTACTTGCCGTCACTCCTGAAGGCAAAAAAGATATTTTAGGTCTTTATTTATCAGAAACAGAAAGTGCTCGCTTTTGGCTTGGTGTTTTAAATGATCTGAAAGCACGGGGCGTAGAGGATATTCTTATCGCAAGTATTGATGGGCTTAAGGGGTTCCCTGAGGCAATTGCTGAAGTTTTTCCTAAAACAGAAATTCAACTGTGTGTGGTTCATCAAATACGAAATTCCTTAAAATATGTCGTTAGCAAAGACTAAAAAGCATTTATGGCTGATTTAAAGCTTGTTTATAAGGCCTCAAGTAAAGACTTGGCTGAGCATCACTTGCTTGAACTGGAAGAGAAATGGGGCAAAAAATACCCGGCTGTTATGAAATCATGGAATAATAACTGGGAAGCCTTATCTCAATTCTTCAAATACCCTGAAGAACTAAGGCGCATTCACTAGTGAAAACGCTCCGATAAAGCTTATTTATTGTGCTTGCCAAAAAGTACTGGAAAAATGGAATCAGCCTATGCACAATTGGGCCCTTATCGCGTCTCAGCTTCATATTTATTTTGAAGACCGTTTGAACCTGAGACTTAGATAATCAATGAGGTGACACAGTTAGATGAACACTCTCAAAAATAATGACACCCAAATTTTAATGAAACGGCAGTGTGATCAGACGACTTTCCTACCTATGCGCCGGTCACATACGATTTAACCGCATTTAAAATCGCGCCTTCATCAGTTACAAATTTGTTAATTTAGAACGAATTTGATATAAAATATGATATACCTTTAAACATACACTTATAATTAGGTAAGTAGATCAATGAATGTTAAACAAAAGACATTAAGTTCCGCCGATGCTCTTGTCATTTCTGCAAATATTCGTAAACTTATCCATTCTAGAAAAATATCAGAAGCTCAATTAGCACGCGCCTTAAACGTATCGCCAATGACAATTAGAAGAGTTGTCTCGGGTGAAACAGCAGATCCAAGAATATCTACATTAAGTCAAATAGCCGATTTTTTTAATGTAAGCGTAGATTCACTCATTGAAAAAAACGATATGCCAATTACTTTCACTCAAGAAAACAAACCCCATTTTATTCCAATACTTAATTGGAATTTATTAGAAAAATTTTGCTCCACTCCCAATTTATTAAATCTTTGTGAATGGGAGGATTGGTATCCTGTGATTAGTGCTCCTTCTCTTCATTTAGATAAAAAAACTTTTGCACTCAGAACTAAACCCTCTATGCAACCACGATATCCTCTAGGTACTTTGTTAATAATCACTCCCGAAGATGAATACCTAGATAACGATATTGTTCTAGTGAAAATTACTAAATCAAATGACTTCTCTTTGAGAGAGCTCATTATTGACTCCCCAAAGTGGATTTTTCAGCCAATTATTACTGGTTCAGAGTTAATATTTTACAACGAAATAGAGCATGATATAATTGGGGCTGTTGTTCTTACTATTTTGCATACCAGAAAATAACTGATTTTTTCAATATTGTAGATATGTCATGTTCGTTATAAATCCTGCTAATAATATTTCCAAAACACATACTCCAAAGTATTTAAGTATTTTCATAGCGATATTCACTTCTAGCTGGTTAATATCCAATATACTAGCTGTAAAAATGCTTTTTTGGGGTGGAATTTTTTTAACGGGAGGCTTTTTAACTTTTCCTTTTACAGTTGCAATAAATAGCCTTATTGTTGAAATATATGGTTATAAAAGTGCTCGGCAAGCACTGTGGGCAGGCTGCATGATTAATTTATCCTACATCTTCTTCATCCATATTATTAATATACTTCCTGAAGCACCTGGAAGGGAAATTCAGGATGCTTTTCAATTGGTCCTAATACCGAGCACAAGAGTTGTTCTCGCCTCCCTAATCAGCTTTTGTCTCTCAGGTTTTTTTAACAGTTACCTAATAGCAAAATTTAAATGTAGCGGAAAAAGCTTACTTTTCAGAATACTAATTTCCTCATTTTTAGCAATTTCACTAGATTTAACCTTATTTTTCGGCCTTGGATTTTTAGGCTCAACCCCTATTCTTCTTTTAAAGAAATTATTTTTATGCGCTTACTTAAAAAAAATAACATGCGAAATTATATTACTACCAGCTCTTTGGATACTCATTGACTTTCTTAAAGAGGCTGAAGGATTTGAAATTCAAGATACTATTACAAATTTTTCACCCTTTTCCCTTGATAATGTTTATGACTTTAATTTTTATAAGGATACAGGTGTTGTGCAGGCTTTATCATGATTACGTCTCAGTTAAAGAAAGCTGTTATTAGACTGCGCTCATTTTTTTTTATACCGTTTTATAGATATATAAATATTTTTAAAACTAATATTGGTAATGCCATGGTATTAGAATTTGATAAAACCCAAAATAATTTTATGATTTTTGTCAGAAGCTCTAGAGGAGTAATTAATTTTGATACACATAATGCTGTTTTTGATAGAGCTCTAATTTCGATGCTTTCTCAAAATGATGCCGTTTTACTTGGGTATTATTTTGGTGTCAATTATGACAGGATGCTAAATAAATTAAATAAAAAAACATATGATTATTCAATTTGTAATGCTTTATGGTCTAGATGCTCTATTATATCTATGGATAGAAGAAGATATATTCAATTTTCAATTAATGGGAATTTAATTCTTATGTCTCCCTCACAAATAATTAAACAGAAAGCCTTACTTAATGAATTTCACCCAGTACAAGCTTGTTACATTGGTATACAAGCAGGACTGCTTGCAAAAAATAATCTACCTCATTCTTATAGTTAGAGATTTTCTGCTTTTATTAAAATTTTTCTCAATTGACCTACCTCATCACATATTCCTAAAACCAATTCAAATGTATCTCGCATAAAAATTTCACTTTTAAATAATTTACTATCTAAATTAGTTGATGAATAGTTAAAAAGTGTTAAATGTGGGTCATAATCATCTGTTCGTATGGGTTCAACAATCTGCGAAATAATAGTATATATTTCTTTTAATAAAGTTATTTGCTCTGGAATTAAAGAAAACCAAAATATCTCCCCATCGAAAGAAATATTGCTCGTTTTCTTGAAACTTAAACTAATAAATTTCTGCGGTATTTGCGAACAAATTTCTAGCCAAGTATCTTTAACAATAAATTTTTCCAAGTAAAATTGGGCTATGGTTACATGAGGAATAGAATAAATTCCCAACTGATAATTATGTATGTTTATTTTTATTTTTGATAATTTATTATATTTATTGAAATTTTTTTTGGGAACAAACGCAATAATGTACTTTTTCTTTTCCATACGAAGATTCGCCGACTATTTATATACAAAAATATCGAATTTTTAAAGTCACTTAACTTTATAAAATCTTAATTTACTGCAGTTTTTCTACGTAATCGAATAGGTTCTGTGAACCAATTTTTAATTAATTGAAAGATTGGCAGTTTTTATAGTGTAATTCGATTGCAATCAAAAAAAAACTAAATGGACTGCCTATATGAGCAATAATATACCGGAGGACGCCTAGGATTCAATTTATTCTTTTCTTCAAGGCGTTAGTAGCTTACATACAAAAGACGAAAAAAAGCGCGAGTAACAAACAGCAATGATGAGCATGAACATCATTGAAATACAAATACCAACATAAGCCGTGCTCTCTGCAGATCTCTCATTCGTACAGTAATCGCTTGAGCGATAGAAAAAATAACAGCCATTAATGTCGCAAAATCTTGTAAAGCGATTTGGTTGGCCGCCATTACTAAACCACCAAAAAAGCCCATGATAAGGGTGAGCGCAAAGGAAAAAGCAATTTCCACACAATATATCACTCCCATTGGGGTGCCTATGCCAGCATAACCCCATCAGGCTCATGAAAAGTATTTATTTTTATTGAAATGGGCATGATGTTCCAGACGATTTTAATGGCAGATATTTGAATGATGTATTCAAATAGATCGCGCCTACTGCAGGAAGCTCCTCGCTACGCTCGGAACGACGTGTTACTTTTTAATGAGACAACTCTATATTCCAAATAATGTAGCTTGATAAATTTTGGCTTACAAGAAGCTTAGATGGTAACAATCTTAGCGCTCCAAATATAACCCTATCTGTTAAATTAATAATCTCTTAAGCAAATAATTGTAAAATAATCCATTATATATTCTAAAAGGATATTAAAAATGTCATCTTCTTACGAAAAAGGACATGCTTGGTACTTTAGTAGCGCCCATACCCGTCGCTACAATAATAGCATCTTACGTGCCATAGATTGGCTTGGTCGAAAACTATCCTTTTTAAGCACAAAAGAATATGAAACTGTTGGCTTAGAAGATACAAAAAAACCTCGATTTTGGAACACGATCAAAATTGCTCTTTGGAAAACCGGTCTAGGTTATTTATTGGGTGCGCCAGGCGCTTTTTTCCGGTGGTTTGCCTCAAAATGCAGTAAAAAAATTGATTTTAGACATTACCAAACAAACCATTTCACCCTTTCGGATTATAGGACTGAGCGAAAAACTGACTCACAAGCGTCACCGGCGGCTAAAACAATTAAATTGCTGACGCTAAACGTCGCGTGCCTTCCTTATAAACCATGGATATGGAACCACCACGTTAATGAATCGTTTCTTCGTGCAAACAGTGAGCGTGTTGATGAAATTGCTGCTCAAATTTTAGAAGAACAACCCGATATTATATCTTTTCAAGAAGCTTTTGATAGCACCTCACAAAAAAAATTCATAGCACTTCTTAAAGACACCTATCCGTTTATATTGCACAAAGTTGGCGATAAATTTTTAAATGCCGGAAGTGGTCTCATGGTGTTTAGTAAATACCCCATCATTGAAGCTGATTTTATTCCTTACACCAATACCATGATTGGTGAAGAAACCATTGCAAATAAAGGATTTCTAGGCTGCAAAATCCAAGTGTCTCAAGATAAATTTATAACCGTTTATAATACCCATACACAATCTGGTGGTGGTATCTTAAAAAAACTTCAAGCCAAGTTAGGCGGTACTACCTCTGCTCGACGAGGGGTGGAGTTTGGACAAATTTCAAATCACATGGAAGCATGGGAAAAAACCACCCCGCGTGCAAAGTCAAATTTATCCCATCTAAGCACACATCTGACTGGCGATTTAAACACCGGCTTAAATTCAGAGCGCAGCATGCTATCCATTAGTACGGGAAACTCTAAAAATGGGTTTAAAAAAGGTGAGATAAAATACCCAGGGCAATATAAACTATTTCAACGTATGAAAAGAAATATGCCAAAGAATTTTATTGATATTCGCTCTGAAGAGAACCTTGTAAAAGGCTCACGAAAACCTAATGATGAGAATAAAGTTGCGGTAGCAGTTCAGCAAGACTTTTTTACAGGCTCAGCGCCCACAAACGAAGCATTACAAAAAAACATGCACACACGAAGCACTGTAGAAAAACGCTCAAATCGTAAGCTCATTGATAGCATGCTAATGGCAGAAACTTCCAACCCTCATTTGTTTTTTGCCTCAAAAATCGTATCGTTTCAAAATTCCACTGATCACTTTGGTGTAGAAGGTACATTAACAATCACGCCTGATGCCCTTGGTGGATAAACGTCATCAGGCGTGTATTATGATAGATTGTAATACACACAACTGCCGGTGCTTCCCGAGCATCCAGCAGTTGAGCGAAGAACCGTCGACCCTTCTCCTACCTCAATGTATGATAAACACAACAAGTACATGGGGTGACGTAGGTTGGTATACCAATAGTAAGTTTGCGTACCCGTATTAGACTGACTCATAAAATTGGAATAGTTATTGGATTTACAAGCACCAGTTCCACTATAAGGCGTGCATTGATAATCTACCGCAATGATATTAGAGCTAAAAAGGTTGGTATTGATAAGCATTGCGGGTGTGCCATCCTCATACATTGGCTCACACACATATCCATTTCCATGTGCGGGTACCGCGCCTACCTGTACCGTGAGATTAGCACTTGAAGGAACACCTACTTGATTTAACTCAAAAACAAAAACCCCATCTGCGTGATAAGGAGGGGATATGCGTGATAATTTTTCAATTTGGCTTTTACTAAAAAGTTGATTGCATGCCTCTGGCCTATTTGTACCGCTACAATTTGGAGTACACCCTCCCGCATCCAGTAAATGCTGCCCCTCTAAACACAGGGCTGACCACTCTATAGCAGGGCTTGAACCATCAATCCCTCTTATGGCCAAAGGCTGTGCATCGACATCTTGCGGGAGAGAGTTATCATTACCCAACGTGCTTGTCAGTCCTGTTGAAGACGCCAGGTCTTCACCAAAAGCAGCAGAGGCAACTAAAAATGCTGCCATACAATAAGCCCAATGCATTTTCATCTACATTCTCCTCCACACCCACCTAGGACAATAACGACAATTTTAAATCTAAAAAATCGTTCAGCACATTACAATGATAGACTATGATTTAAAAAAATGACCAATATAAATATAGATCGTTAAAAACAAGGGCAACAGAAAAAACCAAAATGAGCCCCTATTAATAGGTTTTGAACCCGTGTTCATGTTTACATCAAAGCTACTGGTGTTGGTAGAGTCATAGAAAGTATCTTGATCAACAACAACCGCTTGTACAGGCAATTGCGCGGACAACGTCTTTATATCTGGCATTTTCTTAACTGCTGTTCCAATGGCCAAAAACTCGACCAGCCCATTGCCTAACTGATAAACATAGGTCTTCACACCCACCACATCATCAGCACCAATGGCTTTTGCCTCATCATTCATGATAGACAAAGCATTCTCTCGCGCTGCATAAACAAGCCGTGTCAACTCATTGATTTCACCCCGAACGAATGATTTTACAAACGACGTTATGCCGCCAATAAAACCTAAAGAATACACTGACGTTCCGAGCAATAACTTCATGGGTGCATAGCCTAAGCTTGCCATGTTCCACATTTCGATGTTGGTCATATCACTTGTAACGATGTCTCTGGAATTTAACCCCAAAGAAGGCTTTGCTCTTGAGGCTGTACCTATCATTAGCATTTCATTCACACCACCAAAGGCTAAAATGCTGGTTTGAATTCCAAGTACTGCATCAGCATTGTGTTCTTTTGCATGAGAAATGATGCGCTCCAATGCCAAATGCCGGGTATGATTAAATATATCCGAATATTCCTTGATTTCACCCCGAGCCAATGTCTTTATTCCACCTAAAAGTCCACGTCCGACGCCCATGGAATAAGCCGTATTACCAAAAGCAAAGCAAATGGGCTCATAGCCTGCATCCAGTTGAGCATAAAGATATTGCCCATCATCTGATGTTGAAAAATGGGAAGACTCAGCAGCTCCCAAAACATGCACAGCCGAACCTATCGATAAAAACTCAATGTTTGAACCATGAGCAATAAGTTGGCTTGTTACTCCGGTAATCCCATTTGCTCCGTAAGATTTAGCTTCAGTCAGCATGCGCTGATAAGCCGTGGAGCGCCCTTCTTCTATCAAGGCAGTAACTTGAGTAAGCTCGCCGCCTAATATCGCTTTAAACCCTGAACCCACGCTACCAAGAAACCCTAAAGAATGAACACTGTTGCCCACAACAATATTCCCAGGTCTAAATCCTTTTTTTTCCAAACAAAAAATTTCATTTCCTGACAAGCCCGTGGTAACAGACACAATACACTCCCTTATCATTGCTTATAAATAATAATGGGATATATTCTACAGAACAGCAATTTTATTGATCAAATTATTACCAAAATTACAAGGTAATGTTATTTTCGCCAATATTTATGTGAGATAGCATGGATACCGTGCATAAAACACGTTAGGTAAATAAGTATGAGACATTTGTGCTTAAACATTAGATGCATTTACACGGCTAATGAGTAATAAAACTAAAACATCAACAATATCCAGTATACAATTAACTATTTATACTCGATAGAATCCGTAGTAAGGAGTTAAAATGAATGCACGTCAATTTTTCACCAGCCATGCATGGTGGGGAAAACTGATAGGTGCTTTTTTGGGGTACCTCGTTGGGGGCTCTGCTGGCGCACTATTTGGCATTCTTATCGGTAATTTTTTTGACCGAGGCTTAACCCAACATTTATCTCGTCCACACTGGGCGTATCATACTGAAAAACAACATGCCATAAAACAGCGTTTTATTGAAGCAACTTTTGGTGTCATGGGACATATTGCTAAGGCAGATGGTCGAGTGTCTAGGCAAGAAATTCTTATGGCACAAACCACCATGGAAGAATTAGGCCTCGATAATAAACAACAACAAGCCGCTGAAACTTATTTTAATCAAGGCAAAGACCCTAATTTTAATTTAGATAAAATGATATCGATGTTCTACAAAGCAACTTATAACAATCCCGAACTGATAAAATTGTTTCTTGAAATTCAATACAATGCGGCCCAAGTAGATGGCTTGTCGTTCAAAAAACAAGCAGCTCTCAACAAGGTGCTTCATCACTTTGGGTTCGCCTCATTGAACAAACAATACCGTTTTTATGAGGATTTTTCTAACCATTCGCAATATCAATATACACATCAGCAACATTCATCTTCAAATTATCAACCTTATCAAAACGCTAGAAATACACTAGAGCATGCGTATGGTATTTTGGAAGTTCCCACGAGCGCAAACAAGCAAGAAGTAAAACGAGCTTATCGTCAACGCATGAGCCAAAACCATCCTGACAAATTAATAGCACAGGGACTTTCTGAAGATAAAATTAAAATAGCCAATGAAAAGACACAGAAAATTCGTAAAGCCTACGAACAAATCTGTGCCAGTAGAGGGTGGTAAATACTATAATCGATTAAATTTTAAATGACACATTCTCCGCCACACTCAAAGGTTTATATGTATTAGCTGTACCGAAACACATAGAGATCTTCTGGATACCGCTGACAAACAGCGGTACGTAGAGAGTGAGTCATTAAAATTCAATCGACTATATATCACAAGAAAAGGAAAGTCTTACTCAAATACTATCCCATTCTCTTCAAGAAGGATTTTTGTTCTTTCTGCCATTAGTTTATGAACAGGTTCCGTTGGGTGCACGGGGTCAAAAAACAAGTACCCGTCGCACGCATTTTTATTTTTACGAGGTTTTATAGAAGCGACCATTTTAAGTATCGAGTGCTTCTTAGATATGGAATTATCCATAACTTCTTCATAACAGGTATCTTTCACGTTAGTAAACCCATAAGGCCTTGGATTAGCCATGATATCTTCAAGAACACCATTGATTTCGAAAAATATCCATTGTGTTTCTGGGTAAAGGCTTCGCAGCTCATTTGTATTTTTTTCAAGCATTTTATTGTGCTGTTTAGATAAATAAGTCATCGCGCTAGCCGAATCAAAATCTCGAGCAGCTGGCGTATTACCTAAATCAGGTAGCGTCACCACCATGATGTGTTTTGCACCCTTTTCTGCCAAAAGTTCTAAACTATGACGAACACCCGCACTAACATCATTAACAATAGCATCACCTTCATCAGGAGCCGCCAAATAATTATTAGAACCTATCCAAACAACATAAAGGCTCTTATCGTCTGCCTTGTCTTCATGAGCTAGAAAATAACTTTCTATTTCACGACGAAGTGTAAAAAGACCTTCGTCATCGTCATTATCCATGACGCCTGCGCCACCAAAAGCATAGTCAAGTAAATGCTCATTGCTATTTGCTGGATAATAAGATTGCATTAGAAGCTCAACCCACACATACCCATTTGTGAAACGACCATCAAAATAGGGTGGAGAAACGGGTAGTTGATGCTTCATGTATTCATAAAGGTTACCGTTATCAGATAAACTATCACCAAAAACGACTGTCTTATTTAAAGGCGTAGCATACAAAAATGCCGAAAATAAAAGGGATACAAGCGTCACAAAAATTTTCATACCTAACCTTCATCAAGGAAATGTTTATTAAAAACAGTCATGATTATAGTCTTGAAATAAATGCACAATCAATTTCTTTAAGGCAAAGGTATTACACCCAAACCCCAAAATGACAACTTGAGCCCCCTAAATCAGAGTACTCAAGCGTGCAAATTTAATCAAAAGAACACGCCCGTCTTCTCTTTAAAACCGGTTAAACCCTAATTTTTCTAAGTTTGCGTGCTTCCTGAGCCACCTTTAACTGTGGTCTATCTATAACAACGACACCCTTATCATCTATCAATAACTTATGCAGCACCTAAAGACGTTAATTTCAATTGACGTCCACATACCCATGCTTTATTCAAATCTTGAAAAATTTCTTTAGCCATACCTTTTGGCAAACGCACGGTAGAATGATCATCATGAATCTTCAAACCAGTAATAAAACGGCTTTGCAAACCGGCTTCATTGGCTATTGCGCCTACAATATTGCCTGGTTTAACACCGTGAATTCGACCAACATCAATACGAAATAGCTCTTGTGCATAATCATCACGTAAACGCTTATGCTCGCCACCAGAATGCCCTGCACCCTGTGTAAAGCGAGGCTCAGCACTTCGAACTCTTCCTTCTTTAACAGGACGTACTGTTTTTGGTAAAGAAACAGTCTCATGTTTCCATGGTTTATCTTGATTCAGCAACAAAGCCAATGCTGCGGCTACATTCACGATATCCACTTCATTCTCTTTAAGATACGCGTCAATGATATTGCGATAAGCAGATAAATGCTCATGCTCTAAACGTGCAGTGATATTTGCCATAAAACGACGTTGCTTAGCCATTTGAATGGAGTGATCATTAGGCACTGTTATTTTTTCAATACGTTGTCTTGTATGACGCTCAATTGTCGTGAGCATGCGTGACTCTTTTGGTGTCGCAAACAAAATAGTAACACCACTGCGCCCTGCTCGACCGGTACGTCCAATACGATGAACATAAGTTTCACAATCATGCGCCATGTCATAATTGATCACATGTGTCACCCTATCAACATCCAAACCACGCGCCGCAACATCGGTTGCAACCAATATTTCAATAGCGCCATGCTTAAATTGAGTAATGATTCGCTCACGTAACGCTTGAGTAAGATCGCCATGAATAGCCATAGCTCGATGACCTTGCTGCTGTAATAGCTCGGCAATTTCTTCAGTACTGCTTTTTGTGCGAGCAAATACAATCACACCTTGATACTCTTCTGAAGCAAGAATACGCAACAACGCATCCGGCTTTTGACCTTGAGAAGCAAATAAGAAGCGTTGTTCAATGCTTTTAACCGTAGCCGTGTCCATTTTAACTTCAACTGACACTGGGTCATTTAAATAACGGTTAGCAATTTGACGAATACGCGGTGGCATTGTTGCAGAAAACAATGCTATTTGTTTTTGCTCTGGCAGTTTTGCCAAAATGGTTTCAACATCTTCGATGAAGCCCATTCTTAGCATTTCATCTGCTTCGTCTAACACAAATGTGCTTAAATTGTTTAGTTTTAATGTACCACGCTCAATATGATCAAGAATTCGGCCTGGTGTTCCTACCACAATATGCGCGCCATCTTTTAACTCTTTTAACTGTGGCCGGTAGTCTTGCCCACCACACAATACTGTAACGCGAGTACCTGGCTGATGCACACTCAATCTTTGGAAATGTTCAGCCACCTGAATAGCAAGCTCGCGTGTAGGTGCTAGAACCAGTGCCTGAGGCCCTTGTTGTGTCGGTGATAACAGTTGCAAAATAGGCAAAGCAAACGCTGCTGTTTTACCAGTACCAGTCTGAGCTTGGCCAATAAGATCTCTTCTCTGCAACATCCATGGAATAGTTTGTTGTTGCACAGGAGAAGGCGTTATAAATTTCAAATCATTCAACGCCTTAAGGAGTGCGTCAGACAAATTGAGCGATGCAAATGTGGTTAATTCTTGAGTCATAGGTTTCCTGATAAAATAAATGTAATCCGTAAATAGATTAATCTATGTAAAAATTGCTCACTATAATATCAAATTTTGTACTGGAATGCACTCATTTTATCCGATTTACTCTATAAAAAGAGTAATGAATGATAAATTGAACCATAAAAACGATTAAATAAAGGAAGTTGAAAAGATAATATTGATTTTTTCTAGGTGCCATACCATTCAAAAGTAATCTTGCTCCTAATAAACAGGAGCCAGATTACTCTTATTAGAAATATACTTTACTTAGGATTAAGAGGAACAACCATCCACATGATAGCGTAAACCAAAAGGGCCGAGCCACCCAACAATAAAAACACAACAAAAATCAACCGCATCCAAGTAGGATCCATACCAAAATATGTGGCCAATCCACCACAAACACCGGCTATCATCTTATCTTTTCGCGAACGGTACAGTCTTTTATTTGCTTTAGCCTTCGTTAACTTTGCCATAACCACTCCAATGAATGTTCACTTCAAAAAACGCGCATGATTAAAAGTCCGTCTTGTTTATATTCCCGCACGATGAAACATCCTGTCAATAAATATAAATTATATAAGCGCTGCTAATCGACAGGCTTGATCAATAGCATGTCTCGCATCAAGCTCTAATGCTTTATACGCCCCACCAATTAAATGCACGGGCTTGCCTATTTCTTTTAAGGGCAAAAATAAAGAACGAAGCTCCAATTGTCCCGTACAAATGACAATAGAATCAACCGGTAACAATTGTGGTTTTTCATTGAGAAGGATGTGCAGACCTTCATCATCAATGCGAACATAGGTTACCCCAGAAAGCATTTTTACGTGTTTATGCTTTAAGCTTAAGCGATGTATCCAACCCGTGGTTTTACCGAGGCCTTTTCCTAATTTATCTTTTTTACGCTGTAATAAATAAACCTCTCTTGGGCTTTGAGACACTTCAGCAGGCTTTAAACCTCCACGATGAGTGCCCGTGACATCAATACCCCATTCATTATAATATTGCTCAGGCGTGATGTGATGCGAATGTGTCAACCATTCTGCAACATCAAAACCAATACCACCCGCACCAATCACAGCTACAGACGTTCCAGGGGTTTTTTTCTTCTGAATGACATCTATATAAGTCATTACTTTTTTGTGCGTAATCCCTTCTATGTCAGGAATTCGAGGGGTTACGCCTGTCGCTAACACCACCGCATCAAATTCGCTTAAGAGTTCAAGTGTAGCTTCAGTGCTCATGCAGAGCTCTACTTGGTATTTTTCCAACTCATGGCTAAAGTAATCGATGGTATGTTGAAACTCTTCTTTTCCCGGAATACTTTTAGCTAAATTAAATTGCCCACCCAGGGTATCGCTTTTTTCAAACAACGTTATTTGATGCCCGCGTTTTGCAGCAACCGCAGCAAAAGCCAAACCAGCAGGGCCGGCCCCTACCACCGCTATTTTTTTAACACAGTCCGTGGTTTGATACACCAGCTCCGTTTCATGACATGCTCGAGGGTTGACCAAACAAGACGCTGTTTTATTCTTAAAGACTTGGTCTAAACAAGCTTGATTGCAAGCAATGCAAACATTAATGGCACGCCCCTCGCCCATGCGTGCTTTTTCAGCAAAGTCTGCGTCTGCTAAAAAAGGCCGCGCCATGGATATCATGTCTGCGGCACCTTCCTCCAAAAGAGCATTGGCTAACTCTGGGGTGTTAATTCGATTCGATGTTACCAAGGGTATTGTTATCTCAGGTTTTAAACGTTTGGTCACCTGACTAAAAGCGGCTTCTGGAACCATCGTTGCTATCGTTGGAATTCGTGCTTCGTGCCAACCTATACCCGTATTAATAATAGTAGCCCCGGCTTTTTCAATTGCTTTAGCTAATAAGACAACCTCTTCCCAACTACTTCCCTCAGCAATCAAATCCAGCATGGATAAACGATAAATAATAATAAATGCATCACCTACAGTTTCACGTACCGCTTTGACCACTTCGACCGGAAAACGCATTCTATTGGCAAATGAACCACCCCAATCATCTTGGCGGTGATTGGTATGGCTCACGATAAATTGATTGATTAGGTAGCCTTCGCTCCCCATGATTTCCACGCCGTCATACCCAGCCATCTTTGCAAGGCTCGCACACCGTGCATAATGTGCAATTGTTTTGACGATACGACGTTTGCTCATTACCCATGGAGAAAAAGGACTAATGGGTGATTTTATTCCGCTGGGAGCGACAACAAAGGGATGATATCCATAGCGGCCTGCATGCAAAATTTGCAGAGCAATTTTTCCACCCGACTCATGCACAACATGTGTGACCAGTTCATGGCGTTTCTGCTCTTTACTTGACGTTAATTTTGCAGCAAATGGCGCTAAGCGACCCGCCCGGTCTGGTGCAAAACCACCGGTAACAATCAGCCCCACACCACCTTGTGCTCGCTCACGATAAAAAGCTGCGAGTCGTTGCAAACCCTCTTTGTCTTCTTCAAGACCTGTGTGCATTGAGCCCATCAGTAGGCGATTTTTCAGTTGGGTAAACCCTAAGTCTAAGGGCTTAAACAGCGCTTTATAAGGGGTATTATCAATTCTCAAGTCCATGAGCATTTTCTCTTTAGAAACACAAAGGTGGATATATTCTTAGATTTATCTGTTGAAGTCTACTTGAATTAAAATATAAGAGGAGATAATAGGAAATAAAAACCGCGCATAAAGCGCGGTAAATTTACACAATGACCAATCAATTATCGATGGCACCATACAGTACTGAGAATTATGAAGGCTAACCCGCAAAAGGATCCCGCAAAATAATGGTGGAATCTCGCTCAGGCCCAGTAGACAACATGTCCACAGGCACGCCTAATAGCTCTTCAATACGCTTCACATAAGCCCGTGCATTCGCTGGTAATTGTGCAAGGCTTGTCACATCAGCTGTTGATTCGTGCCATCCTGGCAATTCCTCATACACAGGTTCTAAGCCTTCAAAATCTTCAGCGGCCTGTGGAGGACGAGACAGCAAATTGCCATTTACGTCTCGATAAGCCACAGCAACACGGATAATGTCCATTCCGTCTAAAACGTCCAGCTTGGTCATGCACAAACCTGTGATGCTGTTTAACTCTATTGAACGTCTCAATAGTACAGCATCAAACCAGCCACAACGTCTTGGACGCCCTGTAACCGCACCAAACTCATTACCACGTGAGGCTAGCGTTTTACCAACGTCATCATGAAGCTCTGTGGGAAAAGGACCACCACCCACTCGCGTGGTATAAGCCTTTGTGATACCTAAAATATAATCAAGGTAACGAGGACCAAAGCCCGCACCATTAATAACACTTCCAACACACGTGTTTGAAGAGGTTACAAAGGGATAGGTACCATGATCAATGTCAAGATATACGCCTTGAGCACCTTCAAATAAAATACCATCACCTTTTTCCCGATGCTCATGAAGACGAGTAGTAATATCCGAGACCATAGGACGCAAAGCCTCTGCCCACACAAGAGACTCCTCCAATATGGCCTGAATCTCTACTGCGGGCTGATTGTAGTAATGCGTTAAAATAAAATTATGGTATTGTAATAGCTCGGTTAATTTTTTTACAAATCTATCACGATGCAGCAAATCACTGACTTTTAACGCGCGCCTTGCAATTTTGTCCTCATACGCAGGTCCAATACCTCGACCGGTTGTACCGATGGCAGCTGTTCCCTTCATGGCTTCTCGCGCTTTATCTAACGCCACATGACAAGGTAAAATCAGCGGGCATGCTTGACTGATGTGTAATCGTGGACGAACGTCTATACCTTTCTGTTCTAATTCTTTAATCTCAGACAACAAAGCTTCTGGTGATAAAACCACACCATTACCAATATAACATTGCACGTGCGAACGAAGCATGCCAGATGGAATAAGGCGCAATACCGTTTTTTCTCCGTTAATTTTCAACGTATGGCCAGCGTTGTGCCCACCTTGGTAACGAACAACAACTTGTGCATTTTGCATTAGCAAATCCACAATTTTGCCCTTCCCTTCATCACCCCATTGTGTACCTACAACAACTACATTTTTACTCATGATAAACTCTTATTGTACAAATTGATGAACAATGGAAAGCATAACAACGCCAACCAACATACTGAAAAACCCCAAAACCCGCAAAACTCTTTCGTCCTGCGCAATATTTTTTCGAAGCAATTTTTTCCAATGCTCAGGTAGAGCAAAAGGCATAATACCTTCCAGCACAAAAACGAGAGCCAAAGCTGAAAGAAAATTAGTTAACAATTATCATCTCCAATAAAAAAGGGTTAAGTGAACTTAACCCTTTCCTGAACGCGCTATTATAATTAATTCTTAGCAGTAACACCATTAACTTTTGGTAAACCACGCTTAAAATAATTAAAAAAAGCACTGTCTCCATCAAGAACCAGTAAATCTTGTTTAGCATTAAAGCTATTTTCATAGGCTTTAAGACTACGATAAAAGGCAAAAAAATCTTTATTTTGGCCAAAAGCTTCTGCATAAATGACAGCGGATTTTGCTTGGGCCTCAGCACGAATAATTTGCGCATCACTGCGCGCCTGGGCCAACAATACAGTTACTTTGGCATCTGCCGCAGATTGAATGGCCTCTGCAATAGCATGACCATCAGCACGGTGCCGGTTAGCAATTTTTTGCATGTTTGCACGCATCAGCTGATAAACTGTGTTGCTCGTGCTTTCAGGTAACTCAATCCCTTTTATACGCACATCAACCACATGAATACCTAATTGACCCGCCTGATGCTCAGCATGAGTGCTCAAAACGGCCGTCAAGTCATTGCGCTCGCCTGACAAAACATCAGAGATGGTACGCTTACCAAATTGTGCACGAATGTACGTATTTAACTGTTGCTCAAGTAGAGTTTCCGCCTTGAACTGGTTTCCACCCGTTGCTTTAAAATAGCGGGTTAAATCTTTAATGCGCCATTTTACGTAATAATCAACAATCACGTCTTTCTTTTCTTTGGTTACAATACGAGAGGACTTGATGTCCAACGTCTGTAAACGCGTATCGAATATACGAACACTTTCCAAAAATGGCATTTTCATGTGCAAGCCTGGTGCCAAAATTTTCACTTGTTGTGTTTTAGCATCATCCACCAAACGCCCTAGGCGTAGAAGGATACCCAGCTGCCCTTGTTCAATAGTAAAAAGCGTAGTAAGCGCAAACAACAGCACGATACCAACAGCAATACCCAAGGTTATTTTAGTCGCCTTCATTAGTTAGTCCTCCCTTGACGCTCAGTAGGACGGGAAATTTCACGACCATCAAACAGCGCATTATTGCTTTCAGCCTGTTCTGCTGATTGATGACCATTGAGAGCAAGATCTTTTATGGGCTGAGGTAATGATGTGGAGGCCAGCTTGTCTAACGGCAAATACAACATATTACCGGCCTTGCCATCCACAACAATTTTACTGCTCGCATTCAATATTTTTTCCATTGCATCTAAGTACATGCGTTCACCAGTCACAAAAGGTGAGCGTTTGTACTCAGGCAATAAGGCCAAAAATTCAGCTGCCTCACCAGTGGCTCGCAATACAACTTGTTTTGCATACGCCTCTGCTTCAGCATATATTCGTTTAGCATTACCCTTGGCAATAGGAACTACCCGTGCTTCATACCCTAACGCTTGTCCTTCAAAACGCTTTTTATCTTCTTGCGCTTTAATCGCATCATCAAAGGCATCTCGGACATTATCAGGTGCCTGCGCTTGCTGAGGAGAAACATTGACGATAGTGATACCAGTTTTATAAATTTTTAAAATGTTTACTAACGAATCTTGAACATTATTACCCCAAGCTTCTCGCCCTTCAGTAATCACCTGATCAAGCGTTGTGGTACCTACCACCTGACGTAAAGCACTTGACGTGGCCTGTTGTAAACTTTCTTGTGGATCAGCAACATTAAACAAATAGTTTTTTAAATCCCCAATACGGTAGCTGACAGCAACGCCCACTGACACTAGATTTTCATCCTTCGTCAACATTTGTGCGGAATACACGTAATCAGAAATTCGGTCCACGTTGACCACAATTTTAGAAGAAATAAAACGAGGTATCCAATGAGGGCCTGGTCCAACTGTTTCGACATATTTTCCAAAACGAAGAATCACCGCTTGCTCAGCGGGGTCCACAATAAAAATACCGGACAACGCCCAAAAAACAAACACAATGGAAGCAATCATTGTTGCTAATAACCCTGTACCACCAGCTGAACTAAAACCCACAGACTCTTCTTCTGGTTTCTCAGGGCCACGTGAAAATATTTTTTTTAACTTTGATTGAAGTCGCTTCAATGCTTCGTCTAAATCAGGGGGCTGATTATTGCCGCCATTACTACCCCAAGGATCCTTGCCCTTATCAGGCTCATTCCACCCCATGCATCACTCCGACCGTTCTGCAGAAAAATAGAATTCTAGGGGGTATAAAGAGTTTAAGCAAGTCCTGATTACGGGCATTACACGGCTGTCCCATTTTTAATGGCGCAGCCAGCCGGAGCAAGCATTACCCTTGAGGAGCAGGTGCGGGCTTTTCTGGTGGCACCTCAGGGGCTGAAACACTGCTACGAGCAGAAGAAGAAAATAAACCATACTGCTGACTCAGTTTGTTAAAAGGGGTTGTTGGTTCTGCTACCGCTTTCACCAACTGCCGATAACATTTTTTACGTTCAGGGGTATAAAGCCCAAGTAATTCAACCAAGGAAAGAATACATTGACATATCCATTTCCAGGTCATTTTATCATGCTGACAAGTTCGCTCTATTTGGGTTTTAAATGAAGGCGCCATCACTATTTCATTCAAAGCCTGCAAACGTTTTTCTACACTCATTGTCTGATCATTTGCCACTTTATTTAACCGGATAGCCAATTCATTTTTTGGCGCTAATGTAGACTCGCTTTCCCTGATAATTTTGCGCTCTTTTCCAACCACCGGCTTTTGTTTTGAAATCGACATGTTTGATTTATAAAGATAAGCATTCAATCGCCCAATAACAGCCATGACATTTTCTAAGTGATGATAATTTTTATAGTGTTCCTTCTCAAATTGAGCACCCTTTTCACGCAATAACTCAGCCACTTCATGATCAATATCTTCGGCGGATTTTGCTTGGTGAACAATCTTTTCTTCAGCTGTTTTCATGTAATCTTTAAGCTTATCACTATATTCCACCATACAATGAACAAATCCGACTTGCTTGGAAGCAAGACGAGACGATTGCCGCTCAAAACTCGCGCGAGTGTAATTTTCAATGTACTGTTCTTTTCTCGTCACTTCTTTCTCTGTTAACTCGTCGAGAAAAATTATTTTTTCTTTAACTGTATCACGTGTTAATTGGTATGAGGCATGCAAACCTTTAAAATGATTAAAGCTTGCATTGATTAATCCTTCAACATTAACAATACCATGCTCCGTGCTATTAAAGAGTGCATCTAACACCTCACTATTTTTCTCTGGAGAAATATTCTCAATCAAATGCTTTTGTGTGATGAGAATGGGTACTGCCGTTTTAAAATCATCTATCATTAAATCTTTGATAGTTAAATGCTCAGAACTTTTTGGTGAACAGGCTTTATAAGCTTTAATCCTCTCCAATAAACGCTCTAACAGTAACCGGCTTTCTTTGATTTTCTCTTGTTCAAGAGCAGCTTGGTCGGCGCGTGATATTGCACAAATACGGCGTTGCTCTACTGAAGACAAACTTGCCACAAGAGATAAATGCTTTTTCGATGGCAGGCCTAGAGGCTGTAATAAACCTTGATAAAACGTATCAAATACTTTTTTCAGAGGGCTTGTCAACGTTCCTGGCAATAACCCCATGGTATCTTCCCATCGATCTGCCTCTATTAACATGGTCGTTAATCCCTTTTCATTGATATCAGAAAGGTTGTCAAAAACCACATCATGAGAGGCTGCAGCAAGCTTAACCAATCTTGTTTTTAAATCGCCAAACAATTTAAACATGGTGGGTATTTCAAAAAACAATTTAAAATACGAGCTAGATTTTCTGATAATACGCTCAATATCAGCTGTAACTTTTTCTGCGTGTTTATGAACAAGGCTTGTTTTATCAAGCGATAATGCATTACCTTCACGCAATACAGCGATGTGCTCAGGTAAAATCATGAGGGAATTTAACACATAAAAAAGAGCATCATGTTCTACAGTCGCCTGTTCTAGCTCATCATCTCCTGACGGGAAATAATGAGTATGCACCTCTAACAATAACGCATACCCTTTTTTAAGCTGTGCCATCACTTCATTCTTGATAAAAACCAGCCCTGGATTGCCCATTAATGCTAGTGCTAAGGACCTTGCTTCTTGTAAATGAGTGCCCATTGCATAAACAGTTTGAACGTACTGAAGCTTGCTGTCTTTATCACTTAATTTTTCCAATGCAAGACTCGCCTGCTCTAAATGATAAGTACAGTTAAATAATTGCTTTAAACCCAGCACTTGACTGCTTTCTGCTAGTCGTTGATTAACATCTAACAACTCAGGAAAAGGCAATTGAGAAAATGGCTTAAACTGTTTTTTGTCTTTTTCTTGGTCGATATCTTTATTAAAATCTACAATAGCCTTGTCTGCTTTGACTTGAGCCTGCATGAAAGGATTGTAAAGGTGGTTTTTTACAGATGTGTTAAAGGGTTTTATTAAATTTAACAACGACACCCTCACCCCGGTCATTGTTTTTGAAAAACGCTCATGTTTAATTAAATGGTATGCTCGAGCCGCGTGCCTAAGATCTTGAACCAATTCTTTTTGCTCACTTTTTTGGGCTACATCGGCCTTAACTGTGCGCTCAAACACCTGAAAACGTGCCATTAAAGTCTGTCTTTGCGCCTCAAAATGATTGTTCATTTGTATATTTAAGTGCCCAAGTGCGTCAGCCTCAGAAACTGAAAAAACACTGGCAAACAACGCACGAAGACGCTGTATCATCGTCACATCTGCGCCAGGACCAGGTTCAGAAATAATAGCCACAATCCCATCATGAAGTTGTTTTAGAACATCAACATTAAAATACAATGAATCGCTAGGGGTTAAATAAGGCTGAAAAAGACTATATAAACCTCGAAGATCATTTCCCTCTGTATCATCCACCATTGGGTTATTAACTAACAGATGATGAAAATTTCGGTAAGCTTGATGTGCAACGTTTAATTGAACTTGTTTCTCGCCGTAATATTGAACCAACCGAGAAGATTGCTCGACGTTTAATTGCTGAGGATTCTGTAATTGATTCCCTGAGGGCGTCGACTCAAAAGTCAACGCAGATGCTTCAAAAGTTGCCTCTGTGGATTGAGTAATATCTATCCCCAAAGCATAAGTCTCTTCAATCCTGAGAGGATTTTTACGCTGAGCATTAAAATCGTTAGCGTATTTTGAAACAGAAATCACCGTGTCAAAACACAATACATCATAAAATTGATTCGTATTACGTGCTTTTATGAACCATGACATTAAAAGCGGTTTAAATTTTGACAATATATCTTGTGTCGTCGTTGAGCCCCCCAAGCCTAACCAGGTAAGAAGATTATCTAAAATGTCTTTTTTCCCAAGTAAACATCCAATGATGATATTGTTCCAAGGAACATCAACTGCTAAAACAAAAGGCTGAAATAGTTTGTATTGGCGAATTAGATTATCCCGAACGTCCTCTTCCAACGCACTAACCCGCATTTTTTTGTATCTATCATCGCTTAGGATGTTAAAAAATTGAGTAGCGGCTTCTTCTGCATCATCTAATACAGAATATTTTTGTTGATTATTTGCCATGCGCTTAAAAGTCAAGGCTAACCGCGCCTCAACAAAAGCTGCGTCATTTAAGATGACCAACTCAGTCCCTTTCTGTGAAAAATCAACCAATATTCCAGCGTAACCGGTTAACGCTTCATATAGTTTTGAAACACTTTGCAAGATGGGGTCTGAAAGAAACCCAGGCTTTAACAAGGCGTGTTCCTCTAATTTGTCCGAAAGCCCTAAAAGCTCTGGCAATAGCTTGTATTTTAAGATTGCTAAATTATCACAAACCACCACTTGGCTCTTTTCATTTAAAAACCCAATTTGCTGAAAAATACTGATGGAAAGAGTAATGGTATGTCGAATAATACGAATAAAATGCAATGTCTTTAATGGCAACCAAAGACTACTGCCCTGCATGGTTTCAAGTGCATGTAACAATTTAAGCGCCTCATTTTCTAACGCTTGGAGTTTTATTTTATCAATGGTGGGCTCATGCACTGAAACTGCTGATGAAAACTCATGGATGTAACCTGTTAATTTATCGATGTATTTTGGCATGGCTGCAGAAATTTGGGTGATAAATTTATAATCGACTTCCCCGCTTTTAGCGCCCAGTTGATCAACTAAAACCCCTCCGGCAAAACCAATTTCATGAGGTATATTGGCTACATCAATTTTTGATAAAAAATCTGTTGCGCCTTGATTATATTCCTTAGTAATGGATTTAAATTTAGCTTGCAAAACGGTTAATACTTTAAGCTCTTCACCGAATATTTCACCAAGATCAAGATCGATATGAGTGGCAAGCATCGCTGCTTCATAGATATGTTCAATCGTAGGAGTAACAACCTTTAAATCTTTAAGGCTATAAGTAATGCTTTCTAGATCTATCAATGCTTTTTCAGCATGATACAACGCGTTGATTATTTTTTTTATTTGAGAGATTTGGGCTGGCTCTTCAGCATAATGGGTAAAAGGGTCGGTCTCTACAAATTTAGCACGCAATTTTCTTGCAGGCTCATAAAGACGCCTATCTAATGCCCTTCTAATCTCGTCAATCTCATCTGGGGTAAATGCTATTGCTTTATACTCACCCTCGGCATCGATTGCTGCAATTTTAGGAACCTGGTTACCTATCAATGTTTTTAATTGGAGGATTTCCTGAACGCTGAGCCCTGAAAGCGCAAAATTCTTGCTCTCTAATACTCCCCGAAGCCTTCTACTAAAGGTATCAGTCTGCAGGGCCGCAAGAATATTTTCGCGAGCTTGATGAACAAGCACAGAATATTTTTCAGTTTTTAATGTTGTTATAAGTGCGAGATATTTTTCAAACATGAATTTTCTTAATAAATCACAGCGTTTTTTATATTGTACATGATTTAACCAAATAACTCAACTTGTTTATTATAAGATCATTAAATTACGTGCGAGTGTACATTAAATCCCATACCCCATGTCCTAAGCGATTGCCCCTTTGCTCAAATTTCGTGAGTGGACGACTCTCAGGTCTTGGGATAAAGCCACCGTCCTTGTTCTGATTGGTCAAAGAAGGCAACGCAGAAAGAACATCATGCATGTGGAGTGCATAATCTTCCCAATCCGTAGCGCAGTGGATATACCCACCCACTTTAATTTTTTTTACCAATTTACTGATAAAGTCCGTTTGAATTAAGCGCCTTTTTTGATGTCTTTTTTTAGGCCAAGGATCTGGGAAAAATATTTGAACACCTGCCAACGCATCATCAGGAATACAGGTTTCAAATACCTCAACAGCGTCATAAGGCGCAATACGAACATTGCCGATCTCTTGGTCATGAAGAGCTGCCGCCATGCTGCCAATGCCCGCGCGATGAACTTCAATGCCGACGAAATTAAGCAAAGGCTCCTTTTCCGCCATGGACACCAAAGAAGCCCCCATCCCAAACCCTATTTCAACGATAACATCCGCCTCTCGACCAAAAAACGTTGACAGGTTCCATAACTGGCCGGGCTCTGGTAATTGATACTCAGGAAGCCATTCATCCAAAGCTAACTCTTGACGCCGACTGACTCGCCCCGCTCGTAAAACAAAACTCTTGATTGCTCGTTTCATGCTCGTTCTCACTTCAAAATTTAGCGAATTATACGATACTTAATCGATTGAACCAGACATATTTGATAAAAAATAACTCTAATTAAATCAAAATTTACATCAATCCATTGCATCGTCTCGCATTTTTTGCTATAAAACGCATCCTGTATTTTACATTTAGCAAATTGCTTAATCGAACAAAGTTAAAATAAGTTCAGACACTTTGGAGTAACATCATGTCAAGAGTATGCCAGGTTACTGGTAAGCGACCTATCACTGGAAACAACGTGTCGCATGCCAACAATAAAACACGAAGACGCTTTCTTCCTAATATCCAACACCATCGTTTTTGGGTTGAAGAAGAAAACCGGTTTATCACACTCAAGCTCAGTACAAAAGGCATGCGTATTATTGATAAATTAGGAATCAAAGCAGTTCTTGACAAACTTAGAGCCAAGGGCGAAAAAATCTAATTGAAGGGGAAAAACCATGGCAGCTATCACCGTCAAAGTTAAAATGGAATCTACTGCAGGTACTGGGTATTACAAAACCACCACTAAAAACCCACGTAATCATCCTGAAAAAATGGAATTAATGATGTACGATCGTGTTGTACGTAAGCACGTACTTTTCAAAGAGAAAAAAGTTAAGTAATTTACCTGGACCTCGTCATGCGAGGTCCATGCTATTCTTCCATCCTAACCCCCAAGTCTTAATATATATTTTTTAATCCAAATGAACAAAAATAAATCCATTTACGCTGGATAATCCCGCCAAATCAATTACACTTAAAGTAACGATTTTAAATCAAAGGGGTTTTGCATGAAGCAATCATTGCGCCTCAACATGGGTCAGCAACTCACCTTGACGCCACAGCTCCAATTAGCAATTCGTTTGCTTCAACTCTCCACGTTAGATTTAAATGAAGAAATTCAACTTCAAGTGGAGTCAAACCCAATGCTTGAAGTAGGTTTAAACGAAGACGATGAAGACCCCCTTCAAAACACGATAAACACTGAAGAATTCACAGACTTTCAATGGGAGCATTTATACTCAAGCCACTCTCAGGAAGATGCGCTTCACCATGAGAACATGCAGCCTGCTTACAATAGCCTTCAAGATCATTTGCGTTGGCAATTAGAATTAACACCCATGAGCGATGTAGACCGGATGATAGCAACTGCTATCATAGACGCGATTACTGATGATGGGTTGTTAAGCCTATCGCTTACAGATTTACATGAAAGTTTAAACAGCAAAACTCACCCTCTAGATATAACTGAGATTGATGTTGTGAGGCATCGTATACAACATTTTGACCCTATTGGATGCGGTGCATTGAATCTAGCCGAGGTACTTTTAATTCAATTGGAGTCTTTCCCTAAAGACACCGCTTGTTTAGCGCTCACCCAGCAAATCATTAATGAGCATCTTCCACTTCTTGGTAAACATCAGTACCTTGAGCTCATGAAAATGTACCATATGGATGAGTTAACGTTAAAAAACGTTCAGCTTTTGATTCATCAACTCAATCCAAAACCTGGAAACAATCTGAATCACAAGGCATTAGACTACACTACGCCTGATTTGATTGTAAAAAAAATAGCCCAAACGTGGCAAGTTACACTCAATCCACGGACACTTCCAAGCTTAAGTATTAATCAATACTACAGCTCATTGCTAAATGATGCGCACAATGAAAAAGTCCATCAATTTTTAAAAAATAATTTGCAGGAAGCGCGTTGGTTTTTAAAAAGCATACAAAGCCGACAAGAAACATTATTAAAAGTAGCGCGCTATATAGTAGACTATCAGAAAGATTTTTTAGAGTACGGCGAAGAAGCCATGAAACCCCTTATTCTCAATGAGGTGGCACTCGCACTGAACCTCCATGAATCAACTGTATCGCGGGTCACAACACAAAAATATATCTATACACCTCGAGGTTTATTTGAGCTTAGGTATTTTTTTTCAAGCCATGTATCGACCTGCATCGGTGGCGAGTGTTCATCTACCGCTATTCGTGCAGTCATTAAAAAATTGATAGCAGCAGAAAATTGTAAACACCCACTGAGTGATAGCAAGCTTGCAGAGCTGCTAAGCGAGCAAGGGGTCACGGTAGCACGACGTACAATTGCTAAATATAGGGAAGCGATGGGAATTGCGCCCTCGCGTGAGCGAAAATCAATTTCAGGTTAAATACCAACAAATAGTGAAGAGGCTTATAGCCCCTTTCCAAAGGAGAATATGATGCAAATCAACTTTACAGGTCATCGATTAGAGGTAACACCTGCTCTAAAAACATTTACAAAAGAGAAATTTAACAAGCTTGAGCGTCATTTTGATAAAATCACTGCAATCAATATTGTGTTCGATGTTGAAAAATTGCGACAAATTGCAGAAGCCACTATCCTCATATCTAAAGCAGAATTACACGCAAGTGCTGAATCTGAGGACATGTATGCAGCCATTGATACATTGGTAGATAAGCTTGATAGGCAATTGATTAAACACAAAGAAAAAACACGTGAGCATCGAGGCGATTAAATCACGATGATATTGCAGTGAGCTCGTTAACCAAGGATAACAAATGATAGACCTTATACCATTATGATAAAAACTAAAATCACCATTATTAATAAATTGGGTTTACACGCACGGGCTTCGGCAAAATTTGTTTCTACAGCAGCAAGATTTCAAAGCCATATTGATGTAACCAAAGAAACACAAACCATTAATGGTAAAAGTATCATGGGTGTAATGATGCTCGCTGCTAGCAAAGGCAGCGAGCTCACTTTACAAATAGAAGGCCCTGATGAAATAGAAATGGAAAAAGCCTTGGTAGAATTGATCACCAATAGGTTTCATGAAGCGGAATAAATTAGAACTACATCACGCTCTTTTTGTCAAAATTTGGCTCAATTGGTTTTTATGTGCGCATGGCATATAATTGCATTTTTTCAAATGAGAATAATGCATGCCTTCATATTTTGATCTATTAGCATTTAGTGATATAGAAATTCAAGAAAATACAGTGCTCTATTTAATTCGATTAAACGCGAATAGCGAGCACCCCGAAGAAAATCATTATGCTATAAAAGGTATCACCTGCTCCTCAGAAGACTTTAAAAAATTTAGAGTAGACCCATATACATCTCTTAATGAATATTGGCTTATTGATACAAAGAAACTATTGGACAGTATTAAACAAGAAGAATACAAGGAAATGACATCCATTGTTTTTCCTGATAATAAATTACTAACCGGACCTTTAACGCATGATTTTGTGATCAAGTGTTTTGGTATTAACCCAATCACCTCTGCCCCACTACAATTTAATTCCGTAAGGGAAATGCCTGTACAATTAGTAGCTTTGCCACAACTCCAGAATCAACATACTTTTTTTGCTATTGCTCAGCCAGCTTCTACAGAACTTTTTGAGGCCACCAGAGAGAGGCGTCATGAATATTCGATGGAGGAGTTAATTCATAGGATATCAAGATGATATTAGTTGATAATGGATAGCATGAGTCTCGGTGAATTGTGGTAAAAAAGAAGGGGTACATAGTACCCCTTCTTTTTTACTTATTTTTTTCGTTCTTTTTTAGCCACAGCAACTTGTCGACGCTGCTTTTGTACGCGCTGCAAAGCAATCAGTGTTTGCGAAGGACCGGATAACCCATATAACAAAAACCCTACAAACAATACCACTGAAGGGTTAGCTGCAATGGCCACAAATAAAATAACAATCACTAAAATATGAAGAAACGGCACTTTCCCTTTAAAATCTAACTCCTTAAAACTGTAATAACGTATATTACTCACCATCAATACAGCCATGATAATGGCAAGACCCGCTGCCAGTACTGTAAAAAATGTATTGGTCCAATCGTTTTGGTAACACACCCAAACAAACGCCGACACAATAGCGGCTGCTGGTGGGCAGGCCAAACCTTGAAAATAGCGTTTATCCGCGGTTTCGACCTGTGTATTAAAACGGGCCAAACGTAACGCTACCGCCGCCGTAAAAATAAAGGCAACAAGCCAACCCACTTTACCCAGATGAAACAAGCCCCAACTGTAAAGAAGTAAGGCCGGCGCTACACCAAAAGTCACCATATCAGACAAACTATCATATTGAGCCCCAAAGGCTGATTGTGTATTTGTCATGCGGGCAATACGCCCATCCAGCCCATCTGCCACCATACCAATAAAAATGGCAATAACAGCAACTTCATATTGGGCTTTTAACGATGCCACAATGGAATAGAATGCAGCAAACAAACTTGCTGTGGTCAGAAGATTAGGTAATAAATAAATTCCTGAGTGTTGTTCTTTTAGTCTCACAACATGAACCCCATCAATAATAAACTACGGTATATTAGCACAATAACACCCTATCTCGCTATGATTGACCAAGTGCTGCAAATATAGGGGGGTTAAAGAATACCCGCTGGATCTAGATGATGCTATACTAGACATTCTGCATTTATTGTATGGTTAGAATGACAAAACCCAAAAATAAAACAATCATCATTGAAGGTGTCACCGCTCAGGGCAAAACATTCAGACCTAGCGATTGGGCCGAGCGAATGAGCGGAACGATGGCTAGCTTTAAAAATAGCCGTATCCACTACTCACCCCTGTTACAGCCCAGTGTTAATCATGAAGGGTATAAATGCGTTTTGCTCGACCCAAAGCTTAAAGAAACCAGTCCTCAGGTCTACCAAGCCATTTTAGATTTTGCTAAAACCAATAACCTCAAAATTTGTGGCGAAGAATAAGAGTCACTTAACGCTTCAAGGCTTTACTACAGACAAATCAACCTTGTAATGAGCGCCATCATTAACTAAGTCAAATTTTTGAACACTTTCTTTCTTGCCTTTAAAAGCAACTTCACCAACGTGATTAGGCATGCTCCAACGGGTGTGCAAAACACCGTTTTCATTTTTAAATTTCACTCTTACTGATCCAATTAACTCATCAGGATAAAGTGCTGTCATGTCTGTTTCCATAAGAGAAACAATGATGGTTACATCTTCGCCTTTTTTTATCATATCTGACCACAAGGTCATGTTTGAAACATCTTGAATTCGTTGAGATTTCCAATGAAAAGGTTTTGCAGGAACACGTAAATACTGTGTGGGCTCTTTCGAGCGAAAGACACTAACATCAAAATACAACTCATCACCATCTGCCTCTTGATGTTGGATAAGGCTAACGTGATTTAACACTAAGCGCGCTACTTGGTCATTTGAGGAGGCTGCTATCAACATGGTCGAAAACATCCATAATCCAATCAATATTCCTAGGTTTTTATACCTCATAACTACTACTCCTTTTATAGTCTATAAATCCTTAGCCCGATTGTGATGTATTTTTCAAACTAAATAAATGCACCACAATGTAATTCAGCATACCGTAGGTTCCCTCAAAATTCATGGCAAGAATACCAGCAATGATAAACGTAAGCCCTTTTGGCCCCTCTTTAGCACCAGGCTGACCACCATGAACTAATAAAACACATCCGCGCACAAACCAAATCAAACCGGCCATTTGAATCACAATTTGCATCGAATTGTAAATATCATAGGGTTTATAGGGAATGTACTGCAAAATATTGCCCGTACCAAAAGCTGAGTTAGACAACACACTCACCATTGAGGGTAAAAAAAGCAAGGCAGCACCGACCACTAGAAAAAGAATAGCGACAGAAGGTTTTTCAGACGCAGAAGCATGAGCCCTCGCATCCCCGATTTTTTTAAATTTTGTGATGGCAGAGATAATAAACAAAATACCAATTAAATACCCTAAACCCGCAATAAGGGATTCTACCGATAGAAGCGATTGGCTCACATTACCAATCATTGAAATTAAATTAGCATCATTCATACTTGATTATACACACTCTGAATGTCACTCACCTTAAGATTGATTTTAACCAACAGATGCCTCTTTTACGAAGCGAAAACCTTGCAATGTATCATTTTTCCCCTATATTAGGAGCTTTCCCATTCATACAGAATCAACCATGCCACCCATCACCTTTTCAATCACACTAGAAAAAACGTATATGGCGTCCCCTAATGTCAAACATTTTGTTTTTAAAACCTTAAACACAACTGCCTTCACTTACCTTCCCGGCCAATTTATTACCATTCACTTTCAACACGATGGAAAAACATTGCGTCGAAGTTATAGTATCGCCAATGCGCCCGAACAAAACAATCGAATTGAATTTGCTGCGGGTTTTGTAGAGGGTGGACCAGGAACTGATTTACTGTTTAATCTAAAACCCGGTGACTCCATTAATATCAACGGGCCATTTGGACGTTTAATTCTTAAAGATGAAATCCCCAAACGTTATATTTTAGTGGCAACCAGTACGGGCATCACCCCTTATCGCGCCATGATCCCAGAACTTATAAAACGCTTAAATGAAAATCCCGCCCTTCATGTTGTTGTATTACAAGGCGTACAAAAACGAGAAGACATCTTATACAAAGATGAATTCAAGACCCTAATGACACTGTCGCCTCGTGCCACATTTCGTGCCTATTTAAGCCGAGAGGACGAAAAAAACTTAATGTCGAATGAACACCGCGGGTATGTTCAGCGTGCATTTCCTGAGTTAGCACTAAATCCTACCGAAGATATTGTTTATTTATGCGGAAATCCCGGTATGATCGACGACGCTTTCTCGTATTTAAAAGACATGGGCTTCACGCTACCACAGCTCATCCGAGAAAAATATATTTCTAATTAAGGGGATAGTAAAATTATGTATTATGATGAATTAGCCACAACAATGGATCATCTGCTCCAAGATGGCAAAGGTATTTTAGCTGCAGACGAAAGCAACGGCACCATTGGTAAACGATTTGCCACCATAGGACTTGAAAACAACGAAAAAAATCGACGTGATTACCGCCTTCTGCTCGCCACCACCCCCGAACTTGAGCACTACATTAATGGTGTGATTTTATTTGAAGAAACCTTTCACAACAAAGATGAACATGGCACGCCCATTGCTGAGCTTTTTGCAAAAAAGGGCATTATACCAGGCATTAAAGTTGACAAGGGTCTTGCGCTTTTAGCAAACACTGATGATGAAAAAGTCACCCAAGGTTTAGATGGGTTAACTGAGCGTCTGATAGAGTTTAAAAATTTAGGTGCTAAATTTGCAAAATGGCGTAATGTCTATTCCATTTCCGATCACACACCCAGTTTGACGGCCATGAAGGCTGGTGCTGAAATCCTAGCGCGTTATGCTGCTTGCTGCCAGTCTGTAGGGATTGTACCCATTGTTGAGCCTGAAGTACTGATAGATGGGCCACACAGCATTGAACGCTGTGCAGAAGCCAGTGAAATGGTCTTGCATGAGTTATTTCATGCCCTCTTTGTCCATCAAGTTGAATTAGAAAACATCGTCCTTAAACCGAGTATGATAACCTGTGGCAAAGACGCCCCCACGTTTAGCTCACCGGAAGAAATTGCCGATTACACATTGAGCGTGTTCCGTAACAATGTTCCAGCTGCGGTTCCTACCATTAATTTCTTGTCAGGTGGACAAACCTCAAAACAGGCCACTATAAATTTAAATGCCATTAATAGCACAGGCTACCAACCCTGGACATTAAGCTTCTCTTATGGACGTGCACTACAGGAAGATTGCTTGCAAGCTTGGGGTGGAAAAGCCGCCAACATTGCAAAAGCTCAAGCCGTATTGCTGCATAGAGCTCGTCAAAATAGCTTAGCCTGCTTTGGTGAATATCAAGAAAACGAGGAATAACACATCGAGGTTGGGTTCGATTTCGTACCCAACCCCTTCTTTTATTGAGGTAAAAATGGTTTGTTTCGCGCAGGCCCTACATATGGCAATGCGTCCTCTTTTTTCTTCCAAAAACCCGTGTTTTGGGAACTTAACACCACTTGAGGTGTCAAATGCATGGCCAGGCCTGTGTAAGCCCAATCCTCCATCAATCCCCTGTGGAGTTCTTCAATAGATTCATATATTGTTTCCTCTCCAACAGCTGGATCTAATACAATATATTTTCCATCTTTATGACTGAGCGCCAAAATGTGAGGCCCATATTTTAAGCTAATCAACAAATAGCTTGTATTTTTTGCCACACCGGCCTCAAAAACTTTGGCTTTTTTTGCATGGCTTAGTAGACCATCAAAGTTACTGTGGTATTGCTCCTCGAACCTCTGAATTTTTTTCAATTCAGAGGTTATGCCTGCATCCTCATATAAAGTAACACCAAGTCGGTGACTTCTCAGGTAGGCCACAGTTTTATTGATATCTGCTATACCTCCAGGCTTAGACCATATTGCAGAGTAAATACGCAATTCGGTTGTGCGAAGCATTTCCTCATCACTTAAACAACCCAGGTTATTTAATAGCACCATAATAGCGCGGGCCGCACAAGAATGGGGAAAGCTTTGTTTATTGGGTGCTATGTCTAATCCATTCAATTTTTTTGATAACCGCTCATTACTTAACATCAAATCTGCTATTTCATGACTTAACATCAAATCTGCTATTTCATGCTGAGAAATTGCTCTTCCAAATTCATATTTCTCGGCCCCTAAGAGATGATTTATAATGTATTCTCGATTCGCACTAGAACATGATTGTTGGTGCGAAAAATATTGTAAACCTGATTGGCTTAGACTATTACTTCGCAAAATAAGCTCTCCCAATGTATCATTGGATTTGAAATGCAAAAGAGATGCGTCTGTTATCCTATCACTATGCACATCCAATGACTCTAAGGACGTCAGAGACGCCAAAATTTTCATGCTCTTATCTGAAACATGGTCACTCGTTAAAACCAAACAACGACAACTGGTGTCTTTTAGTTTTGCTAAGGGTTCAATATACTCATCGGTTATTTCTCCTGTTAGTTTTATTTTTTTTATAGAAGGCATTTCTAGTAGCGTAAATAAGGTATCTTTTGTTATACCATCACCGGCAATATAAACATCTGACAACGTTTTAGATATCGACAATATTCTTGCTGTTTCCTTGCTACTGGCGGTAAGAGAAAGGTAGGTATAATGGCCCTCGGCAAGCACTCTTAAGCTGTTATCGGTTATGGGCGTATAAAACTCCATTCCTTTTATATTGTTACAGGTTTGAGCCGCTATAACACACGCATTAACAAGGTTAACATCCTGGTTACAAAACGAAAGTATAGAAACGGAATGATTTTGTTTTAATGCTCTAAAAAGTTCTTGGAGGAGGGAAGGTTCTAATCTTACTGTATCATCATTACACACACGTTCGTCATCTGCTAAAAACAGCTTATCGGTTGTCAAATTGTATTTGATTTTGAATAATATCTGCTGCCACGGATCAAGCTTTATTTCATCTTGCACTATATCTTCACTTGGTTCAGTGCCATAAAGCCCGATTAACGCAACATGAAGAGAGTTAATATCCTGTTTTAGTTCGGTTAAGGGATGTAATACTTCGCTATGGTCTAACCAAAAAGAAACCAATATTTTATATAAAGACATAACCTCCTGAAAACCACTCAGCGGAAGGCGAGCTATCAATAATAAATCATCGCACTGATTCAATAGTTTTTTTGCCTGCTCAGTAGAAAACAATGCATCCGGACTTTGTTCTAACCCATTCACCTGTTTTTTAACCTGATGAATAACCCGAATAAGAACACTTGCACTAAAACGGCTTAATTTCATTGCATCAACCCCAGCTAAATTTTTTTAAAATTTATAGGAGATTATTGTACAAAAATAAAATTAAGGTTTTATTAGTTTAGATAAAAGCTTGCATAAAGAGGTAAGTGATCAGATAACATTCGCCAGGGCTTGCCATGCAAGCATTGCACATCCCTCACACGCATCCCACGAAAATAAACCCGATCCACACACAGCGCAGGCTTTATTGAAGGAAAAGAGCGGGCATGGTGCCCCTCCGTTGAATAAAATGCCTCTTGAATTCCCAGCTCATCCGCTAAAGGCTTTGAAAGAGCATTGCGCCAGTCGTTAAAATCACCGGCCATTAATAAGGGCTCATTATCAGGCACCACTTCACTGATGCGTAACATCAACGCCTTGCATTGCTCCGCGCGCTCGGCCTTAAATAGCCCCAAATGAACACACAATAAATGCACCGTTAATTTATCTTCACCTAAACTCAATTGACTGTGCAAAATACTTCTAGAAGCACGACTAATGGTGGATAAATTAATATTGTCAAAACGCGCGATTGGATATTTACTTAAAATAGCATTGCCATGATGGCCAGACTGATATATTGCATTTTTAGCATAAACATAATGAGGCCATATTTTTTCGGCAATATATTCAAATTGTGGCGTATCAGGCCATGTTTCTATGCGCTTTTCTCGGCCACTGTGCGCCCCTTGCACTTCTTGAAGAAAAACGAAATCTGGGTTTAAATTTGCAATTGCATCCCGCATTTTAGGAAGCAAAAAACGCACCGCCCCCAAACCAAATCCTTTGTGGATATTGTACGTCATCAGCGATATTGTTCGCGAAGTATCTTGCATTTATATCACCAAAATGAACGTAATGAGAGGTACAATAAACTGGATGTTTATATTAAAACACCCAGTAGTTATCATTTTGACGTAAGCTCACAAAATATCAACTGCCTTAAACAGCTTTAAAATACAAGATGATTAAGGTTGCGATTTATTACAGTCGTTATAATCAATAGCAACTTCATCTAACGATTGTTTTACATCATCAATAGAATAACCTAAATCGCTGGCAGCATCGATAATACCGCACCCCCCTTCTTGAAACGTGGAATAAGGCGTCCAATAGTCCATGTTTGCTTTGAGCATCACATGAAAAGCCTGCTTTACATCCCACTTAGGCTGGTGCGCTAAAACATAAAAAAGCCGATTGTATACACCACTCGAATGGTGCACATCTAACCCATCACGGTATTCATCGGCCCTATCAATGGATTTTCCATCGTGGCTTGGAGTGTCCATAAATCTGAGCGCTTTATATCCACTTTCCTCTTTCATGACCTCAGCACCTATCATCCAGCTGTTTTTACCGTCTGAATAATATTCCGCTGTTTGAGAGGCCATATCAGAAAAAGACTCATTCATACCACCTGATTGCCCAAAATACTCAAGATTAGCATGTTGCTCGGTAAAACCATGGCTGATTTCATGTGCACCAATACCGACCGAAACCAAGGGATACATCATATTGTCCCCATCACCAAAGGTCATTTGATGACCATCCCAAAACGCATTCTCATAACCACGACCAAAATGAACACGCATAATAAGCTTCATGGGCTTTTCTTGCTCTGTGGTCAACACGTCTAAACCATACCAGTCTTTATACATGCTTTTTATGACTTGCCCGGCATGCATGGCATCATTGGTAGGGGAATAAGCGCCATTTTCAAGATCGTACCCATCACCTTGGTAACCAGTCCAATACGTATTTTCAGACACCGCCTGGCTTTGTGAGCAACTAAACCTCATCGGCCGACTAGGACCACTGTATTTATGAATCATGTCCACCACTTTAACGTCTTTGTTTTCCATATAGCAAACATCAGCCACATCATCCCGACGAAGAAGAAGCGGTGGAAAATTTTTACCAAATTCATATTCGCCCGTTTGAGTATTGCCACCAAAGCCTACCCCATGAATGGTCGTACGTGCTGTTTTCAAGGCATCCCAGGTTACAAAAGGCTGGTATGTTTTTGCATCAATAATAGCGGTTTGCAGCTGGGGGATTTTATCGTCATAGGTTATCAAAACACTGACTTTATAGGCCCAAAATGCTTGGTGTTTATCATTAATATAAACAATGGGTAAAACCTGCGCATCATTCATTTCCTGGCCATGAAATTGGGTTATGAAATGCTGCAACGCCTTACCTGCTTGAGGTATGAATGCCTGCGTGGGTTTTCCTAACTCAGCTTTAAGACCAAGATAAACCTTTCCCGTTACTTTTAATTGGCTTCTTGAAGAACGCAACATACCGGTAGATTCTTTACTGTGCAAAATGGCATATCCACCAAAAACCGGAACCCCCGCATACTGCTGTTCCATTCGCACATGCGTGATTTTATTTTTATCCGTGTGTTGTTTTAAAAATTTAAGCGTATCTTCAGACGCAAAGCCTTTAGAGAGCTGTGATGTTGGAAGAACAAGCTTAAACGACGGTTGTAAACGATCAAACGACACGTTCTGCAAAGCGAGGGGTTCTGCCGCATGTGCCGATGAAACAGCAATAGCAACGCTTGTTACAAAAATTGATAAATAGGATTTAGGGCGCATAATTTACTCCGTAGTAATGCAGGGGACTCTTAAACGTGCTTGAAATGATGTCCATCATTAGCACATCCGTTATTTTTCCATTTGGTTTCCATGTTGCAAGTGAGCTTGCTACTCCTCTCGCGCCCATAGATAACCAGAATTAGTAAAAAAAATCAAATATTATTAATAGTTGGCTTCTGTCGCATCTTCATGCAAACAAGCGATTCAAGATATAAAATATCGAATCATTTATGCGTCGCCCATGATCCGCTTCAGTCAAAACATGAGCCTAACGTGCTGACATCTTGCCGAGATCCTCGCTCATGTAGACATTTCATTAAAATTAAGGCAAAATCAGCGCAATCAGCTACTATCTCTATGGTTTGATGAAAAACATACTCGTACTGCAAGGGCCTAATTTAAATTTGCTCGGTTCACGCGAACCTTCTTTATATGGACACACCTCCTTAACAGAGCTGCACAATGCACTTCAACACAAAGCCCAGGCTGCGGGATTGAATTTATCCAGTAAACAAAGCAATAGCGAAGGCGAATTGGTCGATTTTATTCATGAAGCCATGAAAAATAAAATTGATTATTTCATCATTAATCCTGCCGCATACACCCATACGAGTATTGCATTAAGAGATGCATTGTTAGCTACTCATATTCCTTTTATTGAAGTACACATTAGTAACATCTTCGCTCGTGAGCCTTTCCGCAAACACTCCTATCTCTCTGATATTGCAGAAGGAGTGATTAGTGGCCTTGGCACAATCGGATACTTGTTGGCCCTACAAGCCATTATTGAAAGAGAGTCATAATCAATGGATATTCGCAAAATAAAAAAATTAATTGAACTGCTGGAAGAAACAGGCATTTCTGAAATTGAAATCAAAGAAGGTGAAGAGTCTTTACGCCTTAGCCGTCATGGTTCGTCCACAGAAGCGCCACACATTAAATACGTTTCTATGCCGCAGGCCACAACGGCTCACGCAGCCCCACTGGTTGCAGCTCAAGCCCCAAAACCTACTGAAGTTGCTACGGGGCATAAAGTACGCTCGCCAATGGTTGGTACCATGTACATATCTCCATCACCTGAGGCGGCACCGTTTGTCACCATAGGTCAACAAGTAAAAGTGGGCGAAACGCTTTGTATCATTGAAGCCATGAAAATGTTTAATGAAATCGAAGCTGATCGTGCAGGTAAAATCACCGCTATTTTAGTGACCAATGGTGACCCTGTCGAATATGACCAGCCCTTGTTTGTCATTGAATAAGCGAGTTGATGTATGCTAAGTAAAATCGTTATTGCTAATCGCGGCGAAATTGCCCTTAGAATTTTACGCGCCTGTAAAGAACTGGGTATCAAAACCGTTGCGGTCCATTCGGATATCGACAAAGATTTACTCCACGTGCGTCTTGCTGATGAAACCGTGTGCATTGGACCTGCAAGTTCTCAAAAAAGCTATTTGAACATTCCAGCCATCATTTCCGCTGCAGAAATTACCGATGCAGTTGCAATTCACCCAGGATATGGCTTTCTCTCGGAAAATGCTGATTTTGCTGACATTGTTGAGCAAAGTGGCTTTCGATTTATTGGCCCTCGTGCTGAAACAATACGACTAATGGGCGACAAAGTATCCGCCATTGCTGCCATGAAAAAAGCAGGCGTTCCTTGTGTACCTGGTTCAGATGGTCCGTTGTCTGAAGACGATGAGCTAAATTTGGCCCTTGGCCGAAAAATTGGATACCCAGTGATAATCAAAGCTGCCGGCGGCGGTGGTGGGCGCGGCATGCGAGTGGTACACACTGAAGCTCACTTGCTTAACTCCATTGCATTAACACGAAGTGAAGCAAAAGCGGCGTTTAATAATCCTATTGTGTACATGGAAAAATTTCTTGAAAATCCCCGCCATGTTGAATTTCAAGTGCTGGGTGATGGGCAAGGTAACGCGGTCCATTTAGGTGAACGCGATTGCTCCATGCAACGTCGCCATCAAAAAGTTATTGAGGAAGCTCCTGCACCAGGTATCACGCAAAGTTTACGTGATGAAATGGGCGAATGCGTGGTGAATGCTTGCCGCAATATTCAATACAGAGGTGCCGGAACCTTTGAATTTTTATACCAAGATGGATGCTTTTACTTCATTGAAATGAATACTCGCATTCAGGTAGAGCACCCAGTCACAGAAATGATTACCGGTATAGACTTGATTAAAGAGCAAATAAAAATAGCCAGTGACTTACCCTTTGCCTTAAAGCAAAGCGCCATAAAATTTAGAGGCCATGCTGTAGAGTGCCGTATCAATGCTGAGGATTCTAAAACGTTCATGCCCTCACCTGGCACAATACGTTTATTGCACCAACCAGCAGGACCAGGTATTCGTTTTGACTCTCATATCTACAGCAGTTACACCGTGCCACCCAACTATGACTCCATGATTGGCAAATTAATCAGTTATGGTGAGACCCGCGAAGAAGCCTTTGCCAGAATGCGAAATGCTCTGGATGAAATCATCATTGACGGTATCAAAACAAATATAGAGCTTCATCATCGTATATTAAATGATAAAGAATTTATCAAAGGTGGCACCAATATCCACTATTTAGAAAAAATGCTAAAGGAATAATCTGTGCAACAACTACAAATTGAAAATTGTCATCGTGACGAAATTGATTTACTTACGCTTGCATTGGAAGCAACCACGGCCTTATCAGTAACCTTCACGGACAAAAATGACTGTCCAATATTAGAGCCAGAGCTCGGCACAACGCCGCTCTGGCCTAATGTGGTTGTTCAGGCCTTGTTTGAAGAGAAAGACGACGCCGAAGACGCTGCTATGCGATTATTGGCAGGATATCCTCATTTAAGTTATTCCATTGAAACGCTGCCAGAGCAAGATTGGGAAAGGGTTTGCATGCAGGACTTTAAACCGCAACGTTTTGGCGAGCGTCTTTGGATTTGTCCAACCTGGCTGACACCGCCTGAACCTTATGCCGTAAATCTTATTTTAGACCCAGGGCTTGCATTTGGCACCGGCACCCATCCTACCACTTTTTTATGTTTAACATGGCTTGAACAAGCCGCCTTAGAAAATCAACGGGTGATTGATTATGGTTGTGGTTCTGGCGTATTAGCGCTTGCCGCATTAAAGCTTGGCGCACTTCATGTGGATGCAGTTGATATTGACCAACAAGCGTTAACGGCAACAAAAAACAATGCCCTCGATAACCACATTTCTGACTCACGCCTCACTGTAAATTTTCCAGAAGCGCTCACAGCACCTGCGGACTTAATAATTGCTAATATTTTACTGACCCCGCTGGTCAATCTAGAATCGCGCTTTTATGAGTTGTTGCATAACGAAGGAACGCTTGTGGTTTCAGGCCTTTTAAAAGAACAAGCCCAAGAATTAATAGACGCTTACCGTACACATTTCACCCTGGTGTCTTCAACCTATCATGATGGATGGGCATTGTTGATGTTTAAAGCACTTAAAGCCGTATAAAATTAAGCTCTTTTCAACGCACTATCTACTACGGCTTAATCCTCCGCAGTAGATAGACACTTTCTCAAAAGACCCTAGCCAAATTTATAGATAAGAGAAAATTCACCCGCAAGCTGACTGAACTTATTGGTGTAAAATTGGGAGGCTTGACCTGAGGTTGCTAATCCGATGCCTTGACTGATGTTTGAGGAGTAAATATTATACAAACCATCCATTCGTAACAACAGATTATCCCTTAAAACCGTCGTAAACCCCGCACCTGTTTGAAAACCACTTCTATTGTATTCTGTGTTGATAAGTCCATAGACGCCATTATCATTGATATGAAAACGACCATTGGCATAACCAAAAATCCAGTGTCCTGAGGTATAGGGTGTAAACACATACTCAGGCAATACACGTACGCCAACATTATAGCGTTGATTCATTTGATACGTATTAGGGGCGTGACTAAGGCTGGTATTAAGCCCAGTGGCATCCATAAACCCCTCAATTGCAAAACGCAGTTTATTTGTTACGCCAAGATCATAACCAATGAAACCACCCCCAACAATGCCCACAGAGCCCAGCTGATGGGATTCCGGATTCACTGAGTGGGATTCCTTGTTCATAAAATCGGCAGGCCCAAGATCCCCTGCTATGTAAAACCCATTTTGAGTGATGGGAATGGGAGACGATGCCATATCGCCCATTGTTCCGGCAAAAGCAATGTTTATGGCACCACCAAGACCTAGTAGAGCACTTAGTGTGGCAGGTAAAAATCGATTGTTCATGTGTATGTCCTTATACTAACGCTTATGAATTAAATTTATAAATGAGTGATAAATTTCCTTCCCACGTTGCTAATTGATTACGATAGGTTTGAACACTCGATGGGACTGTTGTCGTTACGCCATAAGACGTTTGTGCTGAATACGTAGTATACAGCATGTCCCCTCTAATGGATAAATTTTTAAACAGTGGTGTCTTCACTCCAAGACCACCCTGGAAACCATTTTTTGAAAAATGGGTCGATAATAAGCCGTAATCCCCATTATCATTCGCATTAAATGTAGCGTAAGAATAACCAACAATTACATGGGCTATAGTCCCTGGCGTAAATTCATACCCAGGAAGTAATCTAACACCACCATTACGACGTATATTCACGTTATAGGATGTCTGCGGGGAGTAATTTTGTCGGGTTAAAAGATTAATACCATCTGCATATCCAAAGCCCTCCAATCCCAGTTTCAGTTGGTTCAGAAGAGTAAAATCATAGCCAAGCAGTCCTCCACCAACGATGCCCAATGCACTTAAACGGTGTGTACTGGGGGTGTATTAGTGGACTGCTTATCTATAAGACTAGCAGCCCCCAAAACCCCACCAACGTAAAGGCCATCATAAGAAGGCATGTACGAATGTTCCGCACCCATAGTTCCTGCTAAAACTCCGTTAGAATACAGTGTTAATCCCATGGCCGTGACCATGATTTTTTGAACTGTCGATATCATAATAAATCCTTTTAAAAATGAATCCTCTTTACCTTCTTTTAATCAAGCAAACCTAATGCTTTTACAGCATCACGCTCTGAACGCAATTCGGCTAATGTTTCATCAAATTTTCTTTGACTGTAATCATTAAATGACAAGCCTTCAACCACTTCGATAACACCTTCTTCTTGACCGATACTACGAATTACACCATGACCACGACGGCAAGGAAAAGAGAAAATAAGGCCTTCATCTACACCATACTCACCGAGCGAACTCCGACACACGGAAAAAGATTCGCCTGCTGGAGTATCCTTAACCAAATGAGAAACACCTTGAACAATAGCATTGGCAGCGGATGCTGCAGAAGAAGCGCCTCGCGCTTTAAGAATAGCTGCACCTCGAAGTTGTACCGTTGGTACAAAAACATCCTTCAACCATTGATCATCGTCAATCACTGTTGCAGCAGAAATACCGTTGATTTTAGCATTATAAAAATCGGGGAATTGTGTGGAAGAATGATTACCCCAGATGGTCATCTGGGTTACATTGGTAATGTCTACCCCTGCTTTTTTTGCCAACTGTGTTCGGGCACGCAATTCATCAAGTGTTGTCATCGCAAAAAACCTATCATCAGGCACATCTTTGGCATGATGTTTTGCAATTAAACAATTGGTATTACAAGGATTACCAACAACAAACACACGAACATCATCACTTGCAAAATCATTAATGGCATGACCCTGTTTGGTAAAAATACCACCATTAATTTGCAACAGATCAGAACGCTCCATGCCCTGTTTACGAGGAACAGAACCTACCAATAAAGCCCAATTCACACCGTCCATGGCTTTGTTCAAATCAGATGTGCATACGATTTTTTTCAACAAAGGAAAAGCGCAATCGTCCAACTCCATCGCCACGCCTTCAAGAGCGGGCAATGCTTGCTCAAGTTCAAGTAGATGCAGCTCTACATCAGTATCTGCACCAAACATTTGTCCTGAAGCAATACGAAACAACAGTGCGTAACCAATTTGTCCCGCAGCGCCAGTGACGGCAACTCGTACTCTTTTGTTCATTATCCATTCCTCTTAATTTTCAACGTGTTAATATCGTTTGAGAATCAACTCTGACTCTTTAAATAAGGCAAGCTTATCTCTGCTTGATAAATTGATGTCCTACGACAGGACAACAAGCATTTAATCCAATTAATAATCATTTATTCTATATATTCGAGCAATTGACGCTCTTTATATGCAGAAATCAAACATTTAATTTATATAATGCACAAAAAGACCCATTTACCCCGTTCTTTAAACGTATTCAAGAGATCTTTAAGCGGTCTCATGATACTATTGACCGCCCGAACAAGCCAGTCACCTTTGATGATAACCATGCCACCCTTGTCACTGTATATCCATATCCCCTGGTGCATTCGCAAGTGCCCTTATTGCGATTTTAATTCTCATAAGAGCCCTGATAACCTGCCTGAAGATCAGTATGTTACTGCATTGATAGCTGATTTAAAAAATGACTTATCCCGTTTTCCCGGAAGAAATCTTGAGTCTATTTTTATTGGCGGTGGCACACCTAGTTTGTTTTCAGCGAAAGCTTATGCTCGTTTATTTTCTGAAATACATTTGCTATTGCCCTTTGCCGAAGATATTGAAATTACTTTGGAAGCAAACCCTGGAACAGTAGAGCAACAACGTTTTACAGATTATCGAAGCCTTGGCATCAATCGCTTGTCTCTAGGAATACAAAGTTTTAATGCAACACATTTAAAAGCCTTAGGACGCATTCATGATGACAAACAAGCCCATCAAGCCATTGAAAGCGCTCGAAAGGCCGGTTTCAATAACATCAACATCGATATCATGCACGGTTTACCCCATCAAACAATTGAAGAGGGTTTAGACGACCTTAAAGCCGCCTTTTCACACCATCCAGAGCATCTATCATGGTACCAATTAACACTTGAACCTAACACGGTCTTTTACAAAAAACCGCCACCGCTTCCCACAGAGGAGGATGCCTATGCTTTAGAGCAAGAAGGGCTTGACCTGTTAGCCTTGCATCATTTTAAACGGTATGAAATTTCAGCATTCTGCAAACTGAATGCCATGGCACATCATAATCTTAATTATTGGTTATTTGGCGATTATTTAGGTATAGGTGCCGGCGCGCATGGCAAATTAACCACAAATGACGGGCAAATTTTTCGAACACGAAAACCACGCCAGCCCAATGACTATTTAAATTCGGCCAAAGATTTTCTAGCAGGAGTTGCTCTTGTCAATCCTGAAGAGCTTGTTTTTGAATTCATGCTTAACACAACGCGTTTACAAGAAACCATTCCTAAAAAACTTTTTGAAGAAAGAACTGGCTTAACTCTTGATAAATTAGAGCCCGGACTCTTAACAGCCGCAACAAAAGGACTGCTCACTATTAGTGATACCCATTGGCAAATCACACCCTTTGGCCGCCGATACACCAATGACTTGCAAGCTCTCTTCTTGCCTTAAAAATCCTTATCATGGATTAAATAATGGCGCACTTACAAAATTCAGATCCAAACGTGCATTATAAAATAAAGGCGCTCACACTCAGCGCGCTATGCGCTGAATCCAGTGCTTGTTTAATGCGAGATAGAATGGATACCGTTCATAAAGAATGGTATATAGGCAAATCGGATGTCATTTGTACTTAAAAATTAGATACGTTTGCTCTGAATCATATAGACACGGTAAACGCATCTAAATTTGAGCAATTACTTTAGCCAAGTAATCAAGGTTGGTGCAAACCTTACGCTGTTTACGACGAATGCTGGCTTTGAAAGAGTTTTCATTTTTTAATAACCCCAACGCAAATTTACGCATCCAAGAAAAATTAACAGCGGCATTTTCATCCCTTATCCGACAATCATCCTCATTAAAAATCACATCAAGACTCCAGTGCAAGGTATTTTCCACCTGCCAGTGCATACGTGCGGCGCGTAAAATTCGAGTGGGGTTATCGGGTACCAATGATGAAATGAGCAGACGTTTTTCGACGAAAATTTCACCACCAGGCTCTATTCGTGCACAAGTAATTCTTCCAATACTTTTAAGATCTATCCAACGTGGGTCGATTAAGTCTCTCAGTTTTTCAGTACTCATGACCTCAATGAAGCGCTCTTCAATACGCCCATGATCAGAAATAACCTCAGCGTCAGCACGATAGACTTTTATTACCTCACTGCCATTATCATGAAGAATAAAACTATCCTTTACGATTTCATGTAATACACCCTGATTACCTTTTAAAGTAATAACATAATCAGCATCTGATTCACGAATTTGTTTGACTGTATCCTCTTGAGTGCCCATGGCGTCAAGAGTGACGATAGCTCCCTTGATATAGAGTAATTTAAGCAACTCTGGGACAGCAGGAATTTCATTACTTTTATTTTCAACTTTTAATTGTCCAAGGCAAATTTGGTTTGAGCATGACCACGCATTGATGATATGTAATGCTTTTTTACATTCATTAACACGTTTGGAGCCACGCAAAGTCTTACCATCCACAGCAATAATATCTTCTGCTATTAGCCGAGATATACGCTTTAGCCACTGAATACAGCAAGATTGAAAACCCTTCGGATCTAGGGCTGAAAATACCCTTGAAATGGTATCGTGCGACGGAATGCCATGGGGTAATATCAAAAACGTTTTAAACCAACTCTCATGTTCTTTTGCAAAATCTTCAATTTCTTCCCAACCTTCAGCCCCAGATAAAACACCGCAGATACTCAACGCTAATATGTCTAACAATAGATGTTTTTTTGTTCGTTCAACACGTGGCTCTTTAAGTTCACCAAAACATTCAATAAAAACAGCGTCCATTCAGCCAATTCTCCATAAAAATTGGCTATATTTCCTTATTTTGCCCCTAAGTTAAGGAGATTGTGCAAATTTAGATGCGTTTACCGTGATCATATAGAGTAGATACTTCACAAAGGCCTAAAGTTCGTTGATAATGATAGAATTTTGCAAAATGATATAGTCAAGGAGGCATTATGTTTGCAACTTTTGTATTCTTATTTTGTGTGGTCGTGGCATATCTTGTAGGTTCTATTTGCTCAGCCATCATCGTATGTCGACTCTTTGATCTCCCTGATCCACGTAAAGAGGGATCTAAAAATCCTGGTGCGACCAATGTTCTACGTTTAGCTGGAAAACAATACGCTATTATTGTTTTATTAGCAGACATGATGAAAGGCTTGCTCCCAGTTTTACTCGCCAGGGCATTGGATGCGAGCCCTATCGTTGTAGGATTTACCTGCCTTGCCGCTGTCATTGGCCACATGTACCCTATTTTCTTTGAATTTAAAGGCGGCAAAGGGGTTGCTACGGCTATTGGAGCACTGCTTGGGTTTCACTTTATACTTGGCGTTTTAGTGATTGCTACCTGGCTGCTTGTTGCTCGTATTACAAAGTATTCCTCAGTTGCCTCCATGACATCTATTATTTTTGCTCCTTTTTATTCATTGTATGCCGTAGGGAATGTTTCAGCATTTTTGCCACTTGCCATCATTGCTGTTTTTATTCTATACCAGCACCGTGAAAACATCACACGCTTACAAGATGGTACGGAATCAAAAATAAACTTCAGCAAAACACCTAGTAAAACGAAAGCATTAAAAGCGGAAACCACGGCTTCATCACCTAAAAAAGCTAAAGCAACAATAAAAACGTCTGTTAAGAAAGCACAACTAAAAGCACCCGAAACCGCTACAAAAACAAAAAAGAAAGTAAAAACAGCTCCCAAAAAGAGTACTGTAGCAAAAGAAAAACCACAAAAAGCAAAGAAAATCGCGCCAAAAAAGAAAGTCTTACCTAAAAAATAGATGGAATATTGGCAATTAAGAACTTTTAGAGACTATGTTTAAGTGTTTCAAACCGCCTATCTGCCTTTCTAACTTAAGGCTGCACAGAGTATGATTGGATGCAGCCTTGATTAAATAGAACGTCATCAATCCTCATTTTTAAGCCCCCAAAGTGCATCAAGGTCTAACGGGATTGTTTGTTCACCACAAATTAATTTAGGATTTACTTAAGACCTGTTTACAATTCGATGTAATGCATTGAATTGTAAACAGGTCTTAATACAAAATCTTTATTTATCAAGGAAGAAAACGTTGTGTCAAAAAAAAAATTAAATGGCTTGATACTGATTCTAGTCGTGTGGAGCACCTCAGTATTAGCAGGAGCGGGTAATTTATTTAAAATAACTTCGAGTGGAGCAGAACTTTCGCAAACGGTAAATTTTACGCTTTGCTTAAATATCAATGGACAAAATCCCATCAGCTGCCAAAATTATACTACCCAAAACACAACGCTTACTATCAATACCACTATACCTAATAAAATATATTCTTATGCAGGTATTAAAATTAATACGCCCGGATACATTTATACAAAACCGGGATTAATAAAAAATGCTGACATTAGCGAGGCTAAGCTTACTACACAAGATTATAATTTAATTGGTCAAGTTAGCGCCACACAATCAGTAACAGCAACAATATCTTCAGGTTCTAAAAATTTTACAGTCAGTGCCAGTGGTGACCCACATGTAACACCAAGCCCGACCAGTCAATCGGTAAGTTACAATGCCACAGGAACCGTAGACTTAAGCGTTGCAACAGGTTACACCGCATCCATTGCCAGTGATACCTGCGGTGGCAGCCTAACAGGAACAACCTATACCACAGGTGCGGTAACCAGCAACTGCATGGTGGATTTGATATTAACGGCATAGTCTATATATGTGATATCAATTCTGATGGCTCACTCACAAACTGTAACTCCGCAGGAGCAGGCGGACCGAATCCTGATGTTATAAATTTTACAAGCTCCAATGGGATCCAATATGCTTATATTGGACAAAGCCAGAGTGATGAAGGTATTTATCAATGTGATTTTAATAATGATGGCACATTTAATAGTTGTAGTCATTCCACACCACTTAGTACCAATATAACTTCCGGTATATCTTTTTATACACCCACAACGACGCAATATGCTTATATACAAATTGACTCAGCGAACGTTTATAAATGTACCGTCAACGCAAGTACCGGAAATATAAGTAGTTGTGTAATTACACCATCGAGCAACTTCTTTCAAGAAGCGAAAACCAGTGTGATAGGGTTCATTAAATAAAAGCTTATAGTTGACCACATATAACACTGCTAACAAAGTAAGTTCAGCACTTTAAGGCACCTTAAAGCAAAAAAAGAAAAGAACGTTGCATCAAACTTATTAAACCGTAGTGTCAGACATTTATTTTCTTTGATCTTCTCCAAAAACCGCTCAATAGCAGAGCAATTTTTATAATGAGAAATAACGCGATTCAGGTGATTTTCTTATTGTTACATAAGGGGGAGTTTCAGTGTTTGCCAAACCAATAATATTAATTGTATCGTCTAAGCCAAATTTTAATAGCAAGTCCCGCCTAGAACCTACTAGCTCTGTGGCAGATATTTTAAAAACACTTCTGGGATTCGACTCTTCTTTTACCACGACTATGTAGCTCCCATTCGATTTCCTATAAAAATCATGAAGGTTAAATTGGAATGGAGAATCCATTTTATTTCTTAAACTTTTTTCTTTCATAAGAAAATCAAATAAAAGCTACGTAAAATTGGTAGGCACAGATGACAAAACAAAAAACATTAGCGTTGAAGCTGGTGCTGTTTAGATAAAATGTTACATACTTTATTTATTATTTAAAGGCCAGCGAGCATGCACATTAATGCTTAAATCATTGTCTTTTTCACCTTGCAAAAGATGAAGGCAACCAGCATAAGCTACCATGGCGCCATTGTCTGTACAGTATTCAGCTTTAGGAAAATAAACTTTTCCTTGCATATCCGTCATCAATGCATCCAAACGTTGGCGTAAAGCAATGTTAGCACCAACCCCACCCGCTACCACTAAACGTTTACTGCCTGTTTGCAAAAGCGCACGCTGACACTTTATCAACAACGTTTCAACGACGGCATCTTGAAAACCTCTAGCAATGGAAATCATGGCGTCTTCATTTTTAAGGCTTTTATTCCACATAGTCACAGCATGCGTTTTTAAGCCACTAAAACTAAAGTCTAGTCCAGGCCTATCCGTCATGGGCCGAGGAAAAGGCTTTAAAGGAGGTAATTTTTTAGAATGAGGATTGTCCGCAAGCTTAGCAAGTATTGCACCACCTGGATAAGGCAAGCCCATTAATTTTGCAGTTTTATCGAAAGCTTCACCAACCGCATCATCTAATGTATCCCCGAGTAACTCATATCTATCCAAAGCGTGCGCCTTGATCAATTGCGTATGACCTCCTGAAACCAGCAAAACAAGAAAAGGAAACATAAGTTCAGGTGACTCAAGCTTTGCAGCTAATAAATGAGCCTCTAGATGGTGCACAGCCAATGCAGGGACATTAAGTGCAAAAGCAAAACTTTTGGCAAAGCATGCTCCTGTCAACAATGCACCCGTTAAGCCAGGCCCGGCTGTGTACGCAATGGCATCTAATTCAGATTTGCTCATCTGCGCTTCATGAAGCGCCTCATCAACCAGCTGCACTAAATACTTCACATGATCACGTGATGCTAACTCTGGCACAACTCCACCAAAACGACGATGAGTGATAACTTGTGAATAAAGTGCGTGCGCTAATAACCCTTTTTGGTCATCATAAATAGCAATTCCGGTTTCATCACAGGAAGACTCTATGCCTAATACTCGCATTTTATACTCAAACCAATGTGCTTAAAAATAAGTAATTATACTGGCAATTAAGTCCTTTTATAATCCACTACTGTTAATTAATGCAATTATTCCAATTTAAGTAGCCATTTTAGCAATACTTATGCTTATTCCTAACGATTCTGAGACGATAAGGCTTGACGACTGACGATAGGCGCACTAGAATTGCCTCCTTGTTTTGATATAAATATAACCAGAGGACTGTTGAATGCCTACCGTTCGCGTGAAAGAAGGCGAAAATCCTGAATATGCATTGCGTCGTTTTAAACGTTCCTGCGAAAAAGCAGGGATATTAACCGAATTACGCCGTCGTGAGTTTTATGAAAAACCCACTGCAGAGCGTAAGCGTAAACAAGCTGCTGCTGTAAAGCGTCATCTAAAAAAATTATCTCGCGATACCTCCGCTCGACGTACTGTCAAGCACCGACGTAAATAAGCATGACGATAAAACAACAGCTTAATGACGACCTTAAAGATGCCATGCGCGCTAGGGACAAAGAAAAACTAAATGCCCTGCGCCTCATCACTGCTGCCATCAAACAAATTGAAGTTGATGAACGTATTGATGTCGATGAAGCACGAATGCTTGCTATTCTTGATAAAATGGCAAAACAACGTAACGAATCCATCAGCCAGTTTAAAGCGGCGAGTCGTGATGATTTGGTTCAACAAGAGCAATATGAACTTGACATCATCAATCAATATTTGCCAGAACCACTCACCGATATAGAAATTACGCAACTGATTGAGCAAGCCCTTACTTCCCTTGATGCACAAAAAATGGGGGATATGGGAAAAGTTATGGCACATTTAAAACCATTAATGCAAGGACGGGCAGACATGGCCCAGGTCAGTGCAATGATAAAAGCTAAACTTACATAATTTATGCATTGCATGAGATTTTATCTTGTGCATGCGCAAAACCACGCCACCAAGTGCTGAATAAAAGTCAATGGCCATTGAAATAGTGTAGCTAATCGTCAAAAACGCTTAATGAACTCCAACGGGCATATACTATGATAGGTTTAATCCCAAGGCCATTCATTGATGAGTTACTCAACCGAACCGATATAGTAGAGTTTATTGATAGCTACGTGCCCTTAAAAAAAAGAGGCAATAGTCACATTGCTTGCTGCCCTTTTCACAACGAAAAAACCCCCTCCTTTAACGTTATTGCTAAAAAACAGTTTTACCATTGCTTTGGATGCAGCACGAGCGGTAATGCAATAAGCTTTGCCATGAATTATTTGCACATGAGCTTCTCTGATGCAGTGGAAACGTTAGCTGCACGGCTAGGAATGCAAGTGCCTCGAGAGGGCAAATCGGAAAAAACTGACCAATCGCTAAGCCTTTATCAATTTTTAAACCGTGTTTCTCAGTTTTACCAACAAACATTAAGAACAACAGGGCAAGCTGCCATTACCTATTTAAAGCAACGCGGCGTTACTGGTGAGGTAGCACACCTTTACCAACTGGGGTACGCCCCACCTGGTTGGCACACGCTAGAGCCTCATTTTAAACAAAATAAGCAAGAATTGATTGCTACTGGCATGCTTATCACAAAAGATGATGGCAAAAATTATGATCGTTATCGACAACGCGTCATGTTTCCCATTCACGACCGGCATGGACGTATTATAGGCTTTGGAGGACGTGCGATTGAAGCAGAACAAAAGCCTAAATACCTGAACTCACCCGAAACGGCCATTTTTCAAAAAAGCCGAGAATTATATGGCTTACATCAAGCATTACAACACAAACCAGCCATCACAAGCATCATTGTTGTAGAGGGTTACATGGATGTGATTGCGTTAGCACAACACGGTATTCCTAATGCGGTTGCAACACTTGGCACGGCAACCAGTAGCTATCATATCCAACTCTTAAGCAAATACACCAAGCAAATTATATTTTGTTTTGATGGTGATACTGCGGGTAGGCAAGCTGCCTGGCGCGCACTGGAGAGCAGTCTTGCCCATCTTAACTCGGGCCTGGATGCAAGCTTCATTTTTTTACCAGAAGGCCATGATCCCGATAGCCTTGTTCGCAAAGAAGGACGTCCCCAATTTCTTGAGCGTCTAAAGAATGGAATGCCTTTAAACACTTTTTTTATAGAAACACTCATCCACGAAAAGGACAACTCAACCCTTGCAGGCAAAAGTCAGCTTGTAAATGCAGCCAAGCCCTATTTGCTTAAAATGTCAGACGGCCCTTATAAGCAACTCATGCTAGATGAGCTTGCGCGGATAACAAGGATAGAGCCACACCGAATCGATCAGCTAATGGAAGAGCGCACAATCCCAAACGTTCAAAATGAAAATAAACACATTACGCGCTCCCCCGTCCGGGTTGCCATTGCGCTCTTATTACAACATCCAGAGCTCTATGCTGAATGTGAAAGTCTTGTCCCACCCGACATGCTGGATGCTCAAAAACAACGTGTGCTAAAAACGTTGATGCAGCAAGTGAGAGAGCACCCCGCCATCACCACAGCACAATTGGTAGAAGCATGGCGTGACACCCCTCTTTTTGAGGCCATTTCAAAACTCGCTGCATGGGAACATCAAGTACCAGACAACGCTTTAAAAAATGAGCTCATAGATATCGTTTATTTTTTAGCCAAACAAAATCGTGAAAAACTCATACAATACTTGATAAAAAAGGCGCATGAAAAGGGTTTAACCGAGGATGAGCGGCACAGTTTACAAAAAATGTTACAACGTCGGCATCAGGCTTTTGACGACAAGACACTCTTAGATTAGACTGGTATGTTTAAATAAGCCAGTATATAATTGAATCATTTTTCGGCCCAACCTTTATAAAGCCGTGCCACTTGATTTTATAGTGGTTTTAATCCTCTTCTATAAGCACTTATAACCATGAATGAACAAGAAAAACAGGAAAAGCAGCACTCGGATATTGCTCGAGCCATCAGCTTAGGAAAAGACCAAAATTACCTAACGTACGCGCAGATCAATGATCTATTACCTAACATTGTCGATACAGAGCATTTTGATGTCGTCATTGGCATGTTAGAAGGCATGAACATTAAAGTTTTCGAACAACCGCCTAGCGACGATGAATTGGCCATGTTCGGTAACACTGAAGAGGCCCCTGCCCCAGAGGATGTCGAGGAAGCTGCTGCAGTTCTTGCATCGGTAGATAAAGAAACAGGCCGTACAACAGACCCTGTGCGCATGTACATGCGCGAAATGGGCACCGTGGAATTATTGACTCGCGAAGGCGAAATCCGCATTGCCAAACGTATTGAAGAAGGCATTTACCAGGTTTTACGATCACTTGCGAATTACCCTGAAACAGTTCAACTTGTTTTAGAAGATTACGTTCGCGTCCTTGCAGAAGAAATGCGCTTAAACGAAATCATCAGCGGTTTCTCTGATTCAGAAGAAGAGGCGCCACCAGCCAGTATTGGCTCCATGCTAGAAGAAGTCGCACAAGATGACAGCACGGCTGTTATTAGTGGCGATGATGATGGTGAAGATGGCGAAGGCGGTATTGCCGAGGTAGATGATGGCCCTAACCTTGAACAAGCTCAAGCCTATTTTGATGAGCTGCAGGCAAATTTTGACAATGCAATGGCATCATTACAAGAGCATGGCCGAACCACGAAAAAAACAGTGGAACTGTTAGCGCTGATGTCGGAGTCCTTTTTAAAATTAAAACTGACTTCTCGTCAAGTTGATAAGCTTACTCGTCACTTCCGTCAACTACGGAATCATATCCGTGAATTTGAGCGGAACATCATGCGTCTTTGTATTGAAAAAGCGCGCATACCACGAAAATTATTCATTGATACCTTCCCTGGTCAAGAAACCGACCAAAATTGGTTAGATACCTTGATCAGTAAACAAGCTAAAAAACTTGATCTCCCTCGCATTAGTGAATACACCGACGAGATTAAGCACTTACAAACACGCCTCTTTGCTTTCGAGAAAGAGTACGGTTTAACCATCAGTGAAATCAAAGAAATTAACCGACAAATGTCTATTGGCGAAGCAAAAGCACGTCGCGCTAAAAAAGAAATGGTGGAAGCAAATTTACGTCTCGTTATCTCCATTGCTAAAAAATATACAAATCGCGGTTTACAATTCCTTGATTTAATTCAGGAAGGTAACATTGGTTTGATGAAGGCGGTGGATAAATTTGAATACCGTCGTGGTTACAAATTCTCTACCTATGCAACATGGTGGATACGACAAGCCATAACACGTTCTATTGCTGATCAGGCTCGCACTATTCGTATACCTGTTCACATGATAGAAACCATTAATAAACTAAATCGTATTTCTCGGCAAATATTACAAGAAACAGGTCGCGAAGCGAGCCCTGAAGAGTTAGCTGAAAAAATGGAACTGAGCGAAGACAAGATTCGCAAAGTATTAAAAATTGCAAAAGAACCTATTTCCATGGAAACCCCCGTCGGCGACGATGATGATTCCCATTTAGGTGATTTTATTGAAGACAATAACATTGAATCACCTATTGACTGTGCTACTGCAGAAGGTTTGCGTGAAGCCACCTTGGAAATTCTTGAAACCCTTACTCCACGTGAAGCAAAAGTATTACGTATGCGTTTTGGTATTGAGATGAACACAGACCATACCTTGGAAGAGGTTGGTAAACAATTTGACGTTACACGTGAACGTATTCGCCAGATTGAAGCCAAAGCACTACGTAAATTACGCCACCCTTCGCGCTCAGAAAAACTTCGTAGTTTCCTCGAAGGAGATGAAGGTTAGTTTATAGCGCCAGGACTCCTTCGGCTAATACGCAGAGAGTCCTAAACGCTTATCCAGATAATTAAGAATAAACCTTTAAAAAAATCTGGTGTTAAACCCCGTTAACCATTACAATAGCCACCGCGGGGCCCATAGCTCAGTTGGTTAGAGCAGCGGACTCATAATCCGTTGGTCCTAGGTTCAAGTCCTAGTGGGCCCACCAATAAAATAAAGTATTTACATCAATGTGTAAAAAATTTTTAACCAACAAATTCTTCTCAAGAGACTTTGGTGGCTTAATTAGAAATAACAAATGACCACAATGCACAATAAGATCAGTACTAGGCTACTTACAGCCAAGCGGCTCTTATCTCTTATTACTGTCAGCTTTTTTATTATTAATATATCTTCGTTTGCAGCAATGCAGCAGACTATTCAAGCACAATCAATTCAAAAACAATTGATAGAACTTGAGGCTTCTTCTAAAGGGCGAATCGGCGTTTATGTTATTAATACAGCAAATAATACGCATTTGGGATATCGTGCAAATGAACGCTTTCCTACGGGCTGTACATCAAAAATCATTGGCGTTGCAACTATTCTTAGTAAAAGCATGAATGATAATGCTTTATTATCGCAAAAAATAACCTACTCAAAAAAAGATCTAACCAATTGGAACCCAATTACTAAAAAATATCTTTCATCAGGTATGACAGTGGAGCAATTATGTGCAGCTTCCATTAGTTACAGCGATAATACTGCTATGAATCTTTTAGTTAAGCAGATGGGTGGACTAGATCAAATGACTCTCTTTGCTCACTCTCTTGGTAATACTTCATTTCGGCAAGATAATGGCTGGCCAGAAGAAGCTTATTCTGGTGGAAAAGGAAGTTTAAAAGACAGTTCTACTCCCAAAGACATGGTAAACAGTTTACAAACATTAATCTTTACTGATGTTTTAGCTAAACCTCAAAGAGAGATGCTAACCTCATGGCTAAAAGCCAATACAACCGGTGATTTTCGTATTAGAGCAGGTCTTCCTAAAGGATGGGCTGTGGCAGACAAAACAGGTACTGGCGGAGCTTATGGCACAACAAATGATCTTGGAATTATCTGGCCGCCTAAATGTGACCCGATTATACTGGCAATTTATTATACAAATAATGCTAAACATGCAGTAAAAAGAGAAGATGTCGTTGCATCAGCTACGCAATTATTAATCAATAAATTAGCCGAAAGCGATCAGTGTATCAGGAATAATATTGAAAAGGCTCAAAATGAAATTAATAACTCAACTAAAAGCGCTTCAAAAGAAAGATATTCTTAACTACATTACTCTTTTTCAAAATATTATCCATACTGTTCAAAATTATTAGTGAATGACGTCAAATTATCAAATTCTTCTGTTATAGGAAGAATTTGATAATTTGACACGCGATTCACCAATAAATGTGAGAAGATAATTATAACGGACAAAATGGTGATTTCTTGATTATTATCATCACCAGTCGATTTTATAGGTCTATTAATTGAAACTTACATTTAATACTGCCAAAATATGTCAGTATTAACTTTAGGGCTATCGTTTGTCTAGAACCCAACGTCTTTTTGATCTTATCCAAATACTTCGGCGACATCGTTACCCCGTGACGGGGAAACAATTGGCTGATGAGCTCCATGTGAGTTTACGAACCCTTTATCGAGACATCGCAACATTACAAGCACAAGGCGCCTCAATAGAAGGCGAGCCAGGTCTTGGTTACGTGTTACGCCCAGGATTTATGTTACCCCCATTGATGTTTTCTGAAGAGGAGATAGAGGCATTGGTTCTTGGTTCACGCTGGGTTGCACGGAGAACCGATAAAAAATTAAGGCTTGCTGCAAAAAATGTCTTGGCTAAAATTTCAGCCGTTCTTCCTGAAGATCTTCAACACCAACTTGAATTTTCAGGTTTGCTCATTGGGCCCGTAAAAATTGCAATAGATAATGATGACGAGAAGGAGGCATTAATACGCCATGCTATTCGACGAGAACATAAACTTCAAATGACATATGTAGATGTCAACGGTAAGGCATCTGAACGTCTTATCTGGCCTCTAGCACTTGGATTTTGTGAGGAAGTACACATGGTTGTTGCTTGGTGTGAGTTGCGCCTTGATTTTAGGCATTTTCGAACCGATAGAATCACTCAACTAACTCCACTAGAAGCAAGCTACCCTCAAGGTCGTCAAACCCTGCTAAAAAAATGGCGTAAAATTCATAATATTCCTGAGCAGTAAATAGACACTCGCTACTGCCAAAAACTGTCAGTCTTTGACGGTAAACTACGTTCGAAACTATCACGCCACTTAAAGGGGAAAATATGATACTCGAACCATCCGCCATCGTACTTTACGTTGATAATATTGCGATAAGCCGCCAATTTTATCAGGATTTACTTGGGCTAAGCCCAGAAGAAGCCTCACCGACATTTCATTCTTTCACATTATCAAATGGTATGGGTTTAGGCATAAAGGCACGTCATGCTGTTGAGCCTCCCGCTGAAAAAACAATAATGGCGAATTAGTGTTCATGCTCGAAAATAACGAAAAAGTTGATGCGTTATTTGCCGAATGGCAAGCAAAAAACATCAACATGGTTCTTTCTCCAATCGTCGTGCCTAATGATATGGCCGCAGGACGTAGACGTTGATAGGTCAAGTAAAATTTAAAGGTAATTGGACGATTGCATCTGCTGATGCGTGTCCAAAAAGATCGAGCGCCACCATCAATACGAATAAATAGGAGTGATTCATATGTCATCTATACGACCAACCCTGAAATACGTAGAACATTTTACAGTAACAGGATTAAGCACAAAGACTCAAAACACCGATGAATTTAATGAGAAAACAGCAAAATTACCAGGCCTTTGGCAACAATTTTATGCCAGTCATTTATCTACCAATGCAAACATATTTGAAGTTTATTCAAACTATGAATCTGATGCCAATGGCTTTTACACGGTCACCGTTGGTATCAACGATGATAATAAGCAAGCTGAATTTGTCACCGCTCACATTCCAGCAGGCAACTATCTTGTTTTTCAGGGTGAAGGCCCAATGCCTGCCACAGTGGTGGCTATTTGGAAGCAAATTTGGAATTATTTTGAAACAGAAAGCAATCACAAGCGTAGTTTCATCAGCGACTTTGAAGCCTATAGCGGCCCTGACAACGTAGCTATTTATATTGGAATTAAATAAAGTATCTGGGTTTGGTAACAACGTAAAGATTTAACGCTAGATGTCGCATAACGCTCATATTTTCTGCAGCGACTCCACGCCTAATTCTTGAATCATCTTCTTTAATTGAGTCTTTTGATTTCATAACGGCGACAAAATACCATTCTATGATCTAAATATAAATCAATTGACCAAATGAATCTTTATTTTAGCTTGTATGAGAGTTTTTTTAAAAATATCAAGGCGAAATTAAACCCTTCGTAGGTCTAAAATAACGTCTGAAGTACTGCGTGGCATTACAGCATGCCAAATAAAAAAAGCTTCTGACGCTTGCTCTACCAACATTCCTAAACCATCACTTGCAGCACAACCATGTTGGCGAGCCCAGCTTATAAAAGAAGTTGGTTCATGAACATTGTAAACCAAGTCGTAACAATACGTGGTTGGTGTTAGTAATGAAGAAGGCAGGAGAAAGGCAGCATTGGTTAAACTGGCTGATGTTGCGTTGATGATAACATCATAACCAGCAGTAAGCGCATCTAAAGCGCTGCACTTTATTTCTGGAAAATCACGTTGCAGAGCCTTTGCCCTTGATTCAGTCCGGTTAGCAAGCACAAGCGTTGCAATATTAGCATCTAACAACGGCCCAATAATGCCACGAGAGGCACCACCCGCCCCCAAAAGAAGGATGCTTTTATCCTTCAAAGTGACATGGCGCGAAAGATCGCGAATCAAACCTACCCCATCAGTAGTATCAGCATGCAAAAGCCCATTGTCCATCCATAAGGTATTGGCGGCTTTAGCCTGCTTACATCTTGGCGTATGAATATCCGCCATGGAAAAGGCGCGCTCTTTGAAAGGCAAGGTAAGATTTAAGCCTTTACCACCTTGATGAAAAAAATCAAAAACCGTTTGTTCAAATTCAATGTCATCAACGTGGATTTTTTCATACTGAAGCATTAACCCCATTTGCTCTGCAAACCGTTGATGAATAATGGGTGACAAGCTATGTGCTATAGGGTTACCTATTACCGCAAAACGATTCTCCATTGCAAATTCCGTCATTATTTTTTTGAGAAAAAGCACGTAGGCTATAAATATTAACCATCAAGTGTAAAGGTAATAATGAAATCCAGCCTCTGGATTGGTTAACAAATGAAAAATCCTACGTACTCCTTATAAATTGGCGTACGTAGGCATCAAGACTAGCCAAAGTAATAACTAAGACCCGCTGAGAGTGCGTTGTAACCAAATGTACCTACGGTACTATTTTGTCCGAAACTGTAAAATCTGCCTAGCCCATTAGCATCCCCATCTGTGCCATTAATATAGGTATACATAACATGCAGATCAAGATTATGAGTAAAAGAGTAACCAACACCAAGGTCAAACTCAGGTCTAATACGCCAAGTAGTAGGATCTTCTGAAATAAACGTTGTAAAAGGACCTACGGTAGTAAATGTTTCGCTAAAGTTACTCGATGTGTTTGAACGCACATAAGCCGCACCTGCTTTACCAAAAAGGTTTAAACCATTCAAAACATACAAGCGTGACGACAGTAAAAAATCTACCGCCTGTTGTTCAACACGAACCGTTGTGCTCAATAAATCTTTAGTTACACTTGCGGGTGAATAATTATAACTTGAATAGCTGGATCTACCCATGTCTTTATAGCCAACTTCAATGCCTAACAACAACCGCTCCAATACAGGTGTGTCATAGCCTGCATGGGCTCCCCATATAAATCTTCCTATACCTTTATGTTGAGTTAATATGTCAGTGGAACCTGCCTCATTCAGAGCTCTTAAATAGGTTTCTTGAGTGCTTAAATACCCATAACCAATATCCCCACCCAAACTAAAGCCCATGGGATAAGTTGCTTGTGCACCCATGGTGCCTGCATATGCTGTAACAGTAGTTAATGCAGCTAGGCCTAAACTAGCCAGAATATTATTTTTCATCTAAGAATTCCTTTTTGTTAATGTTATAAAATACCTACGTAGCCCTCTAGGGTCTGGTGACAATTTACTCTATAAGTCCGCGGTACTTAGGTGCTTTAGGGTATTTAAAAAAATCGCCAACAGACCCTAATATTTAATTCATCTCAATGAAATAAACGCAAGCATAAAGCTACTTCGCACGAAAGGGTAACGTGAATTGCTTTGATGAGCAAGCCATTATCAATGGATGGCAACCCCCTGGCTTTTTTTGTAAACTCCCTCTTGAGCTTTTTATCCCACCAAAAACACATCATGAAAGAATTAATTTTAGCCACCGCAAATCCTGGAAAAATTCGAGAATTACAAGCCATTTTAGCACCCGTTCAATGCATCTCCCAGACCACCTTAGGCATAGAAGGCGCTGAGGAAACAGGCTTAAGTTTTATTGAAAATGCCATCATTAAAGCCCGCCATGCTAGCCGACTCAGCAATAAGCCAGCATTAGCGGATGACTCAGGTTTGGTTGTTCCGGTACTTCAAGGGAAACCAGGTATTTATTCAGCACGTTTTGCAGGCATAAATGCCACAGACAATGACAACATTGATTGTCTTTTAGGTAAACTTAAAGGAGTTCCTAATGAAAAACGCCAAGCTTATTTTTATTGTGCACTTGCATTAGTTATACATGCCGACGACCCAACCCCAACGATTGCTACGGGCAAAATACAAGGCTTGATTGCAGAGGTGCGTGCAGGTGAAAAAGGGTTTGGTTATGATCCTATTTTTTACCTTCCAGACCATTGCTGTACCATGGCTCAGTTAACAGCTGATCTTAAAAATCACATCAGCCATCGTGCGCAGGCTTTAAAACAATTGCAAAGTCAACTCTGAGAAATTATATATTTTTTATGAATTACAAAATCAGACACATCTTGGGACAGTAAACAAAATGCGAAATGGGTGCGCTCTAAGCTATGACAACTACCCCTTATAATTCAATCAAATGGCTTGCAAATATTTTCATTTGCCTAACAACAGTAACCCCTGCTTGAGGTGGGCCTTTTCTTCTATGTAAACCAGGTTTTAACAAAACAAACCCTTGTCGTGCCTCTCTCCGACATATTGAAAGCTGTGGTATTGGCTATAATCAGGGCTATACCACCCTCCAAGGTTTTTTTGCCCCTAATCCAGAAAACCTTAACCTATTGCCTTTTTAGATTTAAGAGGACATGTTTTCAATAATGGGTATATGGCAGCCAATGCAGGTCTCGGATTGCAAAAGCTCTTCGGACAGAAAATTTATGGCATCAATGCGTATTATGACTGTTGAACAATGGCTTAGTACATGGAGGTTCTGGACTATTTTTAGGCTCTATGGATGCAAACCCTTTAGTTTATCTAACGATGATTGGCAACAACACGAATACAAATTATCTCTTATCCAACCCTGGCGCTGAGACTTTTAATCTAGCCCCAGCGGATTATAATACAGTGAATACTGGAATATTTATAAACACTGGTGTAGCAACTGTTGCATCCTGCCCCTGAGTCGCCTGAGGTGGTTTTCAGGGAGGGTGCGCTTTTACACCCAGCTTATCTTAAGCCGATTTTCGGAACGATTTTCTTTCGTAGGCCTACCCCAAATTTTTTTATGTCCATTTGCCAAGAAACCAAAAGAGACCAGAGGGGAAGCTAATGAAGTGGATTCTCCTCTACTTTTTTTTATATCTGCATCTACAGCCTTTGTTATGTCAAAAATAGTATCTAAATCTTTTTTTCCTAAAATAATATTTTTATGCGCCCTTAGAGCCAAATAGTTAATTTGAGGGTCCAGTTTAATAGCCACATCCAATGCAGTCCTAGCAAGCTCATAAAGAGACCCATCATTTATTTCTTCCGCCAAATCCATGTATGCTTTTGCTTTTAAAAAGGCCACATTAGCCCTGATTTTGGCAGTTTCATTTTCTTCAGAAAAAAAGTGGGTATAGTGTTCAATTTGTGAAAATAAAGCGCTTGCTTTAATACTTAAATCGTCCCGGCCCTTTACTGATAGTATAAACCCCACTTCCGTCTTCATTTTAATCCCCATTATAATTTTTACAAAAGCAGCTAGAGCATGCTTTTAAGTGATTTAATGCATGTTATGATGTCCATGAAGAATTTTCCCTATCCACTCAAAGACCCTTTGGATAATATAATCACATCATGAAGATTGACATTCAAGCGCTGTTTTCTAAAGCCTATCAATTGCAGATGGAAGGCCAATTGCCTGAGGCCATTACTCAATATAAACGCGTATTAACACTATCGCCCAACCACCTGAAAACGCTTTGCATGCTTGGGCTCGCCTATGCACAACACCATCAGATGGCTGAAGCCATCACTTGCCTGTCTCAGGCACTGGAACTTAATCCTAACGACTCGAGTCTTCACAATAACCTGGCTACCGCGTATAAAAAATCAGGCGATATAGAGCACGCCGTTCATCATTATGAGGAAGCCTTACGCTTAAACCCTCATTATGCAGAAGCCCATAATAATGTAGCGAGCCTCTACGACTCGCAAAATAACTTTAAAAAAGCACTTCATCATTACCGCTTAGCCATTCATGAGGCACCTGATTTTTTAACGGCACATTACAATGCAGGGTTATTATTGCTTAAGAATAACCAATTAGACGCCGCAATTACACAATTTAACAATGTGCTATCCCTTAAACCATCCCACCTTGGCGCGCACTTTTATTTAGGCACGCTTTGGCTAGACACCAATGAAATTGATAAAGCGGAACACGCGTTTCATGAGGTTTTGGCCTTAGACAGTGAACATGTAGACACCCTTGTCAATTTAGGCGTGATTGCTCTAAAACGCGAGGAAGGACAACTCGCCATTGATTATTTTACACGCGCATTAAGCTTTGATAATGATCATGTTAATGCTCAAAATAACCTTGCCGCAACATTCATTCACCATGACCGCTTTGAAAATGCCCTGATTCACTACAATATATTGCTAAAAAAAGAAGCATTCAACATTGAATATTTATACAATGCGGGGGTAGCCGAGATGGCCCTTGGCCATTTACCAAAGGCCATCGACCACTTTGAGCTGATTTTATCAAAACAACCTGAACATTTTAATGCCTTAAATAATCTAGCCGTCATCTACATACGTTTAGAACAACGGGAAAAAGCTATCCCCTTGCTTGAGCAGGCACATGCGAGCCATCCCGAGGATGAAACCACAAAGTTTATGTTGGATGCATTCACCGGCATTAAACACCCAAATGCCTGCCCTGCTTACGTTAAAAATTTATTTAACAATTACTCTCTTTATTATGATGAGCATTTACAAAGCACGCTACAGTACATGGTACCACAACAGATTGGACGCCTCCTTCACCACTTAAACGTGACTCCTCTAAAAAAGACAATCGACTTAGGGTGTGGCACAGGCCTTTCTGGACCGGTTCTTCGGGAAATGAGTGCACATTTAACAGGCGTAGATATCGCACCCAAAATGTTGGCGGAAGCCCAAAAAAAGGGTATTTATGATGAATTGATAGACGCAGAATTGGTCGCATTTTTAGAAAAAAACAAGGACTATTATGACCTCGCCATCGCGGCCGATGTATTGCCCTATTTGGGGTCTCTTGAACCTCTTTTTACTGCAATTCAACGGCGGCTAACGCCTCATAAAGGTATTTTTGTCTTTACCCATGAAATCAGTGACAACCCACCCTGGGAACTTCACGATAATGCGCGTTTTAGCCACCATCCTGATTATGCTAAATCGTTATGTAATCAACATGGCTTAACATTATTAAGCCATGAAAAAATTATCGCGCGCCAACAAAACCAGCAACCTGTTGAAGCCATGCTATATGCCGTTCAAGCGACATAACGCTCTAAAAATAACGCAACTCCTGAACGGCTCACAATAACTAAAACGGTATAACCAGCTCTTTGTCTAAGGCATACAATTGCGTTTTAAATAAGGCTTGAATTTCACTCAAACTTGCAGCGTCTTCCGCTTCAAAACGTGCCACCAAACACGGTGTTGTATTAGAAGCGCGTAGCAACCCCCAACCATGCGGAAATTCCACCCGCAAGCCATCAATATCAATGAGGCGCGCATTCGGAAAATGAGCCTGCTCACTAAAACGCTGCATGAATATAAATTTTTCGTCATCAAGAATAGATATTTTGATTTCTGGGGTATTCACACTATTGGGAATAAGAGCAAATTGCTCACTGATGGTTTGTGTTGATTGGCTAATAATCTCTAATAAGCGACAAGCACTGTATAAAGCATCGTCAAAGCCATACCAGCGATCTTTAAAGAACAGATGACCACTCATTTCACCAGCCAGGGCCGCATGCTCTTCTTTCATTATTTTTTTAACGATAGAGTGTCCTGTAGGACACATTTTAGCCACACCACCAGCCGCCTCAATCACGGTCGCAAGGTGGCTCGAGCATTTAACATCATAAACAATGGTCGCGCCTGAGTTACGCTTTAATACATCTTTTGCATAAAACATCATTAAGCGATCGGGCCAAATGATTTCCCCAAGATTGGTTACAACACCTAACCTATCAGCATCTCCATCAAAGGCAAGACCACAATCTGCTTGATGAGTGGCAACTGCGGCACGGAGATCCACCAAGTTAGCCTCAACGGTAGGGTCAGGATGATGGTTTGGAAAACAGCCATCCACTTCACAATATAAAGGAATAACGTCACAACCCAACTGCTCAATCACACGAGGAATGGTGGCTCCCGCAATACCGTTGCCACAATCAACAACCACTTTTAACCGGCGTTTTAACGTAACATCCCCAACAATACGCGTGATGTAGTCTTCCATAATAGAAAAAGGCTGGTACTTTCCCTCGCCTTTTATGGATGTACCAAGGGTAACCAAGTCATACAGTTGTTCAATATCAGCCTGGGCAAGGGTCGTGCCTGCCAACACAATTTTAATGCCATTGTAATCAGCTGGATTATGGCTACCCGTCACCATCAAGCCACAATCACCCCCATGAGCATGGGTTGCATAATACATCACCGGTGTTGCCACTGCGCCTAAATCAAGAACCGTTATCCCGCTCTCTAATAAACCTTCTTTTAACGCATTCGCTAAACTGTCACTGGTTAACCGCCCATCCCGGGCTAAAAATATGGAGGTACGGTCTAAGGCATGTAAGCGACAAGCCACTGCCTTGCCAATGCTATAAAAAGCATCGGTATCAAGCTGGCTATCTATGATGCCACGAATGTCATAAGCCCGAAAAACACCACGGTCGACTTGCCTTTGTTGGTAAGCATGGTTAACATTCATTTATTGTCTCCCTGAACTGCCAAAGCCACCTTCTCCACGAGAGGTCTCAGTAAAAGACTCCACCACGGAAAAAGCGACTTGCGTTACGGGGATGAACACTAATTGGGCAATTCTATCGCCAGGATTTACTGTAAAATGCTCTTGATTACGGTTCCAGCAAGAAATTTTTAATTCACCTTGATAATCAGAATCAATTAACCCCACCAAATTCCCAAGCACAATCCCGTGCTTATGACCAAGACCTGAACGGGGTAAAATGACTGCGGCTAAATGGGGGTCAGCGATGTAAATGGCGATGCCTGTTGGCAACAATACCGTCTCATTGGCTCCAATTTGCAATGGCGCATCGATACAAACACGCAGATCAATGCCCGCGGCACCGGAAGTAGCATAGGTCGGCAAGGGAATAGAATTCCCAATACGGGGGTCTAGAATTTTTAATTGAATGGCTTGTTCCATGTCTCTCTCAATGTTGTGCCGAGTTTATTGCGGGACATTTTGCAGATTTGTAGCAAGAATTGCAATGATTTGTCCTGCCAACCGTGTTTTATGCATAAGTGATAGCTCAACGCTACTCTCCGAGGTTAATACCGTCACAGCATTATCATCGTTATCAAAACCAAGCCCATTCCCAACACGATTGGCTATGATCATGTTTAGTTTTTTGGACAATAACTTATCTTTTGCATTTTTTAATACATTTTCAGTTTCAGCAGCAAAACCAACCACATACGATGCCTTGCCACTTTTGGCTACAGCCGCGAGAATATCAGGGTTAGGCGTTAATTGAAGCGTGAGGGTAGCATTGTCTTTCTTTTTAAGTTTATGCTCTGCAGAGTGTTCTACACCATAATCAGCAACAGCCGCAGCACCTATAAAAATCATGCCAGGTTGTAATGCACCCATTACCGCATTAAACATGGCGGTGGCTGAGTCGACCTGTAGGAAAGTAACACCCTCAGGCAAAGGACGCGCCGTGGGCCCACTGATCAAAATAACCTCAGCACCAGCCATGGCGGCTGCAGCGGCCATCGCATAACCCATTTTTCCAGAACTATAATTACTAACATAGCGGACAGGGTCTACCATTTCACGCGTGGGACCGGCGGTTATTACTATTTTCTGGCCCTTTAATGATTGGTGCACATCATAAAGGCGCAAAGCTTCTATAATATTATCCACCTCACTCATCCGCCCAAAACCAAACTCACCGCAGGCTTGCGCCCCCTCTTCAGGCCCCACTATCACAACGCCCCGCTCAGCAAGGGTTTGACAGTTTGCCTTTGTAGCAGGATGTGCCCACATGCTACGGTTCATGGCAGGACAGATCAGCACAGGAGTCTCAGCAACCAAATACAAGGTAGACAACAGATCATCAGCCATTCCGTTGGCTAATTTTGCAATGCAATTTGCCGTTGCGGGTGCAATTAAAAGAACATCAGCCCAACGTGCAAGTTCAATGTGCCCCATGGCGCGTTCGGCTTGCGTGTCGAAGCGCTCGGAGCGCACCTCATGACCACTTAAGGCTTGCATGGTCAAAGGGGTAATAAATTGTTGCGCCGATTGCGTCATAACGACACGAACTGTCGCTCCTAAGCGCGTCAACTCTCTAACAAGATATGCCGATTTATAAGCAGCAATTCCTCCACAAATGCCTAATACTACCTTTTTATTCATAAAATCTTGCATAACCATCGTTTCGTGATAGGACAAACCGTGATCAAAACACAATCGTCGTCATAAAGAAACACTACAAACTCAGTGTATAGAGTGTTTAAGCGCATTGGGCTTTTGGCTTAAGAGATAAAACACCACAAACGTTAAGAGCTGAAACCCGAGCCTTATCAAATGGTTATGTTCAAATTCATATTGTAAAAAAATTTCATCCATCAGGATAAAAAAAGCGGTCAGCATAAAGCTAATAAGAAACGCGTTATGTGCCAATGCCTTATGATTAGGACGCAAAAAAGCCATAGAAAAAGCCAGCGCAATGACGAAAGCCCAAACAATAATACACCCATAACAAAACACTGCTAAAAGAGACGGCTGATGAACCCCATAAGTGTTGAAAGATTGGACCACTAAATCGTAATTTTTAGATGAAAAAGGAAAATCCATTGGAATCCAGGCTATCACCTGTAAAAAATTTGAAACATCTGCACTTGCCGCCAAAGCAAACCAAAGCCCCCAGAACAATAAAATGCCCCTTTCTATAACCGTTAGGCTTGCGATTTTTCTCATGCGATAACTCAATATTCAAGATGAATCCTTTGAGTCTAGCGGATTGAATAAGACGCTTCAACTCGACGAATTTGAATTTGCGGATCTTAAAATAAATAGGTAATGTATGGCGTTATTTACAGGGGCGCGTAAGCTGCCTGATAGCAACAGGACGATTTTTTACAATAAACAAGGACGGATGATGCTTAATCCAAGGCAAGTCAAAACGCATGAAGACGCGCAACGCATTGTAGAAGAACGCCAACTAACACACGTTAAAGTTGGGGTTTTTGATATGGACGGCGTGATGCTCGGCAAATACATGAGCCGAGATAAATTTTTTTCATCCCTTCAACATGGATTTGCTTTTTGTGATGTTATCTTAGGCTGGGACTCAAAAGATAAACTGTATGATAATACAAAGTATACGGGTTGGCACACCGGATACCCCGACGCCCACGTTCGCATCATTCCAGAAAGTTGTAGAGAGCTGGTTTTTGAAAATAACCAACTTCTTTTTATGGCTGAATTTGATGGCCGCGCAGAAGCCTTGTGTCCACGAGCCATTTTACGTCGTGTTATTCAAAAGGCTGAACAAATGGGGTTTAACCCCTTTGCAGCACTAGAATATGAGTTTTTCATGTTTGATGAGACGCCCGAGAGTATTCGTGCAAAAGGTTTTCGTGATTTAAAACCCATCACCCCAGATTTTTTTGGATATTCTGTTCTTCGGAATACCGTACATGCTGAGTTATACCATCAAATCCTGAACATGGCCGAAGTGATGGACTTCCCCATTGAGGGCTTACACACTGAAACAGGCCCCGGCGTCCTCGAGGCTGCCATTGCCTATGATCACGCTGAGGCTGCTGGCGATAAAGCAGCGTTATTTAAAACCTGCATGAAAATTCTTGCCCAACGTAACAACATGATGGCTACTTTCATGGCAAAATGGTCTCCTAATTACCCTGGTCAAAGTGGGCATATTCATGTTTCCTTACAACATAAAAATGGCTCAGGCTCAGCCTTTTACGACCCATCTAAACCGCATAACATGAGCAAATGCCAGACGCATTTTCTTGCGGGACAACAACGGCTTATGCCTGAATTGTTGGCTATGTTTTCACCCACAATCAATAGTTATAAACGCCTCATTCCAGGCTTTTGGGCACCTACAGATGCCACCTGGGGAGTAGAAAATCGTACCACGGCACTGCGAGTGATTCCTGGCAATGAAAAATCTCAGCGCATTGAATATCGCTTAGGATCAGCCGACGCCAATCCTTATCTTGCACTGGCTGCAGCAATAGGATCAGGCCTTTATGGCATTGAACATGAACTAGAGCCCGAACCCGAAGTAAAAGGTAACTCATACGAACAAACCCATGATAAAACGCTCGCTTTACCTCGAACATTATGGGAAGCCGCCACGTCTTTAAAACAATCAGAAGCGGCACACCTTCTTTTTGGGACAGATTTTGTAGAGCACTTTGCCGCCACACGCGAATGGGAAGAGCGGGAATTTCGCCGCCACATCACTGACTGGGAACTCGATCGCTACTTTGAGATTATTTAACATGACAAATACATTTAAAACACTTTCTCCTATTGATAATTCGGTGTATGTAGAGCGCCAATTTGCGACACCCAAAGACATACAAATCGCCTTGGATAAAAATGCAAAAGCCAAACCACTCTGGAAAGAAGTGCCTATTATTGAACGAGACATCTATTGCTCACGAGCCATTGATGCCTTGCTTCGCAATAAAGACAAAATAGCCGATGAAATTTGCTGGCAAATGGGCCGTCCTATTCGTTATGCTGCTTCAGAATTAGCAGGCCTTGAAGAACGTGCTCGCTACATGATAGCAACCGCAAGGACCGCACTGGCCCCCATTCAGCTCCCTGAAAAAGCTGGTTTTATCCGTTATATTAAACGAGAGCCGTTAGGCACCGTGTTTGTAATTGCCCCTTGGAATTATCCCTACCTCACGGCAGTTAACACCATTATTCCAGCCATCATGGCCGGCAATGTAGTTATCCTAAAACATTCCGCCCAAACGCCCTTAGTCGCAGAGCGTTTTGCTGAGGCCTTTGCTAAGGCAGGTCTTCCCGAAGGTGTTTTTCAATATTTACATTTAACGCATTCGGACACGGAAGCGGTTATACGAGAAGCACCTATTCAACACGTGGCTTTTACAGGCTCCGTCGCAGGTGGAGAAATGGTAGAAAAGGCCGCAAGCGGGCGCTTTATCAGTGTGGGCTTGGAACTTGGTGGTAAAGATCCCGCCTATGTTCGCGCTGATGCATCCATCGACATGGCCGTGGCTACCGCCATTGATGGCGCGTTTTTTAATTCCGGTCAGTCGTGCTGCGGTATTGAACGTATTTATGTTCATCAAGACGTGTTTGAAACTTTCGTGGCCAAAGCCGTGACCCTGGTTAATCAATATGTTCTCGGTCGCTCTGACGATAAAAAAACAACGCTAGGACCGCTTGTGCGTGCTTCTGCTGCTGATTTTGTTCGAGAACAAATCAAAGAAGCGGTACAAGAAGGCGCCGTAGCCCACATCAATAGTGAACATTTTCCTTTGGACCATCCAGGAAGCGCTTATCTCGCACCGCAGGTTTTAACAAACGTAAACCATGACATGCGTATCATGACTGAAGAGTCATTTGGTCCTGTTGTTGGTATCATGAGCGTTAAAAATGATGAAGAAGCCATTCAACGGATGAATGACAGCGGTTATGGGTTAACCGCCACTGTATTTACCGAAGACATTGAGGCAGGTGTGCGCATAGGTGAACAACTTGCTACGGGAACTTTTTTTATTAACCGTTGTGATTATCTTGACCCAGCACTGGCCTGGACCGGGGTTAAAAATTCTGGCCGCGGCTGCACACTGTCGACGATAGGTTACGAATCACTGACTCGCCCTAAATCTTTCCACATTAAAAAAATCGTCTAAAAGGACATTGTTAACCATGAGCACACCATCATTGATCGCAAATTGGAACTACCCCACCTCTATTAAAGTAGGTGCAGGACGTGCAGATGAACTTCCTGCCGCATGCAGCACCCTTGGAATGAGCGCACCCTTATTGGTAACTGATCCCAGTTTGGCGGAGCTACCCATGCTTGAGAACGTCTTACAAGGCTGTAAAAATGCAGGGCTTCGTGTAAAGGTGTTTAAAGCCATCAAGGCAAACCCAACGGGTGAAAATATCATCGATGGCATCTCAGCCTTCCATGCGGGCAAACATGACGGTGTTATTGCCATCGGTGGGGGCTCGGCCCTCGATGCTGGAAAAGCCATTGCATTGATGATTGGCCAAGATAGGCCCTTATGGGATTTTGAAGATGTGGGTGATAACTGGACGAGAGTGAACGTCAGGGGTATGGCCCCTGTTGTGGCGCTACCAACAACCGCAGGCACAGGCTCTGAAGTGGGACGAGCGTCTGTTATTACTGACCATGCACATCACATTAAAAAAATTATTTTCCACCCACAAATGTTACCCAAAATAGTCATCTTAGACCCTCTGCTGACGTTGAGTTTACCCCCACATATTACTGCAGCAACAGGCATTGATGCACTTTCTCATAATCTAGAAGCCTACTGCACCACGGGCTATCATCCATTAGCAGAAGGCATTGCTATTGAAGGGATAAGGCTTATCAAGGAATATTTACCTAAAGCTGTACAAAATGGCCAATGCATAGAAGCACGCACGCAGATGCTCGTCGCTTCAGCCATGGGAGCCACTGCATTTCAACGCGGTCTCGGGGCCATGCATGCGTTAGCACACCCATTAGGCGCTATCTACGATGCTCATCACGGCCGCTTAAACGCGGTACTAATGCCTTATGTGTTGCAGAGAAATCGCCATGCGATAGAACCTAAAATTGAACGTCTCGCAGCTTTTTTACAAATCAAGAACGGTTTTGAAGGGTTTATTGATTGGATACTTCAATTACGCTTAGAGCTTGGTATTGAACACACACTCAGAGAAATGGGTATTGATGAGCAGCATTTAGTCCGTATTGCCAAAATGGCGACGGAAGATGCCTCTGCAAGTGGAAATCCCATTTTGTTTAGTGCTAGTGAATATGAAGATATTTTAAAAACCGCCATCAATGGGGCATAACAGGAATTATCTAATGAACATTGGCATTTTACAGTGTGATAACGTCCTAGAGAAATTTGTATCGCAGCATGGCGACTACCCAGCAATGTTTAGTGCCTTCTTAAAACAAGTCGACCCGAACTTAACATTTACCCTTTACAATGCCAAAGCCTCAGAGTTGCCAGAACATATAGATTCCTGTGATGCGTATTTGATTACCGGTAGCCGTCATGGGGTCAATGATTCTTTACCTTGGATAAACACACTCGAAACGTTTGTAAAAAAACTTCATGCGGCACAAAAAAAGGTGCTAGGTATTTGCTTTGGCCATCAATTAATCGCTAAAGCACTGGGCGGCAAAGTTATAAAATCTCCTAAAGGCTGGGGTGTTGGAATGTCCCATAATAAACTTCTGCAAAAAAAACCATGGATGACGCCAAACCAAGAGCATTTTAATCTATTGGTCAGCCACCAAGACCAAGTGATAGAGTTACCTGAGGGTGCTGAAGCTCTTGCCGGAAGTGATTTCTGCCCGTTTTATATGATGCAAATTGAAAACTCTCTCACTATTCAAGGTCACCCTGAGTTCAGTAAAGCTTATTCTGAAGCACTGATTATGGATCGCCAAAATATGTTGGCATCGCACTGTTATGAAGAAGGATTAAAATCCCTAGAACAGACAAAAGATGATGCGCTGATTGCACAATGGTTCATGAATTTCCTCCATTACCCAATACAAAATAAATAATTTTAAAACAATATAGCCAGGGTAAACACGCATTATAAAATCAAAGCGCCTGCGTTCCGGGCTTTATGCGAGGATTCCAGTACGCTCTTGACACGAGATCCCATGGGCGCCATGCATAACGCACGGTAGGCAGGTACGATGCTATTTGTACTTAAATCTTAGATGCGTTTACCCTGACAAGATAGTAGTCTAATTTGTAAATATGCGAATCTTGTTGTATGATAAATACACATGACTTGCGCAAGGACGCTACCATGAAAAAAATACTTTTCTCAATTATTTTTTTTGGATCAACCCTTTGTTTATCGAGCTGTGCTTGTAACGGTGGTTGTGATTCTGGTTTCAGTAATTATTCTTTGTTTAGCACAACAACCTGCTCAGGCTGCAACAGTTGCAATAGTTGTGGATCGTGGTAAAGAAGGCATTTGCTGATAACCGTATGATAGTTACTCCTAAGTTCTGGAACAAGCTAACATTGTTCCAGAATTCTTGGTTTCTTTTTAAATAGTCATTATTGGGGGCCCTGGGGTCGGCTTAAGGGAGTGTAGCTAGGTTCATTTTTTGATTAAGGCAGGTTTCAAAATGGGTAGCCATGTCTTTAAAATCTAATTTCACATCATTATCTTTCTCATTTATAGATGACATGGCGCATGAAATACAAACATAATGACTAATAATTTATTATGAATTGATTTTATAATTACTGTTCAAATGACCAAAACTCCATAGGCAGAATGACAGTGAACCTAGCATATTATCCGTGAAACTGCTCCGGTAGACGTGATTTAATACGATGAGTCGCTTGGCTATGAATTTGAGAGACGCGTGACTCGCTAACGCCAAGTACATCGCCTATTTCTTTTAAATTCAAATCTTGCTCGTAGTACAGTGAAAGCACCAAGCGCTCTGTTTTAGGCAGGCCATCAATAATTTGAGATAGATGCGTTCGCATGTCCGCACGAAGCGCATGCACATGAGGCTCTGTAGAAACACTTAAACTCTCATCTTTTAAAAGATCATCGGTAACGCCTAAATCGTCAAACCCGTACAAATGAGCCCCGACTGAATCATTTAACATCTCATGATACTCCGTGAGATTAATACCCAATTCCTCAGCAACCTCTTGATCTTTTGCATCACGTCCTAAACGATTTTCAACAATTTTTACTGCAGCAGAGACCATGCGTGCATTTCGATAAACAGACCGCGGAACCCAATCATTACGCCGGACTTCATCGAGCATGTGGCCACGAATACGAATACCTGCATACGTTTCAAAAGAGGCCCCTTTCGTGTCGTCATAATGCCGCACGGCCTCTAATAACCCTAACATGCCTGCTTGTATTAAATCGTCAAGCTGAATGGAATGCGGCAAACGCCCCAACAAATGATGGGCGATACGTTTCACTAAAAGCGCATGGGTTTTGACTAACGCCTCCTGCGTTTGTTGATTCACTTTGCCTTGCATAGCCAAAGCATCCAAGACTGTCTCCTTGTTTGTCGTCACTTAAGAAGGGAAAAAACAGGTGTATTCATACAGTATCAAACATTCGCGTCCTTGAATCAATGGTTCTTTAAAACCCCGATAAGAAACAGGGATGTCGCAGAGCAGCGGGCATGAGGGAGGCAGTTAGAGCTGATTATTAATATAAGACATAACCCATGCATACAGGCCCAAAGATGATTATTCTTCCGACAACTCTTCGCACTTAGTTTGAGCGTCGACTTGACAATTATCAGGGCAATTTATATCCGATGAATTAGGACAGACCGTACTAATACAATCATTTGCCGCGCGCGTAACACACATCAATTGGTTATCTTGATTATCATCAATAACCACCTCTGGAATATCAGCGGCGTTAAGAAGCAAGGGAAGGCTCGCAAATAAGGAGAAAAGAACGGTTCGTTTCATGTTACACCTCTGGGCCATCAAAAGGGTTATATACTGGCGCTCGTCATAGCAAACACGGTGTTATTACGTCTAAACGACCGGTCGTATCATACCCTTGAATATTGCTCCACCTACCGCTTTTCCCATTAAAAAAAATCGCCTTACCGAAGAATTCGATACATGGGAACAACAGTATAAATAATACCGAAAAATTGTAATACATATAATATTAAAACAATGATAACTAGAATATTCAACAAGCTTTTAATAGCCATGGGCAGTGGAATAAACACGGTCACCAACCACAACACTAATCCAAAAACAATAATGTTGGCAAATAAATTAAGTAAGTCGTGCATAAATATCCTTATCAGTGCTCACTTTATAATTATAGCATTTATATTGCAAAAGATTAGGCATCCAAACCAAGCTAAACGAAGCTAATCTTTAAGCAAAAACAACCTAGTGCTCGCCCACGTACCTTGCTTTATGCACGTTATCACTTGAATACCGCGCATAAAGCGCGAAAAATAGGCTATGTGGTCTTATAATCATGATTTAAATTCGTTTAGCCGGAGCCGTATCGATAGACTCTTTTCCGGACAGTTCTGGGTTTGCTACCATTTCTAATTTTTTATCAAAGTAACTAAATTGTCCAACCATCGAATACTCGTCACTACTGTGCATGGCTTTATAAAGAAAATTAGGCGTGACATAACGTTGGTCTACAGCAAAAGCTTTCGTAAACAAAGGCACGTAGTCCCCATCTGCTCTAGCCTGCAGAAGTTTTTTTCCAATATCAGTATCTCTCCACCCTTCAATAAGCACGTCATCGGCATACTCTTCAAAAGCTTTACCTTTATATTGTTTAAAAGGATGCGTTATTTTTCCACCTAATTTAACAATGGGCGCCAAAATAGCCGCTTGATAAGCAGCTACTAATGTTGCTGTGCAACGCTGCCCTTTACTAAAAGACTCCGGACTCGTGGTATTTCTGCGACTTGCAAATTTAATTGCCCGCCGTAACCCTTCATCACCCATCAATAATCGTTTGGGATCTCTTGCTAAGTCCATTAAATCATATGTAGCTCTTGGCTCTAAATAAGGAGTAGAAGGTCCGCTTATTTTTGCTTTTTCATTTGAAAAGAAATTACTCAAATCTTTTTTGTGTCTATCTGGCCAATATTTAGAGGGATATGTTTTTAGATAGTCTTCTTTTGAATAGTACTGTGTCGTTAACGCCCAGTTTCTAAGAATATTAGCGGCGTCCATCATTAATGATGAATCTTTATACCTAAAAACCTGACCATTTCCAGAGGGTAATTTTGTAAGCCGAACGCCAGGTAAATTAAATCCTGTTCTCACTGAATGGGCTACGGGATGAGCATTACCCTGTATCCAAAGCATTGTATGGATTGGTTGAATGTTTTTTATCTTAACGGGAAAATATTCACCTTCAGAAGAATCATCACAAGGCGTCTCAAGAATCAAAATATCACCACTTTGAAGTTTAAGTCCCCGCTCCAGTTCTTTTTCAATTGACATTTTTTTATTCCAAATGGTTAACGCTTTCATTATACATCAACTATTGGCTCAAAAATATATCATAATGATTCTTTATAGTCTTTATGGCCTCCTTTTTTAACCCACGTCATCCCGAGCGAAGCGAGAGATTTCCGGGGATAGTACGAAGCATGTGACAACATGGTTATTGCGATTAAACGAAAGAAACGGATAAAGGATAGTCACGGAAAAAAACGAATACCCTTCTTAATGCATTCCATCCTGAATGGAATAATTTATACCCATTTATATGTTTTAAACGGTGCCACTGCCAGGAGATCCCTCGCTTCGCTCGGGATGACGTAAAGAACTGAACGAAATTGTAGATGGGAGGGACCTGAACAAGCATCCCCCCAAAAAAGGTAGTTAAGGCGCTGTAATCATGGACACGATGTCTAATAATTTATTTTTCAAATCATCAGGAACAGCCCCGCCGCCTTGGGCCATGTCCTCACGCCCCCCCCCTTTACCGCATAAATGTTTTACGAGCATGGCCGCACTGGGCACCTGGCCCAGAATATTTTTACTGACCCCCGCGACAACATTCATTTTAGCGCCAGAAATAGAAACCAACACAATCACGGCAGACTCAAGGCTCGACTTTAATTGATCAAGCAATGCCCTTAAACCTTGGCCATCAACATTATCGAATTGCTTCACCAATAGATTAACCTCACCTATTTTCTGCACCTCAGCCAACAGTGCTTTCCCTGATTGCATCACCATGTTCAATTTAAGAGAAGCCAACTCTTTTTCTTGTGTTTTTGTGTCTTGCAACAATTGTGATAATTTTTCAGAAACATTATTAGATGTGGCCTTAATTTGTGACGCCACCTCATCCAATAACATCATTTTTTCATTCACCCACTGCAGGGCATGCTGTCCTGTTGTCAGTTCAATACGGCGAACACCACTTGCAACGCCATATTCAGCTATAATTTTAAACAAACCAATATCACCTGTACGGCGCGCATGTGTTCCACCACACAACTCTTTAGAAAATTCACCTAAGGACAATACACGCACGCTATCCGTGTATTTTTCACCAAACAACGCCACAGCACCGCTTTTTTTAGCATCCTCAATGTTCATCTGAGACGTCACCACATCATCATTTGCACGAACCCTATCATTCACCAAGTCCTCTAACTGTCGTAATTGTGAGGACGTGAGTGCTTCAGCGTGTGAAAAATCAAAACGTGCGCGTTCAGCATCCACCAATGACCCTTTTTGTTGAACATGCTCACCGACAATTCGTTTTAAAGCCGCATGCAATAAATGTGTTGCGGTATGATTTAAGCGAATAGCATCACGGCGCGCGATGTCTATTTTAGCGGTTACAATTGCCGCTAGTGTCAACTCCCCGGCCACCACCTCACCATAATGCAGGATAGCATTACCTGATTTTTGAGTATCATCAACTCGAAACGTAAAGGATTCCCCAACAATCTCGCCTTTGTCGCCCACTTGTCCGCCGCTTTCAGCATAAAAAGGTGTTTCCAGAAGTACAAGTGCCGCTTTACTGCCCTTAGGCAATACATCTACGGATTGACCATCAGCAAAAATGGCCGTCACCTTACTTGCCATCAGATCTTTTTCATACCCATGAAACGTAGATACCATGGTTAGTTGTTGCAGTGCGTTAGAGTAGTCCACACTAAACTGACTTGCCGATTGCGATTGAGCGCGTTGTTGTTCCATGCAGACGTTAAACCCATCTATATCAACATGCAAACCCTGCTCACGTGCAATATCTGCCGTCAAATCAAGAGGAAAACCATAGGTATCATAAAGTTTAAACGCTATATCACCTGCTATTTCCTTACCCTTCAAGGCTTGAATTTGTTCTTGCAACAAACGTAACCCCTGCTCCAATGTACGGGCAAATTGATTTTCTTCTTGTGCTAAAATACGCTCAATTTGAGCTTGATAGGTGATTAATTCAGGATATGCATCGCCCATAACAGCAATCAATGGTTCAACCAAATGGCAGAAAAAAGGCGTAGGTAAATGCAGTTTACTTCCATGACGCACCGCTCGCCGTATGATACGGCGCAACACATAACCTCGGCCTTCATTGCTAGGCACAACCCCATCAGCAATTAAAAATGCACACGCTCGGATATGATCAGCGACCACTTTTAATGAAGCATGGTTCATGTCTGCCTGTTTAGAGAGCTTGGCAATGGCACGAATAAGGTGCTGGAAACTGTCAATGTCATAATTATTGTGAACACCCTGCACCACCGCTGCAATCCGTTCAAGCCCCATGCCCGTATCAACCGAAGGCTTAGGCAAAGGATGAAGATGCCCTGCCTTATCCCGATTAAACTGCATGAACACTAAATTCCAAATTTCAATATAGCGGTCACCATCAGCGTCGGGAGAACCAGGAGGCCCGCCAGGAATATCTGCGCCATGGTCATAAAAAATTTCAGTGCAAGGCCCACAAGGACCGGTATCACCCATCGACCAAAAATTGTCTTTCTCACCACAACGTGAAAAACGCTCAGGTGAAACACCCATTTCCTTCAGCCAAATATCAGCAGCTTCGTCATCGTCTTGATAGACTGTTATCCATAAGCGATCAGGGGGCAATCTTAAAACGCCTGTTAAAAACTCCCACGCATAAGCAATCGCTTCTCGTTTAAAATAATCACCAAAACTAAAATTACCGAGCATCTCAAAAAACGTATGATGACGTGCCGTGTAACCCACGTTCTCCAAATCATTGTGTTTTCCACCAGCACGTACACAACGTTGTGAGGTGACGGCACGGTTATAAGGGCGCGATTCCTGGCCTAAGAAAGTGTCTTTAAATTGCACCATACCAGCATTGGTGAACAATAATGTAGGATCATTAGATGGCACAAGTGAGCTAGACGGTAGCGCCTGATGACCATGTTTTGTAAAATAATTAATAAATGCATTTCTAATGTCAGAGCTTTTCATAATATTACAACTTTAAAGGTTATTAAAAATCATAGCGATAGTGTCCGTGGTGAACCCACGATAGAGCAAAAATTGCTTCTGCTTTTGTAAAGAGGCATAAGACAGTGCCTCTTCTTTTTTATATTTTTTTTCCCACGCGCTCATAGCGTAAGACAACCAATTGTCTTGCTCCTGTCTTAAGGCATCATCAACCAACTCAATGTCTACCTGAAGGTGCTGCAACTCTCGACGGATCCTAAGTGGCCCATACCCTTGCCGAATTCGTGCTCGACTTAGGTTTTCAATAAAACGCACATCGCTTTGCAAGCCAAGACGCTGACATTCTATCAATGCTTCTTGTACGTCCTCTCTAGAAAAACCTTTTAGTACTAATTTATTAGTGAGCTCACGTGCCCCATGTTCGCGCCTGGCAAGCAGGCGCATCGCAGACTCAAAAACACTACTCATCAATCACTTCAGCCATCGACTCAGGAATAGCTGGAGTAGCAACGGCTTTTTTAACCAGATATTCTGTTCTTATCTGCTGTTCTAATTTGGCAGCAAGTTGTGGGTTTTCTTTGAGATACATACGAACATTTTCTTTCCCTTGGCCAATTTTTTCCTGATTATAACTATACCAAGCCCCTGCTTTTTCGATGAGACCTAACTGGGTGGCTAAATTAATAATCTCACTTTCTCTTGAAATACCCTCGTTATAAAGAATATCAAACTCAGCCACTTTAAAAGGCGGCGCTACTTTATTTTTCACGACCTTAACGCGAGTTTCACTGCCAAGAATTTCTTCACCTTTTTTAATCGCCCCTATACGTCGAATATCCAAGCGAACAGATGCGTAAAATTTCAATGCGTTACCACCAGTGGTTGTTTCAGGGCTACCAAACATCACACCAATTTTCATTCGAATTTGGTTAATAAAAATAACAAGCGTGTTAGAGCGTTTAATATTGGCTGTTAATTTACGTAACGCTTGAGACATAAGACGCGCTTGCAATCCTACGTGCGTATCCCCCATCTCTCCTTCAATTTCTGCCTTAGGCGTTAAGGCCGCAACAGAGTCAATGATCACAACATCCACAGCAGCAGAGCGAACCAACATGTCTGTAATTTCAAGTGCTTGCTCACCCGTATCCGGCTGAGAAATAAGCAGTTCATCAACTTTAACCCCTAGTTTTTCAGCGTAACTTGGGTCCAATGCATGCTCAGCATCAATAAACGCTGCTGTTCCACCATTTTTTTGGCATTCAGCAATGACTTGTAACGTTAATGTGGTTTTACCAGAAGACTCAGGACCATAAATTTCGACAATACGACCTTTAGGCAACCCGCCAATACCTAATGCAATATCCAATCCTAAGGAACCTGTAGAAATAGCTTCGATATCACGCACTGCTGTTCCATCACCCATGCGCATCACTGAACCTTTACCAAATTGACGTTCTATTTGTAAAAGAGCAGCCGATAATGCTTTGTGCTTATTGTCTTCCATTCATTCACCTGTGTTGGATTTGCAAAGAAAAAATTATCCCACAGATATGCTCTTGCAGCAAACCGAAATGAAGTCTCTTGATGTTCTTACAAAAGCTGGTGTATACAATTGGATGACTTCATAACAACCCTCAAAAAACTCAAAGAAGGATTTTTGCAATGAGCACAATGGTTTGGAAACCGTCCCATCCTGAAGCAAGCAGAATGTGGGCATTCATGCGTTTCCTAGAGGCTCGCTATCAATGCCAATTTACAGAGTATCAAGCGCTTCATGCCTGGTCTATTCAAGAGCCTGCTCATTTTTGGGAAGCATTGTGTGATTATTTTGAGCTAAAATTTAATACACCTGCCACCTCTGTTCTCAATCATTATACCGGCATGCTTAATGCCCGTTGGTTTACAGGGGCAACGTTTAATTTTGCTGAACAACTCCTTCAACGACAAGATGACCATCCCGCACTCATTTGTCGCGATGAACACAATCTGCGACGCGTTATAAGCTATAAAGAACTGCACGACCAAGTGAGCTGTTGTGCAGCTGGATTAAAGGAGGCAGGCATTGTCGCGGGTGATTGTGTGGGTGCTGTCATGCCAAACGTTGCTAATACTGTTATTGCGATGCTTGCTACAGCATCCATTGGCGCCATTTGGTCTTGTTGCTCCCCTGATTTTGGTGCCAATGCTGTGATTGATCGTTTAGGACAAATTAAACCAAAATTATTGTTTGTTTGTGATGGGCACCAATATCAAGGCATACAACATGAAGCCTATGAAAAAATACAACAGATAAGCGCTAAAATGCCGTCATTGCGGCATATTGTTGTTTCTCCCATTCTCCATCAAAAAATAAATTGGAACGCTCTTCCCAAGGCCATCTCTTGGGAGGATTTTCAAAAGCCTGCGACAGCGCTTGTGTATGAATCTTTACCTTTTTCTCATCCGCTCTACATTCTTTTTTCATCTGGCACCACCGGTGTGCCCAAATGCATTGTGCATAGCGCAGGCGGTACTTTGTTACAGCACTTGAAAGAACTAGGGCTACACACAGACATCAAACCCCATGACAATTTATGTTTTTACACCACCACAGGCTGGATGATGTGGAATTGGATGGTTTCCGTACTCGCACTAGGGGCAACGCTTACCCTTTACGAAGGCGCACCGATGTACCCTGAAAAAGATAGTCTCTTCAAATTGCTGGAGGAGGAAAATGTTACCGTCTTTGGAACAAGTGCTAAATTTATTTCGAGTGTTGAAAAGGAAAATTTGACGCCGAACCGCTCTTTCTCCTTCAAGTACCTCCGTTGTATCTTGTCTACGGGCTCCCTTTTGCTCCCTAAAAATTATGATTTTGTCTATCAACACATTAAATCACCTGTGCAACTCAGTTCCATTTCAGGCGGCACAGACATTGTTTCTTGTTTTGCCCTTGGCAACCCTCTTCGGCCGGTCTACCGTGGGGAGTTACAGTGCTTGGGATTAGGCATGAAGGTGCAGGTATTTGATGAAGCAGGGCATTCTGTACAAGAAACACGAGGCGAGCTGGTTTGCACCCAACCGTTCCCGTCCATGCCCATTGGTTTCTGGAACGATGTGGATAAAAAATTATATAAAAGCGCCTATTTTGAGCGATTTCCTAATGTTTGGGCACACGGTGATTTTGCTGAAATTACTTCGCACCAAGGCTTGATCATTTATGGCCGCTCAGATGCCACGCTAAACCCTGGTGGCGTACGCATAGGAACTGCTGAAATCTACCGACAAGTTGAAAAAATCACTGACGTTCTAGACAGCGTTGTCATCGCCCAAGAATGGCAAGACGACGTTCGGGTTGTGTTATTTGTAAAACTACGTGAAGGCGTGCACTTGACCGAGGCATTGAAAAAAACCATTAAAAGCACCATTCGCGAGAACACCTCTCCCCGACATGTCCCTGCTAAAATTTTACAAGTAGGCGACATACCCCGCACAAGAAGCGGTAAAATTGTCGAAATTGCTGTTCGTCAAACCGTGCATGGTCAAGCAATTAACAATCTAGGATCCTTGGCCAATCCTGAAGCATTAGATGACTTTAAAAACAGAACAGAATTATCTGACTAAAAACAAGTTAACGCCTTTATCCTCCTAGAGGATTGCCCAGGAATAGCTTGTCAAACCACCCAGGTTCTGTATAATAATTTCAGCGCCGATTTGACCTATCAGCTTGCGGGCGCTCAATTGACTGACCTTGTCATTCTTTTGAAAACACGGCTAAAGCGGGCAGTACTTCTCCCCTTTAGCAACCTCCGCTTGCTGTAAAACCCTGGTAAAACAATGATTGAACTGTCCGGATTAACAAAATCTTATCAAGACCATGTCGCCTTGGATAATATTAATTTATTTGTTCAAGAAGGTGAAATATTTGGCATTATTGGTAAAAGTGGTGCTGGGAAGTCTACTGTGCTTCGTTCAGTGAATTTATTAGAGCGTCCTGATAAAGGAGAGGTTCTGATTGATGGTGAAAACATCACTCATTTAACGTCCAAGCGCCTCCATCAGGCCCGGCATAAAACGGCCATGATCTTCCAGCAATTTAATTTATTAAATGCTAAAACCGTCTACGATAATATTGCGTTACCCATGCGCATTCAAGGGATAGACGAGGCCACCATTGACAACAAAATCAATGAGCTTTTACCCCTGGTCGAATTAGCTGATAAAAAATTCGCATATCCTGCCCAACTGAGTGGCGGCCAAAAACAACGTGTGGCAATTGCACGCGCTCTTAGTTGCTCGCCTAAAATTTTACTGTGCGATGAGGCCACCTCAGCACTCGATCCTGAAACAACGGATGCCATACTCGCCTTGCTTAAAAAAATTAATCTTATGTATGGTATTACTATCCTTCTCATTACCCATGAAATGGACGTGGTCAAACGCATTTGCCACCGGCTAGCCATCATGGATGCCGGAAAAATCATCGAAACAACGGCTTTGGCCAATGTTTTCGCAAATAAAGATAGCTTGGCCCGGGGGTTACTCTATGCTCAATTAAGCCCAGAACTCCCCCCTTGCTTAAAAAGCACCTTATCCGATGTACCCAACACAAAGCCCCTCTTACGTCTCTTTTTTGAAGGCGAAGGAGCAACCATTCCCTTTATTAGCCAAACCAGTCGTGAACTAAAGCTCGATATTAATATTTTGCTCGCCAATATAGACAGATTTGATACATTGACCTGTGGCGTATTAGTGATTGAATTAACGGCAAATCACGAGTTACTGAAGGCATTTATCAAACGCTGTGAGCAATTTAATTTATCTGTGGAGGTTATAGGCTATGTCACTAACGATGCTGTATGATTTACTGTTAGCCACAGGCGAAACCCTTTACATGGTTTTGGCGAGCACTTTTTTTGCTGTTCTTCTCGGGCTTCCCTTGGGCACCCTCTTGTTTACCAGTGGAAAAATCACACCGAACCCTAAACTTCATCGCATGATCGCAGGGTTAATTAACATTAGTCGCTCCATACCCTTCATCATACTGCTCGTGGCAATTATTCCCTTTACCCGCTTACTGGTGGGAACGTCCATTGGTATTCATGCAGCCATGGTTCCCTTAACCCTAGGCGCCACACCTTTTTTTGCACGTCTTGTGGACAATGTCTATCAGAGTTTACCCGCGGGCCTTATTGATGCAAGTTATGCGATGGGTGCTAATACTTGGCAAACCATTCGCTTTGTACTCTTGCCAGAAGCAATGCCATCATTGCTCCATGCCATTACCGTAACCGCCATTACATTGGTCAATTACTCTGCTATGGCAGGTACCGTCGGTGGTGGTGGATTAGGTGACCTTGCTATTCGCTATGGCTACCAACGTTTTGATGTTAGCGTAATGCTGGCCACGGTCTGTATTTTGGTTATCATTGTACAAGCATTGCAGATGATAGGTGATAGATTATCCCGCCATTATTTGCACCATTAAGATAGCAACCCATTTTGATGTTTCAGGAGATAGTGAATGCGTAGTATAAGTATTGTTGCCTTAATTCTTGCATTGGCGGCATGTGGCAAGCCATCACCCAACACGTTGGCGATTGGCACTATCTCTGGACCTGAAACCGAGTTGGTTGAAGTCGCACAAAAGGTAGCCCTTGAGCGCTACGGCCTCACTATCAAGATCATTGAATTCAATGACTACAATTTACCCAACGAAGCCCTCCAAGACGGTAGTTTAGACGCCAATGTTTACCAACATCTACCTTATCTTGAAGCTGCAATAAACGCCCATGGCTATAACCTAAAAGCCGTGGGTAAAACGTTCATTTACCCCACAGGCATTTACTCAAGTAAGTTAAAATCCCTTCGTCAATTGCCCAACAATGCTATCATTGCTTTACCCAATGACCCCAGTAATGAAGCGCGCGCTTTACTATTATTAAAAAAAGCAAAGCTCATTACACTTAAAAACACCGCGCAAAGAAGCGTACAAGACATCGCAAAAAACCCTAAACATATTCGCTTTAAAGAGTTGGATGCCGCCCAACTGCCGCGCGTATTGCCAGATGTGGATGCCGCCATTATTAACACCACGTTCGCACTTCCCGCGGGGCTGAGGCCTTCACGAGATGCATTATTTCTAGAAGACAAGCATTCACCTTATGCAAATTTAATTGTTGTTCGGGATAACAATACCAAACCAGAGCAGTTAGCCTTGTTTGTTAAGGCGATGAACTCAAAAGAAGTCAAGGATAAAGCGCATGAGCTTTTTGGGGATGCTGCGGTAGCGGCATGGTAGAAAACATGTTATTCATGAAAAAATAACTTAAGTTTTAGTTAATTTTTAGATGCTACACTTTATTCTAGATATTTTTTTAATAAAAGGTGACGCTCATGACATTTTCTCCTTACAAAAGAATTAAGAACATCTTTGCTCCCTTCACTGGTTGGAGCAAGTCTTACAATGATGATGCACCCAATAATGACGCTAAAGTAGCAATAGTTAATAAATACCTTGATAGTGTCATGTTAAACGAAAAATTTCCTGGCTCTGAAGGTGCCAAAAACTATCTTTCAAAACGCATTCAAGCGATAGATGACCTTAAAGGCATAACATTGCCTGATGGTAGCGAACTCACTAAAAAATTAGCCACTGACACAGAAGCAGTCAAAGCTATACGGGAAAGTTTAACAGGCTGCTTCGCGTTAAATGACGCGACTAGAACTGCCATGGATAAATTCAAAGCAGATATGGCGAGGGAAGCCAAAGAAATAAAAGAACGTACCCCTCGAAAAAAACCAAGTGAAATTATAGGAAACATGTACAAGATAAAAAGTGCTGCTCGTGCCGCCATTTTAAAGCAGCAAGACCTGGAACTAAATAATCTCAAAGAAAAATTTGATAATCCTGATTTTAAACGCAGCTTAAATGAAAACCTTGGCATTAAGACTGACGAAGAGAGTGAAACACTAAAGGATGACATGCTCTCAACTTTGAAAGCATCCCATGAGAAAGAATTAAAAAAATTTGAAACAACGATGGATATTCCCTTAAACAATTTACTGACAGGTCTCTCCCTAGAAGTGGAACGCATCAATGCTCTTGGCAATCAATTAAACCATAAGGAAATGCTAAAAGAAATTCAACGATTAAAAGATGCTAAGAATGACCTCCCAGAGGGTGCCATGGCATCGATGACACTTTCAGATACTAATGACTCAGCCCTTTTAGAGGGTATAAACATTGATGATTTTAAAAAGTTTTATTCCGCAACTGGGCGTGTCATTGATCACAATAAAGAAGATGGCTCTTTCCGCATCACTTTACCCAATCATTTTTTTAGACCTGATTATTATAGCGACCCTAACAATAACACCAAGAAAGACATTGCTAGCATTGTTGAAAAAATCAAGGCCCAAGGTCATACCGCTATAACCATAAGCATTGAGCATAAAACGCCAGAACATGCATTGGAGCTCGCGCGTGAATCCTATGAGGCTGCCCTTGAAGCAGGTTTCGAACCTCAAAATATTAACATTCATATGAATGGCAAAAAAATGACGCAGGATGACTTATTTAAAGATTGCAGAGAGCGTTATCAAATTTCAAGTGATAAGGCTATGAAAAATAAAGCCGATAAAGAAACCACAGTGGAAAGTGTTTTTGGATTAAACGAGTACAAAGACGAAATAGAAAAAACGCGCAGTAACGCACGCGCGGCAGAGGCAGAAGAAAAACCAAAAACCACAGCACCTCGGCCTAAATCATAAATCCCAACTTAACGGCATGTCATCGTTTAAGCCAATAATGAACTTATAGGTGATGACATGTCCAAAAGGTCCATGCATCTTTCTATCAATAATCAATTAAATTTTAAATGGCACCTTCTTTACGCTCGCCAAATGTGTATCTGTCCTGGCTTTTCCTAGACACAGAGATCTTCTAGATGCCGCAGACAAGCAGCAGTACGAAGGGAGTCCATCATTTAAAATTGAATTGATTATATACTTCATGGCATAGCGTGCAATTCAAATTAACTAACGATTTAATGAATAACCAATCATCCACTTTTTGAAGCCCTAACTGACGCTCCATTGTACGCTCCTTCCAATAGGTGCTAGAATTTTTAAAGATTAGAGTTGTTCTATTTATTGTTCTACTGACAAGGAGTGTCATGACAACGTTCACATCGCTGAAAAAATCAGGCGCATTATTTTTTATAACAATGCTCCCCGGTTTTGCAATAGCAACCACCAATGCAAATGACAAAACACCCCCTCTCTGTCGCTGCCAGCCTCAAGACGCTTGCTGGCCTAATGAACATGAATGGTCAACATTAGAAAAAAACCTCACGGGGCACCTTGTCAAACCAACCTCAAGCATTGCACCTTGTCAAACGGATGCGAAAAGTGAGGCGTGCATTGCTGCACTTAAAAATATTCACAATCCCTTTTTTCTTGAATCAAACCCTGGAGACGCCTTAAGCCAAGGGTATTTAGGCGGTTGGATGTTCAAGAACAGTGTTTATGCCGTAGAGGCGGAAAACACCGCTGATGTGGTTGCAGCCGTGAATTTTGCACGTGAGCACTCGCTTCGATTGGCGATTAAAGGCACAGGTCATGATTACCTTGGACGCTCGAATGCACCCAACTCTTTGCTGATTTGGACGCACAACATGCGAAAAATCACGTTTAATGATTCATTTGTGCCTGCAAGCTGCGCTAAGAATGAAAAAGGCACCCCCGTTATCACCGTGGGTGCTGGCACTCGGTGGCTTGAAGCGTATAACGAAGTCACCAATAAACATGGCCGTTACGTCCAAGGTGGAGGTTGCACCACGGTGGGTGCAGCGGGTGGGTTTATACAAGGCGGAGGCTATGGAAGTTATTCCAAAAAGTATGGCGTAGCTGCAGCAGGCATTATTGAAGCAGAAATTGTAACCGCAGAAGGCAAGGTTTTAATTGCTAACCAATGCCAAAACCAAGATCTTTTTTGGGCGGTACGGGGTGGTGGTGGTGGAACATTTGGTGTTGTAACTAAGTTAAGTTTAAAAACACATGAACTTCCAAAATATGCTGGAATCTATCAAGGGAAAATCACTGCAAAAAATGATGTTGCTTATAAAGCTCTTCTCGATAAAATCCTGCCATTTTACCGGCAATACCTAAACAATGAGCATTGGGGCGAGCAACTTGCTTTTAGACCCGACAACACATTAGGAATCCTACTATTTTATCAGGGTGATAAGAAAAATGGTGTCAATGAAACTTGGTTGCCAATGCAGCAATGGATTAAACAACACTCAGATGCATACACCATGGATAGCACATTATGGCCTATCCCACCGAAAGATTTGTGGAATTATGATTTTTGGATGAAAAATCATCCTGAATTTATCATAACCAACACCTTAAAAAATGCAGCCCCGAAAGAATTTTGGTATGCACTTAATGGCCATGAACTTTACGCTTATTGGTACACCTATCAATCCTGGCGCTTACCACAAAAACTTTTCAACGATGATAATATTCAAAATTTAGCCGATATTATTTTCAAATCCTCTCGCGTTGCCCCTATCGAGTTTCATATAAATAAAGGGTTAGCTGGGGCATCTCCTGAAGCAATACATCGAAGCAAAGAAACGTCTGTTAGCCCGGCTGTTTTTGATACCGCAGGATTAGTCATTATTGGCGCTGCTAATAATACTATCTATGACGGTGTTAAAGGTCATGAGCCTGACTTGAAAAAAGCCGAACTTGCAACCCAAAAAGTAAATACAGCAATGAAATTTTTTATAGATGCAGCACCAAACGCCGGTGCATATGCCAATGAAGCGGACTATTTCCAAAAAAATTGGCAGCAGGCCTTTTGGGGTGCAAACTACGCGAAATTATTATCAATCAAACAAAAATACGACCCTACTGGATTGTTTTACTGTCATCACTGCGTGGGCAGTGAGCAATGGGAAGATAATGGGATGTGCCGTGTTAAACCATAAGGTATTGGGAGCTTCCAGCAAGCGGAAGCTCCCATGCATTTTGCAGCAGCAAGAAGCAATCATTTAAAATAACCGTGGTCTATATATCCATGAATTTTGGCAATCTCCCAAAATCTAAAATAGTATTAAATATCACCCCTAAGTGAATATAAAATTTCTCTGTTCCTTAACCTTAAATTCTGCTATTTTCTTACTACGGGACCCAAAATATTGTTAGGGAATTCACGGGCCCTGAAATGGAGATACGTAAAATGGCCCGACAAGTTGAAAAAGCAAACACCCACAACGAAGACTTAAATGACGCAGAAGAGTCAGGTGGCAAAGGGAATTTAACCACAAAATTAGAGCGACGACGACGCATTGAAGATCTTAATGAGGAAAGACGACTCAGAGAAGAGTTAAGCGAGTTTTAACGAGCTTACTGTTGAAAACATCAAAAACACTTCATTGCTGTGGACCATACACATCAAAACGCACCGTTTTTCCAATCACGCTTCGACTCGGTGGCAACAATGGTTGTAATCGTTGTGGCCATTTTACAACCACGTATTGACGAGCACGTCTCCTCGCCATTTGTATCAAATCAGCCGCATCTTGATCCTCACCAATCAATTGCTGCAAAATTTGCATGTCTTTTTTTACCAATGCAGACTTTTGACGCGAGGGGTGCATTGGATCAATGTATATAACATCAGGGCAATCCGTGGGCTCTAATGTTTCGAGATAAACTTGGGTATCTACGCACATCAAAGACAGCCTTTTTTTGATGGGTGAGTCATCCTCAAGGCGACTTAATCCATCGCTTAACAACGCGGCCATAATGGGTTGACGCTCAATCATCATCACATCCGCACCAAAACTTGCTAATACAGCAGCATCTCTTCCCCATCCCGCTGTCGCATCTATAATACGTAACCCATTGACTGGCTTGCATGCGCGCACCAATCCTTGTTTTTTACCTGCATCACGGCGTTTTTGCCAAATCTCGCTGTTAAAATCAACAAAAAGGGGTGCAAAATTTGAGGTCAGTAAAGCCAATTTATCGCTCATCACACAAAGACGCGGTAAAGTATGATTATCAATGTTCAAATGCAGCTGCTCGGCAAGAATCAAAGCCTCTTGATGTTTATCTTCAGTTTCATAACCGATACTTTTTAGTGGAAACACTGTTGCACCAACAACATATCTACAAATTGCGCTAAAGAGTCAAAAACAGGAACTTCGGGATAAGCGTCTAAAGCGACCCTGTCTGTCATGGGAGATAAAATTAGAAAAGGTGTTGCACCAGCTGCTTGCGCTGCTTGAATGTCAGAAACCCTATCACCAACAAACGGTACATTTTCCAATGTGGTGTTAAAATGTCGGGCAATGGCCTGTAACATGCCAGGTTGTGGTTTACGACACAAACATCCTGCTTCCGGCATGTGAGGGCAATGAAGAATAAAATCAATAGCCCCCCCAGCAGCGTTTACTGCTACTAGCATTTTTGCATGAATTGCTGCCAACTGAGCCTCATCATAAAAACCACGCGCAACGCCCGATTGATTAGTAGCTACGGCTACCCGATAACCCGCTCTAGACAATCGTGCAATCGCCTCGCAACTTCCTGGCAAGAGTACATACTCACTAGGTGATTTAATGTAATGAAGGGAATCATGATTAATCACGCCATCCCTGTCTAAAATGATCAGTTTACTCATGTGTTAAATTTTAACATGGAAATATCAGCCACACCTTGCAACAACGTTTGCAAACGTGCCAAGAGGCTTAACCGGTTTTCTTTTATCGCCGCATCGTCAGCCATCACCATTACCTGATCAAAAAATGCATCAACAGGCTCCCTTAAACCCGCCAATTGGCTCAAAATTCGCGCATAATCACCTTCGCTATAGAGCGATAACACCGATTTTTCGACCGATTGCATGCTTTTAAACAATGCTTTTTCAGCATTTTCGACCAATAAAGATGGCTCAACCTCTTTAAGCGTTATGACTGTGTGTTGCAAAAGGTTGTTCACGCGTTTACATGCAGCTGACAAACTTCCCGCTTCAGGTAAGGTTATAAACGTTAATAATGCATTAATGCGTTTATCAATATCATAAAACCATTCATCTTGACGAGCCCGAACCGCCAATACTAGCTCCGCAGCAATACCTTGGGACTGGTAAAATGACTGCATGCGCTCAAGAATAAAGGGTTTTAAATCACCAAAAGCGCCATCAACGGGCCCAATCGCTTCTCCATAGGTATGCAATGCATCCTCTAAAAGGGTAGAGAGTTTTAAAGGTGCAGGTGTTGCTATCAGCAAACGGACGACTGCCAGTGCGTGCCGACGTAATTTGAAGGGGTCTTTATCGCCTGTGGGTTTTTGACCAATAGCAAATGCCCCCACCAAGGTATCCAACCTATCGACCAAAGACAAAGCAAGGCCCAAAGATGATTGAGGTAAATTATCTGCTGCAAATCGCGGCATGTATTGTTCATTTAAAGCCACAGCGACAGAATTCGCTTCCCCATCATGAGATGCATAATAATAGCCCATCAAACCTTGTAACTCAGGAAACTCATTCACCATGCCCGTCATTAAGTCACATTTACTAAGCTCTGCAGCACGCCGCGCTTCTGTAAAATCTAGCTGCAAAGGTTCGACTAGGGGTTTGATTAATCTTTGAAGGCGCATCATTTTATCGTGCAGGCTTCCTAAACGCGCTTGAAACATTACAGTTGCAGTTTGAGCACTGTATTGGCTGAGCGCCTGACGCTTGTCTTGACGATAAAAGAAAGCCGCATCACTTAAACGTGCGCGCATGACTTTCTCATTGCCATGGATAACCTGCTCAGGGTTAGTGCTTAAAATGTTTGAAACCGTAATAAAACAAGGCAACAACTGCTGGCGCCTATCTTGCAAAGCAAAACATTTTTGATGCGATTGCATGGCCGCAATCAATGCTTCTGCCGGCACATCAAGAAAGGCCTTCTCAAAATGTGCAAGCAATGCCACGGGCCACTCCACGATGGATGTCACCTCATCAAGCAATGCGTCAGGCATCACTGCTTGATAACCATTGGCGCTTGCCAATTGCTCAATTTGTGAAACGATACGCTCGCGTCGCGTTGAAAAATCAGCAACAACAAACGCTTTTTCCAATAAATTTTCATATACCTGTGGCTGAGGAATTTCAATCGCGCCAGGATGATGAAAGCGGTGCCCAAAACTTTTGCGCCCAGTCTCCACACCTAGCAACGAAGTCTTTATCACCTCGTCACCAAACAACAGTACCGCCCAATGAACAGGACGCACAAACAAAGCATCACTGCTCCCCCAACGCATGGGCTTGGCAATGGGCAAGACGGCTAAACATTCACGAAGAATATCTGGTAATAATGTTTTGGTGGCCAAACCTTCTGACACCGCCTCATACGCCCACCACTCACCTTTATCGGTCTTTGTCGTTATGAGGGCATCAACACTCACCCCACATGATTTTGCAAAACCTAAGAGCGGTGGCAATGGCTGGCCGTCTGCGCTCATGCCCGCTGCATAGGCAGGTCCCCGGCGTGAAATGGCTTGAGGTGCTTGAGATTTGGCTACATCACGAATCAATACGGCCAAACGTCTTGGGGTGGCAAATCGACGAATCTCACCGTGTTCTATTTTATCTCTTAAAAAACACGCGTCTAAATGGTTTGCTAGCGCATCCACCAGCGGCCAAACTGCGCCAGAAGGTAACTCTTCCGTACCTAACTCAAACAATACATCATTCAACATCACACACCTTTTGACTCAGAGGAAAACCCAGCGCTTCACGTGCTTCATAATAAGCATGTGCCACAGCTCGAGAAAGTTGCCTCACGCGTAAAATATAACGTTGCCGCTCTGTGACTGATATAGCGTGCCGCGCATCCAATAAATTAAACGCATGCGAGGCCTTTATCACCATTTCATAAGCAGGTAATGGCAGCTGTAAACCAATCAATTTTTGGGCTTCCGCCTCAAAATAATCAAATTGTTGAAACAATACCTCAACATTTGCATGTTCAAAATTATAAGCCGACATCTCAACTTCATTTTGATGAAAAACATCACCATAGGTTACGACGCCCTCTTTTGTTTTACTCCACGGCAAATCAAACAGGCTATCCACACCCAATAAAAACATTGCAAGCCGCTCAAGACCATAGGTCAGCTCACCTGTCACAGGTTTACAGGGTAGACCACCCACCTGCTGAAAATACGTAAACTGCGATATCTCCATGCCGTTTTGCCATACTTCCCAGCCCAAACCCCAGGCGCCTAATGTTGGCGACTCCCAATTGTCCTCTACAAAACGAATATCATCGGCAAGTGGGTTAACACCGAGCGCGCGCAATGAAGCTAAGTAGCGCTCTTGTATATCTAATGGTGAAGGTTTAAGCACCACCTGAAATTGATAAAAATGTTGTACTCGATTAGGATTTTCACCATAACGGCCATCCGTCGGTCGCCGTGAAGGCTGCACATAAGCAGCTGACCATGGCTCCGGACCAATTGCTCGTAAAAAAGTAGCCGGATGAAAAGTGCCCGCACCAACTTCCATGTCCAAAGGTTGCAATAATACACAGCCCTCTGCGGCCCAAAATTGTTGTAGTGTTAAAATAATATCTTGGAAAGTTGTTGGTTTTTTCATGCATATCTCAAATAAAACAATATTGTATTAACGTGTGATGAAACGCTCATCATTATGAACAAAACGAAGCAACCGAGATCAAGGCCTGTAATTATCCTCTTTCTGGGTTGCTTCGCTTGGCTCAACATGATTCATTTCTTTGCGGTTTACTGGATTGCGGTTTTTTTAGCATCTTGTCATCCGCCACCGGGCAATGCCATGCATTGTTACTTCAAAACCACTTTAATCACACCCACAAAAAATGAATTATTTTCCTGCTTTTTTAATCAAATCTTGCAACGCTTCTTGGCTAGCAGCACCTGGAATAAAGGCCGGCACACTATTCGCCTTAAATTGACCTGCAGGGGTTGCTGCAATAATAAACGCTGGTGTTCCCATCAAGTGAATTTTTTCTGCGAGTTGTCGATTAGCATCCAATTCATCAGTTACTACCTTGCTCGCCATGTCTTTTTGAAGTTTAGTCATGTCTAAACCAATAGACTTGGCTGTATCCATAACCAACTTGTCATCTAACCTGGGTTCTAGTTTAAGCAATGCATCATGCATTTGTTGGTATTTGCCTTGCATTGCTGCAGCAAGGGCTACTTGAGACGCCATTTCTGAACCTTTGCCAAAAATGGGGAATTCTTTGTATATCACACGTAAATTCTTATCATTTTTAACCAAAGCATCAATAATAGGCATCATTTTTTTACAGTGAATACATTGGTAATCAAAAAACTCTACCAGGGTCACATTGCCTTTAGGATTACCCGCTATGGCATATTTTCCACTAAAAAGTGCTGCTGCATTTTCAGAAATGGCTGATTTTGCTTGTTCCTGAAGGTTTTGTTGCTGCTTTTGTTGCAACGCTTGGGATGCTTCTACCAATACTTCTGGGTTATTGACCAAATAATCATGGACAACTTTTTCAACGTCCTTTTGTTGTTCGGGTGACATGTTCGCTGCCATGGCCAACGGTGACGCCAAAACAGTTGTCAGCGCTCCTATTGTCAGTAAACTTGTAAATTTCACGTACTTCTCCTTAATTGATTTTTTTTACCCAACGAACCCTAGCATCTGCCTCGTCTAAATTCAAGACACAAATGCCCTTCTTCACTCACTAAGCCTTCTGCAAATTAGCATAAGCAAGCACTAACCATTTACTGCCATGCTCGCTAAATTTCACTTGAACACGCGTATGCGCGCCGCCGCCTTCAAGGGCTAAGACAACCCCTTGACCAAATTTAGCATGACTGACACCCTCACCTAATTTAAAGCCCGACTCTTCTGAAACCATGTGCTGAATACCCTGAGGCTTAGGCGCTTGGAAGCGTGCCTTAGAGCGCACATCATCTATCAATGCTTCTGGAAGTTCATTTAAAAATCGGGAAGGACGATGATATTCCTCACGCCCATATTGACGTCGTATTTCCGCATAAGAGAGAATAAGCTTTTCTTTTGCTCGCGTCATTCCAACATAACAGAGCCTACGCTCCTCTTCGAGCCGGCCAGGTTCTTCCATCGATTGCTTACCAGGGAATAATCCTTCCTCCATCCCCACTAGAAAAACAATCGGAAACTCAAGGCCTTTTGCTGCATGCAAGGTCATCATGTGGACAGAGCGTTCGTGTTCATCGGCTTGCATTTCACCTGCTTCCAAAGAAGCATGCGCTAAAAAAGCGGCCAGTAACGGCAAGGTCTCGTCTTCGTCTTGCTCATAGCGAAATTGTTTGCCTGCGTTGATTAATTCTTGAAGATTCTCCAAACGAGACAAAGCTTTATCACCTTTTTCTTTTGCAAAATGTGCCTGCAAACCACTGGACTCGATGACTTCCTTAATTTGTTCATCCAATTCAAGGTTTTTGATTTTTTCACGCAACTGGTCAATAAGCATTAAAAAGTAAGCGAGTGCGCTCGCCGCACGTTGTGATAATTGCCCTTCCTCCAATAAAAGGGTCGCGGCTTGCCATAACGGTAATTGCTCTCTTTTAGCCAATTGGCGCAAATCATCCAATGTTTTTTCACCGATACCTCGCGTTGGAAAATTCACCACACGCTCAAATGCCGTATCATCCTGTGGGTTAGCTAACATGCGCATATAAGCTAAGGTATCTTTGATTTCAGCGCGTTCAAAAAACCGCACACCACCATGTATACGGTAGGCAATGCCTGCGCGAAGCAACGCTTCCTCAAGCACACGTGATTGAGCATTTGAGCGGTACAAAATAGCCACATCATCCGCATTGCCTCCCCGATTAATCTCCATCATGATACGCTCACTGACAAATCGGGCTTCTTCCAATTCATTGAAAGCGCTGTAAACCACGATTTTTTCACCCGTCTGCCCTGCGGTCCATAAATCCTTGCCCATCCGTGAGTGATTATGGGTGATTAGCGCATTGGCGGCTTCCAAAATAGTGCTTGTAGACCGGTAATTTTGCTCCAACCGTATGAGTTGGGTGTGAGGAAAGTCTTTCGAAAACCGTTGTATGTTTTCAACCTTCGCCCCGCGCCAACCATAAATAGATTGGTCATCGTCCCCAACAGCGACAACTGCCGCATGCTCACCGGCAAGCAATCGAATCCATGCGTATTGAATTGTATTGGTGTCTTGAAACTCGTCCACCAAAATGGCCTGGAAACGCTGCTGATAATGCGCTAATAAATGCGCATTATCGCGTAATAATTCATGCGTACGTAACAATAACTCTGCAAAATCGATAACGCCCGCCGTTTGACAAGCCGTTTCATACGCTTTGTAAATATCAACAAGTACACGTCCTGGGCCGTAAGAAAGCACAGGGATATGATGGGCGCGAAGGCCCTCATCTTTTTTACCATTGATAAAAGCCTGAGCTTGCTTTACCGGCCACTGTTCAAGGTCTAAATTTAACGATGCAATAGCTCGCTTGATCACACGTGCCTGATCTTCGCTGTCCAAAATATGAAATTGCTCTGGTAGTCGTGCATCTTCATAGTGCCTACGTAAAAGACGATGACAAAGGCCATGAAATGTTCCCACCCATAATCCTTGTATAGGAGAACTTAGCAAGTGACTTAAACGTGCTTTCATTTCACCTGCTGCTTTATTTGTAAACGTTACGGCTAAAATAGCATGGGGAGAAATATCGAGGACCTCGACCAACCACGCAATACGACTCACTAATACCTTGGTTTTACCACTACCCGCACCGGCTAGCACCAACATATTTCCCAGAGGCGCGGTTACCGCACTACGCTGGTGTTCATTGAGACCTTCTAACCACGCTTTTTGCATACATCATCCCACTTAAAAATAATAAGCGCATTATCATCAATTTATTCAAATTTTGCCAATCTAGACCTTTAAGCTATACAATGGATTTTAAAAACCATAGGTATGTTTATGCACACGCTCTATCCTTCGATAAAACCTTATGCCTGTCATGAAGTTTCAGTCCGTTCACCCCATGTGCTATATGTTGAAGAGCTAGGGAACCCCGAGGGAGTCCCTGTGATTGCTCTCCACCCGGGGCCTGGCGCGGCGGGCGACCCACATTTAAGACGGTTCTTTGACCCCCAACGTTACCGCATTATTATTTTTGATCAACGCGGAGCAGGCCGCTCTACACCACATGGCACCACTCTCCATAACACCACACAAGAATTGCTCGATGACATTGAAACCATTCGTGCGTTTTTAAGGCTAAAATCCTTTGTTTTGTTTGGTGGCGGCTGGGGCTCATTGCTGGCCTTGCTCTATGCGGAAACATACCCTCAACACGTTAAGGCCTTATTACTGCACCAAGTGTATTTAGGTCGAAAAGAAGACATTGAATGGTTTTACAAAAGGGGGGCTTGTCAAATATACCCGGATTACTGGCAATCGTTTATCAACAATATTCCTGCTGAAAACATGAACAATATACCCGCATACTATAGCGAATGCTTACAAGGTCCGAATGAGCTTGCCCGCATGGCCGCGGCTAAAAATTGGGCATTATGGCAAGCACATTGCAACAGTTTGCAACCGCACTCAAGTGTGATTGATCAATACAGCGAGCCTCATTTTGCTTTAGCATTAGCAACATTAGAATCTTATTATATTTGTCATAACTATTTTATCAGCGAGAATCAAGTTTTGACGAATGCCCACAAAATCCGTCATATCCCCGCCTATATGGTTCATGGACGCTACGACATGGTGTGTCCACTGGTTGGTGCTTGGTCACTCCACCAACAACTACCCGCATCAAACCTTCGCATTGTACGTGATGCAGGCCATTCTGATCGCGAAGCCGGTATTATTGATGCGCTCGTTGATGCCAGCATGGAAATACTGCAACAGGGTTTGGAGGCTAGTTAAAAATAAAAGCGCTCTTTCATTAGGGTGTCACCTACTCCCCCACCAATAACTGAATAAATTTCACCCACTTAATATTTGCTTAATATTGTTACAATATAATCAAATTAGGCTCTATTTGTATGTGTGGGTGATCAAAATGATTCGGGTAGCAGTAACATATAGTTCTGAAGTAGGTGGCGCTAGTGTTCTTTCTCTTAAAAAGTCATTCGCTAGTGTAAATTGCGAAGTAATAGACGCAGACTACAGAGAAATAATGAGGGATATTTCTAATGAAGAGTTCAATGCCTCTTATCAAACCCTAGAGGGACGAAAAAATTTATTTGCCCATGCAAAAGCGAAGGCTGAAGCCTTTCTTCAATCTATTGATTGTCTGGCTCTTTCAGGCAATGGTGCAATGATTGATCCGTCACTTTTTAACCAAGAACAAACGGCAGAAAACACCTACGACTTATCTCGTACAATTGCAGAATTGGCCCTACTCCATGTTGCTGTTCAAAAAGGAATGCCTGTGATGGGTGTTTGTGGCGGACATCAGGTGGTCGCTGTCTATGGTGGAGGAACCATTAAAAATTTGAACTCCACCGAGTTAGATAAACAAAGGTTCATGAATTATGATGCTATTACATTTAACGCTGACTCTTTACTTAAAAAAATCCTTAATCCCAAAATTGCGGATGCAGACGTATTAAGAAAAGAATATTTTGGTGCTCACAATCAAGCAGTTGAAACATTAGGTGAAGGATTTAAAACCGCAGCCACAGCGAGTGATGGAAAATTAAATGAAGCAGCAGAATCGATTCATGGTGCGCCCATTATAACCACTCAATTTCACCCGGAAGTCAGTATCTATGGTTTACCCGGCTCAGAATTTATATATAAAACAACGGAAGCAGAGTCGAAACAAGATATTAAAATATTTGAGTACTTAAAAGCCGCAGGACAAGCTTACAACCATAAAAAATCCATGCTCGAAGAGTTAATAACATCAACACCATTATTAAAATCTGCCAAAGCCAAAAATGATTTGCCAATTGAAGACAGTCATCAAAAAGCCAACATTAAAAATCCTAAAGAACAAAACAAAGGCGGCGCAAAAAGAAAAAATAGGTCGGCTGATGAAACTAAAAAAATAATGATCGGCATTGTTATTACCGGCGTCATTATTTCCGCAATACTCTTTAGCCTATTTCCACCAGCCGGATTTCTTTCAGCTCTCGCCACTATTAAAATAACTGGAGCTGTCGCGACCTTATCCTCCATTTTGATTGGGGCTGCAATTGGCGCTAGTGCAGGAGCACTGTTGGCAATTTTAATCAAGCCTTTAACAATATTACTAGACAAAATAAAAGTTTTCATCCGAAATAAAATTTCCGACTATTTAACGAACCAAAGAGTTAAAATTTTAAAAGAAAAAGAAAATCACCAACCAGATCCCACTTCAAAGTTAGATATTGAACAAAAAGAATCATTTAGCTGTATTTTAAAAAGCACCACAGCTCAAAGTGCTGGCCCAGAGATAAAAGACAATAATCATTTGCAAGAACCCTATCCAAAACCTGCTGTGTTGTTTAAAGAAACTCCGGGAAAATTGTGGAAAAAAAATGAAGAAAACACCGACGAATCTAGACTGAAGCATTAAGTTTCGCTCTTGAGAACTATCAAATCACAATGTACATCAATAAATACCCGTCATTACAATGATACATACCGCATTAAATGCGGTATGTATCATTGGTTTTAAAGCCTAACAATCTGGTGTAACATAGATCTTCAGCCACCCAAAAAAGTATTTAATGCGTTTAATCACTACACTTACCGCCATAGCCAGCAGCTTGCTTTTATCAGCTTGCGCCTCTCAAGGGAATAATCCTAACGACCCCTATGAGCGTGTTAACCGAAAAATTCATGCATTCAATACCGTTTTTGATTCTTATGTATTAAGACCACCGGCAAAACTTTACAAAAAAATAATTCCCTCGCCCATCCGTGCGGGAATCAACAATGCCTACAATAACGTGAACATGTTACCCACGGTGGCGAACGATCTATTACAAGCCGAGTGGACTTATGCAATTAAAGATACATGGCGCTTTATTGCTAACTCGACCATTGGTATCGGGGGTATCTTTGACCCAGCCAGCACCTTTCAGTTGCCTCAACACAGTAACGACATGGGTTTAACCTTTGCAAAATGGGGAGATAAAAAATCACCTTATTTTGTTATTCCCCTGCTTGGCCCCAGCACCTTTCGTGATGGCATGGGTTTGATGTTCGACTACGCACTCTTTACGCCTTACCCCTACATCCGTTCAAACTATGTTCTTTATGGACTTCTAGGGCTTCGTTACATTGATTTACGCTCACAAATGCTTGAAACGGACCGTTTTATTGATGAAGCATTAGATAAATATGCCTTTATACGAGACGCTTATCTTCAACATCGTAATTACCTCATTACAGGTGAGCAAGCTGATACCGGCGAATTGTATGTGGGTGATGAAGATGATGATAGTGTTCTATCAACCACCCCTGAGCAACCCGTAGTTGCACCGAAATTTCCTCTAACCACGGCTAAAAATGCTACATATAGCACTCCTAGAACCTGAAATTCCTCCAAACACTGGAAATATTATACGTCTGTGCGCCAATAGTGGCGCACAGCTGCATTTAATTCACCCGTTAGGCTTTGCCTTAGAGGACAAGCGCATGCGGCGGGCTGGACTAGATTATCATGAGTGGGCAAACATTGCTCACTATGACAATGCCGAACATTTTATAGAAAGGAATGCAGAGCGTCGCATCTTTGCATGCTCGACAAAGGCCAAAAAAAACCACACTGATATTCAGTATCAAGCAGAAGACATGCTACTTTTTGGACCTGAAACACGCGGCTTACCTTCAATTTTTTTGGAAAAATACACCGCCATTCGAATTCCAATGTTACCTACCAGTCGCAGTCTTAATTTATCCAACGCCGTTGCTATTGTGCTTTTTGAGGCCTGGCGTCAGTTGGGTTTTAATCTGTAACTGGCTATGGCTGTTGACAATTTACTCTAATGAAAATGCTCATAAATTCGTACAGCCAAGGCTTGGCTAATACCATGCACTTTAGCAATTTCTTCTATGGGTGCTTTAGCCAGCTCACGCAACCCGCCAAATCGGCTAAGCAACGCTCGACGTCGTTTAGCGCCAACCCCTGCAATAGCCTCTAGTGTCGAATCCAAGCTTTTTTTCTCACGCTTTTTTCGATGCGTTGTGATGGCAAACCGATGCGCTTCATCACGGATATGTTGTAAGAGATGAAGTGCGGGTGAATCTTCAGGTAGTGTCCTTTCGTGAGGACTGCCTGCTAACATTAAACGCTCCCAACCGGCCTTACGGTCGGGGCCTTTTGCAATACCAACCAATGTGACACCTTCAATTTTTAACGCAGCAAACACCCTCTCAGCAACAGTGATCTGGCCTTTACCGCCATCAACAATCAAAATATCTGGTAAATTGTCCTCTTCTATCAAACACTTAAAGCGCCGTGAAATAGCTTGCTCCATGGCAGCGTAATCATCGCCTGGGGTGATGCCTGTGATGTTAAAACGCCGGTATTGGCGCCTATTGGGTCCTTTTGCATCAAATACCACGCAAGACGCTACCGTTTCATCCCCTTGGGTATGACTAATATCAAAACACTCCATTCGACGGATGGGCAAAGACCGCTCTAAAAGAACGCCTAACGCTTGATAGCGAGCTTTTATCAATGCATCAGACGTCATGTGCTCATTAATGGACATGTTTAAATTGTTAAGAGCAAAATCTAGCCATCGTGCTTTAATGCCCCTTGGTGACATTTGAATTTTACACGCTTTACCACGCAGCTCACTCAACATCGCTTCTAATGCCTGATGATCGTCAACCACGTGATGGGTGACAATAAGAGCAGGTATGCGCTCAGATGTTTCAAGGTAATAATAAGCAATAAAAGCGGCAAACACCTGCTGCCATAAAGATGCATTCTCATCATCAACCAATGCTTTTTTAGGGACTGAAGGGAAAAAACAGCTACTTGCCAACACTTGTCCTTCGCGCACGCTCACGCATTGCACACAAGCAAACCCTAAACGTGCTTCAATAGCAATCACATCGGCATCGCCTCGCAACTTCACCACGCCTTGCTGCTCTTGGACTAAACGCAATTGTTTGATTTGATCGCGGATAAAGGCCGCTTCCTCAAAGGCTAAGCGCGCAACGGCATCCTCCATTCGATGTGCAAGCTCTTGCAAAATTTGCTGGCACTTACCTTGTAAAAATCGAGTGGCATCCAACACCGATTGCTGATAATCATGAACGCTAATGTAGTTTGTACAAGGGGCCGTGCACCGTTTGATTTGATATTGTAAACAAGGTCTTGACCGGGCACTAAAATAACTATCGCTACAATTTCGTATTTTAAATACTTTTTGAATAATATTTAATGTTTCTCGAACAGCAGCAACACTTGGGTATGGACCAAAAAAATCCCCGTTGTGAGGTTTTTTCTTACTACGAATCAACTCAAGCCTTGGAAAAGGCGTGGAGTGAGACACATGAATATAGGGGTAAGATTTATCATCGCGCATCAGCACATTGTATTTTGGTTGCAACGCTTTGATTAAGCTGCTCTCTAAAAGGAGTGCTTCTGTTTCACTGCGGGTAATGCTGACGTCAATAGCTGCAATTTGGCTCACCAAGGAGCGGGTTTTAACGCCACTGTTGTGCTTATTAAAATAACTTGTAACCCGTTTTTTTAAATTAGAAGCTTTGCCCACATAAAGCACATCTCCTTCACTGTTCAACATCCGATAGACACCGGGCGCGGTCGTAAGGTTAATTAGAAAAGTACTTAAATCAGTAGAAAGAGGTTCGGGCTTGTCGCTCATTACTCTTGTATGGCCTCATGAGGTTGCTCAATGATACGATGCTTCATCGCCAAGTAGGTCAATTCAACATCATTTTTAATACAAAGCTTTTCAAACATACGGTAGCGATAACCGTTAATGGTTTTGCTGCTTAAAAATAATCTATCAGCGATATCTTGAACGTTCATGCCGCTGGTTATCATGAGCATGACTTGCATTTCGCGCTCAGAAAGCAAATCAAAAGGCGTCTCTTGAGGGGCTTGTAAACTATTGATTGCCATTTTCTGTGCAATTTCAGCACTTAAATATTTTTCACCGTTGACCACTTTACGGATAGCTGCCGCCATTTCTTCGGGCCCAGACTCTTTGGTAAGGTAGCCCATAGCACCCAATTGCAACACACGACTGGGAAGAGGTTCCGTGCTTAACGCAGTAACTGCAATGACGTTGACTTCTGGATTGGTCTTTTTAAGACGTCGAGTGACCTCCCAACCATCTATGCCTGGCATTTTCATGTCGAGCAACACCACGTCAGGCCGATGCAGTTTTACCAAGGCCAAAGCGGTTTCCCCGTTTTCAGCCTCGGCGACCACATCAATGTCGGGTAAATCATCTAATAATCGTCGAATACCCATTCGCACCAACGCATGGTCATCAACAATTAGTACTTTTATCAAACGATGCTCCTTGACAAAAAAGCCAATGAACACAAAAGGTGCAACGATATTAACAAGAGTCCGAAATCATTACAATCCTTAAGCCTAGAACTAGCGCGGCTATCTCATTCATCAACGTAGCATCGACCTAAAAATAGTTGCCCTAGCATGCTCCAGCTAGGTAATATGGTGTTTGAAAAATAACTTAGAAAATGCAATAAACAATCTCTGTCATGAACACTACCCAGGATGAAAATGAAGCAGAAAAGAAACACTAGCCTCTATATTTTATTTTTTTTATTAAGCCCGCTTATGAATGCCACAACAGGGCCTTTATTTCAAATCAGTGAGTCCGGGGCCCCCGGAGAAATCAGCCTTACCATGTGTCTTAATGCACGAGGAAAACAGCCTTTAAGTTGCCAAAATTACTTAAGCCATAGCTCAACACTGAGTATAACACCCACCATACCAAACCATCTTTATCCTTATGCAGGCATTAAGGTCAATACACCTGAATTTACCCTGGAAAACTTAGGATTAAGCACACAGACCACTAATAATGGCTATGGATTATTTTCATTCAGTTCTTTGACACCCAAAGTCACCACAACACTTAACGAATTAAATTTTCTATCGGTATCAACCACCAATCCCGTGATTGCCATCAGCATAAGCCCTACCAACATGATAGACACACTACCTCCCCTAATTCCTGACCCACTGAATATCACTGTGGGAATGCTAGAAGAAATATTTGATAGCCAATTTTGCCAATTTAACACACAACATAATGTGACATTAAATTCACCTGAATGCCAAACATTAATCCAATATGTTAGGCAGCAACCCGAAACAGGTCATTTTAATCTTAACGATGCACCGATTATAAATAACCCGCTGGGCATCCAAGCTGTTGAATTTCAAAAAATAAGTTATCAAACAACCGTACCCTTACCAGAAGGCGACACATCATTTAATGTCTCAGGCGGGCTTATCATGCCAAATGGTATTACTAAAGACCAAGTTAAAGGCGTTGTGGTTTATTTTGAAGGCACGCAATTTGACAAAGCGTCCGTAGGGTCCAACATTAATTTTTCAGGAACTCAATTGGTCGCGGCAACGTTTGCCTCACAAGGGTATATTGTGGCCATGCCTGATTATGTGGGCATGGGAGATGATTACCAAAACGTGCACCCTTATGTACTGTACCCAAAAGTTAGTGCAAAAACGGCTATAGACATGCTGAATTCTCCCAGTTTTTTAAGCAAACTTGAAACTAAATATGCATACAACTTAAACGCCGATCACCTCAACGTGTTTTCATTAGGCTATTCTGAAGGGGGCGCTTACTCATTGTGGTTTAATACTTATATTATGGAAAACTCTGGAGTATTAAATTCATTTTACCAACTAACACACTCCGTTGGGCTATCAGGGGCTTATAGTACATCACAAGTCACTGCAGATTTTTTATTCGATGATGTAGTCAAAGACGCAACGAATAGATTTAACATTCAATCGCAATCGCTAACCAATTTAAGTAAACCTTTATTAACAGCTGATGCATTTTTGTCTTATGCCACCTATTCTCAAGGAGGAAATTACGACAGCGTCTTTAATAAAAATTTCTATAATATGAAATGTGATGCAAACCAATCTCAATCACAATGCAATATTAACGGCCAAAATCTAAACTTACTAGAGGCATTTAATCAAGCGAATAATTCGCCGGCATCTCAAGTGTTAAATAGTTCTTTGGGTAAGCGAGCAGGTGAGTATGTCTCTTCCCGAAATTTAGCACTTTTAGCCGTTTCTTTGCATAACACGGGCATTCCATTAACAAGCTATGTGGACTTTCGTAATAGCCCTGCATTGCGTCAAGTATTAGAAGCAGCTGATGTCAATCTTACTGCAAATGGCGCAAGTTCCGTCAGTATCATTGCACTCTCACATGATTCCATTGTAAGCCCCAATAATTTTGATCTTTTAAACCAGACTTATCCGTCAAAAATTTTAAATGCGATTAAACTGGATGAAAATAACTTTCAAGTCGTATCGCCCTTTAGTTACCAACGGTTAGCATGCCTCATAAATCCTGCTTGCCCGCCGGTGTATGTACCAGCTGATCATTCACAAGCGCAAATTTATACCTATTTATATGCATTACATATCTTTAATGGTTTCACTCCCGCCCTGCATTGAGGGCGGGCTCTTATCCATTAGCATGCGTAAATATGAATGCTTGGGTTATTCTCATCGACAGGAAATAAGGGAGGATATTCGCCAAGGAGCCTAGCCCGTTGAATTTTGTCAGCCATGTTTGAAAGGACAACATCATATAACTCGGCATAATCATTTATGACAAAATATACAGGCTGTAACTGATCAATACGGTATGGCGTTCTAAAAGCGGCTACTGGCTCGAAAAGAACCCGCAAAGCCGTGTCACTTTCAACAGAATACACTGTTTCACTGATGGAAGATAAAATCCCACCCCCATAAGCACGTATGCCTTGGGCTGTGTTAATGAGCCCAAACTCCACAGTAAACCAAAAAAGCCGTTGCAATAAAGACCAATCAGACTCCGGAAAGCTCAGCACTTTTAATGCATAGTCATGTAAAAAATTAGCGTACACTTGATGCGTTAACAAAGGGCAATGGCCAAATAACTCATGAAAAATATCTGGCTCTTTTACATAATCAAGTTCTTCTTCCACGCGAATAAATGTAGCGGCAGGAAAACACTTTTTGGCAAGCAACTCAAAAAATGCGCGAGCAGAAATAAGTGCTGTCACAGGCACAACTTGCCAACCTGTTTTTGCTTGAAGTACCCGACTTACATCAGATAACTGTGGAATAGTGTCTGCCTTAAAATCAAGGCTTTTTAATCCGTGTAAAAACTCATCACAGGCTCTTCCAGGAAGAAGTTTGGCTTGACGCTCAAACAATATACTCCAAACACGGTGTTCTTCGTTCGTATAGTTGATTATGCCCTGTTCATTGGGTTGACGGGCAACATAACGACTTACAAACTCCATGATGGCTCCTCAGAAAGGGGGTTAAATAGAAAATAAAACCTTGTATTTTACACAAATTAAGAAAAAAGTATCTTCCTTAATTATTCCTTATTAGCACGATACGTTTTGCGCAATTCTGAAACAGAAATGGTGGTTTCAGTGCCTTTCTCTAAACGACGTTGCTCACCCTTCCAAGCATGTCCATAAACCACTTCATACGTTAATGGAAATTTTCCTTGTTCTGTTTTAAATGCTGAAATTTCTTGCTCAAATGCATTAAACGCAGCTTTGCCCGTAAGCCCTGGGTTTCTTTTAGGATTGATATTACGGACCCCTTGAGCCTTTAAACCCTGCAATAAAGCCCGCGAAGACGGGTAATGAGCCGTCATCATGTCCATATCAACCACGGGATCAAGAAAATGCTCAGCAAGCAAACAATCACCCACGTCATGCATGTCTATAAAATGATTGGTATGTGCGTGTTTATCTTGACCTAGTGCCACATGCCGCAACTCTCGAAAAGTATCAGGCCCAAGCGTAGAAAACATCAAGCAACCATTTTTATTCATAACACGACCAAGTTCACTCATGAGCTTAGGCAAAGAAGGTGCCCAATGTATCACTTGATTGGCAAAAACCAAATCAAATAGCCCGTCAGGAAAAGGCATGGCCAACATGTCACCAGCAACCAAAGGCCATTTTTTCCACCAGCCCTGCTTGGTTTTTGCTTCTTTTAACATGCCAATAGCTAGGTCAAATCCAATGATAAAAGCATCTGGATAACATGCTTGCAACCGTTTGGAAAACGTACCAGGCCCGCAGCCCAAATCCAAAATAAACCGTGGTTTAATTTTCAAATACTGCAGTCGTTCGAAAAGACGTTCACCAATTTCATGCTGCACAAGGGCCACTTGTTCATAATGATGGGCATTTTTATTAAAGGCTTTGCAAATTTCGGTGTTCACATTCATGATAAGAAAAAAGACCTTTGTTCAGGACATCCAACGCGCATGCGCTATAAAATGGTCAGTATATCACAATGGCTATCGCTACCCTCTGTCTGCGTGCTGTGCAATCAATATCATCAAGGCACTGTTGCTGTCTGTGAAGCATGTCAGATGCTTTTCACCCCGCTTGGCCAAGTTTGCTGTCATTGTGCCATGCCCCTGCCTCCAAGTGATTTTTTGGTGTGTGGCCAATGCTCTAAAAAAAAGCCTTATTACGATAGCACCATTGCCGCGCTTCGCTTTGAAGAGCCCATTCGCACATTGCTGCATGAATTCAAATACCAAGAAGGCCTTTATCTTGCTGATTTTTTTGCAGCACTCATCGCTAAAGCACTTTCAAAAGACGCACTAGAAACACAATGCCTTATCCCCGTACCCATGCACCCAAAACGCCTTCGCCAACGTGGCTTTAATCAAGCAGCAGAGCTTGTTAAAAAACTGGGGAAGCGCTTGAAATTGCACTATGATTTATCGCATTGTAAAAAAATAATTAACACGGCTCCCCAAGCAAGTTTAAATAGAGAGCAACGACAAAAAAATCTACACAATGCTTTTCAAGCAGAACCGCTTCTGTATCAGCATGTGACGCTAGTCGATGATCTGCTCACTACAGGCAGCACCGCCAACGCATTGGCGAAGCTTTTAAAAGAACAAGGCGTCACGCGTGTAGATGTATGGTGCTGTGCCAGAGTTCTCAGCTAACACTATTGAATAGTGGCTACGACCCTAATTTGATTAGCAGACACTTGCCAATGGTTACTTAAGCGAAGATCTCTTAAACGCTGAAGAATGTTTGCATCCGTCAGTACATGAATATTTATATCAGGTTTTTCAAAAATAATACTTGCCAAAGGCAATGTGTTGTTTATTACAGGGTCTTTGATGGCTGCTATCAAAGCTTTTGCAGAACGGGTTTGACCATAAGCCGCCTGAAAAAAATTCGTTTCTCGATAGCTTGCCACCAAGCGCACAAGCTCCATCACTGCGTGTTTAATTTGTTCGTCCGTAAAGTTTGCTTTCCTATCAATCATGCTCAACAATTCACGTAATAAACGTCCTTTATGACCATTTTTACTTTGCACAGACAACACTCCATGGCAACTGTCCACAAGCTTTCTTAGTCCAAGAACCCTGCGTGCCTCTACCTTATCAGTAGGCGGGAAAACCGCCGGCGATAATGCAGTCGGAACTGAGGGCGCTCTAGGAGCAAACAAAACCGTCATGTTAGGTGTTGTATCAATCAGCTCAGCTATTCCGCTCTCTTCCTCAAATAACCCTTTAAATTGTTGATCAACCGCACCTAATTTGGTGGTGAGCAATTGACGTTGTTGATCAATAAAATCAGGCGCACTGACCACTCGCTCAAAATTAACAGCAGCCAATTCAAACGAATCTAAACTTGTGTTTAGATCCCTCATCATGGGGCCTAAAATTTCTTGCATGCTCCGACTCATGAATTCATCGTTTGCAAGGTAATTTTGAATATCCTCAATACGTTTATCCAACGCTCCGTATTCTTCTCGCACTTTTCTTAAACACTTCAACAAGAAATTCTGAAACGCTTTGTGTTGCAATAAACTTCGGTAAGTTTTTACTAACTCACTCACGCTGTCTAATAATTTGGACATTTGTGTCATACGGTATTGGTGTTTTGGTAACTTATCAAATTCAGCCTCTGTGCCAGGTGAAAGACTAACAAAGGGTGCAAGTGTCCAGGTGTAATATTCATCCCCTTTTTTGGCTGATAAATTAATCAGTTGCACTTGTTGTTTGCCCGTTAACATTCGAATGTCTGGGTCACCCACCAGTGAACTGCTTTTAGCACACTCATACGTTGAAATTGTGTCCACTTCCACCCGATAATCTTCAACCACCAGGGTTAGAAAAGGCACCAATCGACGAGCCGTCAAGCGCCCTACTCCTTTATGTTTAGGACCAATAGGTGTAGCAAAGAGCTCCTCCTTAGACACTTTTCTAACTGGCTTTACGTATTTTTTATCAAATTCCCGCATTGTTTCTGCAAATTCTAACGCACTGTCCATATTGCATTTTTCAATGCTCTCCAAACAACTGGCTCTTTCATGTGAAGAGAGGTGACAGAAAATAATTAACATATCAATGATGGTTTGAGGGGTTGTATTGATCCATGCCTCTTTCGCAGGAATCCACTCAGGGACGGGTTTAAAAACCTTCGCTAACTCCCCGTTTTTTTTCACCAACTCATTTAAATAACTAATCAAATAGGCCAGATTTTCTGCGGCTTTGTCATCAGGCTCTTCTATTTTCGTCAGAGGGTTGCGCCGCCTGTAAATCAATTTGAAAATACTATTGTCCATGATACGAAGCGCACGATGCGCACTGTTGGTGACTTCATCAATGTTAAGCTCATGCAATTGTTCTTCAGCGTAAGCTGAACGTAATGCTTTGGTATGCACCTCAACTTTCCGCAAAAAGCCTAGCAATTTATTTTCATCATTCGTGATTTTACCTAAATAATACCCAGACTCAGCATTCAAAAATTGGTTCAAATAAAGTTCTACCTCACGACACAGTTCAATCGACTGCGTTAAACTTAAAGGAAACCCAACCGCTGTATCCACGGGATGTTGTAAATTCCACAATAAATTGGACAAAGCTATCATGATAAAACGGGGTGCACGTCGATTGTTTAAGTAATTCCGACCTTTAAATAAGGACGTCCAAAACGCCACAAATTTATTATCCCCTTGAAAGCGACGTTCAATATCGCCAATAACGGTAGGCAATGCGGATTTAAAAAACAGATTTATATTGGTGCGCTGCCTATCAAGCGGTCGCGGGCTTGCCAATGGCTGCCCCAGGGCCTCACTCATTTTATAAAAAGGGAGGACCGAATGAAATTTAGCCGTATGCTCGTTTAAAAGCTCACCACTGTGAATACCTAAATAGGCTGAAAATGCAGGATTTTTTGCAGTTAGCTCAAGAAAACCTTTAATAACACGCTCTTCTAACGAGAGGGAAACCTCTTCTATATTCGTGGGCACCAGGAATGTTGCAATACCCACTTGCCGCTCTATATCAAATGCCAAACGCTTACTATGCAAGACTTGTAGTTGACTTTTAACCGCTACAAACGCCACACCTAAACCTGCCACAGCAAGCCCAATAGCCGTGGATTGAGCGCTTTGCTGTGCTTCCATTGCGGCACCACTGCTGTTTGCGGTGATTTGAGCATTCGCACGCTTTATGGCGGCAGCTTTAATGGATTCGGTTAGATTGTCATCTTCGCCGGTTAAAACCCTGCCCGTTGTATTAACAGCCGCTCGTAAAGCTAATTCAGTGATGTAGGGTGTTGGCATGTTTAGTGTCCCTCCCAAAAGCTGCAAATACATGAATACGCGCAAAACATTAACGCGTATTGTCGATAACCAACTTTAATCCTGATCGGCCGGATGTTGACCTTGGCAACTCACGACCTTCACGACAAACTTCGAATGTTCGATAAGCCTCTTCCGTTTCACTATCAATCAACTCAACATCTTCACCTTGCTCATCCACCAAGGTAACAGATAAATGCATCTCTCGAAACTGCCCTATTTGATAGCGATCTTTAAAGAGCTTTATCACACTCAATAAGCTTTCAGCCGCTTCATCTGTGTCATGTCGGCCTTGAAAAATAATTTCCATGTTCATCTCCTTTACGACTGTCTCTTCACTAATTACGTTAACGGCTGGAAAAGAAAAGACTTGAGTTTAGGGTTTGTTCACAATTTGGTTTTAAATATCTTAAAGGACCTACGTTCAGGGACAAGCCGTGGTAAGTAGGTCCTTTAGAGTAAATTGCCAACAGACACTAGGTGTTTAGATACCAATTAGATGCTTTTTTCAACACTTTATCCGCTCTGCCTGTGGAGAATTTCTGAGTAATAGATTACAATCCACGTTTTATATTGCTGACGTTAATTGTATGGTGTTTGTCGCTTGCGGACTCAATCATAAAACTGCCCCCCTAAACGTGCGTGAACAAGTAGCGTTGCCCGTGGACAACCAAGACACTCTGCTCAGCAATTTGGTAGGTTTACCTATGGTGAATGAAGCGGCCATTTTATCCACTTGCAACCGCACTGAAATCTACTGCGAAACGAACGATCCAGACATTATTGCACCATGGCTCGCGCGCCAATATCAGCTCGAACCAGAAACACTCAACCCTTATTTTTATACCCATTATGGCCATCAAGGTGTGCGGCATACTTTACGCGTGGCCAGTGGTCTAGACTCCATGATGCTTGGAGAGCCACAAATTCTTGGCCAAATGAAACAAGCGTATCATCAGGGTTGCCGTGTGGGCTCCATCAAATCCAATTTGCGACATATTTTTCAATATGTGTTCAGTGCCAGTAAGCGCGTACGAAGCCTAAGTGGGATAGGTAATAATCCTGTTTCCATTGCTTATGCTGCCGTACAATTGATTGGCCAGGCCTTTCCTGACTATCATGCCTTGAATGTATTTGTTATTGGATCCGGTGAAACGTCTGGTCTTGTTGCTAAATACCTGCAAAAAGCGGGTGTAACGAATTTTACCGTAGCAAGCCGCACCCAAGACAACGCCATATCACTTGCCGACACCATCGCAGGCAAAGCCATCTCTATCAGTGAAATCCCTCAACATTTACCAAAAGCTGACGTTGTTATTTCAGCAACAGCATGTCCTCTTCCTTTTATAAACAAACCCATGGTTGAACAGGCATTAAAAGAACGCGCAAATACGCCAATGTTCTTTCTTGATTTAGCTGTTCCTCGTGATATTGAGCCAAACGTCAGCGAGCTCTCGACAGTTCACCTTTACAACATTGATGATCTTAAAACCATCACCGACAATGGGTTGCTGGAACGGCAAACAGCTGCTGTACAAGCCGAGCAATTGATTAACACAGAAGTGGATAATTACATTCGTGAGCACCGCTCTCTTAAAGCAAAATCCGTTATTTGTGATTATCGAGATCAGATGCAAAATTTAGCCCAACAAGAATTACAACGTGCAAAACAAAAACTTTCCGCCGGTAAATGCCAGTACAGCGTTTTAGAAGAGTTCAGCGAACGACTCGTTAAAAAGCTAACGCACACCCCCACCCTTGGCTTGCGGCATGCCGCCTGGGATAATCGTCAAGAACTTCTTGATTTAGCACAATACTTATTAGACAAATCTTCCTATGAAAAAATCACTTGAATTAAAACTCGAGCAAATGCTTGAGCGTTTCCAAGAAATTGGGCGGTTGCTTTCAGAAGCGTCTGTTATTTCAGACCAAACCCAATTTAAAGCCTTATCTAAAGAATATGCTCAGCTTGAGCCTGTTGCGACCTGTTATGATCAGTATTTAGTAGCCACAGCGAACCTCACATCGTTACAAGAGATGGAAGAAGGTGAAGATAAAGAATTAGCAGCCATGGCTGCAGATGAAATGGACCCCGCAAAAAAATCGGTAGAGAAGCTTGATGATGAGTTGCAGTGGCATTTAATCCCCAAAGACCCAGACGATGAGCGAAACATTTACTTGGAAGTTCGCGCAGGCACAGGTGGTGATGAGGCTGCTATTTTTGCAGGTGACTTGTTTCGTATGTATAGCCGCTTTAGCGAAATCCAAGGTTGGCATCTTGAAATCATCAGCGCAAGCCACGGTGAGCATGGTGGGTTTAAAGAAGTGATTGCTCGTATTAGTGGAAATGGCGTATATGCTCAACTTAAATTTGAATCAGGCACTCACCGGGTTCAGCGCGTTCCTGAAACAGAATCTCAGGGACGTGTGCATACATCTGCATGCACCGTAGCTATCATGCCCGAAGTAGAAGAAGTTGATCACATCGAAATCAACAGTGAAGATTTACGCGTCGATACTTATCGTTCTTCCGGTGCTGGTGGCCAGCACGTCAATAAAACAGATTCGGCAATTCGCATCACCCATCTACCTACAGGTGTAGTTGTTGAATGCCAAGATGAGCGCTCGCAACATAAAAACCGCGCAAAGGCGATGGCGCTATTAAAAACCCGATTGTTAAACGCAGAGCAAACAAAACAACGCCAACAACAAGCGGACACACGAAAATTACTGGTGGGCAGCGGCGACAGGTCTGAGCGCATTCGTACCTATAATTTTCCTCAAGGACGTTTAACCGATCACCGTATTAATCTAACGCTCTACCAACTTAATGATGTGATGGCGGGTGAGCTATCAGCAGTAATTGATGCCTTAAAACGTGAACATCATGCAGATTTGTTAGCAGAATTAGGGCGACATGATTGACATCAAACAAGCATTAAACCTAGGCATTATCCAATTAACACCCAGCAGTACAACGGCAAGGATAGATGCCGAGGTCTTATTAACCTCGGCCCTTGGTGCATCTCGCACGTTTCTCTACGCTCATCCAGAAAAACAACTCACGCCTGCCCAACACCTAGCCTATACCCAACTCATCGATAAACGATGCACGGGCTTTCCCATTGCTTATTTAACAGGTCAGCGCGAATTTTGGTCGCTCCCCTTGCAAGTGAGTAAAGACACCTTGATTCCAAGGCCTGAAACAGAACTACTGGTCGAGCTAGCATTACAAGCATTTAAAAACACAACAGAAGCCCACGTTCTAGAATTAGGTACCGGCAGCGGTGCGATTGCTTTAGCTCTAGCCTCTGAACGACCCGATTGGCACATACTTGCGATCGACAAGAGCCAAGCAGCACTCAAGATTGCTAAAACCAACGCGGCTTCTTTAGGCCATTCAAATGTAGTTTTTTTAGCATCCGATTGGTTTACATCCATGCCTAACTCATTGGTTAACATGATTATCTCAAACCCACCGTACATTGCTGAAAACGATGCTCATTTAAACGAAGGTGATGTGCGATTTGAACCACAAGAAGCATTGGTCAGTGGTCATGATGGTTTAAATGCATTGAAACACATCATTCAACAAGGATTTGATTATCTACTGCCCGGTGGGTTATTAATAGTAGAGCATGGCTTTGACCAAAAGGAAGCCGTAACCCTTTTGTTTAGAGAGCGAGGTTATATCAATGTAACCTGTTGGCAAGATGTTCAAGGACAAGATCGTGTTAGTGCTGGATGGCGTGGCTTGTAAAAATCGATGCACCGACTTAAAATCCAGTACACCATCCATAAAACGCACACAAAATGCTCGATAAGCCACTGTTTATGCCACATTATTACGCAAAATTGTATTTATTGAGCTATAGTTGATGAATGATGTGATTTTTGATATATCTAACCCTTTTCAGCAGCAAACCGCTTGTTGGAAAGATGCGTACAATTACCAGAAAATTTAAGTGGTTTAACTAAAGAGAGTACACACAACGTGAAAAATGACGCCGTTGGCAGCATGGGAATCGCCCTGTATAAAGAAATAGAGGGCGAAGAGTATATGAATGAAAAGCAGCTCGCGCATATTGAAAAAATATTGCTGGCGTGGCGTCAATCATTGATGGAAGAAGTCGATAGAACCGTAACGCACATGAAAGATGAAGCGGCAAATTTTCCTGACCCCTCTGACAGAGCAAGCCAAGAAGAAGAATTTAGCATTGAATTACGTACACGCGATCGTGAGCGAAAACTCATAAAAAAAATTGAAGATGCACTGGAGCGATTACGAGACGATGACTTTGGATACTGTGAGGCCTGTGGCATTGAAATAGGCTTGCGTCGTTTAGAAGCACGGCCTACAGCAACCCTTTGCATTGATTGTAAAACACTGTCTGAAATCAAAGAGCGTCAAAATCAAGGCAACTAATTTGTATTTTGCTCAAAATTTTCGTTAAAATCACCCATCCAAATAAAAAGAGGCAGCCCTAATGCCTCTAACACCCTACACATAGGAAATAACCATGAGCAAAAAATTTAATACCAACATGACCATTGAGCAAGCGATGGCTTGGTTTACATCCACTGGTTTTAAAATGGCCGGGATTTCTAAACACACAACCATTAAAGAGCTTGAGATGATAGCAGAAAATGCCCTAATTAGTTTTTACAGTAAATCAATAAATTGCTCTAAGGAGAGTGTAAAGCGTGGATTAAATGAAACCACCTTAAACCAACTCTTCATAATGATAAAAAATCCACCTGCCCAGATGCCTGCTCTACAGGCCATGATCATAGAAATAGTGGGTGGAGGAAACAAATCACTACTTGAGATTGTTCGTGAAACAGCAACAAACATAACTGCGTTAACAAACATTCCCCCTGATGCAACACTTATTGATACATTTAATGTTTATACCCAAGCCTTGTGTACTGATTTAAACATCCCTATGACATTACCTTTAGCCCAGCTTCCAGCATACTTAAGGACGCTACCCTCCCTAGCCACCAAGACCGTGACTCAAGCTTTACCAACCCTATTTAGTGGTGAGTTAAAACAGCGCCTAGAGGATTTGGTCGTGCTGCGTAAAACGACAACGCCCAGTTTTTTCATGCAGGCAATGTCTCACCCTGCAACCCAAGCTTTAGGTGCAATATTATTATTAGGAGGCCTTGCGGCTGTTATTGTGGGTATTTTAGCGTTATCTTACATTTGTATAGCCCTTGCTAAAGCATCTGCTATTGCTTGTGTTGTAGTCGGTGCTGTTGTTGGAGCTGCAGCAACCATGCCTTTTTTCTCAAAGCATGAAAAACACCATAGCCACCCAACAGAATATAAACCGTCAGCACCTGCTCTAGGTTGATAAAGCCACTGAATGAAGTATCGAGTACAACCCTCTTATTCGATACTTCAATAAGCACCATCATCACATTAAAATAGCTTCAATTTTTTCAACATAGCGCCTTATAGTGCCGCGATTGACGGCCAACACCAAAGATGCGCTGGTAACCTGCTGGCTTTTTTGCTCGCCATGTTCATGCATCGTAGTAATGGCCGTAATCACTTCGTCAATATCATTAGCAATCACGATTGCATCCGCATCTTTTAACGCATTGCAAACAGCCTTCGCATTATTGATGTAAGGGCCACAAAATACTGGCACATCTAGCGCAATAGGCTCTAGCACATTATGACCACCAACAGGAACAAGACTCCCGCCTACGAAAGCGTAATCACTAATACGATAAAAATCCATTAACTCACCGAGTGAATCAACAATCACCACGTCCGTGCTCTTATCAATACTTAAAAGCTGACTGCGCCGAGCCGTGTTAAAGCCCTGCCCCACACTGAGTTCATAAACCGCATTAAACCGTTCAGGATGGCGCGGAACAAGAAGGAGCATGACGTTTGCAATGCTCGTCTGTAATTGACGTAAGTGCGACAACCACTGCAGCTCTTCGTTATCATGGGTACTGGCTGCGATAATCACTGGGCGTTTTTGTCCCCATTTCTCTTTGAGTTGTATGCACTCATCATTAAAGGCTAGAGGATACTCCACATCAAATTTCATGTTGCCTAGCATATCCACGATGTCCGTTGAAGCGCCCAAGGCCATGAATCGTCTAGCATCCTCCTCGCTCTGAGCAAAAATTGCCTCAAAACAATTTAAAATAGGTTTAAACATCCACGCCACTTTTTTATATTGTTTAAAGGCTTTATCAGATAACCGCGCATTAATAAGAAATATAGGAATGTTGTCATGCTTTGCCTGATAAATGGCATTGGGCCAAAGTTCCGTTTCCATAATAATGCCTAGACGAGGGGTATATTTTTTAAAAAAACGACGAAAAAACATAGGCAAATCATAAGGAATGTATTGGTGCACCACCTGAGCTCCAAAGCGCTTAGTGACTTGTTGTGAGCCAGTTGGCGTCATGGTCGTCACTAAAACCCGCCATTGCAAAGCAAGCATTGCCTCAATCAAAGGCGATGCGGTAACCACTTCACCTAAGGAGGTCGCGTGTACCCATACATCCACTGGAGTAGGTACGCTACTAACAAAAGAAAAACGCTCTAAAACACGCTGTCGATAAGCCCTTAATCGACGGCTTTTGATCAGTAAACGCACCACTAGCAAAGGGGTTATTAAATAAAATAAAGCAGTATAGAGACGACGCATAAGTGTATAAACTCAAATATCATTAGGCCCGATACAATCCTCAGGCGAGATTATTGGATTATACACTTATAAACGACTTTATTTCCTTTTATGGTGTCGAGAAGACACGCCCTTTTCTTTGGAGTGCTTAGACTCGTCCTCTGGATGAACAACATTGTGTTGATCACGACGACGCGCATCTTGCGATTCATTTTTAAATTTTCTAGGTTCTGTCATTCGATTTCCCCTCAAAAAAATATATACCCTCTGTAAATTAAGATTAGCTGTCGTTTGCATAAAAAGCAAAATGACAAACATATGAGCATCAAAAATGATGCGCCATCCACCATAATTTAGCAGTCACTGAACAGGTCAAATTAAAACCCAATATTATTTTTTAAGTTATTTTGTTGAAATATTCAACCAACTGATCTAAAGTCATTCAAATGCATTAAATATCTGCAAGGTGGACAAAATGCCATTTCCAAGACTATCGCGAATAGGGTTGATTAAAAACACACCCATAGTGAAGCATCGACAGGCTTTAGTAAACGAACAGTCGTTTGTTGACGCCGTTAATATTGATATAGATCAGTTAAATATTCTTATACAAGATTATAATACTAGTAAAAATATGGATGAAAAGACTCATCTACTGCGAAAAATAATCCATGAACAACAAGAGATAGACAACAAGTACCCTCCAGACATCATGGGAAATTGTGCTAGTTACCGTGAGGCCATTTATATCAAATTTTACAAAGAACTCATCCTCCACAGACATTTACTTCCCCTTCAAAACAATCAAGAGGAACATGTTGGTACTGATTTAACAAGTGCTCAACTATTAATAAACATGAGCCCTGAAAAATCATCGCAGTTGCTAGAAATTTTATTAAAAGGCGCTCAGTTTAATCGACAAGACTATGTAAATTTATACAATGGCGAAAAAAGCTCAGAGGCAATCGCCTTTAAAGCCTTTCTTGGCAATCATACCCTCTCCTTTTTAGGAGGCTCTAATTCAAAAAATTTCAAAATAACGCCTAAGGTGGGCTTAGCGCTGGTTTTAAAAATAGATAACCGCCTTAACATGCCAAAATCAGCGGAAGCTCACCTTAAAAAACATTCTCTAAAACAGGTTTTAACGCACGCTTATGCTGAGCGACAAGCCACGTTTATCGATGAAGTGGGCTCCGTACTCACCCGAACATTATTAATCACCGAATTTTGTGACAAAGGAAACCTCGAAACCGATTCAACAACCTGCCCAGACAACCCCACACGCATCAAATCAGCACTCCAACTCTATAAACAAATGGGCACCATTCTTGAGCACATTCGAGATGACAATTGCGCCTTTCCTGACATGAAAAACACCAACTGGCTGGTGGATAAGGACGGGCAACTCCGAATTTCTGATACCAAATCGTTTGTGTTCTCGAAAAACGACGTGTTTGATCTAAAATGTCACTCAAACCGTTGGTATAAATTTTTAAGAACCGATTATATGAATCCCCCAGAATTATCCACTCCCACACCTTTTTCAGTGGATAAATTGCATGCTTATCTCTTTGGGAAAAATTTATATCAATATTTAACTCAATGTAGGCATAACTATTTAAACCATCGTGATGATGAACAGCAATACGATTTTAGTGCCGCTGTTTTTAAATCAGAACAGGGACGTCTTCTTAAGGAACTGATCAAGAAGATGATCAAAATTAATCCAACGCATCGAATATCCGTTCGTGAGGCGTCTTCCATGCTGACCCTTATTGAACATTACCCACAAATTAAAATAGCACAAGACCATTGCCGAGCTGTTTTAGCTAAATTTGCAGGACAAGAGTTTGGAAAAAAAGATATTATATTTTTAAATTATATTAAAACAAAAGAAATTGAAATTTCATCTGAAACAGATTTAATAAAACTCAACGCGATGCAGCTGGAACTAGCCAGGGTTTACAAAAACATCAGTGGCGTAGAAACAAGAGCAATCCATGACATAATTGATAGCTTTCGTCGACGATCGCATTTTTTTACGATAGGAATGAAAGCGAAAGCGCGGCGAATTGAAGAGGCAACGTCAAAAGTACCCATGGAAGATAGACATGTCATTATGACCAAAGCGTCGGTTGACACCGAGGGTGTAAAAAAAGCACTCGCGTCTCATCGCCATTTTTGGAGCCGTGGTAAAGAGCTCAATAAAGATGGAACGCTTAACCCTAAATGTGTGGCAAAATCTTTCATACATTACCAAGCCGCACTAACGAAGGACACCTTAACAGAGGATGAAAATAGCGATTCAACTTCGTATAAACCATCACCCCAATAGGATCAAGAGTCATCCATGCATGCTTAGCCAATTAGAACGCGCGTTGATAAGCGCGCCCTAACCACTCATTTGACCACTATTGTATGCCAGGCTTCACTCCAAGAGCCATCGGCAACTGCTCGGCCATCGCTGTGCCAATGTTTTTGGCCACACGTTCAATCACACTCGGTTGATACGTGTAATCAACAAAGGCTTCTACTTTGATTACCTCACGCGCTAATTGACCACTGCTTGCAAAACCATCAATTAAGCCCCGTTTTTTGGCTTGGATTCCGGTCCAAAACAACCCCGAAAAGGTATCATCATCAATGAGCAAACGATCACCACGGCCTTCTTTTACTTTAGCAATAAACTGTTGATGAATGTCATCCAACATGCTTTGTAATCGTTTTTCTTGCTGAGGCTCTATGGGCAAAAATTGATCCATAAAGCCTTTATTACGCCCCGCCGTTCGAAGCCGCCTTGTCACCCCAAATTTTTGCAACGTATCGACAAAACCAAACCCGTTATAAAGTACGCCAATAGAACCTACTAAACTTGATGGATTTGCATAAATTTCATCCGCGGCAGCAGCTACATAATAAGCCGCAGACGCGCACATATCGACGCACACCGCGTAAATTTTTATGTCTGGGTATTTTTGACGGTAATGACGGGTCGTGTTGTACATATAATCCGCCTGAACCGGGCTACCTCCAGGGCTATCAATACGCAAAATAATGGCTTTTAACGTCTTACTTTCATAGGCCTTGTCCATTCCTTTGATAAAATTATCTGCATTAGCACCTTGATTATCGAAAATAGTCCCTTTTAAATCGATCAAGCCCACGTGAGGGCTTGCTTTAAGTGCAGCATCGGTTGAAAGCGACCCAGCAAGAAAATAAATAACTAAAACAATAGACAATGCAATAAAGATTCGTTTAACCCATTGCCAAACGCGCTTGCGCTTTTTATCGCGAAGGTATTCCATAACGATTTGATTTAATAACGTTTGTGACTCAGGGTTATCGACTGAAGGGTTATTATTTGTCATGCATTCCACTTGAATTTAAGAGGTTAAGCCATATTTTACGGTATGAGCGGCGATAATAAAAGCTTCTGTATTTAGCCTATTCTTAAGAGTAGGATATTTTAAAAAAGCAAACTCAATAAGGTGATATTATGCGAATGGATAAACTCACATCAAAATTTCAAACTGCCTTAGCCGATGCGCAATCGCTAGCAATAGGTCGGGACAATGGATTTATTGAGCCTGAGCACTTAATGAAAGCCTTATTAGATCAACAAGGAGGCAGTTGTAGACCACTCCTATCTAAAGCGGGTATCAATTTATCACAACTTAGAACATTGATTGACCAATCTTTAGATAAGCTTCCTAAAGTCACCGGCACGGGGGGGGATATTCATATTTCTAACGCATTAAATCGCCTACTGAACCTCACGGATAAATTATCACAACAACGCAAAGACAATTACATTTCTAGCGAACTTTTCATTCTCGCAGCCATGAATGAAGAGGGAAGCCTTGCCAAATTAATTAAACAAGCCGGTGGTGAGCCAAAAGCCATTGAAAAAGCCATTAATGACATCCGGGGTGGCGAAACGGTCAATGATGCAAATGCCGAAGAACAACGGCAAGCCCTTGAAAAATATACCCTTGATTTAACAGAGCGCGCCGAACAAGGAAAATTAGACCCAGTCATTGGGCGCGATGATGAAATACGCCGCACAATTCAAGTGCTACAGCGCCGCACGAAAAATAATCCCGTATTGATTGGTGAGCCTGGTGTAGGAAAAACCGCCATTGTTGAGGGCTTAGCGCAACGTATTGTCAATGGCGAAGTCCCTGAGGGTTTAAAAAACAAGCGATTATTATCACTCGACATGGGAGCGTTGATTGCTGGAGCAAAATTTAGAGGTGAATTTGAAGAGCGTTTAAAAGCTGTATTAAATGATTTATCTAAACAAGAAGGCCAAATTATTCTCTTCATTGATGAGCTCCATACCATGGTTGGCGCCGGAAAAGCAGAGGGTGCCATGGACGCCGGCAACATGTTAAAACCGGCCCTTGCTCGTGGTGAATTGCATTGTATTGGAGCCACCACCCTTGATGAATATCGACAATACATTGAAAAAGATGCAGCCCTTGAGCGTCGTTTTCAAAAGATATTGGTGGATGAACCGAGTGTTGAAGACACCATTGCTATTTTACGAGGCTTAAAAGAGCGCTATGAAGTTCACCATGGTGTTGAAATCACTGATCCGGCCATTGTTGCTGCAGCGACTCTTTCACACCGTTATATTACGGATAGGCAGCTCCCTGATAAAGCCATTGATTTAATTGATGAAGCAGGCAGCCAAATTCGCATGGAAATCGATTCAAAGCCTGAGAGTTTAGATAAACTCGATCGACGCCTTATACAATTAAAAATCGAACGAGAAGCTTTAAAAAAAGAACACGATGACGCCTCTAAAAAACGTCTCACTGATCTTGAAAAAAGCATTCAAGAGCTTGAAAAAAACGCGTCTGATCTTGAAGATGTATGGAAATCTGAAAAGGCTGTATTGCAAGGTGCTACGCACATCAAAGAAGCGCTTGAACAAGCACGCCTGGAAATGGAAACAGCACGGCGTGCAGGAGATCTCGCCCACATGTCTGAATTGCAATATGGTCGCGTTCCTGAGCTTGAAAAACAGTTAAGCCAAGTCATGACCTCAGAGCCTCAAGAAACCAAATTGGTGCGCAATAAAGTCACCGAAGAAGAAATTGCCGAAGTTGTATCAAAATGGACAGGAATTCCTGTAGCAAAAATGCTAGAGGGCGAAAAAGAAAAATTACTAAACATGGAAGAAGCACTCCATCGCCACTTGATTGGTCAAAACGAAGCCGTTGATGCTGTCTCCAATGCCATTCGTCGCTCGCGTGCAGGCCTCTCTGACCCTAATCGACCCATTGGATCTTTCTTATTCTTAGGCCCAACCGGTGTTGGTAAAACCGAGCTGTGCAAAGCACTGGCCATGTTTTTGTTTGATACAGTAGAAGCCATGGTACGCATTGACATGTCTGAATTCATGGAAAAACACTCCGTAGCACGATTAATTGGCGCACCCCCAGGCTATGTGGGTTATGAAGAGGGTGGGTATTTAACCGAAGCCATTCGACGACGTCCTTATTCTGTTATTTTATTGGATGAAATTGAAAAAGCGCACCCGGATGTGTTTAATGTCTTACTGCAAGTCTTAGACGATGGCAGGCTTACCGATGGTCAAGGGCGAACCGTCGATTTTCGGAATACGGTGATTGTCATGACATCTAATCTAGGCTCACACCTTATCCAAGAGATGGGTCATAAGCACAATTACAATGAAATAAAAGAGGCGGTAATGGACTTGGTCGGCAAGCATTTTCGTCCAGAGTTTATCAACCGTATCGACGATAGCGTGGTATTTCATGCGCTGACCAAAGAGCAAATTACAAATATTGCATCCATTCAAATTTCTCATTTGCAACAACGATTATTGCTGCAAGACATCAAGATACACCTTACACCTGAAGCACTGTCCTTCTTGGCCGAAGCAGGGTTTGACCCTGTCTATGGTGCACGCCCTTTGAAACGTACCATTCAACAAAAATTAGAAAACCCATTGGCACAAGCCTTGCTAAATGGCCAATTTAAACCAGGGGAATCAGTAACCGTGTCGTTGGTAAAAGGCAGTTTGCAATTTAAAAATGAATAACAAACCTAGCTCCGAGTTACCACGGCTTGGTGGTAACTCGTAATTTTAGAGCAACTATCTGTGTAATTTAAACATTCATCTACTGTACAAGGAATAATTTTGCCAAATCTAGTGTGGTTTCGACGTGACTTACGTACCTACGACAACCCCGCGTTGTTTGAAGCTTGTCAGCATTCAAACTCAGGGGTTATTGCATTGTTCATTGTCACACCTAAAACGTGGCTTAAGCATGCCATGTCGGCTATACAAGTTACGTTTTTATTAAACCATTTGCATGAGCTCTCCAAACGCCTTGAATCGTTAAACATTCCCTTGTTAATTCGTGAAGTGCCCTCGTTTGAAGAGAGCTATCAGGTCATTGAAGAGCTTATCCTCACTCTAAACATTGAAGGGCTTTATTTCAATCGACAATACGAATTTGACGAGCAGCGCCGTGATAATGCCATTTGCGCCAAATTAGAGGGCACAGGCCGGGATGTTCATTTATACCATGATCAAGTCATCATTCCGCCTGAGCGCATTTGTAACCAACAGCAAGAGCCCTTTAAGGTGTTCACCCCCTTTAAGAAAAAATGGCTTTCTACTGTAGAGCATTATTACAAAACACCCCTGTTAAGCCCTCCAATGCAATTAAAGCTTACCACCGAGCCCGACAAGGTTCCGAGCCAAGTAATGGGCTTTACGCCGGCCAACATGACCCATTTACCCCAACCTGGTGAAAAAGCCGCAATACAAAAATTAACCACTTTTTGTAACGGACCTATCCAGGACTATCACACAACCCGCGATTTCCCCGCGCTCAATGCGACAAGCCATTTATCACCGTATCTAGCATTGGGGATTTTATCACCCCAACAGTGCATAACGGCAGTGATGCAAGAACAACAGTTAACGCTCTTGGATTTTTTTAACCCGACAGGACCTGGTACTTGGGTCAATGAATTGATCTGGCGGGAGTTTTATAAAATGATCGTGTTTTATTTTCCAGACGTTTGTAAACATAAGCCGTTTAAGCTTTCCACTGAAAAATTAAATTGGAATCACGATGAGCGTCTATTCACAAAATGGTGCCAAGGGCAAACAGGATTTCCTTTGGTGGATGCAGCCATGCGGCAATTGCAGCAAACAGGATGGATGCACAATCGTTTACGAATGGTCACTGCCATGTTCTTATCAAAAATTTTATTTATTGATTGGCGCTTAGGCGAGCGTTATTTTAGCGAACAACTGATTGATGCTGACTTCAGTGCCAACAATGGTGGGTGGCAATGGAGCGCTTCAACAGGTACCGACGCGGTGCCTTATTTTCGCATTTTTAATCCCATTACCCAAAGTGAGCGGTTTGATAAAAATGGAGATTTTATACGTACGTTTTGCCAGGAATTAGCCGCTCTTGATTCAAAAACAATCCACGACCCCTATGCCAATGGCAAAAGCCCATTGGCTTTGAATTACCCAGAAAAAATCATCGACTATAAAAAAATGCGCGAACAAACACTGTCAGCATTTAAATTGCTTCGTCTTTAATACCGGCACGTTTTGAATATCTCCTCCTCTTGCATTGCCTCTTCTAGCTCGTCTTTAACGCTTATAGATAATGAAAAGGAGGCGCTGGATGATGATACAGGAAGTAAAGCATTCAATTGTTCAAAAAAAGCAAATTTTTCTTTGACCTTAGCTCGAAAATTGGAAAAACCACCCCATGCATGAAAAGAGTAATAAAACGGTGAATCTTGAAAACTAGGTAACATTAAATAACTATTTAACACCTTAAGTGCCTTAAAACACGTCTTATCGTCCAATTCATTGTCTGCTCTAACACTATCAATGGCCTGCTTTAGTACCTTTATTAATGCATCAGGCAAGGGTTGCTCATCTTTTATTGGCTCATGTTTTAAGACCATCACATAAGCGCCCAACAGGATATACTGATTAAAATGAGTTAACTCGACTTGCCTATCGTCTATAAACGTATCTAAATTCTCTTTAGTAATCCTGGTATTTTTAGGGATGAGGTACTTAAAAAATATATTTTTCCACGCAATGAAATTACACGATTCAAGACACGCTATAAGATCTGAGTTTAAAAGGACTTCTTTTAACTTCAATGCCTGGAGTAACTTCTCTTTAAATGTCATAAAAGAAGGTCGCATTTTTTGATCAGTATCTTTTATTAATTTAGCTACAGATTCAATGGACACAACATAATCCATCTGCAAAGAAAAACTGAGATAGCGCTTATCCACCTTGGATTCGCTAATAATAGTATCCAATAAAGCCAAGTCCGCTTCGCTCTCAGGAATATAATTTTTTTTATCATCAGCTTTAATTTTTTCTAAACACTCTTTGTAAGCGCTACAACACGTAAAAACAGTTAGTGGATCAATTTTATTTTTATCATCCAAACCTAATATGCTTTCAATACTGAGATAAAGAGCACTGGCTTTTTCAGTCCATCCACCAAGAGTTAACGTATAAAGAAGTGAACGTTGATAGGTGTTTTCTCTGGCCATGCGCCGATAAAATAAGGCGCCCAATACAATGTTATGAACCTTAAAACGCTTAAACGTATTGGGATCAGTTTTCGGCAAGTGAAGAACTAAAAAAGTGATACAAGCAATTTCCTTTAATCGTGCTTCATCCGGAACATGAGGTGTTAGGAAGTAAGTTTTTTTTTTCACATTATCGCGATAATGTGCCTCCAACTTAAGTGTCGCATCAACGAGCACCTCATAGGGCTTTGACTGGTAACGACCCAATTCTTTATTTAAATAATATTGCAAATTATCTGAAACGTCCTGCAGACTTTTAGGCAATTTGTATCCCATATGTTGTCTCTCTGTTTTAATCTCCCTTGTTGTTTTTTTATATCAATCTGACAAAAGAAGCAACTTATTCTCATGATATGAATAATAAAAAACCTCTATTTTACGTTTTAACCGGTTGTTTTTAAGACTTTTCAGAAATAGCTACCAATAGCCGTTGATGGATGTTCTCAAAACCTCGATTACTCATCACCAAAACCGCATCATTTTTCTGCACATTTGAGGCGACTACTTCAATAATAGCGTCAACACTAGGTAAAATTTCATAAGGACAGTGCCAATTTTTTGCAATATCCGCCAAAGAAAAATCGCGCGGATTTAAAACATAAACGCCATCTGCCAACGCTAATGCTTGTGTCATTTCCTCTACATGCACTCCGGTGCGCATGGTATAAGAAGCAAATTCTAACACCACAAAAATACGAGCATGTCGACCACTTTGCTTTAACGCACTGACGGTTTTACCAATAGCTGTAGGGTGATGAGCAAAATCATCATACACCGTTACGCCATGCTGGTGACCTTTAACCTCTAAGCGCCGTTTTACCGGAGTAAACGCCTCTAAAGCCTTTGCCGCAACAGATGGATTAACTCCAGTTCTCACACTGGCGGCCAGAGCAGCCAGCCCATTTTCAACGTTAAATCGTCCAATTAAAGGCCAGTTTACCTCGGCCACACACGTGTTGTTATGAAATACCTTAAAAGCCTGACCTGCCTCATCAAGTAACTCAGCACGCCACATTGCATCACCCGATAATGCTATCTCTTCCACATGACTGTACCGACCTCGTGCTAATACCTCATTTAAAGCGTTATCATCACGTGGTTTAATCACGAGCCCTTTAGATGGAATGGTTCTTAAGAAATAATGAAACTGTTGTTGAATGGCTGAAAGGTCCGCGTAAATATCAGCATGATCGAATTCTAAATTATTAAGAATGGCAATTTCAGGTCGGTAATGCATGAACTTAGGACGTTTATCAAAAAAAGCACTATCATATTCATCTGCTTCTATCACAAACCATTGCCCCGCCCCTAAACAAGCACTGGTATTAAAATCTGTTGCAACGCCCCCAATTAGAAATCCGGGTTTAAAACCCGCTTTGTGAAGAATAAAAGCCAACATAGACGTTGTGGTTGTTTTTCCATGGGTTCCTGCAACCGCCAATACGCGATAACGCGGCAAAAGGTGGCGGGCCAACCACTCCGGACCGGATGTGTAAGGTTTATTGGCATCAAGCACTGCTTCAATCACTGGCATGCCACGCTTGATAGCATTCCCCACAATCACACAATCTGCTTTTAAGGCCTGATGACTGTCTTCGTAGCCTTCTGTCCAGCTTATCCCTTTCGCTTTAAGCAAATCACTCACTGGCGGATAACAATTGGCATCACTACCTGTAACGTGAAAACCTGCATCGCGTGCCAATAAAGCTAAAGCACTCATAAACGTACCGCTTACTCCTAAAATATGTAAATGCATTTTCTTACCGCCAAAATGAAACAATGAGGATGTTAAAAGCAAGCAGGCCAATGCTTGCCAATACCGCCGGAAAATAGTCTATTGAGAGGGCATGCTTATAAATATGAACCGTCACCATAAATTGCCAAACCGTCAAGACCAACGTTAAAATTAAATAGACAATGCCCAAAAATAACACTAACAGTTGGGCCGTTTTTACAGCAGCAAGCCAGGGTGCAATAAGAAGCAGAGGAAAAGCTACCAAATGCACAATGGCATGACAGGCGAAAAGGCAGGTTAATGTTTGTAAAAATCGACTCGAAACACGCGACGCCTTCAGCAAAGCATACGTATAAATGCCATACGAGAGCACAAGTGCCCCACCTGCTAACAAAGACGTGCCAAATGTAAAAAATTGCTCAACGTCAGCAATGGCCCATTGCGTCACAACCAACACATAATAAAAAAGCGTGACAAGACCTAACATCAATAATGAATAGGGTGTGTTGGCGGGCGTCTCCTTTAAAAGACTCACTTGCCAATACCGTTTTATCAACTCAACCCACATGTCTCATGTCCTATAAAACCTAAAAGCTACCGCGTTGATATTCGATTGATTTTTAATGACTGGCAGGCTAAGGCACAATCACTATTGTTTCCGTCAAAGAGTGGTCTTTCTAAAATCAATCACCTGCAGTTCACCACATCCCTAGTTCGGTTGTTTTTTAAATATACTTACTTGCTGCACGTCAGGATGCAACCATGGACCTGAAATTTTATAGCTGTATCCCGTAACCGTTTGCATTCCTTTATTAATAATTTTACTAGCAACCCATGTTGCAATCCCCGCAATGGGGCCTCCCGCTATCGTTGCAACGATAGGTAAACTTGCCGTAATGTGAGGAGAAATGTGCAATAACACATCGTATTGTTGCTTCACCACGTCTAAATCACCTTTCATGCTAGCGTAAGCAACGGGCCCATCAATGTAGCTGTCTGTTGTATTCATTACACCATTTTTCAGCGTAAAATTACCCTTAAACACATCAAAACTGTACCCATCATTGGATAAATCACTAAAGTCTAATTTAAGTCGACGAGGAATGGTTTGAAGGCTTAAAACGCTCAGTAATTTACCTAAACCCAATTTGCCCTCAGTTTCCGGGCTTAAATGCGTGATACGGCCGTCTTTAAACTGAAGAGACAGTTGTCCACTTACTTTTTCTAATGAAAACCCATTGATAGGTCCAGGCCATGCACCATCGAACTGAATTTCACCATGGTGAGCATCCACTGCCGGAGTGATGTGCCACATTTTCAAACTATCAGAGAGTGTTGCTATCTGCAAATTAGCCTGAAGCTCTGTATTGTTTTTAATGCCGTCTTGGTGCCAATCTCCCTTCATGGCCAATTGGAAGGCCGGTGATTTAATGTTGCAATAATCAAGCTGCCAATGATTTGGCTTGGTTGTACTTTTCAACCCTACCGTTCCAAAGTCAATTTCGCCTACTTTAAACGTATCTATGGTCACATTTAAATTAGGAATATAGCTAGGCTTTAATGTTATGGTTTCATTCTCGCCCTTGGATGGCAGCAACGCCGCTTTGGCAATATTGAATCGATTAAAATGCCCCGAAACCGTGTTTGAAAGAAAATCATACTGAAATTGACCGGCGACATTCTGCTGATCCAAATGAAAAGACCACGCCGTTTTGCTTGATTTATTAGCGTTTACAACCACTTTCGGGTAATTTTTCCCCCATAACAAGATGTTTCCAAAATTTAAATCTATTGATTGTAGTTGCTGAAGCCACGCTGGAGCGTCCCCCGTTGAAGACAATGGTGACAATAAACTTTGCCATTTTGAAACATCAAGGCTTGCTAGTACTCCCCCCACATGTAACCCTTCTTTTTTGGGTAACTGAGCATCACCCTTTCCAATTTCAACATCTCCTTTTTGCAACACAAATTGATTGTTTTCACTAGCAAACCATAAATCACTGCTCACGCGATTATCATAGTTAAAACGAAAACGCAGTGCTTTTTCAGGATTAAAATCAACGTTGATGGCTAATGGCGCACTCTCATCAGATGCTTTACCAAACGGTGCTGGCAAATCAATACCCACACCTTTTAGTGAAGTATTGACCTTCATGTTATCAAAATCATTGGGATCATTGGTTAATGTTAATGTTGTTGCTAGATTTAAATGCCCCTGCACAAAGGGAAATGAGGGCAACTTGAAGGATTTATGCAATGCATCAAGCGTTGTATCGCCCTCTATGGTAAGTTCTGTAGCGGGCTTTGGCTTTTTTATTGATTGAACGTGCATTACCACAGGGTCATCCAATAACAAAGCTTTTAATTCACTGTTGGTAGCACCATCCTCATCAAACATGAGCGTGCCTGTTAAATGACTAAATTCGATATCACTCCAGGCATGGTGAAAAGTCGCCTGATTATGATTAAAGGTGAGTGCGCCTTTTACCAAAACATCATCATTTTCAGGGTAAAGGGGTACCTCTAAACGTAGATCGAGCCCCAATGTCCCATCAACGTCTAAGGCTTTCAGTTTTGCAAGAGGCTCCCTTAAAGGTGAAACAAAAACATAACCTAAAGCCTTTTGAGCGGGTGCCTGCACTTTGCCATGAATCAGCAATGTTTCTTTATCAAGCCCCATGTCATCTAGTCGCAAATTCACTTGGTCTACCAGCACACCATGCATGATTGCATGATGAACATCTGCCTCAAGGGTGCGTTTATTTACCCGTAAATAAGCATCAATATCCTCGCTTAACGGCCATTTTTTATTAAATATCAAATCAACACCACTTAAATGGCTGATCACTGAAAATTCACCCGGCGCCTTATCAAAAGGAAAATCAGCCAAAGCACCCTTAATAGCAAGTTGTCCCTCTGCATTGTTAACGCGTTTGATATCATGTTTTAACCAATGGTTAAGCTTTGGCTTTAAATAGCGTGATGGAATATAAGCCATCCATTTAACAGCATTGCCCATTGAAAACTCTGCAGCCAATTGCAGATTTGCAGAAGGCGCAAAAAGCGCGTCAATCAAACCACGAGCATTCACCCGTAAGTCAGGATGACTTAGCACCAAATGCTCCATGCTAATGCGCAAACCTTGGCTTAGCGACTGCCATTCAAATGTAGCATTCACCGTATCAAACGTAATTGACGGTTGACTCTTGAGTAACAACGTCGTTTTCTCTCCATCAAGGTCCAAACGGCCCCCTGAAGGTTGCCAATGAACAACGCCTGAAACATTATCTACGCCGGGATAATCACGTGAAGCATCCCAGCTCAATCCTGCAAAACGGCTCAATACATAATCAATCTTATCTTGCTTGATGCCAATTTGAGTGTCATATAATTGCCCATGGGGATGCTTGGCTAATAGGGGCTGCATCGTTTCAGGCCATTCAGTACTCAATGCTAAAAAAGGCTCGAGCAATAGTGTATTGATAAAAAAGTGATACGATTGTTCTGATTGATTATAATTCAATAGAACTGTATTTTCTGGCCACTCAACGCCACCTGCACGTAAGTTAATATGATCACCACTTAATTTCCAACCTTTATCGGTTGGGTTCCATGCTAAATTGGCTTGAAGGGATTGAATAAATTCTACGTGAGGATTTCCATGTTTACTCCAGGCAAGCCGTTTAAAATTGATACGGGTCTGTAGGCCAGTAACATCACCTTTAGCCATATCCAACCAAATCTCAAAGCCCCCCTTTCCGCTCTCTACATGATAAGGGCTTTTAGGAAAGAACAATTGCCATTGTGTGGGTAAAAAATGATGAACCGCAACATACGCTTGGCCATTGATTTTGCGAAGAGCGTAAGGGTTTAACTTCATGTCAGCAAGAATGAGCAATTCAGTGGGCGTGGTTTGTGCTAATTTCGCAACACCTCTTAGGCGGTAATGGCCATTATTGTTTATCGCCGTTACGTTTAATGCCGTGACCGGCAGCAAAGAGCCATCATTTAGATGAATCAACGCCGAAACATTTTTAATAATTATTTTTTGTTGTGCAAGAAGCCAACTTAACACAGGTAAATAAGCTGTAGGCTCTAAGGTAATAGGTTCTTTATCACTTCGCAAACCATCAATGTCCCAATGATCGCTTTTTTGACGCAATGTTAAATGGACATCATCGACATACAGCACGCCAGGTTGAAGATGCCAGTGCCACAATGAACTCAGTAAATTGATACCCACCAATAATTTATTTAACTTTAAAACCCTGTCTTCACTGTCTGAAACAGACACGTCATTAAGCTTTAAGACAGGTTCAAACCAATACCAACTGGTTTCCATACTGCTGATGATAACCGGCTGTCCAAGAAGGGTTGAAAGGTGCTGCTCTACCTGGCCTTTATATTGTTTAGCCCAAGGCGTTAACGCGCGAAACAAGCTAAACAATATTGCCATGCTAATGATAAAAATAGCCAAAGGCATCCAGCACTTTTTAATTAAGAGTCTAGAATATCTCTTGGCCCTATTGATGAGAGGCTCTGGCTGCTGCTTCATTACTTTAACGCTCATAATCTCATCACTTTTAGCCTAGTTATAATCGTTAAACGGTTATCTTGTTGTGCATTGTTGTTTATCAAGATCGCATAAAAACGCCATTTTAGCAGCAATTTTACGCTCTAAGCCTCTATCCACTGGCTTGTACCAATTGGGCTCTTGCATCCCTTTGGGTAAATACGTCTCTCCTGCTGCGTACCCATAAGGTTCATCATGTGCATAACGGTATTCATGACCATGACCTATTTTTTTCATCAATGCAGTTGGAGCATTGCGAAGGTGGGGAGGCACCTCACGGGATTTATCTTTTTTTACAAATGCCTTAGCGTTTTGATAGGCCTTATAGCCTGCATTGCTTTTAGCAGCGATAGCTAGATAAATAACTGCTTGCGCCAAAGCAAGCTCACCCTCAGGGGAACCTAAACGCTCGTAAGTAGCAGCTGCATCATTGGCCAATTGCATGGCTCTGGGGTCTGCTAACCCAACGTCCTCCCAGGCCATTCTAATGATACGACGAGCTAAATAATGGGCATCCATACCCTCTTCAAGCATTCGACAAAGCCAATAAAGTGCCGCATCGGGATCAGAACCACGAACCGATTTATGCAGAGCGGATATTTGATCGTAAAAATAATCCCCGCCTTTATCAAAACGCTTGGCATTCATGCACAGTGCATTTTGAACCAAATCACTAGTTACTACTAAAGTGCTAATTTCGTGAGCAGCAACACCTACTTTCTCGAGCAAATTAAGAAGGCGGCGCGCATCACCATCCGCTAAACCAATCAGGCTTGTTTTAGCATCAGCAGTAAATTGTAAATCAAAAAAAATACGCGTATTTACCCGCTCCAACAACGTGTTAAGATCTTCATCGGTTAAAGATTGCAACACATACACCTGGGCTCGAGATAACAAGGCTGAATTTACCTCAAACGAGGGATTTTCAGTGGTTGCACCCACCACAGTCACTAAACCCGACTCAACAAAAGGCAAGAGTGCATCTTGCTGAGCCTTATTGAAACGATGAATTTCATCAATGAACAATATCGTTCGTCGATGAAGCGCTTTAAAAGCTTGAGCTTGCTCCATTGAGGCACGAATGTCTTTCACTCCGGCAAAAACGGCCGACAACGCTATCCACTCACAGTCAAACGCATTAGACATCAGACGAGCCAGTGTTGTTTTTCCTACACCAGGAGGCCCCCACAAAATCATCGAATGGGGTTTTCCCGATTCAAACGCAAGACGTAATGGCTTGCCTGGTCCTAACAAATGATGCTGGCCAATTACTTCTGATAAGTTAGTGGGCCTTAAAAGCTCGGCTAACGGCGGAGACAAAGCATCCCCTTTCTCGCTCATTGCTCCACCACATCCACACCTTTTGGTGTTTTAAATTTGAATAGACCAGCGGACAATGTAGGATTATTTTTTACCTGACTTAACACCACGACCGTGTGCTGACCCAGTTGATCAAATAACTCAAGACCACTTAAAGCATCGCCCACAAACGTTATTTTCATCCGTTGAAAATTTGCCTTGTTCGACTTAGAGTGCAGATCAAAATACACGGTGTTACCTTTTGTATAGGTTGTCACGTCAAAATCACGGGTAACCGTATCGTTATAACCACTTAAAAACAACGCTGCAGTGCCGCCCAAGCCTTTTTCTTGTTTTTTTTCAGTCACTTGCTCTAGATCAACATCATAAACCCATAAACGTTGACCATCCGCTACCACTAATTGTTCCATGGGGTTTTTGGTTTGCCAACGAAACCGTCCTGGCCGAGATAGCGCCATTGTGCCGGAAGAATGAGATACCTCCCGCTGTTTAGCTTTAACGACTTGATGAAAAGAAGCGCTCATGGTCCGAATTGCATTTAGCTTAGACTGAAGTGTCTCGCTTACCACATCGCAAAATGCAGTATTTACTGACAAAAGGAACAATAATAACATTATTTTTTTCATGACTTACCTCTTTTTAATCATCAAAGCCGTCTTACGATTCTTCTGATATAGATGAGACCAAGACATCTCTAAAGCCACCCTCTAAAGGCCCTACCACACCTGTACGCTCCATTTCCTCGACCAAACGTGCAGCACGGTTATAGCCTACCTTTAAACGGCGCTGTACCGATGAAATGCTTGCTTTACGGGTTTGAATCACAAACTCAACCGCTTGATCGTAAAGAGGGTCGCTTTCTTCAGTCGATTGAGCTTCTTCCCCATAGCCATTTTCAAGACCATCACTGATGCTGGTGATTTCTTCAATATATTCAGGTTGGCCACGCGCACGCCAATCATCAGCAATACGGTGTACTTCTTTATCATCCACAAAAGCACCATGAACACGCAACGGCGCGCCCGTCCCCGGAGCGAGGAACAACATGTCTCCATGGCCCAATAATTGTTCTGCTCCTTGTTGATCAAGGATAGTACGAGAATCAATTTTTGACGACACTTGAAATGAAATTCGTGTGGGAATATTAGATTTTATGAGCCCTGTCAAAACATCCACGGAAGGACGTTGGGTGGCTAAAATCAGGTGAATACCCGCAGCGCGAGCTTTTTGCGCAATACGAGCAATGAGTTGTTCAACTTTTTTACCGACAACCATCATCATGTCGGCCAATTCATCAATGATAACAACCACATAAGGCAATGACGTTAAGAGAGGTGCTTGCATGTCCATAGAGTCCGTAGGCTTCCATAGTGGGTCAGTTAAAGGCTCACCTCGCTCTATGGCCTCGGCAAGCTTTGTGTTATAGCCTGCTAAATTACGAACGCCCAAAGACGCCATTAACCGATAACGCCGCTCCATTTCAGCCACACACCAGCGCAACGCACTGGCCGCTTCCTTCATGTCGGTGACCACTGGCGTTAATAAATGCGGAATACCATCATAAACGGAGAGTTCTAACATTTTCGGATCGACCATGATCAAACGCACTTGCTCAGGAGTAGCCTTAAACAAAAGGCTTAAAATCATAGCATTTATACCCACCGATTTGCCTGAACCTGTCGTGCCGGCAACCAACAAATGCGGCATTTTTGCAAGATCAACCACCATAGGGTGTCCTGCAATATCAACCCCTAGTGCCAACGTTAGCGGTGAATGAGCTTGTTGATACACTTCAGCCGACAATACTTCTGATAAACACACCATGGCTCGATTTTGATTGGGCAATTCAATACCCACAACCGTTTTTCCAGGAATAATTTCAACCACGCGCACGCTGGTAACCGATAAAGAACGCGCAAGATCTTTTGCAAGCGCTGATAATTTACTAACTTTAATCCCTGCTGCTAGCTGTAATTCAAACCGCGTGATCACAGGCCCCGGATGCACCGCCACAACATCAGCTTGAATACCAAAATCAAGTAAATATTGTTCGACATCACGGGACAATACTTCTAGCTCTTGATGGGTATAACCACCCATTGGCGCGCCAGGCTGGCCCTTATCCAATAGCTCTAACGAAGGCAAAGCGCCACCTATAAAGTGGGTTTTAACCGCAGAAGGCTCTCTTAAAACCGTTGCGGGTTTTATTGGAGCGGGTTTTTCTTTAACCAAAACAGGACTAATCAGCGGCAAAGCGCGCTCTTTGTTTATTTTAGAAGCATTTACCGTGGTTATAGCACGTTGAGCCGTGGGTGCTTTTTCACGGGCTTTAAAGCGCATGATACTTGAATGGATAAGATGCGAACCAACACGGGCAACGTAAAGACTAAGGCGCAACGCAAACAGTGTGTAGTAACCAATAACTTCAGTGGCATGGACCCAAGAAAGCCCTGTTAACCATGTCACTCCCACCAACAACATGGCAAGCAGTATTAAAGTAGCACCTTGGAGATTAAGAGCACCGTTCAGGCCGTGTGCCATGCAGTTACCAACCAGCCCACCTGCACTGTCAAACATGAGATGTGAAGGCGTCCATTCTAAATTTAATAAACCACATCCCCCGCACAACATAAACACTAAACCCATGCCTCGCAGCAATAACATAGGTTTATTCACAACCCTTAACGCACGATGGTCTTTTAATATCATCCACCCCACATAAGCAAAACAAAGAGGCAATAAATAAGAAAGATACCCAAAGACTAAATAAAGGGCATCAGCCACATACGCACCTACACGCCCCCCTGCATTTTCTATGTAAGACGCATGTTGACTTGCATGAGACACACCAGGATCGCCCCCTTGGTAGGTCAGCAGTGATAATAAGACAAACAAAGCGGTGGTTAACACTAAAATAAAGCTACCTTCGCTAAGTCGTTTAACCACAAAATGTGGCAAGGCTGTTTTAGGGTTGCCAGCCTGGTTACCCGTTCGTTGTTTTGTCATAAGTGTTTTAAAGCATCGTTTTTTATCATACTATTTGTCATCTTAACATAATCACAAAGCTGTTCTTTAGTACAAAATAAAAAATACTAGCATACGCTACCGATGCCCCTTAAAAATTGGCAATCGAAGCACTGCGTGTTAAATTAAAGAGCACTATGTCTTTTAAAGGCTAATAAAAATGAGCGCAATAAAACACCATCGTCTGATTATTCTCGGCTCAGGCCCTGCGGGTTATACCGCTGCTGTTTATGCAGCAAGGGCTAATTTAAACCCCGTTCTTATTACTGGCATGCAACCTGGTGGTCAATTAACCACCACAACAGATGTGGACAATTGGCCAGGAGACGTGGAGGGCTTACAAGGTCCTGCGCTCATGGAACGCATGCAAAAACATGCCGAACGTTTTCAAACAGACATTATCTTCGACCAAATTACACACGTTAATTTCCAAGAGCGACCTTTTCTTCTAAAAGGAGATAACGAATCTTACACGTGTGATGCATTAATTATTGCAACAGGGGCATCTGCGCGTTACATCGGATTAGATTCAGAAAAAGCCTATCAAAGCCGCGGAGTTTCTGCTTGCGCCACTTGTGATGGCTTTTTCTTTCGCAATAAAGCCGTTTGTGTGGTCGGCGGTGGAAATACCGCTGTTGAAGAAGCGTTGTATTTATCAAATATCGCGGCCTCAGTGACCTTGATTCATCGACGCGATTCTCTGCGCTCGGAAAAAATCCTGCAAGAAAAACTCTTTGAAAAAGCCAAAAATGGTAACGTAAAATTAATGTGGAATTGCACTCTCGAAGAAGTATTGGGTGATAATTTGAAAGTCACCGGTGCCCGCGTACGTAACGTTTTAACCCATCAATCTGAAGATTTAGCCCTAGATGGTGTGTTCATTGCCATTGGCCACACACCCAATACCGATTTATTCAAAGGACAGTTGGACATGAATGAAAGTGGTTATTTAAAAATTCGTTCAGGTTTAGAGGGCATGGCAACTGCCACCAACATTCCTGGTGTATTTGCTTGTGGGGATGTGGCTGATCATGTTTATCGACAAGCAGTAACCTCCGCAGGTTTCGGATGTATGGCCGCACTTGATGCTGAAAAACATTTAGACTGTGTTACGGAATAGGATAGAGGCTTAAAGCCAAGCGTCTCTTTATGAATGTTCTCATCTTTGATGGGCTGAAGGGAGCCAGATTGCAAGGCTACATGCGTATAATATGTCCAGAACAACTATCTACTCTTCATTTTTTAATTAACAATAACAAGGAAAATTAAACATGCGATTTTTTAACCCAGATAAGCAAGCACTAAACTTGCAAAGAATCAACTTAGCAGCAGCTACCTTGGCATTTGCCGATCTACTAACAAATCCACACAACACAATGAAAAAAAGCGCGGATATTATTATTCACCTGCTTACGGTGAATGCATTCAGGCCTGGCGCTTCTGTATGGGAATTGAAAGCTGTTGGAACTCTAAACCTGTTTTTTTCTGGAAAAATAGCCGTTGATCTTCTTCCAACATCATCACCAAAAGAAAACCACCAAACACCAGGAGCACAAGAGATTGGAGTCAGTCTCGTAGATGGAACACTTCATATCGCAAACAATGCATTTTTAACGTCTGGCGCTTACCAAAAAGCAATGAGAACTGCAAGGGAAGCAGAGGAAGCCACAGAAAAAACATTGAGCACCTCATTTAAAAATTAATGCCACTCCAAAGAACAAGATAGATTTTAAAACTATCTTGTTCACTTAAGCCCAAGACTTAAAACAATAGCATTATTCTGTTTATTTTAAATAACACACCATACCGTTATCCAGACTGTTTCATTCTTGTTATATATGATATTATTTTTACATTTATGGGCGGTGAGCAGACATGCTTAAGAAGCCTTTAATCATTTTCTAGGATACATTTTGTCTAAAAAAAACATTCTTATTGTTGGTCTTTTTTTAACTGCGCTTGCAAATTCTAGTTTTGCATTACGAAGAGACGTTGCTGTCACCATTGATGATTTACCGTTTGTAGGTGACAGTAAAAATTTTCATCTTAACATGATCATTGAAGCATTTAAGGCTAACGATACGCCAGCCACGGGGTTTGTTATTGCTAAAGAGGTTACCCCTCAAAATCTGCCCATGCTTCGGAAATTTCGCGAGGCAGGCTTGAGCCTGGGAAACCATACCTTGTCGCACAACAATTTAAACCGAATGGATGCCCTAGGGTACATTCAAGACATCGATGCCGCTGACAAAATTTTATCCCCCCTAATGAGCGAACCTAAATACTTCCGTTATCCTTATTTAGTCATTGGCTCAGGCGAAAAGAAAAACAAGATTCAGCAATATCTTTCCTCTAAAAATTATCACATTGCACCGATTAGCATTGACAGTAAAGATTTTATATTTAACCAACTCCTCTTATCTGTTCCCGAAGCTGAAAGACGCCATTTTCTCACTGTATTAAAGCCGTGCTACCTTGATTTTATTTGGCAGCAAACCTTAAAAGCAGAAGAACATAACCGTTATGCACACACTCCCAATCAAGCTCAAATTTTATTGATCCATGCCAACCTTCTTAACGCTTATGTTTTACCTGATATTATTAACCTCTATAAGCAGAATGGCTTTAATTTTGTAAGTTTAAATGACGCATTAAATGAGCCTACAGAAGCCGCCCCTTTAGCTCCCAAACCAACCGATACTGCCGCTAATGATAAATTTCTGGCCTGGGATTAAAAACACAGGATACGTTTTGAACAAACAAAATTGACAGCCAGTTAAAAAACTGTAAATCTACAGGGAAATATTAACTTAACTGCACCTGCTTTGTTTTGTGCATTTGAAAGTAACGTGTAACGTATTGATTAACAAGACTCTTCCCCACCATTAACGATAAGGATATTAAAATGAATTTTAAATTAAATAAATTATCCACGGTGCTTCTATTATTAAGCACAGGCTCCTCTATAGCCGGAACAATGGGACCCATCGTCGAAGACTTTAACCCCAAAGAAGGTGTGTATTTAGGCGCCGGCGTATCTGCATCAATAAACAACAATAAACTTACGCCAACTGCCCCACTGACAGGCGTTACTGTTAATGTTTCAGCCAATAATACAACTGCGTTAGGAAACGCGTTTTTAGGCTACGGACACACCTTCATGAACAACTTGTATTTGGGAGGGGAAGCAAATCTTCTCACTCCTCGCGTGGCTAAATTTAATAGTCGACCCGGGGTAGTCTTTGCATCCAATGTATTTGATAATAAATACACAATTGACAACTCTTTTTCTCTCGACTTATTGCCAGGTTATAGATTAAATTCTAACGTACTGGTTTATGGGCGAGTGGGCATGGCCTTTACGAATGTGAACATGAATCAACAAGGCGTAACTCTTGCAACACAAAATATAGCAGAAAGCGCTAACTTCGTGAACGGTCGGTTTGGTGCGGGTGTTACCTATGGGTTTACCAAACACTTCGCAGCATCTGTCGATTATTATTACACCTATGCTCCTAGATTTGGAACCTACAGCCCAATTCTACCGGTTCAATTGGACTTTAAAACATCGTCTAATGTGATTGGTATGTCTTTGGTATACACGGTCTAAAGTCGCTGCAACAATAAAATACATTGAAATAAATCCAAGCATGAACAAGCTTCCATTTCAGATAAAACAATAAGGATATTAAAATGAATTTTAAATTAAATAAATTATCCACGGTGCTTCTATTATTAAGCACAGGCTCCTCTATAGCCGGAACAATGGGACCCATCGTCGAAGACTTTAACCCCAAAGAAGGTGTGTATTTAGGCGCCGGCGTATCTGCATCAATAAACCACAATAAATTCACGACAGCGGCGCCCACAGTGGCTAATGTCATTAACATATCAGCAAACAATACAACTGCTCTTGGAAATGCGTTTCTAGGCTACGGCCAAACTTTCTTGAATAATTTATACTTGGGGGGAGAGGCAAATCTTCTCACACCTCGTGTTGCCAAGTTTAATCGCAATGGATTAATAGCGACTTCTACAGCATTTGAAAATAAATATACAATTGATAACTCTTTTTCTCTCGATCTATTGCCTGGTTATAGATTAAATTCTAACGTACTGGTTTACGGACGAGTGGGCATGGCCTTTACAAATGTAAGCATGAATCAACAAGGTGTAATTATTCCAGAACAAGCTGTAGCAGACAGAGCTAACTTCGTAAACGGTCGCTTTGGTGCGGGCATTACATATGGATTTAGCAAACATTTTGCCGCATCAGTTGATTATTATTATACTTATGCGCCTAGATTTGGCACCTATAGCCCCATACTATCCAGTCAACAGTTTGATTTTAAAACATCATCTAATGTGATTGGGGTGTCTTTGATATACACCATCTAAATCCTATTATCCTGATTTTCAACGTCCTGCGGCTTGTCCGCAGGATCCAGAAATATAGGATGATTACTAAATACCTCTCATTAAGCGAGGTAAATTGAGGTCTAAGCTATTTAACGACCACGCATGATTTGCCATTTTTTGTTTTTTAGTGCACTATCTGCGGATTATTCGTTTCATCTCTGAGAGATTTATGGCAAAAGAAGATCATATAGAAATGGTAGGCACAGTAATCGATACCCTGCCAAACACCATGTTTCGTGTTGAACTTGAAAATGGACACGTTGTTACCGCACATATTTCTGGTCGTATGCGTAAAAACTACATTCGCATCCTAACTGGTGATAAAGTTAAAGTCGAATTAACACCCTATGATTTAAGCAAAGGTCGTATCATTTTTCGTGATAAAAACTAACTCGAAAAAGGTCTTAATGCAATTGCGCGCTAAATATCCGTCCCATCTGCCTTATTTCCTCGATTCTATTGCCTTAAGGTAAATAATATTGGCAATAAAATTGTCTATACTCATTAAGCTATACCTTGAGGAAAATTTGGCATGCATTATTTACACACGATGGTCAGGGTATCCAACTTAGATATCTCTCTTGAATTTTACTGCCAAAAACTTGGTTTAATTAAAATTAAGCGTACTGAGCATGAAACAGGTCGTTACACGCTGGTTTTTCTAGCGGCGCCCAGCGACATAGCGCAAGTCAATGCAACTCAAGGGCCATTACTTGAGCTCACCTACAATTGGGATGATGTTTTTTATGAAGAGGGACGAAATTTTGGGCACTTAGCCTTTGGCGTCGACAATATTTATGAAACCTGCCAACGTTTAAAAGAAATGGGGGTTATTATCAACAGACCTCCGCGAGACGGTTACATGGCATTTATTCGCTCGCCCGATAATATTTCCATCGAACTACTGCAAAAAGGCTTGCCCCTTCCAAAACAAGAGCCCTGGGCCAGCGAACCAAATATTGGGCGATGGTAGCTCATTATAACTTCTGATCGACTTTATACTGATCTTGCCGCGATTTTTTAGACACCCCTATACGACAATTTTGTACTGGCTCTC
>CAYTZN010000003.1:0-149600 GCA_964442495.1 uncultured Legionella sp. | reverse complement strand
GAATCGGTGTTCACTTTCAATCAGAATGAGTGTTCATTTTGGGCCAGAATATGCACATTAATGATGAAAGAGCAACCATGGTTTGTGGAGCTTTTTCTGCAAAAAATGGCCGAGAATAAAACTGAGGAAACACAAAAAGAAGGGATGAGACTTTCCTATTAATTAGAACGAAAATATAGTTCACTCATTATTTGAGCGAGAAGGCGTTTTTATCTCTTCTTGCTCATTCATTTTAATGTCTTTTTCATTTTCGGGATTATGTAATTTTAAAAGTGCTGTTTTTAAATCGATACCTTGCTCATTCAAAAAATCGACCAATGCAGTGCCTTCTAAAAGTAAATTTTTATCGTTATCTGAAAGCCTGATATTTGATGTGCTGCTATGAGCCTCATCAAGCGCTTCTTTAAGCAAAGGAAATACTGACTCAAGATCATCAAAATTATTGAAAAACTGCCTTATATTTTCAACAGTTACCTCATCGTTAGATTTTTTTACCAAAGATGAGACATGACTAAAAAACACCAAAATGCCATGTAAATCATGTGAGTCTTTAATGGCTGATAATGTGGGTTGAATTTTTTCAACCAACTGACTGCAAGCAATTTGCTCCTGTAAAGCGAGAAAAGCTCCGGCTTGACCAAACAATAAATTCATTGTTTTACCGGTTGACTTAATGGCTATTGGTGTTGCGCCTACACTCTGAATTTTGGGTTTAGATAATTCAGCATGGTCCTCACTCGTTAAGGAGACGTCACTGTGCTCTTTTGGCTTGGGCTCATCAGAAGAAGAGGAGGATACCGCCGCTTCCATTTTTTTATGCCGACGCTCGGCTATCCACCGCGCCACCACAGGAAAACTTACCCTAACAATAAAATAAAGACCGGCAAGTGTTGCACTGGTCGCCAGAATAGCCAAGCCTACGGGTGGGAAAAAGAGGTTAAGCGTCAGTCCAATTAATCCAAGAGATGACAAAGCGACAGCAATACCTTTATCTACTAATCCTACCAACCCTTTCTTTTTTAATTTTTTTTCACACTTAAATTTTTTATCGTATAGGGTTTGTAAGTCATTTTTCTGTTTTTTATACTCTTGCACAAACGCGCTGCTTTTTTCACTATAAAGGCCGTTTAATTCTTTCAAACGCTGAGAATCGGTGGTTACTTCTATTTGCTTCTCTATATCCACCATTTCCTGTTGTAATGTATCTAAATATTGAGTTTTATCCTTGATAGCACCCAAAATGACTTTTAACTCTTTGCGAAGTTGATAGCGTTGGTAAAAAGCTTTCCCCATGGTAAATACACTTAACGCAAAGGCAAGGCTTCCTGCCGTCAGCGCCATAGGAACAGCAACGGCAGGTAAAGCAAGTGCTGTAATGGTTAATGCCACTAAAAGTGCTGAGTAAAGCCAACGTGCATTGCTGGATAGGGTTATCGGTGGCTTTTCGCCAGCAATAGCAAAGGCAAAATAAATAGCCGGTATACGTAAAAAATCAATAATATTCAGCGCAAGTCCTGTAAAATGAAAGCCTTTGACCGCCTCTTCTAGGGCTTTTGAGGTATCCCCTTGGATTTGTGCAATCCCGCTCAGAGCGTTGCCAGCATGATCTACACTACGCAAAAAACCTGTAAAAAAGGGAATTTTTTGAAGCAATCCCACCAGAGCAGGCTCACGTGGTAGTGGCTTAGGCTTAAACACCAACAAGTCTTTGATTGCTTTCGAAGAAAGAGGTTTTTCTATAGGTAATTCCATTTCTGACTCGCCATTGTTCTCTTCACTTATCAAAGATTGCGTAGACAAGTCAAATTTTCCATTCATATCAGAATCCAATTCTTGCCGATGTATTAATAATAGACTAACCATTTAGTTTTGTGCAAAATATACACATAAAGTATTATTTTTTCTTTAAATATCGATAATTTCCCTCATCGTGTTTATTTACATACTTATGCGCGCAAAGAATAGACAATTAGTAAGCAAGCTGCTAATATTTTAAAATTTTTCTCGCTTTCAATTCACAGCATGGAGTACTAAAAACAATGTCCAACAGTGACCTTCACTCCGTCTCTCGACGTCCCTTAGGAATCCACTCCATTATGCCCTGGTTAGTGTGGGGTTTAGGTTGTCTTTTTTATTTTTACGAATGCCTTTTGCAGGTTTCCCCAAGCGTGATGAGTTCGGAGTTAATGCGTGATTTTAGTGTCACGAGTCAAACACTTGGCATTTTATCAGGCGTCTATTTCTACTCTTACGCTGCTATGCAGCTACCGGGTGGCGTATTAATGGACTATTTTGGTCCACAACGTTTATTAACCCTAGCGACAGCCATTTGTGCCATTAGCACCATTGCTTTTGGCTTAACCGATAGTTTTTTAATGGCCTGTCTTGCGCGTTTAATGATTGGGTTTGGATCAGCCTTCGCCGCGGTAGGTGCTATGAAACTTGCCGTCAATTGGTTTACAGCAGAACGTTTTGCATTACTAACCGGAATGATGGTGACCATCGGCATGTTGGGTGCTATTGGTGGGGAAGCCCCCCTTGCCATGCTGATTGATGCCTATGGATGGCGACAAAGCATGCTGATCATGGGCATCATTGGTCTTGTCTTAGCGGTTCTTATCTTTTGCATTGCAAAAGATGTACCAGACCCAGCACATGCTATCCCACACGAAGAACATGCTATTGATGAGCCTGTTTTGAGCAGTTTAGTTACCCTTTTAAAAAATAAACAATTGTGGTTAGTCGCACTTTATGGTGGGCTAATGTACATGGCAACGCCTATCTTCTGTGGATTATGGGGGGTGCCTTTTCTCATGTTCAAAATGCACCTGGCTAAAGCTACAGCAGCCAACTATGTCTCTCTTGTATTTGTTGGCTGGGCAATCGCTAGCCCATTATGGGGGATTTTTTCCAATCGTATTGGGCGGCGTAAACCCTCTTTATACATTGGTGCAGTAGGCGCACTTATAAGCTCTACATTGTTTATTTATGCGCCGATAAGCTCTGGATTACTGATGCAACTATTGCTCTTTACTTTTGGTATTTTTTCAGCAGGATTTTTACCTGCCTTTGCTGTAGCCAAAGAATTATGCAGCCAAAAATATGTGGCCACAGGGTTAAGCTTTATGAACATGATGAACATGGTGGGCATTGCCATAGGGCAACCGCTTATCGGTTACATATTAGATAAATTATGGCAAGGTGAAATTGTTGATAAAGTACGGGTCTACCCACTAGAGGCATATCAAATTGGTTTAGCTATACTCCCTATCGGTATGATAATCTCGCTGCTTATTCTTCCAAAGCTTCAAGAAACCTATTGTAAAAATGTACGGGATTAAAGGAAACGACAGTAATCATGATGGCTAAAAAATTATATATTAAAACAAATGGTTGCCAGATGAATGAATATGATTCATCAAAAATGGCTGAAGTACTCTTTAAATCACACGGTTTTCAAAAAACTGAGGTCGTTGAAGAGGCTGATATTATCCTTTTAAACACATGCTCTATTCGGGAAAAAGCGCAAGAAAAAGTATTTTCACAACTAGGGCAATGGCGCGATTATAAAAAGAACAACCCTCATGTCATTATTGGTGTGGGTGGGTGTGTAGCCAGTCAAGAAGGTGGCGATATTCTTAAACGTGCACCATTTGTAGACTTGGTTTTTGGTCCTCAAACATTGCATCGTCTCCCTGCCATGTTAAATGAACGCTTGGATACACGAAAGCCTGTTGTAGACATCAGTTTTCCTGAAATCGAGAAATTTGATCATTTACCCGCGCCACGCGCAGAAGGTCCAGTGGCCTTTGTGTCCATCATGGAAGGTTGCAGCAAGTATTGCAGTTATTGCGTGGTCCCTTACACGCGCGGTGAAGAAATTAGCCGACCTTTTGATGATGTTCTTGCTGAATGCTTTCAACTGGCAAGCCAGGGGGTTAGAGAGATTAATTTGTTAGGCCAAAACGTCAATGACTATCGTGGCCCGATGCATAATGGCGATATTGCCGACTTAGCATTGCTGATTCAATATCTAAGCGCTATAGAGGGGCTTGGTCGAATTCGCTTTACAACATCTCATCCTTTAGCTTTTTCAGATAATTTAATCAATGCTTATGCTGAAGTGCCCATATTAGCGAATCATTTGCATTTGCCAGTACAAAGCGGCTCTGATCGAATCCTTGCCCTTATGAAACGCGGCTATACTGCATTAGAATTTAAATCTAAAATTCGAAAACTTCGAAAAGTGCGACCCGATATTCGCCTTTCTACTGACATTATTGTTGGTTTCCCTGGTGAAACAGATGATGATTTTAAAGACACCATGGATCTTGTTCACGACATTGGTTTTGACATGTCATTTAGCTTTATTTACAGCGCAAGACCAGGAACACCGGCGGCCAATTTAGCTGACGATACACCCATGGAGGTGAAGAAGCAGCGATTGAAGATTTTACAAGACCGATTGTTATTACAATCGTCTCGTTACAGCGAGTCAATGATTGGCAGTACGCAACGCGTTCTTGTTACTGGAGCCTCTAAAAAAGACCCACAGCAATTGGCCGGACGAACCGAGTGCAACCGCGTGGTTAACTTCCATGGTAAAGAAGAACTCAAAGGTCAATTCGTTTATATCCATATTACGGAAACCCAACCCAATTCATTGCGGGGTAGATTAGTGGACAACCTTGTAGTTCCAGCCTGATATGAATGCAACCTTAATGAAAGAAGGCAGTGTACCTCATCAATATCATGGACAACGAATTGATGTCGTACTTGCACAGATTTTTCCGGATTTTTCCCGCTCTCAATTAACCACATGGTTAAAAGAGGGCGCTATAACCGTCGATGAGCGCTTGTTTAAACCTAAAGATAAAGTATTAGGCGGAGAGCACGTTAAGCTTGAGGTATCGTTAGCACCTCGAGAGAGCCAAAGCCAAGCTGAAAATATTGGTCTTTCAATCGTTTTTGAAGATGAGCATTTGCTCATCATCAATAAACCTGCAGGACTGGTTGTTCATCCAGGCGCTGGAAATCCTACACACACATTGGTGAACGCCCTACTGTTTCATGATCCGTCCCTGCACAATCTTCCTAGAGCAGGTATTGTGCATCGATTAGATAAAGACACAACAGGCCTATTGATAGTAGCTAAAACATTAACGGCTCACACAAGCCTTACCCGACAAATGCAAGCACGAGAAATTAGTCGGCATTATCAAGCCTTGGTGTATGGGCATCTTATTTCTGGCGGGGTTCTCGATACGTTCTACGGTAGACATCCTCGTAACCGGTTAAAAATGGCGGTATGTAGCCAAGGCAGACAAGCTATCACTCATTATTCTTGGTGCAAACAATATCAATTTTTTACATTGTTAGATGTAAAATTGATGACAGGCCGGACGCATCAAATACGGGTACACATGGCCCATATCAACCATCCCGTGGTGGGGGACCCTCTTTATGGCGGTCGTGCACGCTTTCCTGCAGGCATCAGTGACGAACTTCGTGCTGCTTTACAACAATTTAAACGACAAGCGCTTCATGCAGCCACATTAATGTTACTTCACCCCGTTTCTAAAGAGGAGTTGACATTCACAGCCCCGTTGCCTGATGATTTTCAAAGCCTTTTAACCCTATTAGAGAGCGAAATTGCCTAATTTACTTGCGAATTGGCCTGCGCCAAAACATGTTCATGCGCTCACCACAAAACGTGCAATAGGCCAAAGCAGGTCACCCTACAATCATAATAATTTGGCCCTGCATGTTGGGGATAACAAAGAACAGGTATTGGAAAATCGTCTTCACTTAAGCCAGTCTTTATTGTTAATGGAAGAGCCTGTGTGGCTTGACCAAATCCATAGCAACTTATGCATTGTGGCAGAGCAAGACTCTAACCGTGCAGTGGATGCAGCGGTTACTCGGCAACAAAATCTACCATTGGTTATCATGACAGCAGACTGTCTTCCCATTGTGATCTGCAATCAACAAGGCACTGAAATTGCGGCCATTCATGCAGGCTGGCGCGGTTTGGCTGATGGAATTATTGAAAACACGCTTAAGAAAATGGAAGCAGACCCCCAAGATCTTATTGTATGGATTGGGCCCGCCATTTGCCAACGTTGTTATGAAGTAGGTTTAGACACCCGAGATACATTTGTAAATCGTTATCCTTTCACTCAACCTACCTTCAAAAATGATGGCGATCATCACTATGCTAATTTGCCTAAAATGGCAGAATTAATCCTAAATAAACAAAGGGTTAATGCAGTTTACCTTTCTGAAGCTTGCTCTTATGAACTTAAAAATGACTTCTACTCCTATCGTCGTGATGGTCAAACCGGTAGAATGGCTACACTCATTTGGTTTAACAAGGATGCGAAATGATCAATACATCAAGGTATGTTTTACCGCTCATGCTTATGGCTGCTTTATCATCAGCAAAAGCCACTGGCAACATCCAAGCCCAATTGCCCACCCTTGCGCCTGTTCTTAAAAATGCAATGCCTGCCATTGTAAACGTCGCCGTCCAGGGCATTACACCCGGTGTTTTACCCTCCTCTCAGGAAGATGACGACAATCAAGATAAACCGACTACCGCGCCTCAATTGCCCAAAAAATTTCAAAGTATTGGCTCAGGGGTTATTCTTGATCCACAAAATGGAATTATTATTACCAATGACCATGTTATTCGTAATGCCACACTGATCACCGTTACATTAAACGATGGTCGACGTTTAAAGGCGAAAATCATAGGTGGAGACAGTGAAACTGACGTGGCTGTTTTAAAAATTGATGCCAAAAATTTAAAAAGCCTTCCCATTGGGGACTCAGACAAAATTGAAGTTGGCGATTTTGTGGTGGCCATTGGTAACCCATTTGGCCTCAACAGCTTTGGAAACAGCCAATCAGCAACGTTTGGTATTGTTAGCGCCATGAAACGAAGTGATCTTAACATTGAAGGCATTGAAAACTTCATTCAAACGGACGCGGCTATTAACCCAGGAAACTCTGGCGGCGCATTGGTTAACGTTAAAGGAGAATTGATTGGTATCAATACAGCCATTATTTCTCTTTATGGTGGCAGTGTTGGAATTGGTTTTGCCATCCCCATTAACATGGCAAAAGACGTGGCTCAGCAAATTATTAAATTCGGCTCAGTCCATCGAGGATTGATGGGGATTTTTGTACAACACTTGACCCCAGAGCTTGCTCAGGCCATGGGCTACCCTGAGGATTTTCATGGTGCATTGATTGCTCAGGTAAACGAAGGCTCCCCTGCTGAAATGGCCGGTTTAAAAGCTGGCGATGTGATTTTACAAATCAATGATACCAATATTTCACAAGCCACCCAGGTGAAAACAACCATCAGCTTACTGCGTGTTGGAAGTGAGGCTAAAATTAAAATAAGCCGTAATGGCAAGACCATTACATTGAATGCCGTCGTCACTGACAGCAAAAAAAATGAACAAAAATTGCAATCCAACAATCCGTTTCTCTACGGACTTGCCCTTAGAAATTTTGAGCAAGACTCACCTTTGCATGGGCATATTGTAGGCGTGCAAGTGGTCGGCGCCTCTGAAAACAGTGCTGGCTGGCGTGCCGGTTTACGACCTGGTGACATTATTATTGCTGCCAATAAACAACCCACTACAAGCTCAAAAGAGTTACAAACCATCGCCTTACAAAAGAAAAATGAGTTGCTGGTACAAGTATTACGAGGTGCCGGTGCATTGTTTATCTTAATCATTTAACATGGTGCGAATGTGCGATGTCTTTCATTACAACAAGCGTTAAAAGTGTACCTCATATCTTAACATCCACGTCCTGCGGCTCTTAAGCAGGATGTGGATTTTCTGGATTAAATATTTTCAAAAAGCTATGTAATAGGGCGAATTGTCCATTACCAAATCACCTACGTGCCTCGGCTTGTCCAAGGCATCCAGAAGATACTCAAGTTAAAAAAAAGCTAAATTAAAAGCATTAATCCGTTGATTAATAGCAGCAAATTCAGAATATAACGATTCTAATCTCAAGTATAAACAGAGTTTGCAATAGCTAGGGTGTGAGTACTTTAGGATATTTGAAAGTGAGTAGTCACCAATCCCTAAGTTAATATGCCCATTGTATAGCTAAATAAAATTAATTCTTGACAACATCCTCTGAAAAAGACAAAATCACGACCCTGTGGCTATGTAGCTCAGCTGGTTAGAGCGCGGCACTCATAATGCTGAGGTCGGTGGTTCGAGTCCACCCATAGCCACCACACCCATATTTCATATTAAAAACCTTCAATAACACAAAACCACATAGCAATTTTCTATATTTTATAAAGTAGTTATGAAATTTGCCCAGGAATTATGTAAAAACCCTATTGAATACTTATAAATTTGGTTATGATGGTGTATTCGGTGATTTTATGGTTCTTTGATGCGAATTTTGCTTTATGGTTTGATACTATTCTGCTCATCTCTACTCCATGCAACAGAGATCAATATCAAAGTTATTCCGTTGGATGGAAAACCCACTTATTTACTACAAGTAGGTTCGTTTATTGATCAAAAAGACGCTGAAGAATTACAATTAAAACTATCAAAATTAGTCCAACAACCCCTGAAAATTGAACAAATAGATGGTAAGGGAATGTATGTTGTCCAAGTAGGACCCATCGCCGATTATACCGTTGCCCGCGCAATACAAGAAAAACTCACCAACTCCAATGCATTACCTCCATCAGAAGAAATCAAGCCCGACAATAACCTGGAAACCAAATCCACCCCGCCCGAAAGACCCGCTGAGAAAATTTGGAATTTAAAAAACGCGGATATTCGCTCCGTGATTGACGAAGTATCCCGCTTAACCGGTAAAAATTTTTTAATCGACCCGCGCGTCCAAGGAAAAGTATCCATTGCCTCCAGTACGCCCATGTCCGATAAAGAGCTCTATCAAGTGTTCTTATCCATGCTACAAGTCTCAGGCTATGCTGCCGTTCCAAGTGGAACGGTTATAAAAATCGTTCCCAACATTGACGCGAAAACACTCTCACCAGACCTATTAAGCCAGATGAAACACCCCCCTAACGGCGATGATATGATGGTGCAAGTCATTCCTGTGCATTATGTACCGGCTGAGCAGCTGGTACCTGTGCTGCGCCCTTTAATGCCCCAATGGAGCAATATATCGGCCTACCCACCTTCAAATATGCTTATCTTGTCGGGACGCGCCAGCAACATCAAACAATTAAGCAATATTATTAAACAAGTAGATAGCTCATCTACCAATGGTATTGATATGATACCGTTAAAACATGCCCTGGCCATGGATATAACCAATACCCTTAAAGATTTGATCAAAACCCAGCCTGGTGCTGGTCCCAATAATCAGACCACCTTGGCCGCTGATGATAGGAGCAATGCTATATTGCTCAGTGGCAGTAAAACAGAACGGATCAGATTGCGTCTACTGATTGCCCAACTTGACAAACAAAATCCTAATGGCAGCAACAGCAATACTCAAGTTATCTATTTAAATTATTTGCGTGCTGAAGATGTTGTTCCTATTTTAGCAGGCATAGCTCAAGCAAGTTTCAGTGGAAATGTGGGCACGACCATTGGGACCATCACTCGACCTGAATTAGACAGCACAAACCCGGCTTCTAATTTAGTGTCCAATACGACTGGAGGCAATGGCGGTCAAGCAGCCAGCACACCAAACCCTCAAGCACTGCCAAATACCACGGGTGCTACCACTCAAAATGAGGGTTCAACAAAACCTACCGTACAAATCATTGCTGAACCAAACACCAACTCTATTATTATAAATGCACCAGCCACGTTGATCCGCACCCTTAAATCCGTGATCAGTCAACTTGATATCAAGCCTGCTCAATTGCTCATTGAGGCGTTGGTAGCAGAGCTCAATGAAACGGATTTCAATAGCTTAGGCATTGAGTGGGGAAGTATTGACCAAAAAACCCAAAGCCCAGATTCTTTTAGGCCTGGGTTTGCCATTATCAATTCAAAAACATCCATTGATCAATTTCAAGCGCAAATTTATGCGCTTGCGCGCCTCCATAAAGCCAATATTCTTTCAACGCCATCTGTAGTGGTTTTAGACAATAGACAAGCTAAAATTCTTATTGGTAAACAGGTGTCTGTTGCCTCATCTTCTTACCCCAACAATGCAAATGCGACAACCACAGCAAGCCCTTTTACAACGTTTGACCGTGTAAACGTGGCCCTTCACTTGTATGTAAGGCCGCAAATCACACGGGGCAAGGGCATTCAAATGCAAATTGATCAAGGCAATGACACGCTGGATACGCTAAACCCTATTGACCCAGGCGTAAACCCAACGTTCAATATTAGCTCGATTGTCACTTCTGTACATGTTGAAAGTGGTGATATTGTTGTTCTTGGAGGTTTAGCCCAAGATAGATTAGGCAATGATGCTAATGGCTTGCCTATTTTGGGCAATCTACCAGGGATAGGGCGTTTATTTCAGCATCGAATTACTGATCATGAAAAGAAAGTGCTCATGGTTTTTATTCGCCCTTGTATTTTAAAAACAGAACAAGACACCCTGCAAGTTACGGGAGGTAAATACAACGACTTACGTCACGCACAGCTGGACCTTCTTCGCACACAACAATATGACCCCAGAAACAACAATACCTTACTGCCTCCATTGCATGCCTCAGCGCTACCAAGGCCATTTGCAAGCCCACCTCCACAACCTGTCATAGTGACAAAGTAAACCATGACAACCAAGACTCCTCCTCCCCGCTTACCATACCTTTTTGCTAAAAAGAAAGGCATTATAGCTGCCGAAATGGATAACAATGATGGGCTTAGATTGTACCATTTAGCTAACACCCCACTACACGTGTTTTCAGAAACAAAGCGCTTTTTACAACGAGAGTTACACTTACAAGAAGTAACGCCAACAGAATTTCAGCACCATTTAGCTACAGTGTATCAATCACAATCGTCCATACTTGACGCTGCCGAAGGCATGGAGGATGACATGGATTTAGCCCAACTGGCAGGTCAATTGCCCATTGGAGAAGATTTGCTTGATACACAAGACGATGCACCCATCATTCGTTTACTCAATGCGTTATTTACCCAGGCGATCAAACAAAAGGCATCGGATATTCATATTGAAACGTATGAAGATCGTGTATTAGTTCGTAATCGTGTGGATGGTGTTTTGCAAGAAGTACTTGAAATTCAGCGTGGTATTGCACCCCTTGTTATATCTCGGGTAAAAGTCATGGCTAAACTTGATATCGCTGAAAAGCGTATTCCTCAAGATGGTCGCATTAGTTTACGCGTTGGGGGGCACAACATCGATGTACGCGTCTCAACCCTCCCCTCTAATCATGGTGAGCGCATTGTTCTTAGAATACTGGACAAGCAAACTGCACAACTGGATTTAAGCCTTCTTGGCATGCCTTCAAAAGCACTCAAAACTATTCGTAAGATGATTGCTGAGCCCCACGGTATTCTGCTAGTAACAGGCCCTACAGGCTCTGGGAAAACAACATCACTTTACGCCATGCTAACGGAGCTTAATCAGGTAAGTCGTAATATTTTAACCATTGAAGATCCTATTGAATATGATTTACCTGGTATTGGCCAAACCCAAGTCAACAGCAAAGTACAAATGACCTTTGCTAAAGGGCTACGCGCAATTTTACGCCAAGACCCTGATGTTGTGATGATAGGTGAAATTCGCGACCTAGAAACAGCTGACATCGCGGTTCAAGCAAGTCTTACAGGGCATTTGGTTTTATCGACGTTGCACACAAACAGTGCGCTTGGCGCGCTAACCCGTTTACATGACATGGGCGTAGAGTCCTTTTTGTTATCATCAAGCATTGTCGGATTAATTGCACAACGCTTGGTTAGACAATTATGTGAACACTGTAAAACGCACCATAACCTACGGGACGATGAAAAAGAGCTCATGGGTGTTACCTCAAAAATGGATGTGTCTAACATTTATGAGCCCAAAGGCTGCGAACATTGTAATCACCTTGGTTACAGAGGCCGCACGGGTATTTATGAGTTAATCACTATCGATGAAACGTTGCGTAGCATGATTCATCGTAATGAGCATTTACAAAACATTGAAGCTTACCTTCGCCCTACTACACCGAGTATTCGAGAGGATGGATTTAAACGCGTATTGATGGGTGATACCTCTCTTGCGGAAATTTTGCGTGTCACTACACAATAATACTACCTTAATTTTTTAAGCTGACGCTCGTCTATCTTATCAAGAACAGGGCCCTGCAGGTCTTTAATTGCAGTAGCCCTCTGAATAAAAAAATCTAATTTTTGACTTAACCGACCGGAGCCAGATTTTTTTCCATGCTCGCTAGATAATGTATCGTTTTCAATTTTTAGTTTTTTTATGCTTTCGATAAATTCATTCATGTTCTCAGCTTTTGGATTTTCCTCCTCTTGAAGCTTAATAGCCACTAAGGAAGCCTTATAAGCAATGCTCTTCCTTTTTTCTGTTAAAGTTGAACCAATACATAAATCTTTAAGAGCATAAACCATAGTCTTAAATGAACGTTGTTGATAATTGTTGATATCATCTTGAATATGATCCAATGCTGTATCTAGCTCTTGTTTCACTGTTTTTAAAAAAGCCGTAGCGGGTATTTCATAAATTTCTCGAGAATAAAAACCTCGAGAAATTTTTTTAGACTTGAACTTTTCTCCTAACCCTGAAATGTCATGAAAAGTTTGTATTTTTGTAAAAGATAAATCGACACCTTTCTCTAGAAAATACGCGAGAGTTCTATAAATATTAAATAATGTAGGTTTATAATGGCCACTGTAAGTATTAATAACGTCTAATTTGCCATTAGTGATGATGAGCTCCCCAGCACTTACAACAGGACTACCTGCATTCATTGTGGAGTGAAACACATTACCCATCCCTAAATGAGTAAAAACAGATAACTCACCATTAGCATTTAACGTAAAGGCCCCGTATCCTCTTTTTCGATGCGCTTTGTACGAAGCGGTGTTAAGAGAACTGTTTCCATGATAAAACATCCCGTTATGTATATGAACTCGATATTGTGCTCGCAAGCTCGAGCTCATAAATATCGTTTTATCTCTCAAATCGCTGATTTTGTCTTCAGAATTTACGTCCAGAAGCTCTCTCTTTTTAATTAAAGAACGTAGTTTTGAGTTTTTTGGTGTCTGCCCTAACTTTATTTTATCAACTAGTAATTCATCGGGACTTAGAGCGAGATGCTTAGGACTTAGGCCTGGAACATATTCAGGATTTTTTGCTTTATATGTATTTCGCCTTTCCATCATCTCCAATAATTGCTGATTTATTTCATTGCTGTATTTCAAATCAAAAGCATAAATTAAGAACATCTGCGCAACACGCCTATCCTCACGCTTTGAAGACTCATTTTTATAAATATCCCAGGCTTTATCTATGTTTTGAGCTAATGTTCTGCCTTTATCAACGGCGTAAAGTTCTTGAGAAAGCGTCATAGTATAAGCTCTTAATTACTGTTTATTATAATTAAGTATATACTCAAAAAATTATGTGAGGATTAAGCACTAAATCGGCTCAATTCCTCACATGCAGTGTGACATATAAAAAAGTCAATTCTTAAGCAACAGGTATTTTTCGCCAGGTTGTACCCTCAGCACTATCCTCTAATTCAATGCCTTGCTTTAGAAGTAACTGCCTGATGTCATCGGCTTTTTTCCAATCCCGGGCTAGTCTTGCTTCAACACGCTCGTTAACCAACCTATCAATATCCTCTAGCACATCTTCAGCTAACCCTGCTTTTAAAAAAGACTCAGGCGTATCTTGCAGAAGGCCTAAGGTTTGACCCAGATGTTTTAGGGTGGCTACAAGCTTTGGTGATTTGGTTTTATTTATTTCATGACTCAATTGGAACAAGACTGACAAGGCTTCGGGGGTATTAAAGTCATCATTCATAGCCGTGTTATAACGGTCTATCCATACGGTCTCTTTTTCGTTCTCATCTAGAGGAATGTCCTTCATGGATTGATACAAACGCAATAATGCCTTGCCTGCCAGTTGTAAATTGTCCTCTGAATAATTGAGAGAGCTTCGATAATGGCTACTTAAGAGAAAATAACGAACAACTTCAGGATGATGCTTTTTTAACACGTCGGCGATCGTAAAAAAATTACCCGTGGATTTTGCCATTTTTTCATTGTTAACTTGGAGCATACCAACATGTAACCAGTAATTAGCAAAAGACTTACCACTAGCCGCTTCACTTTGGGCAATTTCATTTTCATGGTGAGGAAATTGTAAATCCAATCCACCGCCATGAATATCAAATTGATCGCCAAGCTCACCCATTGCCATAGCTGAACATTCAATGTGCCAACCGGGACGTCCTTCACCCCATGGCGAAGGCCAACTTGGCTCACCAGGCTTTGCTTTTTTCCACAACACAAAATCAAAAGGAGAGCGCTTTTCTTTAACCACCTCTACACGCGCACCTGACACCAAACCCTCGAGATCTTTGTGCGATAATTTCCCGTATTCTTTAAACTGCTCCACCTGATAACAAACATCGCCATTATCACTAACATAGGCGAATTCTTTTAATATTAAACGCTCAATTAAATGAATGATTTCATCAATATGAGCCGTAGCCCTTGGCTCCACATCAGGAGGAAGAACGTTTAAAGCCCGTGTATCATGGTTCATCTCATCGATGTATTGATTGGTTAATTCAGTAATGGATACGCCACGCTCTTCTGCTCTCGCAATAATTTTGTCATCTATATCGGTAATGTTACGCACATAGGTTACTTCATACCCTTGTGAGCGTAAAAAACGAACAATCACATCAAACGAAACCATCGAACGGGCATGTCCAAGGTGGCAATGATCGTAAACGGTGATACCACACACATACATTCCTATTTTTCCCGGACGAATCGGAATAAATTGCTCTTTTGCACGTGTCATTGAATTATAAATATTCAACATATCAACTCCTTAAAACCGACTTATCATTGCCCTGGTGAGTTTTCCTTTCCCCACGTGTCTTTTAGATCGACCACACGGTGAAATGCATTTACACACCCTTGTTCATCGAGTTGATGAACAGCGTAATACCCTAATCGCTCAAATTGGAACACATCATTTTGCTGTTGAAACGCCATTGCTGGCTCACAAAAAGCCTTGTGGGTTCGCATGGAATCTTTATTTAAAAACTGTAAAAAATCGTCTTCTCGCGCAGGATTTTCATCATTAAATAATCTATCATACTGATAAACAGTTACAGGATGTGCCTCTGCTACAGAAACCCAATGAATAACACCTTTTACTTTTCTATCGGGCGGATTTTTACCCAGCGTTTCTGGGTCATAAGTACAACGCAATTCAACAATATCGCCGGCATCGTTTCGTGTTATTCCAGTGCAACGAATAACGTACGCATGACGCAAACGTACTTCGTTACCCGGTGATAAACGAAAATATTTTTTAGTAGGCTCTTCCATAAAATCACTGCGTTCGATATAAATTTCCCGGCTAAAGGGCAAGATACGACTGGCTGAAGTTGGATCTTGGGGAAGAAAATGGGCATTCAACTCTTCCACTTTGTGTTCAGGATAATTTTCAATCACAACTTTGATAGGGTCAAACACACACAATGCCCGACGTGCTGTTTTATTCAATTCTTCACGTACGCAAGCCTCAAACAAAGACATGTCAATGACCGAATCGCTTCGCGAAATCCCAACCATTTCACAAAATTGCCGTATAGCTGCAGGCGGATACCCGCGCTTTCTCATACCGCGTAATGTTGGTAATCGGGGGTCATCCCAGCCTGTTACCACCTGCTCATCCACCAACTGACGTAATTTACGCTTACTCGTTACCGTGTGTGATAAATTAAGACGCGCAAATTCCGTTTGCACAGGCCTCGCAGGAACTGGCAAATGCTCAAGAAGCCAATCATAAAGTGGCCGATGGTCTTGAAACTCCAAAGTACATAAGGAGTGAGTTATATGTTCTAGTGCATCAGAGATTGGATGCGCATAATCATACATCGGATAAATGCACCAATCGTTTCCAGTTCGTTGATGGGATACATGACGAATTCGATAAAGTACCGGATCCCGCATATTGATGTTACCCGATTGCATGTCAATCCGCGCTCTTAACACATGTGTTCCATCGGGAAACTCTCCGAGTTTCATTCGCATGAACAAGTCTAAATTTTCATCAATTGTGCGCGTTCTATAAGGGCTTTCACGACCTGGTTCTTGCAAAGTCCCTCGATAAGCGCGCATTTCATCCATGGTTAAACTATCAACATATGCTAACCCGTTTTTAATCAAATGCACGGCGTAATCATAAAGCTCTTGGTAATAATCTGAAGAATGTGTCATTGCACACCATTCAAACCCTAACCAACGCACATCATCAATGATGGCATTTACAAATTCATCTTCTTCTTTAATAGGGTTCGTATCATCAAACCGCAAATAACAGCGCCCACTAAATTCTTCTGCCAAACCAAAATTCAAGCAGATTGATTTTGCATGCCCAATATGTAAATAACCATTTGGCTCAGGTGGAAAGCGCGTTACAACAGACTGATGCTTACCTGAACTCAGTTCATCGGTAATCAGTTGTCTGATAAAATGTGCGCGTTTTTCATTGCCGTCTGTCATACTGTCAACCTCTCTTTATCCATAGCGCATCGCATGTTGTGAATGAGTGTAGCACCCTCTGCAATGCCGTCTTCTTTTGCAACGTAAGATGAATGCACCTGTCCAACAAGTGCCGCACCTACAATAACCCCATCTGCAAAAGCCGCAACATTTGCCGCCATTTCTGGTGTTTTGATGCCAAAACCGACCATGATTGGCAAGTCCGTTTGTGTTTTTCGGTGTTTATAGTGACTTTGAACCGATGCTAAATCAAACGTGTCAGACCCCGTAACACCTTTAAGAGACACATAATAGAGATATCCACCCGCATGTTTTTTTATCAGCGTCATTCGTTCATCTGAGGTGGTTGGTGAACATAAATAAATAAGATGTAACCCAGCTGCTTTAAAACAAGGCGCAATATCGTCACTTTCTTCAGGAGGCAGGTCCACAATGATCATGCCATCCACACCGGCAAGGCTAGCCTCTCGTGTGAACTGCTCATAGCCATATTGTTCAATCGGGTTAAGATAGCCCATGAGCACCAATGGCGTATTCGCATCGCTCTTACGAAACTCACGCACCATGTCAAAAACATTATTTGAGGTGATTTGATGTGCAAGTGCTCGCTCCATCGCCGCTTGAATCACAGAGCCTTCTGCCATAGGGTCAGAAAAAGGGATGCCAATTTCTAAAATGTCAGCACCCGCTTTTACCAAAGCATGCATTAAATTTACCGTTACTTGAGGCACTGGATCACCCGCAGTAATATAAGGGCTAAGCATTTTTTTACCTTGTGCCTGACAAACTGCAAGCGTTTTGTCTATTCGATTCATACCGATATACCATCCAAATGCGCCACCGTGTGCATGTCTTTATCCCCACGGCCTGATAAATTGACAATAATGTGTTGCTCAGGTGTCATGCGTTTTGCTAACTTCATTGCATAAGCAAGCGCATGGCTTGATTCAAGAGCAGGAATAATACCTTCCACGCGGCATAAGGTACGAAACGCGTCCAAAGCTTCATCGTCATTAATAACCACATAGTTAACACGCCCGGTGTCTTTTAAATAAGCGTGCTCAGGACCTACCCCCGGGTAATCAAGCCCCGCAGACACAGAGTGAGTGTCTGTTACTTGCCCATTTTTGTCACATAGCACGTACGTTCGGTTGCCATGCAAAACGCCTGGCTTACCCACTGATAAAGAGGCAGAATGCTGGCCTGTTTCAATGCCGAGCCCTCCCGCTTCTACACCATACATGCTTACAGATGCATCACTTATAAAAGGATGAAACAAACCAATGGCATTAGATCCACCACCTACGCATGCTACCAATGCGTCTGGTAACCGACCGGTTTTATCAAGACATTGAGCGCGCGCTTCCTGCCCAATAATGGATTGAAAATCGCGCACCATCATTGGATATGGATGAGGACCTGCTGCGGTACCAATGATGTAAAACGTGTTATCAATGTTACTGACCCAATCTCGCATCGCTTCATTGAGCGCGTCTTTCAGGGTTTTTGAACCAGCCGTAACAGGAACAACCGTCGCGCCTAGCAATTTCATACGGTATACATTGCTCGCTTGACGCTTAATGTCTTCAGAGCCCATGTAAACCACACACTCCATACCGAGCTTCGCAGCAACAGTTGCCGAAGCAACACCATGTTGGCCGGCACCGGTTTCAGCAATGATACGAGTTTTTCCCATACGCTTTGCTAACAACGCTTGCCCCACAGTATTGTTGATTTTATGGGCACCCGTATGGTTTAAATCTTCACGCTTCAATTGTATTTGGGCCCCACCTAATTCTTTACTTAGGCGCGCTGCATGGTAAAGAGGGGTAGCCCGTCCTACGAATTCTTGCAATTCAAAAGCAAATTCACTTAAAAAAGAGGGATCTGTTCTGTATTTTTCATAGACCTCTTGAAGCTCTTCCAAGGCGCTGATCAATGTATCAGCAACAAATCGGCCACCATAAACACCAAAATGACCTTTTTCATCCGGACTCTTTCGCTCACTCATCCTCTTCCCCATAATGCTTCAACAAATTCATTCATTTTTTCAAAATTTTTTATTCCCGGTGAGGATTCAATGCCACTACAAACATCCACCGCATAGGGCGAACATCGCTTAACCGCTTCCTGTATATTCTCAGGATGAAGCCCCCCTGAAAGAATTACGGGCATGTCCAGTACCGGGACGTTGTTCCAATCAAAAGTTTTCCCGGAACCACCACGTTGTGTGGTAGAAGGAGTGTCTAACAACAGTGCCGACGCACTTTGGTACTCTATGGACGCCTTTACAATATGAGTACTTGATGTGGCTGGAATAGCTTTAATGTAAGGACGACCAAATTGCTCGCAAAATGCTCTTGTTTCATCCCCATGAAATTGCAAAAATTCAATGGGCAAAACTTCTAAAACATGAAAAACAAAGGCTGAGTCTGGGTTTACAAAGACCGCCACACGGCCAACAAACGCCGGAACCTCTCGCAACATTTCACGTGCGTTTTCAACGGTAATATAACGAGAGCTTCCCTCATAAAAAATCAATCCGATGGCATCGACACCCAAGGCGACAGCATGCTGCACATCAGCTGAACGACGCATTCCACACATTTTCAAGCGAGTTCGAGAATAAATCACATGCCCCCTAAAAGGAACATCGGCCCGGTAATCGCTTGGCTCACTGTATATTCCTGGGGATACTGAACACCCACCAAATACAACCCATAAGGAGGCGCTGTTTCCGCACCCAACTTTCTGTCTTTCGCTATCAATACTTCATTCACCCATGAAACAGGCTTACGTCCAGAACCTACGGCTATTAACACGCCAGCAATGTTACGCACCATGTGGTGCAAAAATGCATTTGCACAAATATCAATAACGACTAAATCACCATTTCGCTCAACTTTGATACTGAGTATATTGCGCATCGGCGTTTTTGATTGACACTCTAATGCACGAAAAGACGTAAAATCTTGCTCGCCCAACAAGCATTGACTTGCCTCATGCATGCTGCGGTGGTCCAATGGACGGTATTGCCACGTAACATTAGAGCGAAATATAGCAGGCCTAATCGACGAATTATAAATCACATAACGATAGCGACGGGATATAGCCGAAAATCTTGCATGAAATGTTTCTGGCATTTCACGCCCCCATTTCACACACACATCTTTAGGCAAATAAGAGTTGGCGCCATGAATCCATGCACGAATTGTGCGCTCAGCTTCACAGTCAAAATGAATCACTTGATTAGTAGCATGAACACCAGTATCTGTTCTACCCGCGCAAACAACACTGACATCACGGTCAGCCACACGACTCAACGCCTGCTCTAAAACCTGTTGGATGGTATGCAGGCCAGCTTGTGCTTGCCAGCCATGGTACTGGCTACCGTCGTATTCAACCATCAAGGCAATACGCATTCAGAATTCCCAGTAAAAACGGCCAATGTATAACACCACGCACTATTTGTCTAGATTGGCAGGGAAAACACAACTAATTTTGTAGCACAAATGAGCTTGTATTGCGCGTATAGATGCGTTTGCCCTACATAGATTAAACAAGAATATCAGGACTAGAGATAAACTTAATTTTTAACTTCTCAATTATAAATACTAGGGCCTGTTGACAATTTGGTTTTAAATATCCTAAAGCACCTATACACAGCGGCTTGTCCGCGGTGCGTAGAATTTGTAAATTGTAAACAGCCCCTAAAGATTAAAGAATGACCTTTACTTAGGAGGCAAGGTATCGAGCATACGTTGTGCCTCCAGGCGTTGCGCCTCGCTACCATGCTCTAAAACTTCTTCTAAAGATTGTCTGGCGGCTTCAATATCATCCATCCCTATATAAGTTTCGGCCAACGATAACAGTGTTTCCAGGGCCACCTTACTTTTTGTAGGCTTGCCCCCTTCTATGGGCGACGCTTCAATAGGATCTAAAGCAAACCCTAAACTCTGCGTCGTTTCGGGTTCTTTTTCATTCTTAAGCTTTTTTGACTTAGGTTTAGATTTGATTTTTTCAGACGGGACCTCTGTCGTCACTGACGCCTGTTCTGGCTCAAATTCAAGCACATGACTATCGTTTAGGGGCTCTTCCTGCAACTCACTTTCCAAAGATGAGAGCAGCTCCTCACCTTTAATCTCCAGCTCAAGCCCTTCTTCAAGAGGAGCATTAGTGACAGGCACTTCAAGTTCATGAATAGCAATGGGCTCAGCATCAGAAAGTGTTTGCTCATCTTGAGTGACCAGCAGGGGGCTTTCCTCACTTTTAAGCTCAAGCTCGATGTTCTCTGTAAGGGGCTCTTCGTTAACGACGGGTGAAGGGATTTCAATGTCTTGAATGATACCAGACTCGCTACCAGAAGGTACCTCATCAGCTTGAGAGGTTGCATTGTAATCCCCAAACAATGGTGATTTTTCTTCTGAAGGTACAGCCGACAATTCACTAATAAAGGGCTTGTTGTCATCAGGCAGACTACTCACGCTCGCTCTACTTTCAGAAAGAGTAAGATTAGGCTCTACAGGAGTTACCTCCCTCGCTTTAGGTGTAGATGCACCAGTAACATTGATATCTTTAGTAGGCCTTATCCAAAACCACCAATAAATAAACCCTCCGGTTGCCCCCGCACCAAGCAGCAATAAAATCAGCGGCCATAGACTCTGCGGAATTGAATCTCGACTTTTTACCTCTTTTTGCAGGTTTTTTTGTAGCATCAAACGCATTTTTTCCCGTAATTGCTTAAGCTCTTCCTCACGCTTTGCTAACGCTTTTTTCAATTCTTTATTGTCTTTTTGCAAAGTGCGTAATTGCTCTCCTAAAACGGTATTGGCTTCACGAACAGAATGAAGGGCCGCGGCAATGACACTCATCTCAGATTTAAATCTTCCGTGCTCGGATTCATCTTGTGTGTTATTTGTATTGGGCGTATAAGACTCACCCTCCCCTCGAAGAGACAGCATGGATGAACGAAGCGAGAGTATTCGAGAATAACTACCCTCTTCTTCTGGTGATGTCTGGGAACCTAAAGCAATAGGTGGAATACTTGAAGCAAGCGCATTTGAAGAAGACTCGCTTGGTTCAGCTCCCGGGAGAGGAGCTGACGTATTGATGTAAGGAGGAAGCAATGCATGCTCAATCGTCGCGCGCCTTGCTTGCCATGCTCTATCATGGGCTAATACTTCAAGCTCTGCGAGGTTAGCGGGCACCTTACTCGCGGTACTGTTGTTGGGTATTATTAAGCGCGAGCCTTCCTTCAAACCATTTAAATTCCCCTCAGTAAAGGCAGAGGAATTTGTACCTACAATGGCTAAAATCATTTGTTGTAATAAAATTTGCTCAGCTTTATATCGCTGAGCAATTTGCCATACGGTTTCGTTTGCGGTAGTGGGCCCATAGGCGATCACATCCCGATCATTTATAGCAACAGGCAACGCGTCACGTTCAACTTGACCGTAAACAGGCTTATCGATAACACCCGCTTGTCGAGCAGAATCAATAGACCCTAATTGCCGCTTAGGCATGTTCAAAGATTTTTGTTTATCTAATGTTAAAGGATAGTTTGGTGGGTCCAGTAAAATGGTATACGACCGATAGATTTGACCATCCGCCCAGACCAAGTCAACCAAAAGAGGTATAAAAGGTTCGGAAATTCTATCAACAGAACTGACAATAATGACCGTTTTGCCGTCTATTTTTTTTTCAATATTAAACCTAAAGGAACTTAACGCATATATTTGCTCAAGACCAACTCGCTCAAAATCCTCAACTGAAGCTAAATTTGCCTTGATCCCAGAAATAGGTACATTACCCACATCAATTAATTCGATTTCGGCATTAAAGGGCTGATCAAGGTAAGATTTTACTGTCAAATCACCTAAACCCATTCCATAAGAATGCAGTGAAAATGACAACGATAATAGCGCGGTGTATAAGGCGTTTTTTTTCAATCAGCGCTCCCTGCGTACGACAACTTCATTGTGAGTCACTCAATAAAAGTATCACTATACGGCTTATCATTCAACGCCATAGGCATCCAAGTAAACTGTATTTTTTATATAAAAAACCAAAATACTAAAAATATAGTTGATTAAATACGCCACAAAAGCGCAACACTGCCTTTGAAAGGCCAGTGTGGCTATGGCAGAACTTTCATCCAAGTCATTGTTATCTGTTTCTGCAAATTGTTGTGAGCTAAAAACGCCGAAACTACTCAACGCGTCTACTATGAGAGGATCCGACATTGCATAGTCACTTCGTGACCGCATTAATGGAATTAATTGTGCATATCAACCATATTCAATACATACAGCGATTATACGCAGAACAACTACTGGCATTTTGATAACACTCACCCACCTTGCGCTACATGAATCCATCCCATATAGTAAAAATATAATTACATAGATGAGCCATGCATAGGAGATTATATGTCTGATTTAAAAGGACTATTAAACGCTTTAATAACGGTAGTTGTTCATTACCATAGTGATAAGCTTGCGCTTCCACGCCAAGCCACTAACGATTTAGAAAATCTAATGGAAAAACCTTTGGCTGAATTACAAAAAACGCTAACTGAAATGATTGAGTCGGCAACCCAAAAGGATAAAACACGTAAACCGTTGTTAGAGTATGTCTTGCATAATATCGCTCTGATAAAACCCATGTTTGATAATACCGCGCTTCAATTGAATACAGAAAACATAAAATTACAAGTGCGACAATTCATCCAGGATATCCAAACCTTAATGATGACATCTCACTCTGTTGAAGTAACAATCAACTACAACCTTCAAGCTGTTAAAATGTACGGCCTGCAACGATCAATGTTTCGCGGTTACTCATTATGTATCTCTGGAACACTGCTTCAAGACAATGTGTTCAAAGCGCTGGACAATGTACATACTGCAAAAATTGAAGAAATTAAAAAAAGTCTAGATCTACTGTTCTGTGCTCACGAAATCTCTTGCTTGAAAAGCGAAAATCAAAAATTATCTCAACAAAACCAGCTGTTGCTGACTGAAAATAACGAATTAAAACAAGAAAAAGAAATCGATCGAAATAAAGCAATGTCATTTAAAACACAAACCAACATGATCATGCAGCAACCCAAACAGCAAGAAGGCCTTTTGGCCCCTCGGCACACACCGCTGGATCGAGGCAAAATATCGGCCACACCTAATCGTGCCCCAGATCCCATTTCTTTTTGGTCTACCCTTGTTCAAGGGCTCAGTTTTTTAACGGAAGATGAAGAAAATGAAGTCTCGCCTAATGCAAATTCGCATAATGGCAATTAATCAAGATATAATCACTGATTACTCTTTCATTGCGAAATAAATAAACATGAAAAAAACCCATTATTTTTGGTGGAAAGTATTGTGGGCATTAATAAGCCTATTCTTTGTGCTGCTTGTAGGCGCGGGCATACTTTATATTTACTTAGAAAGCCAGTTACCCAATGTTGACTCCTTAAAAACTGTGCAACTACAAGTCCCATTAAGAATATACAGTCAAGATGGGTTACTCATTCAAGAGTATGGCGAGAAAAGACGTATCCCCCTCACCTATGAAGAAATTCCACCAACGTTAGTGCGTGCATTGCTCGCCACAGAAGATCAACGTTTTTTTGACCACTCAGGGGTAGATGTGTTCGGCTTGGCGCGCGCAACTGTCCGTATGATCCAAACGGGTACTAAATCTCAGGGCGGCAGTACGATTACCATGCAAGTCGCCAGAAATTTTTTCTTAAACCGTAAAAAAACATTCTTACGAAAATTTAATGAAATCCTTTTAGCAATTAAAATTGACAGAGAATTAAGTAAAGAAAAGGTACTTGAGCTTTATTTAAATAAAATCTATTTAGGTAATCGAGCATACGGCGTAGGTGCTGCTGCCAGCATTTATTATGGCAAATCACTTAAGGAGTTGGACTTGGCTCAACTTGCAATGATTGCAGGCCTTCCCCAAGCCCCATCCACCCAAAACCCCATTGCAAACCCCATGGCTGCAAAAAAGCGTCGAGATCATGTTTTAGAGCGTTTGCTTGAAGAAAAATACATTAATGAAGAACAATACCAAGACGCAATACACCAACCCATAACTGCAAAATATCATGGCACCAACATTCAGGTCCACGCACCTTATGTAGCGGAAATGATTCGTCAATCCCTATATGACCATTTTGGACAAGATGCCTATACTAAGGGCTATAAAGTATATACGACCATCCAAGGCTCCTTACAAAATACAGCAAACCTCGTGGTTGAAAATAATTTACTGGCCTACGATCGTCGTCATGGCTACCGGGGACCTGTTGCAAATGTGGCAGACGTGGATACAACGTCTCCTGATGCACTCCATAAAGTTCTAAATGAATACCCTGTTATTAATGACCTTGAGCCCGCTATTATTTTGACCGTCGGTGATAAAGACGCAACCGCGGCCACCCGTCATGGACAATCATTTACCCTGCCCTGGCAAGGTTTGTCTTGGGCACGAAAAGCACTTAGAAAAGGCTGGGTAGGAAACGCGCCGCTTCATGCAAAAGATGTTGTCGCCGTTGGCGATATTGTCTACGTAAGGTTTTTAAACAACCAATGGGAATTGGTCCAAATCCCTCAAGTCGAAGCAGCACTTGTGGCGGTAAACCCTCTAAATGGCGCCATAGAATCGTTGGTAGGCGGCCTTAATTTTGAGAAAAGTAAATTTAATCGCGCCACACAATCCGCGCGACAACCTGGCTCAAGTTTCAAGCCCTTCGTTTATGCGGCGGCTCTAAACAAAGGCTATACCCTTGCCACGCTAATCAACGATGCACCTATTGTTATAGATGATCCTAGCCAGGCCAATTTATGGCGGCCACACAATGAAAATCTAAAATTCAATGGACCAACACGGTTAAAAGAAGCACTGATTCATTCTCGTAATCTTGTATCAATTCGTATCCTAGATGACATTGGCATTGATTATGCAGTCGATTTTGCGAGCCATTTTGGCTTTCAAAAAGCAAATTTACCACACACGCTATCATTAGCTCTAGGGAGCTTGTCGGTAAGCCCGCTTGATCTTGCAGCAGCATATGCCGTATTCGCTAATGGTGGATATAAAATTGAACCCTATTTGATAGATCACATCACTAACAATGATGGCAAAATACTCTTGCAAGCAAAACCGGCTTTTGTGTGTAATCCTTGTACCGATAAATCTATTGACCCAGACGTTATCGCCCCACGCGTTATTCCAGAAGACATTGCTTTCCTCATGAATTCAGCGTTAATGGGTGTGGTACAGCGAGGAACCGCAGCCGAAGCTCGCGTGCTTAATCGCCAAGACATTGCCGGAAAAACAGGCACCACCAACGACCAAGTTGATGCATGGTTTGCAGGTTATAATCCCAATTTAGTGGTCACCACCTGGGTGGGTTTTGATACCCCGCATTCGCTTCATGAATATGCAGCAAAGGCCGCTCTTCCGATATGGATTGATTTTATGAAAGTAGCTCTAAAAGGCAAGCCTGAACAAGAAATGAAACAACCTGGGAATGTTGTCACTGTGCACATTGATCCCACCAGTGGATTACAAGCACCCACGAATCAAATCAACTCTATCCTTGAGTATTTTCGTGAAGATGAAGTACCCAGTGCTGAAGATTCTAATACAGCACCAACAAGCCCAACTACTCAGGGAAATTCACAACCCTCTGACGCGGAGGAACATCTCTTCTAAAACATTGCTAGACTCACCAATTCCTGCGGACAAAAGCCGCAGGAGATGAAAAATCAAACGGGATACATTAACTTGCTAATGCGTCCGTTGCTGTAATGTAATCGTAACCAAGATCACGTGCAACGGCTTCATAAGTGATCATACCTTGATGCACATTCAAACCATTTAGCAAATGCCCATCACTTAGTAACGCGAGTTTTATACCTTTGGTAACCAAACTTAAGACAAAAGGCAATGTGGCATTATTCAGTGCAAATGTAGACGTTTTTGGCACAGCACCTGGCATATTGGTAACACAATAATGCACGACCCCTTCTGAAACATAAGTCGGCTCTTGATGGGTAGTAGGGCGACTGGTTTCAAAACAACCACCTTGATCGATAGCTACATCCACAACCACAGAACCAGGACGCATAGCTTGCAACATGGCACGTGTTACCAGAACAGGAGCTGCAGCGCCTGGTACTAAAACGGCACCAACAACCAGATCAGCTTCTGCTACATAGTGTTCAAGTGCTTCTGAAGTTGCATAAACAGTATTTAGTTTAGAGCCGAACTGAAAATCAAGCTCACGCAAACGGGTCAATGATTTATCCAACACCGTAACCCGTGCTTCCATCCCCATGGCCATACGCGCAGCATTTGTACCAACAACCCCCCCACCAATGACCAACACATTAGCAGGTGATACACCTGGAACACCACCTAATAAAACCCCACTACCGCCTTGCGCCATTTCCAAGCAATGCGCACCTGCTTGAATAGACATACGCCCAGCAACCTGTGACATTGGCGTTAATAATGGTAACCCACCTTCATTTTGTGTAACGGTTTCATAAGCAATAGCGGTAACGCCTGATTCTTTAAGCAAGCGTGTTTGTTGTGGATCGGGCGCTAAATGCAAGTAAGTAAATAACGTTTGGCCTTCTCGTAAACGTCGACATTCTATGGGTTGTAGCTCTTTCACTTTAACAATCAATTCTGCGCGTGCAAAAATTTCATCGGCAGTATCAACAACTTCAGCCCCTGCCGTGCGATATTGTTCATCAGTAATACCAATGCCCATACCCGCATTTTTTTCAACCACCACGGAACCACCCACACGGAGAATTTCGCGCACACTTGCAGGCACAAGACCAACCCTATTTTCTTGTTGTTTAATCTCTTTAGGTACACCAACTAACATTCGTATTTACTCCTTTAACGTTGCTTTAATTGTTCTATAAGCTCAGGAATCAGCTGAAAAAGATCCCCCACTAAACCATAATTAGCAATTTGAAAAATCGGTGCATCTTCATCCTTATTGATAGCAACAATCACTTTAGAATCCTTCATGCCTGCTAAATGCTGCACGGCACCTGAAATGCCTACTGCAATATAAAGATTGGGAGCAACGATTTTTCCGGTTTGTCCTACTTGATAATCATTAGATACAAATCCCGCGTCCACAGCCGCACGTGAGGCACCAATAGCCGCACCTAGGGCATCCGCGAGCTCTTCTATTAATTTAAATTTTTCAGCACGTTGTAAACCACGTCCACCTGAAACAACAATTTTTGCATTATTTAAATCAGGACGCACAGAGTGGTTCAATTGGTGTTCAACAAATTGGGTACGCTTCGAAATAAATGTTTGGTCTAAAACCTCAATACTGCATGAAGGCTGAGTTTCAGTGACCGCATCAAATGCCGTGGTCCGAATAGACAATGTTTTTTGATTATCTAAAACTCGGACCGTTTCAAGAGCATTTCCAGCATAAATTGGACGCAGAAACGTCTCCTTATCAAGGATATCAATAACATCAGAGATTTGAGCAACATCAAGTTGTGCGGCTATGCGCGGAAGTAAATCTTTTCCTTGGGTGCTCGATGCCGTCATGATGGTCGTAAAAGATGATGCAATGGACGTGACCAATTGACTAACGTTTTCAGCCAATTGATGCTCATAACAAGCATTGTCGGCAAGCCAAACGGCTTGAACGCCTTTAAGCGATGCCGCTTCAGAAGCAACTCTTTTGCAATCATGACCTACCACCAATAAAATAGGATTGTCATCAATTGCCAAAGCCGCTTTTAAAACATGCCGATTCGATGGTTGCATGGTTTGATTGTCGTGTTGAACAATAATTAAAGTGCTCATTAATTCTCCTTTAGCTAAAACAAGTCCCTATCAAAGCACTTTGGCTTCATGTTGCAATTTATCAATCAGGGCTTCAACAGAATCAACTTTTATCCCACTGCTTCTTACCTTTGGCGACGACACAGAAAGCACCTCAGTATGAGGTTTAAGCGTCAAACCTAAAGCATCAACCGCTAATATATGCAAAGGTTTTTGCTTGGCTTTCATGATATTTGGCAAGCTCGAATAACGTGGCTCATTTAAACGAAGATCCGTGCTCACCACTGCGGGCAACTGCACATCTAATGTTTCTAAACCACCATCAATTTCACGGGTAACACGAATAGATTTGATAGGAGCCCCGTCTTCAATGGTTAATTTAGAAGCAAACGTTGCTTGCGGCCAATCGAGTAACGCAGCCAACATTTGAGGGGTTTGATTATTATCACCGTCGATGGATTGCTTCCCCATCAAAACCAATTGTGGTTGCTCATCTAAAACAACTTTATGTAATATTTTGGCAATATTAAGGCTACAAAACGACGCTTCGCTTTGCACCAAAATAGCGCGATCGGCACCCATGGCGAGAGCATGACGTAATGTTTCTTGGCTAGTCGCCTGACCAATGGTCACCACAACGACCTCAGAAGCTATATTTTTCTCGCGTAATCGTAACGCCTCCTCCACAGCAATTTCATCAAAAGGGTTCAATGACATTTTAACATTTTGAGTTTCAACACCATTTTTATCTGCTTTGACTCTCACTTTGACATAAGGATCTATTACACGCTTCACTGCAACCAAAATTTTCATTGCTCCCTCACTGGAATATTCAAAGAAAAACGCATCTTGCCAGAGAAACCTGTGGTAATTCAAGCGCAAGTGATACTTCAAATGCAATGGAATCAAAAATCAAATCAATTTGATGAATTTTTAATACATACAATAAGATATAAAAGCAGTGATGACTGATAAAACAAAGGCGCTATTTAAAGCGCCCTTTGTTTTTTAAAAAGAGGTAAAAGATGGTTTAGCTGACCACTTGCCAAGATCCATCGGTCTGACGACATGCTTTACCATAAATTTGCTGACTTTTCCCACCAATAAGAGCACGCGTAGTGTACTCACGGCAAGGTTGCTCATTAGCATAATAAGTTCGTGTAGGTTGAACACTGTATTGATTTCCGTTATCAGGGTTAGTCCAATTAACAGATTTACCTACAGGGGCTGTTTCTAAAGCGCGTTGCATCTCCATTTTGTCTTGTCGGTCCATGTACTGACCAATTTTACCGCCTAAAAAGGCACCCAACAATGCACCGCCCGCAGCAGCAGCAACTTTACCGGAACCACCACCAAATTGGCTACCCAATAAACCACCAACAACACCACCACCTATTGTTCCTACACCTTCGTTGGTTACTTGTGAGCAACCTGCTAGAAAAACTGAGAGAGACAATGACGCCACCATTAATTTTTTCATTCACATTCACCTGTGTAGTTATTTATAAATTCGGGTTAACGCTCTTCGCAATGGTTAGCTAATACCTTTTACGCCCTAGGGCTTATCCAAACGAACAAGCCCCAGGGCGTAACGTATTGAACAAACATTGAGAATAGCGTGATTTATATTCTAGCACTAAGATTAGGGCTTATCCATAACCCCGCACGCGTGGCGACATTTGGCAAATAAGTTCGTAAGCGATAGTTTTAGCAGCCTTAGCAATGGTTTCCACAGGAACATGCTGCCCCCATAACTCCACTTTATCGCCAACGTTTACGCTTGGACAATGGGTTAAATCAATGGTCAACATGTCCATTGAAACCCGGCCCACTATGGGGGCGATATAACCATTCACCCATGTCGGGGTATTGATAGCAATATGACGGGGATATCCATCACCATAACCGACCGGCACAACGCCAATGGTGCTTGGTTGATCGCTTTGCCACGTGCCACCGTACCCAATCGGTGAGTGTGCAGGGTATTTATGAATGGTGCTGATGGCTGACATTAATCGCATCACGGGCATTAAACCTAATTCAGCGCCTACGCTGTCTGCAAAAGGCGAAACACCGTAAAGCATAATGCCTGGCCTCACCACATCAGCATGCGATTTGGGTAACGCTAAAATAGCTGCTGAATTAGCGATGCTACGCAATAAAGGGATATGCGGTAAATGGAGGGTATTAAAGCATTCTATCTGCTGAACATTAAAGGGATTAGATGGCTCATCAGCGCAGGCTAGGTGTGTCATTAACCCAATCTCATCTTGAACCCAGGGACATCCTTGCAACGCACTGATAACTGCCGCCACTTCATCAGGGAAAAACCCCAATCGGTGCATACCTGTGTTTACTTTTACCCAAATTTTTATTTTTTTAGGTAAACGCGCTGACAATAGCCATTTTAATTGTTCATGTTGATGAATAACACATTGTAGGTCCTGTTGAGATGCGAGGTTTAATTCTTCTGGACTAAATACCCCCTGAAAAAGAACACACTCACTGCGACTTCCTAAGGCACGAAGTGTCATTGCCTCTTCCAAGCAGGCCACACCAAAAGCGTCAACATGCCCCTCTAAAACGGGCAATACAGTTGATAAACCACATCCATAAGCATTGGCCTTAACCATTGCAATTATTTTTTTACCAGGCGCACACGCTCTAACACGCTTTACATTATGAAGCAGTGCTGTTGGATTAATGTACACACGGGTAGGTCTTGCCACGTTAATCTACCCCTTGATAACCATTAAACGCCAAATCCTCAAAGCGCGTGTATTTACCCAAAAAGGCGACACGAACTTTGCCAATAGGGCCATTACGTTGTTTGGCGATAATAATCTCTGCTGTACCTTTATCAGGACTGTCTTCGTTATAGACTTCATCACGATAAATAAAGCAAATTAAATCCGCATCTTGCTCAATAGCTCCTGATTCACGAAGGTCAGACATTAAGGGTCGTTTGTCTTGGCGTTGCTCCAAGCTTCGATTTAACTGAGATAACGCAATGACAGGCACGCTTAATTCTTTAGCTAAGGCTTTTAAACTGCGTGAAATTTCTGAAATCTCAGCGGTTCTATTGTCTGCTTTAAAACCAGGTACTTTCATCAACTGTAGATAATCCACGACGATAAGCCCCAAGGGACCATGCTCTTTCACCAACCTACGTGCCCTAGCGCGCATTTCAGATGGGCTTAACGCTGCGGTATCATCAATAAACAATGGTGCTTCTGATAACATATGCACGGCAGACGTTACTCTTGGCCAATCATCATCATCCAATTTCCCTGTACGAATACGGTGCTGATCAATTCGACCTAACGATGACATCATCCTCATTGCCAAAGAATCACCCGGCATTTCCATGGAAAACACCAGAACGGGTTTGCTCGCTTTAATGGCCGCATGTTCTGCAATGTTCATCACCAACGTGGTCTTACCCATGGACGGACGGCCCGCTACAATAACCAAATCTGAAGGTTGTAATCCTGAAGTTAATTCATCCAGGTCAGCTAACCCTGTGGCAAGGCCCGTGATTGAGTCCCCGCTGTGATAGAGGGCATCAATTTTCTCAACCGCACGTACCAAGATAGATTTAATGACCTCGGGGCCACCTTCAGCTGCGGTTTGCTCAGCAATCGCAAAGACTTTACTTTCCGCTAAATCAAGTAACTCGGATACTTCTCGACTGCCAGGATTATAGGCTGAGTCAGCAATTTCGCTGGCAATACCAATCAATTGTCTTTGTACTGATTTTTCACGGACGATATCTGCATAAGCCGCAACGTTCGCAACACTTGGCGTATTATTAGCAAGCTCAAAAAGATACGCCTCACCACCCGCATCATCCAAGGCATTGTTAGATTTCAAGGTGTCCAACAACGTGACAACATCAAAGGGTTGATTTTTAGTGGATAACGCAACAATTGAACGATAAAGAATACGATGCTCAGTTCTATAAAAATCAGCTTCACAGACCTTTGAACTAACTTTATCCCACGCTTGATTTTCAAGCATTAAACCACCAAGAATCGATTGCTCAGCTTCTACAGAATGAGGTGGTCTTTTCAATGGATCTGCGGATTTTTTCCGTGTTTGTAACTCAGTCATAATGCCAACGAAAAATTATATGTAGTGGAGCATTGTAATACTCCACTGCTAAAAAGTAACGTACTCATGCAAGCTTCACCTAAAGACACAACTACTCACGGACCCAGATTTGGGTGCGCCCCATCATGGTAATACCCACATACCCTCGTACATAAAGTTTTTTACCCTTTAACGCCATTTTTACGCGATATATTTTACCAGTTTTTGCATCTAAAATATGACCACCACTCCATACACCTGGGCTCTCTTCCTTCAAACCCCATACAAATTGAAGCCCCTTCACCGATTTGTTTTTAAATTCCCCTGGGCATTCCGAACATATGCCTGTATCACCAGGCTGAGGAAACACAGACACAATAGTGCCGTTTAACACGTCCTGTTGAAGAGATAAATGAGCTAACACCCGCCGAGCACCTGTCTTATCATCAATGGTTATCCAATTGCCTTCAATAGAAGGCTTTGCAATAGCGGCCGACAAATAAAAAAGTGCCACGAAGAAGGTAAAAAATAGTTTCCATGCCCGCATCAAAAATCTCCTGAAGTGTCCCTGCAAAAAGCATAAGCGATGACAACAACCTTTGCAATTCATTCTGGAGAAAGGGTAAATACATTAGAACCCACCTAATTTGAAATTTGTGATGAGTGAATCGTAAATTCAGCAGAATTTTTTTCTTAATGATAAACTGTCATCTTCCTCTACGGGCAAGTCATCATCCATCGGTTCTGGCCTAGGGGAAGAAAAAAGTCCTATTGTACTTGGCAAATCTACCCTTGTATCATCGTGAGCAACCTTCGCTTCAAGGCAGGTATACCAATTTGTATAGGCAAATTGGGTGGCATGCATTGCAGATTTATCTTTTTCATCTAGCTCAAGACATGCTTCAGCAAATTCGCAAAGGCTTGCATCATTGCTAAATTGCCCCCCATATTCTTTATCTAGCTCATCGGCCAATGTATAAAGAAGCAAGCTTTGTTGCTCTTTGTTTATATCAAGCTCTTTAAGACTTATCATTGCGGCTTGACGCGCATCAAACTCAAGATCGTCATTTAGCGAATTTTCCCATGCTTTTTTAAATTTATCGTGATTCTCGTGAGTGATAGCCGCTTTGAAATGTTCACGTACCAATTCATTCAGTTTTTGTTTAACAATATCAAAGGTTAAAACAGTTAAAAGCGGATGACCTAACACCGATTGAAACAAGCGTTTTTTAACACCTGAATAACAACTAGGTCTGTCGGCGTCCAAATCATCTTGCTCGCCAAAATTTTCTTTGCCTGGAAGGCCATATTTAATCAATCTATCCCAATTATGAGCGCGCCCAATATGCGCTAATTCATTAATGAAATGCCCTAAACGAGCATCAATTGTATAGCCATTACAGGGTTCTATATGCTCATCTGATGCCGCCAAAAATAACATCGCTATAAGAGGTTCATAGCCATCAAAATTGGCCCAATGCTTGGTATGCGCGTCATTTGAATTTACATATAACGCCTCACTGTGTATCCATGGGTTAGGTTTTAATAAGTATCGAAAAGCAGAATGGTCTTGATGTTGATAATAAGCCTCAAGCGCACGTTGATGCTCGGTGGCTTGCCCCTCACCACCTTCTTGACAAAGATTTAGCGCCTCAAAATCTTCCCAGTTCATGGGTAAAACAACCATGACACCGACATCTGAAACAATTTGAGCAGGCTTTTCTTTATAACGCGCGCAAAGAGTGCTTCGTAAATTATCCATAACAACAGGAACAGTTAATTTTTTTAATTGGACATCATAATGATCTATTGCCCGTTGCAACCGATTTTGCTCAGCAACGCTTAGCGCTCGCATTGATGATTCAGGGTCTTGGGCTATTGCGCGCGCATCTATACCATTACAATATTCATCTTGGTAATAATTATTTTGTTCAGCTAATATACGAACAGCCGGAATCATAAGTAGCAATCGAGCAGCTTCTTCATTCCCTATGGATAGAGCTAAACGAAGCAATTGATTTTCATGAAACTGTGTTGCCAGATGATGAAGAAACGCTTCTACTGACGGTATATTTAATAACACACGCATTTCACTCAGTAATGTTGCATCATTTCGACGAATCAAATGTCTTAAAATATAAAAATATAACCTCACCTCACCAGCATCTTCAACATCAAATACCCGATTAGGATATGACGCTTCAAATTGTACTCGCGCTTGCTGAAGGACAAATAGCTTTTCAGTAATAAAAGGACCTGTGTGTTGTTGATACTCATGAACATGATATTCTGCATGAGCAAACACCACTGGGAAATGAAGAATGTCTTTAATAATAGAAATATGATTACATAAATCAGCTTGGCAAAAAATATAAATACCGTGAGCTGCTATCATTATCGGTAAATCTTGTCTTGGTAACGTTTCAAGCAAGTACTGTATAACATCAAAATGCCCTTTTTGGGCCGCATTAAAAAAGGCATGATAATTTTGAACAGCTAGCATTTTTAATACGTCGTCTTTTGGTATTTTATCTATCAGGTATTTTATGATGTCTAAGTCGCCATTTTTTGCGGCCTGCAGAAAAGTCTCATAATTATTGATTTTAATTATTTCTAATGGAGGGTTCTGACTTAGAGTAAAAAGATAATCTAAAACATGTATATAACCGTAATATGCTGCGCGCCGAAATGCATTAGCTAACAAGCATTCTCTGTTCTCATCCGTTTTTAAAAGACACTCAATTAAATCTAATTTTCCAGCTGCGATAGCGCAATCAAATAAGTCTGAGGGTGACAACTTTAAATGATTAGAAATTTGCACCAACTCATCATATGTTATGTCCGAATGACTAAAGGCAATGGCGAGAAAACACCTTTTTGCCTCGTGGCTTGTATTAGGTTTCTCCAAGCCTTGCAACAAGGTTTCGATAGACTTTGACATGAATGAAAAAGCAACGGATGGATCACTGCCATTAAAACCAAAGCTTAGCCATACAGGGTAAGGTATTAATCGAGCTTCTGGATGCTGTTGCTGCAGAATTTCCGAAGTAAAATGCAAAATATTGTTCCTCGCGTACATTTTCTCTTGAAGAATACCAAGCAATGCATATTTTGTACACTAAGAATTTATTTGCAGCATAATCGCCTTGTCCATTTGGAATTAAACCCGAGGTTGGAGATAACAACATCTTGCTCTGGGGTTATAAAATATTTTTGTATCGCTTTATTGAAGACATAGGATGACGAGATACCATTTACCGATCACTAAAAACACCTATAAAAACTCTAATTTTTTGAGTTCTTTCAATTTTGTGTTAGTCTTGGTCAAATAGCAGAAGGACAGCCCCAGAATTATGCGCCAAGACACCATTACCTTTCAGTTAGCCACTCACTACTTACCCAAGATAGCCTTACGACTTGAGTGTCTTTTTCTTACTGTTGTACAAGCCTGTGAAGAGTCCCATCCTGTCATACATCACTATGCTCTAAAAAATATCATTGAAATCATCAAGCTCATCGAAAAGCCTGAGCTTAAAAGCCGTTTTTTAAAAGAATTCATGCGCATCGAACATGCATTGAATAAATCCCAAACGATTGTATCCAATAACCTTTATGCCGATTTGTTCATACAAATTCAACAGCTGAGCTCTGTGGTAGGCCGATTTGGAGAATCTATACAACTAAATTCATTTTTACAATCGATTCGATTATCACAAACAGCACACCACAATGATTGCGAAATGCATTCGCCACAACTCCTACTATGGCTTGAAAACGAAGCGTTTCAACGTCAAAACGATCTAAAAGCTTGGTTAAAACACTTACAAACACTCTCTGATACCGTTGCTGTTTATTTATCTTTATTACGAAATACAGCCCAGTTTGACATGATTGACCTGTTTAATGGCTTTTATCAGTGCTCACTTCCTTCACAATCATCTTGTCATTTGATTTTATTAAGAATGGACAGAAATTCAGGCATTGTCCCCAAAATGCAACTAGGACACCATGGACTTAGTCTTCGATTGTGTGATGCAAGCTCCATGCATGAAATACATCGCACAGACGCTAAAATAGATTTAGCTATCTGCCAATTATAGAGGGTGGCTCTCACTAAATCACACCGAGCGAGGATAAAACCTGGGGTAATTACCGACTTACCTCGCTTTATACGAAGGATCTAGGAATCTGGCTAAATTCCTAGATCCTCTGGACAAACCAGAGACAGTATAGTCACCAACTTACCTCGCTTTATGCGAGGTATCCAGTAATCTGACTAGATTCCCAATCTGTATTAAAATAAGCTAAGCTGTAACACGGGCTTTAAACAATTCAATGATTTCTAAATTAGCTGCCGGAAAAGAAAACTCACGAAGACTACCCACATCTACCCAACATAACCCCATTTGCGCTTCTAGGCATACTGCATCGCCTGAGTAGTCATAAACGTGATACACCAATAAGGAAATAACGTTCTGACCATAGGCATGTTGCACTTCTCCCAAATAATTATATGACAACACATCAAGACCAACTTCTTCTTTAATTTCCCTTATCAATGCTGAAGATGCTAGCTCATTAGGTTCAAGTTTGCCGCCAGGAAATTCCCACAGCCCCCCGTAAGGGGCTAGTTGAGCACGCTGAGTAATTAAAATCTTTTGATGTTCATCCGTGATGATGGCAACCGCTACTTTCACGCAAGGCTTCCATGGCAATTTTTGTATTTTTTACCCGAACCACAAGGGCAAGGATCATTCCGACCAACTTTCTTTTCATTGCGTTTAAACGTGGTGGTGACGCCATCATCCTCACTCAGAGCCAAAGAATCATCGGCATGAATGTATTGCATTTTTTGTACTTGCTCAGCACGACGTTGGTCTTCAATAGCATCCACATCGTCCTCAGTTTTAATTTCAACAGACGCTAGAAGCCTGATAATGTCATATTTTAAATTATCAAGCATTGTTGAAAACAATGTAAATGCTTCCCGTTTATACTCTTGTTTTGGATCTTTTTGTGCATACCCACGTAAATGAATACCTTGTCGTAAATAATCCATAGCGGCTAAATGCTCCCGCCAATGATTATCCATGGTTTGAAGAATCACTGATTTTTCAAATTGAGCGAGCACGTCTCTACCAATTTGTTGGCCCTTTTCCTGATATTGAGAAACACATAAAGAAATGATTTTTTCTTTAATAACAGCAGGTTGAATCGTGTGATCATCATCCAGCCATTTTTTAAGGGGTGCTTTCAATTTAAAATCATCGGCCAGTGCATCTGAAAGCGCTGAAATATCCCATTGATCTTCTAAACTGTCAGGTGGAATATAACTGTTCACCAATTCAGCTATCACATCTTCTCGCATGGACTCTACTGCTTCTAGAGGATCCACTATTTCCATGATAGAGGCACGTTGTGAATAAATAACTTTGCGTTGCTCATTAGCAACATTATCGTAATCAAGAAGTTGCTTTCGCACATCAAAGTGATGCCCTTCTAATTTTCGTTGTGCGTTTTCAATGGCCTTGGTTACCAAACCATGCTCAATAGGCTCGCCAGACTTCATGCCCAAACGACGCATTAATGAAGCTACACGCTCAGAGGCAAAAATACGCATTAAATTATCATCAAGCGATAAGTAAAAACGGCTGCTGCCAGGGTCACCCTGTCGGCCAGCTCTACCTCGTAATTGGTTATCAATGCGTCGTGATTCATGGCGCTCAGACCCAATAATACGTAGTCCACCTGCGGCAATGACTGTTTCATGGCGTTGTCGCCATTCTTTTTCAACAGCTTGGCGCTCTGCTTCACTTGCGGTGTCTGAGAGCAGGGCTTGTTCTGACGCCAAACTCCCCCCAAGCACTATGTCGGTTCCTCGTCCTGCCATGTTGGTCGCAATGGTAACCACACCTGGTCTACCTGCTTCAGCAATAATTTGAGCTTCTTTTTCATGGAATTTGGCGTTTAATACTTGGTGTTTAATGCCTACTTTTTTTAATGAATTACTGAGCAATTCAGACGACTCAATGGAGGCCGTTCCCACCAATACAGGTTGGTTGCGTGCCACGCAATCTCGAACATCCTCAATGATAGCTTCATATTTGTCCTGCTGAGTGAGATAAACTAAATCAGCCTCATCTATCCGACGCATGGGTTTATTGGTAGGAATAACAACAACATCGAGATTATAAATTTGTTGAAATTCATAAGCTTCTGTATCAGCCGTACCGGTCATTCCTGACAATTTATTATATAACCTAAAATAATTTTGGAAGGTAATTGAGGCTAATGTTTGATTCTCATTTTGAATAGCGACCCGCTCTTTTGCCTCAACCGCTTGGTGCAATCCTTCTGACCAACGCCTTCCAGGCATTGTACGGCCCGTATGTTCATCCACAATCACTACTTGGTTATTTTGAACAATGTAATCTACATCACGGTGAAACATGGCATGTGCTTTCAGTGCCGCGTTAATATGGTGCATTAACATAATATTGCTGGCATGATAAAGGCTTTCACCTGGATCTAACATTTTCTCTTTCATCAAGAGTTCTTCAACGTGTTGATGGCCAGACTCTGTTAAATGAGCCTGTTTTTGTTTCTCGTCTATCGTGTAATCGCCACCCTCTTCTTCCGTGAGTTGAAGCTTTAACTTAGGAATCAACTGGTTAACTTTAATGTAGAGTTCCGAGCTATCTTCTGCAGCACCTGAAATGATTAAGGGTGTACGCGCCTCATCAATAAGGATGGAATCCACTTCGTCCACGATCGCAAAATTTAATTCACGCTGTACTTTGTCCTTGGAACTAAAGGCCATGTTATCGCGTAAATAGTCAAAACCAAACTCATTATTTGTGCCGTAGAGAATATCGGCTTGGTACGCCTGTTGCTTTTCTTGATGAGGCATATCGGGATAAATCACACCTACAGTTAACCCTAAAAACTCAAAAACAGGTCGCATCCATTGACTATCACGTTTTGCCAAATAATCATTTACGGTCACAACGTGCACACCATACCCACTGATAGCATTTAAAAAAGCGGGCAACGTCCCTACCAGGGTTTTTCCCTCGCCAGTGCGCATTTCTGCAATATTCCCTTCATGCAACACCATCCCACCAATCATCTGAGCATCAAAATGCCGCAACCCTAAAGTACGTACGGACACTTCACGCACTACAGCAAAGGCTTCAGCGAGTAGATCATCCAGCGACTCACCAGCAATAAAACGGGTTTTAAATTCGGTGGTTTTAGCGGCTAACGCCGCATCGGTCAGTGCTTTTATTTGGGGCTCAAAGGCATTAATGGCCAATACAGTTTTTTCCATGCGTCGCAACGTGCGTTCATTGCGACTACCAAACATTTTCTTCATTAACGTATTCAGCATGGCCCTGAGAATCCCCTCTATTTTCTATACTTCGCTCTGAAGCATGAGTACCAAAACCGCTTAATTTACTAGAAATTAGATATAAATGCCATGAATACCTATTATTGAACTGAGCAAGCACATCCAATGTTTAAACACAAATGACTTCGTACCCTCCTAAGTAACGTACTTTATGCATCGTATCTATACGATCTCATATGAATATCGCACTGGATTCAGTGCACATAGCGCGTAACGCGCGCATTTTTGACTTTACAATGCACATTAAACACTTCAAAAAAAGGTTGATGCTCATCTACTTTCGCGACCACATTAAACCACCTATCGACTCCTGAGGACCTGGCATTGGGTAATAATGGATACATAGGTATAAAATTTTCACTGTTGCTAAAAAAACTTTTACATTATGAAATAGTTGATACAAACGCCCACATACAAATCATATTGATTTTATTTTGCTATAATTATCATTAAAACCTACTAGGTAATTATGCGATGAAATCATATGGCGAAATTAAAACCCCAGAAAACTGATGTCAATAAAGAAGAAACTCAAATAGGAGTGACTAGAAAAATGATATAAAAAAGGGCCAACCCCATTCATTAGAAAACATCGAAATGACCCGTTTTTTAAATGAGGTAGCCCTGATTATGCTATTCAATCAGCTTAAATAGCAAGATATTACTTTCAAAGAGAGGCTTGAGCTAATGACTCTTTAACACGCTCAATTTTTTCGCTCTCTACAATATCCACCAATGTCTTAAAATTAATTTGCTCACATTTCACAACAGAAATAGTTGGATTGTCTTTTCGCGTGGCCAAGGTTACAACGGCCACTCCAGACCGCGACAATTTACTTTCCACTTCACGAGCAACAGATTTATCAGACAACTCAACCCACGTCACCAACCCATTTTTTTGATTCACTTTCCAACCAGATTGTCCACTCAGTTGTATTAAACCAGACATTAATTTTGATTTTTGCTCTTCACTAAGTTGGGCCGCAAGAGAAAATACGGGTGCTTTTTTCAGACTCGTTAACTGGCTCTCAATGCGTTGAGCTATAAGAAGCATTTGCTCCATCATCACTATACCAATACGATCAGAGTATGCTGTTGCCCCTTGTAACGCTGCCCTACAAACTGGCGTGTCGCAAGCCATATGTTTTATTACATCACAATTATACGCTCTATCCATCGTTTCAATCCGCCTTGCAAGGACTACAAATTGAACCCGCAATTCAACGACCTTTTCTCTCTCCGGTGCTGAATAAGCTTCTTTTTTTGCAGCAATAATGCGCTGATAAATGAGCTTTTCCAACATATCTGTGGAGGTTTTGAGTCTATCCATGGCAAGACTGTAAGGACTTTTTGGGTCTGTATTTTCACCAACCTGTCGCAACACAATACTTGGAAGATCAAGTGACCGTAAAAATATATTCATAATGCACGTTGCCACGCGCCCATTCGCGTTTCCAAAGGGATGAATTTCAGTAAATCTTGTAAACAACTTGGCCAAAAAAGCAGATACCGCTTTTAAATCCTCACCATTGCATGCTTTGAACTCTTTAAGGGTGTTGCGAGCATAGACAGACATTGCATTAGGAATTTCTTTTGGATCCTCACCGAGCATTACAATTTTATTTACAATGGCTTTTTCAACAGGTGTTAATGCATTAGAGCGATAAGCTAGAAATAACCGCCTTAAAAGAACAGTGCCCTCATAAGTATTTCCGCAAATTTCTCGAAGATGTTTATCCTCTGACTCAGGAAGCATAACATCAGAAAGGCCACGAACTTTCTGCATGAGTTTTATAAAATCTAATATTTCAGACACCTCAACCTCATGCTCTTTATGTATTAATTGGGCCAACTGAACTTCAGTCATGCCTCTATAACACTTAGAAAAATAACGCATAAGATGCTCGCTCACCATTCGGCCTTGATGCCAAAGTGCAATACCTTCTTCAGCGTATGATCCCGCCTTTTTATTCCAAAGTTCTAGAATAGTCTTGCCAATAGCGCCATGCAAAGTAAGAATCCACTCTAAAAACTGTTGCTCAGTGACAGCCTCTCGCCCATTCTTTTTAATAAAAGGCAAAATTTTAGTTTCAGCAAATTGATAACCATTGAATAAATCGTGAAGTTGATCAATGGTTGGGTAAAGAGAATCTTGTAGCGCATCAGATCCTGCCTCCAGTGCAGGAGAGGCCTCTACATCGTTCGTGTAGACAATAGCGGGATTAAATTCTTTAAGTTCGTGTAAATTAAACATATCATGCCTCAAATATAATCTTGGTGATCAATTTTACCAAGCGCGTGATTTGAGGTCAAACTGTTTATATGTTATATGCTATTCAGCTTCGCTGATAATTTAAACTTTATTGAAATAACGACAATGCATTTAAAAGTGTTTGTTGGTTTTTCGATTGTTGAAAATCCATTAATGCCGCTTTCCATTTACGTGCAATCGGCAAGCCATGAGCCATGTTAAAAATGGGTTTTAATAACAGGCTACACGGCACACCACGCGCTTTTTCTTGTAAGGCATACTCGACGTAATAGTTTAGAACATCCGTGCATGTCACTAAAGGCGTATCAGGATAAAGCGCATGATGAATCTTGGCGATAGCATAAGGGTTTTGACATGCAAGACGCCCTAGCATCACCCCATCAATTTGCTTTAAATGGGCATTGATCTCATCGATTTCATTGATATTGCCATTTATAACCACAGGAATTGTGGGCATCGCTTCTTTAATTTGGTACACATAATCGTAATGTAAAGGAGGGATGGTACGATTTTGTTTGGGGTTTAACCCGTGCAACCATGCTTTGCGGGCATGCACAATGAGCTTGTCACATCCGGCTTCAACGAGCGTTGTTGCAAATGCTTCAAAAAAAGCATAACTGTCTTGGTTATCAATTCCAATCCTGGTCTTTGCAGTAACAGGAATTTGGACGGCATCTTTCATGGCCTTGATGCAATCCGCCACATGCAGAGGCTCGGCCATCAAACATGCACCAAAACGACCCGATTGCACCCTGTCACTCGGGCAGCCTAAATTTAAATTAACTTCAGAAAAACCCTGTTGCGCTGCTTTTTTTGCACATTCAACCAATGCGTCTCTATCCATGCCACCCAATTGCAAAGCTATGGGCTCCTCTTGATCATGAAAATACAAAGCCCGCGTTGGATTATTAAAAATAGCGCCTACCGTTTGCATCTCTGTGTACAAGAGTGCATGAGGCGCTAACATTCGCATAAACATTCGAAAATGGGTATAGGTCCAGTCAATCATTGGTGCGATAGCAAGAGGGGAAATTAACGAGGGAAGTAATTTTTGAGGTATAACGTGCACGAAAAATAATCTCTACATCCTATAATGCAGCTAGTATACGCCATTTGCATTCCTGTTCAAAATATATACCCGTTGCAGGGTATTATGAAAACTGGTATTTTCACATTTTTAGTGTGTAACCATAGAAAATAAAATGACCCCAAAAGCCATCCAACCCTTACCAGAAAACGCTCTTGACCTTGTTAAATCTTATCTTTTGCGTTTACAAACAAGCATTTGCAATGAATTAGAGGCGCTTGATGAGCAAGCTATATTTATGGAGGATGTTTGGGCGCGCTCACAAGGTGGCGGTGGTATTACCCGCGTGCTGGAAAAAGGCGCTACCTTTGCCAAAGCAGGCGTTAATTTTTCACACGTGAGTGGCGATGCACTGCCCCCCTCCGCTAGTGCAAGCCGCCCGGAATTAGCAGGGTGTCATTTTAATGCCTTAGGTGTTTCATTGGTGATTCACCCTGACAACCCTTACGTACCCACCGCACACGCCAATGTACGCTTTTTTATTGCTGAAAAAGAAAACAGTGCCCCTTTGTGGTGGTTTGGTGGTGGGTATGATCTAACACCCTACTACGGGTTTGAAGAAGACTGCCAACATTGGCATCAAACCGCTTTTAATGCCTGCAAACCCTTTGGGGAGGCGCTGTATCCTCGTTTTAAACAATGGTGTGATGACTATTTTTATATTAAACATAGGCAAGAGGCACGCGGTATTGGCGGCCTTTTTTTTGATGATTATCACGAACAAGGGTTTCAGCACAGCTTTAATTTAACGCAAAGCATTGGTGATCATTTTATTAAAGCTTATGCACCCATTGTTCGTCGTCGTAAGCATCATGCCTTTGGGCAAAAAGAAAAGGACTTCCAGTTATACCGTCGAGGACGCTATGTTGAATTTAATTTAGTCTACGACCGTGGAACCCTTTTTGGTCTTCAATCTGGTGGCAGAACTGAGTCTATTTTAATGTCACTTCCACCAGATGTTCATTGGCAATATAATTGGATGCCTGAGAAAAATAGCGCTGAAGAAAAACTCTATACCCACTTTTTACCTGTAAAAGATTGGTTAAGGACCAACACGTCAAGCTAAGGGATCGCATTTGGTTTGGTAGATGAAATCTGCCTTTTTCAAAAACACACACCAAAACAAGAGGGCAACGAAACCATTTAAAAGAGCTAAGATTAGAAAAACAACCACAATAGCGACATGTAAATGCAGTAACACCATCACCAAACCACTACCAATAACGATAAAAAGAGCGTTGACAATATTATTGCTAGCCAACGTTTGAGAGCGCATATCGCCTTGACTCACCACTTGTAAATACGTATGTAAGGGAACTAAAAACAAACCACTACTCACTGCAAGCAAAAAAATATCAAACGCAATCCGCCAATGTCGAAGTTGACTAAAAAATGTTATCAACGATTGTAAAGGCTCAGCGCTTATGTGCACGGGTGAAGCCCAATATAAATCACCCACAAACAACGATAGTAGTAGCATGGTTTGCGGAACATAGCGTAAGGTTATCTGACCCGCCAACCAATGATTGATTATCATTGAACCTAATGCAATCCCAATAGAAAATAATGCAAGAAATACAGCAAACACAGAAGCATCTGCTCGTAACACATAGTTTGTATAGTCAGGTAATTTAGTTAGCATCACAGCGCCTATCAGCCAAAACCAAGAAATTGCACCTATCGCCGGCGCAATACGAGGATTTAACGCAATGGTTTGTATCATTTTTTTAGTTGAACGCCATACATTCCACTCCACCCGCAAATCTGTTGCTACAGACTTAGCAGGTGGTATAAAAAAACTTGAGATGAGCCCTACTACCGCCGCACTCACGGTCAAAATAATAGCGCACAAAGAGCCTGTTTTTACCCCACCAACACTAATAGTGCCTAAAATAGTGCCTAACAAAATGGCAAGAAAAGTACTGGCCTCTATCAACGCCGTGGCACCTAATAATTGCGAGCGAGGCAAGAGATCAGCGAGAATAGCGTATTTAATGGGCCCAAAAAATGCTGAATGAATCCCCATGCCAGTCAAAGTCAGCATAAGAAACCACGTGTTGCCTCTGTATAAAGCGACACCTCCCCCCACAACCAAAAGAACCTCAAATACTTTGATAACACGGCTTAAATCGGTTTTATTGTATTTATCTGCCAATTGGCCGGCTGTGGCTGAAAAAAAGAAAAACGGGATAATAAACAATGCACCCGCCAACGCTTGAAAGAGCTCCGACTGAAGTTGCGACGTACTTAAGTGATAACTAATAAGGGTTAGCATGGCAAATTTAAACGCATTATCATTGAATGCACCAAAAAATTGTGTCACAAAAAATGGGATAAATACTCTTTTTTTAAGAATATCCGCTATTGTTGTATCCATGTAATCCCCGTCAAGTTAACTGGTTAAAACCCAGAGCAAATGCGTCTAATGTCTAAGCACAAATAACCTCGTACTCTCCTACATGCGGTGCTTTATGCAAGATATCCATACGACGTTGCATCAACATCACACTTTATTTTGCGCGAAAAATGTCAAAAATCGGTCATTTTGATTATATAATATGCGTTTCTCGTGGCAAAAGCCCATCTACAATCAGAATAAATAGGCACCATACTATAATGAGGAACCCTTTATATGTAAACGGTAAGAAAAAAGTCCATTGATTGAAACGAATTTTGCAAGACGCATAGGATTTTGTAGCAGTACGACAAGGCATGATAAATGAAGAAAAATTAATAAGCCAATGCCGGTGATGATTGATTAATATCCATAGACTCACCGAAATAGCCAGCGCGCATAAGCGAAATGAATAAACTATCAAGACACTCTAAGTGTTTATTGACAGTTCGGTTTTAAATACCCTAAATCACCCACGTACTTCCGCTTGCCCGCGGTACGTGGAACCTATAGAGTAAATCAACAGCCCCTAGTATTAATGCAGGGAAAAACAACCATCCGCCCCTGTATTCACACAAATACAGCGCATTATGCGCCGTATTTGCTGAGTTTGATTTTATAATACGTATTTGGGTGCGTTTTTTTAAGTGTTTATGCGTCAGCAAGCTCATTAAGCAAAACCACGTCTTGAGCTTTTAATCCTTTTGGGCCTTTATCTAACACATAACTTACCGTGTCATTTTCATGTAATGTTTTAAACCCAACACCTTGAATATCTTTGTAATGCACAAAAATATCCTCACCTTGCTCATTAATGATAAAACCAAACCCTTTTTTCTCATTAAACCATTTAACTTGTCCATTTTCCCTTTCTGACATATCCATATCCCCTATGATTTTAAACATTTTTAATAGCATAACAGTTTTTTATTGATTGTTAACCGTTTTCTTATACCATTAACTGTAACTATATAATCCGTGCTTATTTCAAGGTTTTATCATGAACACGACCCAAAAAAACTTTATTCGCTTGGCCTTGGATTGTAACGTCTTAACATTTGGAAAATTTACTCTCAAATCAGGCCGTATAAGCCCCTATTTTTTTAATGCTGGATTATTTTATCAAGGAACTGCTCTTCGCAAAGTCGGGCAATGTTATGCAGAGATATTGGTAAAAAACGCTATTGATTTTCAACATCTTTTCGGCCCTGCCTATAAAGGCTTGCCATTGGCCACAGCCACAGCGATTGCACTTGCCGAAAAAAATATAGATACAACCGTTACGTTTAATCGTAAAGAAGCTAAATTGCATGGTGAAGGCGGGACACTCATTGGCGCTCCTTTAAGTGGCAACACCATCATTATTGATGACGTGATAACTGCAGGAACCGCCTTTCGCGAAGCACAAACGCTCATTAAAATGGGTGGTGGCTCATTAACCGCTGTTGTTATTGCGCTAGATCGTTGTGAAAGAGGCCTCACTAACCATTCTACGCTGAGTGAAATCAGGGCCGAAGGCATCCAGGTGTTTTCAATCATTACTCTTTTTGACTTGATGGATTATTTAGCTCACGAAAACAATACACAAGAGGTCAAACGCCTAGAGGCCTACCTTGCCGAATATGGCTGTTAATAATCGTTTAATAGGCAGCAATATCGATGGTTTTTAATTTGTAATTTATAAATTTACCGTTCCTAAACACTGTTATAGCAATGGTGGCACCAATTTTAGTATCGGTTAACTTATCATAAAGCGCATCATAATTAGCCACTGCATCACCATTAACATGGGTAATAATGTCCCCAAGAACAAGATGCCCCCAACCGTCACGGTGCGTTCCCTGAAGTTTGGCTCGCGAGGCTGGAGTGCGGGGTAAAACTTCTGAAATTAAAACCCCTTTCGTTACGCCTAAGCGCTCTGCCAAATTCGCTTCAACACGTGTTATCCCAATACCTGCAAGGATTACTCGGCCGTTTTTAATGATTTGAGGAACGATTCGCGCAATATCATCAGCGGGGATTGCAAACCCAATTCCTGCCGATGATCCTGAAGGTGAGAAAATAACGGTGTTTAAACCTATCAATTTACCTGCACTATCCAAAAGAGGCCCCCCAGAATTACCAGGATTAATAGACGCATCGGTTTGAATCATGTCTCGAATTTTAACGCCCCCAACACCAGGAACCTGACGACCTAATGCCGAAATCACGCCAAGGGTTAGCGTATGATCTAAACCAAACGGATTACCAATGGCAATGGCTTTTTGGCCCACAAGAAGCTCGCTGGTTGAAGCCATTTCTAGTGGCGTGTAAAACTTTAATCGTTCCAACACTTTTGGAGAAGTAATGGCAAGGACGGCTATGTCCTTTCGAGGTTCTGTACCTATAACTTTCGCAGGCACCGTCATTCCGCCCATGATCACCACTAAATTTTCAGCCCCGTTCACAACATGAAAATTCGTAACCACATGACCCAATCTGTCCCAAATAATGCCTGAACCTGCTCCAGCAGGCACTTGTGTGCGATCATTTGCATGCTTTCTAACGGTTGTCATGCGCTGAACATACACGACTTTTGGGGAATTTTTTTGAAACACTTCAATGGTGTTTTTTTCATTCAACAACAATGATGAAGCATACCCATTCATACAAAAAGGGATACAAAAAATAAACAAGAGCTTTTTAACAATCATGAAGGTCCTAATGGGTATATTTTAAATCATATGTCGATTATGCCCTAATTTGAACCAAAATGACAAATTAAATTAACATATTGAAGTAAATTAAACAATTTCAACACCAAAGAGACCCTCGCAGTAATTGCCGCGAGGGCTCATTGAAAAATGCAATCACTCTTACTTCTCCCTCTATTTTCAAGAAGCAACACCATCATGTAAATGGATCAATTGTGTATGAACTTCAACAGAAAAATAACGATTAAAAGACTGCAATGTATCCACCAAGGGCCATTGATCTGTTTTATCACACATACGCGACATTTCAGCCGTATAAATGGGACGGTAATGATCCTCAATAAAGGGATTGATTTGAGAAGCCTCCGTAAAATTTTTTATCACAACGGTGGCGTTTTCGGTTAGATAAGACATATTGACTCGCTCAAGGATGCTAGTGACTTCATCTTTATCTTCGATAGAAGACTTCATCCATTTTACAAGCACAGAACGTGGCTTAATGCATAATAACTGATGCCCTTCTGAAATAGAGGGTTCCATCAATACAATTTGTGAATGCAATTCAAATTTAAAGCAGCAAAGAAAGTCTAGAAAACTGCCTTCATTAGGAATAGGCGCATCTTCCCCTAACCAACGAGCAATTTCATGTTTAAACATTTTAGGGTAATGACGACCTATTTCGTCAAGGGTCGCCTCTTCACTCACTTGTCTTTGAATGATGTAAGCAGTAGTATCCATCTGCAAAACATTTAATTCAGGAAGCTCAATATCAGGCGCTTGTGCAGCAAGAAAAGAAAGAAATACTGATGTGGGTTTTAAAATAACAATTTCCCATTGATAATGCTGTTCCATGATCTTCTCCTCAATTATCTTATCTCAATTCCGAGTAAAACTTGAAAAGCTAAATCTGAACATCTAAATCAAATCGTTCTTCTCTTTTTTCAAAGGAAGACTATCAGGTTAACATCCAAAACAAATAAATTGCAATACTTTTTTTTAATTTTTTTAAATTGCTCAAGACATCACATGTTGACTCGCCTTGGTAGGTTGAATTGTTGATTTGTTTTTTTATAGATTAATGGGGATCATCAGGAATTACAGGACAAACATTAAAGAATCAGGGCACACAAATAAAGAGCTTTGCATGCCCTATCAAAAAGGATTATCTGCCTTTTTTAGGGGTGTCATCCAAGCGCTCAGATGCTTCAGTAAATCGTTCCCCATGACTTTTACAGAAAAAGAAAGGTGTGCGTCCACGGGTAGCTGCGGCATAAATGAGAGCAGGAACAATGCCGGTCATAAGCGTTGCTAAAAGCAACAAGCAGCCTTTTGCAAACTTGGTCCATGCACTGTCACGATGCTTAACTAACTCTTGGTTAGAATAACGCAATGAAGTATAAAATTCCCCGACACGTACGCTAGGAAGTGCCTTAGTCGATAACAAGGCTTGCTGCATCACCTGCACTTTTTCAAATTTGTCTTTAATAAGTGCGTAAGGCTTATCGCCCAATTTTTCAGGAAGATTCTGGTCCAGCGTGTCCATATTGATAGTAGAATCGTGTTTTTTTGCCGCTTTCAAAAGATGTTTAAGGTAATTATTAATAAGAGGCTTTAGCTTTTGATGAATAAGCGCACTGTATTCAAACTCTTTTGTTGAGAACAATTCGGCATTTAAAGCTCTAGATTTTTCAGTTGAAGCTCTGAGAGCTTTAATCTCATCCTGCTGTTCGGTAGACACTCTTTTTAAATCATTCAATTGAGTGCTTTTCGTTTGAACCTCAACCAATAACTCAGCCTTTGATGCATCAAGAGCGTCAAGACGCGCCTGTTGTGCCCTCGCATTTTCCTCTAATAGAGCGAGCCGCTCACTTTTTAAATTAACGTCATCTATCAGTGTGGCCTTTGTTCTCTCTATATCGTTAAGTCCCGCCAGCTGCTCTGCTGACGTGACTGCCAATGCATCGAACTGCGCCTTTTTAGCATCAATATCAGCTAATAGCACTCTCTTTGTTTCCTCATGGGCCTCAAGTGATTCCTGTTGCTCTGATGTTTTTTCTTCTAATGCAAGAAGCTGCGCCTCTTTAACCTCAATATCATGTAATAGAGCCGTTTTTGACGCCTCATGAGCGTCAAGGGCTTCCTGCTGTCTTGTTGATTTTTCTTCCAACTCAACAAGAAGAGCCTTTTTTGTTTCAATATCTCTTTCGAGCTTTTCCGTTGACGTCTCAAGCACTTCAATAGCTTGCTGCTGCGTTGTTGCTTTTTCTTCAGCCGCCATTAACGCTAATTTTTTAGCTTCAATATCAGCTATTAGCTCTTCATTCTGAACTTGTGAAGTTTTATATAAAACCTCTAAAGCAACATATTCAGGTGAAGCTGCGCCTTGTGCAAGGGCTTCTTTTTTAGCCTCTTCATAAAATTCTTCTGAAACACCTGCAGGAACAATAGAGAGGTGATGTCCTTTCACTTTTAGCAAACGGCCTGCGCTTTTTGCTAAGTCGACATTAAAACACTGAAGCTCTGCTTCAATTAAATTTAATTTTTTATCGCCTACAAGTTCCTTAAGTTTAGGACAACCTTGTTTAAGACTTTTTACTGCCTCGTGAAAAAGCTCTATATTGTGCAAATAATAAGCCAGGTCATACTGATACACATCAAAATATACAAGTGCAGGTTGCAATATTGCATCTACCTTTTCTTTTACCTCAGGTTGAAGCGTTATTTTTTCTAATGCGCTTACTAAATCTGCTTGGGTTGCGGAGATAGTTACAGAGTCACGCGACACTAATTCATTAGCAATCACCTCTGTTTCAGGAATGTCCTTAAGAGCGCTCAAACATTGATTCCATATATCACTAAAATCTTCTGGATTTAAAAATAAATTTATTTTTTCATTCAATTGAGCCGATTCTTGTTGTAACCACTCAAAGTGCCCTTCTACCGTTTGTTTAAGACTTTCTTGTAGTTTATTTTTACACTCATCAATCAGTGCAATTTTTGCGGCAACAACTTCATTTAACGCTTCTGCCACTAATCCTTCTCGAGCATTAGAAAGCGCGTCAAATGAATCAATGATGGCCTGCATCAAGGAATGCTTTTCATCCGCTTTAAGATGATTTCGCAAGTATTTTTGACTAATGAGCTCCGCACGCATAGACAAAGCCTCAAAAAACACCGGCTTAACCTCACGTGTTCTGAGTGCTAACGTTAATGGAGAGTTCTCCACAGAGTCTTGAATTTGAGATGCAATGTTTTTCAAAAGTTGAGTCAGATTTTGAGCCATTTCGGAGGCTTTTACCTGCTCTGTGGAAGATGTTACATTAGATAAAACTTCGCCCATATAAGTATTAAGCTCAAGAATCGCATGCTCAGTGTTCACAAAGCACTCTTGAAACGTGGACTCAAGAACCGCCATACTGATGTCTTGCTGCCCTCGAAAATGAACTCGACGATGTTTTTTATCCTTACTGGTTTGTTGTCCTAAAAGAGGGTAATTACCAGCAGTGAATAACCTGAAAAGAGCATCATGTTGATGAACTGCTTTATAATGTTGAAGTAACACGTCTTGTTTGCTTTCATCTGGCGCTTGTAAATAAGCATTTATGACAAGGCCTAAAGCTTCGTGACCGAAAGCTTTAGCATCTATCTCTTTTTTAAGTGATAGACCTGCTCCACGCCAAAAATCAAACAACTTGCATAATACCAAGTCTTGAACGGTCGTGGTACGACCTTTCGATGTTGATTTTTCACCTGGTTTTTTCCATGGTTTTTGAAGGTGTTGATCATATTGATTGCCACAGGCGGTACCATGGGCGCCAGGAACAATAACAACTTTCTGAACACCATCAGGAACAATCGGAGTAAAATAAGCCGTTCTTTCATCTCGACATAAAATAATCTCTGAACGATGACTAGGCAGCGCTTTTCCGAAACGTGTGTCTACCCAAGCACCAATACCTGCTGGGCCACCACCTGGAACAGGGTCGATAAGAAAGGTATTAATTTGGAGTGCGTTAAAATCCTCGGATAATTTAGGACGCAATTGCTCAATATCAGGGTTAGGGGTTTCTACAAAAAGATCTTTCATGGCAGCTCTTGTGAATTTACAAGGGCTATCACAAAAAATATCAAGAAGCGTTTTATTAGAGGTGGCTAAATCTATCTTAATACGCTCTAATTCATGAAGAATTAAAACAGACTCCGCAGCACCTCGACTAAAACCAGTTAATTGCAGTGTTTTTTTACCACTGGCTACAGCACGAAATATCAAATAAATAGCCCGTGCAATTCTATCACCCACTTCAGTGCCTAGAGTAGTAGGACCATTCACCATATCAACAGATGGTGAGGAAAAGGAATTTACATTAGAGGGATCCATTCGTGGATTTTCTTCTTTCATGCATGCTATGGTTTGCGCTGCAAAGCTAAGAGTCTCGCCTCGTTTATAAGTACGTCTCTCTTTGTGTCCCTTAGGTAAATTGCTGGTAGGCTCTTTTATGAATACAGTGTCTGTACCCTGCATGAATAGGTAATAATCGGTGTTAGGAGAACAGGGTACATTAGAAGCACCAGTACCTAAAGTAGAGTCTTCAAGCTCAATAACGCTAGGTCTTAAACGCAAATTTAATTCTGTATATATATCACTTAAATCTATCTTTGCCATGAGCTATCCCCAATAGACATTCATCCATTGAACACTGATACTAAAACTCCCTATGCTAATACTAACAATATAGCACAGAGTACAAATTATGATCAGTTTAACTGGTTTAATAGGAGGGCGTCAATATAATTTGCCAAATAATTTAACTCTATGCGCTTAAAAAGACGACAACAGATGCCTAAACTGGGATGTTTAACCTTGACTTTTAGAGTTTATTTATGCACTGTAAAGCATCAACCCTGTCCTTTTGTGTTTTTTTAGATCACTTATGAAGCTCATCAAAAAACTATTCTTAGCCCTAATACTACTGATTTCATTCACTTTTATAACCATTTGGATTTTAGCCAAAACCCTAAAGCCCACCACCGTGAGCTATTTGGTAAACAAGCAATTAAGTGATTTAAGCTCTCAACAAATTCATATCGAGGGCGATGTGAGCTGGCAATTGTTTCCTCAGCCAGGCATAAAAATATCCCATATTTATGTTGGCAATAAGGAGAGCATCACTAGCAATTCAGGGTTTATTGATAATCTACAGTTAATTTTAAGCATTAAAACTCTCCTGCAAGGTGAGCTGGTTTTTAATGAATTGAGCATTGATGGCGTAACAATGAACCTCTATTCCAATACACCAGCACCTCAAAAAACGCTCAACGCCACACCCAACAAACACCCCCGTTCCAACGCATTAAAGCTTGCCATTGATGACTTGCTACTAACCAATGGGAAAATTACCTTCCACCAAGGAGTGAACGTAATAACACTGAATGGTCTCCAAATGGGTGCTCATCAATTAAATCTCAAAAATGAGTTTTTTCCCTTACAGATAAAAGCCAAATTAAATGCCTCTATCGCTGATTATAAAATTAAGACTTCTCTCAAATATAACGGCCAAGCAAAAATTGCGACATCATCAAATAATAAAACTGTGTCTCTTGATGGACAATTATTGCTACAAAACACACAACTAAATGCATTAAACATTGCAAAAATCACCACCAATGTAACCACCCAAAACAACGACGTATTTTTTAACCCATTGCATTTATCACTCTACCAGGGTGAATCCATTGGCGATTTAAGTTATAACGTTCTCTCTAAAAAATTAGAAATCAATCAAACAGCAACCAACCTAGATGCGTATCAACTGCTTAAAGATTTGCTAGGAAAAGACCTGATAACCGGTAAATTAGATGCCTCAGTGCATACTACAACCCTCTTGCAAAGCCTAAATGGGATAACCAGCACCGAAGGTACGGGCAACATTAGTCTTAAAGATGGGGTTTTATATTTTGTTGATATCAACCAACGCATTGATGAAGCCACACAAAAAATCCATGCGCTACTTGCCCAAACGAATCTTAATGTAATCCAACTGTTGCAACCTGTATTCTTCACTCCAAGCACGTCAGAAAAAGAAAACACGCCATTTAAGCTTTTTAGCCTGCAATGCCACGTGACCCATGGCCAGTTTATCAATGATGCCCTGTTATTAGACACAGACAAATTGCAACTTAAAGGCAACGGGCAAACAGAACTCAATAACGGCGGCCTTCAGGGACGTTTTTTAGCAACATTGATAACAAACGATAAAGCTCTCAATAGCATTCAAAAGCTACTTGGAGGTAGCTTCCCTCTAAAACTTCAGGGCACATTCCAACACCCGCAACTCGTACCCGACACCGAGGTGATTAACCCTATTGTGTCTAAATATTTACTGCAAAATACCCTTGAGCAACCTGTTACACAAATGAAACAAGGCATAAAAACATTGCTTACAGTACCCGCGCATCTACTGCCAGAAGATACAGAATGAGTAAAGGGTTTAGCCACGTCGTTCTCAAGTGGTATGACATGCATGGACGCAAAGATTTGCCATGGCAACACCCGCGCAGCGCTTACCGTGTTTGGGTATCGGAAATCATGCTACAACAAACGCAAGTTAAAACCGTTATTCCTTATTTTATACGCTTTATGGCTCAATTTCCCACTATCAATGCATTAGCAAATGCCACGTTAGATGAGGTTTTAGCGCATTGGTCCGGGCTTGGTTATTACAGCCGAGCGCGCAACATGCATAAAACAGCCATTATCCTTCAACATGATTTTCAAGGACAGTTTCCATCTGATTTAGAGTCTTTAATTAAACTTCCCGGCATTGGCCCGTCCACTGCAGCAGCGATTGCTTCCCTCGCATTTAATAGAGCCACTGCTATTTTAGATGGCAATGTCAAGCGGGTATTGAGCCGTTATTTTTTAATCAGTGGGCTATCGAAAGATGCTGAGACCCAACGACAACTTTGGCAACATGCTAATGAATGCATGCCAAAAAAACGATGCGCTGATTACACACAAGCTATCATGGATCTAGGTGCCACTTGCTGCACAACTAAAAATCCAAATTGTACTGCTTGTCCACTGAGAGATACATGCCGTGCTCACAAAGAAAATGATGTGAGTAACTACCCTCAAAAAAACCCTAAAAAAACATTGCCTACACAGCACCAACAGTTTTTGTTACTTCATCAGGAAAATTTAATCTATCTTGAAAAACGTCCATCACCTGGGCTATGGGGCGGACTTTGGTGTTTGCCACACATTGCCATGCACCTTTGCCCTCAGGGATATCTAAGCGATACTTATCAATTACCAACAGATAGCATGAAAGAGTTAATGACCATGAAACACTCGTTCAGCCATTTTCATTTATATATCCGAGCCGTATGCCTTGGTGTTTCATCACGTTCGCCTTTACCTGGAGAATGGTTTAGCGCCCAACAACTCCCAACTTTAGGTCTATCTAAACCGGTCAGTAAAATTCTTCAGTGTTTTTTAACCACCCAGCAAGAGCGTTGAAATATCCCCACGCGGCGCACGTAGGGGTTAGATAAAGAACAATAGCGCTACATCAAATAATGAAAGTTACATAGAAGTAGAAGGTTGCTCTAATAATGCTTTTTTATGAGTAGGCTCAGCCTCATTTGCTTCAGGTTTAACAAAAAAATTAGCAACCCAACGTTTATCACAATTGAAATATAACTTATATCCATTCGCTGTCATTTTGATGAAATCAGGATGATCACTTATTCCGGTAGTATGTTTACTTGTACCCTCTACTGCGATAGGTTTGTAACCTATTTTTTCCTTAAGCAGTAGAGTGAAATGTAAAAGGCTGGCATATAAATCTTTGCGAAATTGTGATGGAAGATATTCGTCTGGAATAGAAACTAACATTGTAACTAGGATATTATTTGCTGTCGTTAAAAAAGTAGAATTCAAACAGGGTATTGTTTTATATGGATCGCGATGAATCAATGGATGGGTTAAACCTTGTTCTTCAGCATTCACAATACATGGCGCTGTAAATTGCTCTGATTTTAATATAGCATTTTCTAATAATACGTTTAAAAAGAATATAAATTGCTTCTGCTGCAACTCAAGGTCTTTTGCTTTAAACACCAGATATAAATGATACATTAAATGCCAAAGTGGGTTTGCTCCTGGAAACCTTCCATAAATGATGGTCTGGCTAAAATGTTTATCAGTCAATAACTTATCTTTAAAAAGCATTTCAATTTTTTTGATTTTATTATGAGAGGCTAACCAATTTAGTACTCCACCACCAAAACTTAGATTATTAATAAAATCTGTTTTTACAGCTGATACAAGCGTTGCAGAAAAGAAAGGCTCTAATTCACCTCCTAATGCACCAATCCAAGACAAGACTGTTTGTTTTGAATGCTCAGGGAGCTGGCTTTCTAGATCCTCCATATTAGCTGAGTTTTGCATCAGTATGTAAAGGTAAATGCCGAAATTAACCGTTTCTGTTTCAGGCACGACCCAATCTTTAAAATATTGTTTATCAAAAGACGCTGGTTTATCATTTTTTTCAATCCAATAATGGCCATTGTCAAAAACAACCTTCACCTCGTCAGTTTCATTTAATCTAATCATGGTGCGGATTGATTGTTCTTTGCACAAATAGTTCCTCCTGAATTTGTCTATAAAAGCAATTTTCTGCTCAACAGTCATCTCCTCTTGATTATGTTGCTTAAATGAAAATTCAATCATCGCTTGGGGCGTAAAAAAACCTATTAAAAAGTGTTGTAGTTGAGTATGGTATTGCCCATTTGTTATTAAATCTAAAAGTTCAACATCAATAAAGCCTATATGGTCAGGCACAATCCCATAAACCCTAGCTACCGTATTTACGAGTTTTGTAGTACAAATTTTACGAGTATCTTCGGCCATTCCCGGATAAGTCGCTAGCAAAAATTGCTCACATAAATACGTTAGTAGGGCCTTTCTGGTCCGCTCCATAAAAATATCTTTACCGATTGCAAAAAATTGTAAATTAAAGCGTTTTTCATGCCGCCAAGGTTTCTCGAGGTTCAATGGCATCCTATTTCCTTAAAAGAAAAAAATCACTAATTATAAATGTAAAAAATATTTAATCAATCATTGTACCCCTTATCTCAGAGCTACCTTTTCTCCTGTAGACTTCAACTACTGAATCAAGGATTATATAGCTCGCAGAACGGGTTACGAGAAAAAAGTATGATGTTGTTAATCACGATGATGCTAAATTTCATAGGACTACTGTGGGCCGCTAACCATTTAGTAACAGGTGCTGCAGGCATTGCAAACCATTATCGTATCCCGGCCCTCATCACAGGACTCACACTGGTCGCCATTGGCTCCTCTGTACCTCAAATCATGTTTGCTATTGCGGCGGCATTTGAAGGGCGCAATGAACTTGCTTTGGGTAATGCCATTGGTGCAAACATTGCAAACATTGGTTTGGTGCTAGGGCTAACCCTCTTATACCGTCCATTAACGGTTAAATCCTCTATCTTAAAACGCGAATACCCACTTTTATTTCTCATCATGCTCTTTACCTATTCCCTCATGATTGACGGGTATCTCAGCGTTATCGATGGATGTCTTTTTTTAGTGGCCTGCATTGCATTGATTCTCTATTTTATTTTTCTCGCTCACCACTCTAAAAACGATGCGTTGACAAAAGAATATAGCCAAGCCTTAAACATTAAACGCCCTCTTAATGCTCACCTCACAAGCCTTATCATTGGCTTTGCCTTTATTCCTTTGAGTGCTCATTTTCTTGTTAAAAATGCGGCCCATTTTGCGCATTGGCTAGGCATTAGTGAATTGGTGTTAGGTTTAACCATCATAGCGATAGGGACGAGCTTGCCAAATATTGTAACGTCAATGGTTGCGGCCTTTAAAAGACAAGATGATATTGCAGTGGGCAATATCCTGGGCTCAAACATGTTTAACTTACTGATAGTGATGGCGTTTCCAGGGATTATAAACCCCTCAGCCATCAGCCACATGCTGCTGTGGCGTGACATCCCCACCATGTTTTTTATTACTCTCGTGCTGTTATGGATAAATTATCATTATAAAAGCAAAATTGAGCGCTGGCATGGGGGCTTACTGTTATTGATTTATTGGTGTTACATGACATCCCTGGTGTTTAGGGCATGTTAACGATCATGAGATTACCTGCGTTGTTTTAAAATACTTAATGCGACCACTGCATCGGGTTGTGCCGCTCGAGCCGCGCAATTTATCCAATACCAAGCTTTTTTTCTATCTTCCACCACACCTTGCCCATAATAGTACATGTATCCTATAGCGTACTCTGCATCAGGCTGCCCTTTTTCAGCTTCAGGCATAAGGCGTATAAACGCTTGACGGTAATTTTGGATTTGGAAACTACGAATACCTTCACGTAAATTGTGACCACGCATAACACAGCCACTGAGTAAACTAAGTGCAATAATTAAAAATAGTATGTTTACTCTAACTCGCATGAAAACCCGTCCTCAATTAGAGCTCCTTAGTGGCTTAGCCGGCGCCTCAAAGGTTAATGTGTTTTTAGGTAAACTTAAACTCTCTAGCGCGCCATTATGCCGAATAAGAACGCCATCAGGGGTGATTCGCTTAATGATAACATCTCCGGGCAGAGAATCACCTACATTAAATGATTTCTCATGGCCGCCTTTGGTGCGAATGATAACATGTGAATTTTCTTGGTGGTTAGCATACATGATGCCAACAACGGTAAAACGCAGCATTGACCTTTTCACGTCTGCATCGGATATATTTTTGGGCACGTATTCCCCGAAAAAAGCGGTGTTTAAGGCGTCTAACGTTGTGTTTTTAGGTGAATCAACATCCCTGTCTTTTAAAAGATCGTGCTGCGAGCGCATGGCGTTATCAATTGCAAAAAATGATTGAGCACTTGCATATATTTGCCCAATCAATATAAAAATCAATGAAAAACAAATCAATCGAGGAACCACGGGGCGCGATAAGGCTAATTTAACATCCATAAACACATTCATTATCCCTCGCATAAAAGATCTGTGCTTTTCTAGATATAAATACGTTACATTCATCGGACCACAGAGTCAAAACAATTACCCGAATAATAAGTAGTTGATAATCAGCATAACAGCTTCGGCCATTTAAAAAAAAGGTAACACTTCATGAACGTCATGTATTTGGCCTCTATATATAATAATCAATATACTAGAGATGGTGCCACTGCCAGGAGATCTTTTGCGCAAAAAAACGCACCCAAGATGACGTACCTGGAGAATTATTAAAAAGAGCCTAAACAGGCTCTTTTTTAATGACATTACATATTGCTCGGCGTATTACTTGGCCGTTGATCATTATCACTCTCGCCTTCATCTGGTGCAGAGCTAGCGCCTGAGTGATAATCATCTTCAAGGGAGTTAGGGCTTCCACGACCTTCAACAGGTGAATGGAACAGGAATTTTCTAGATTGTTGGCGAAGGCGCTTGCTTGTATTATCACATCCAAACAAGTATCTAATAAAATTCACAAACCTCTCGATAATCCCCATGCGAGCATCATCATTTTTAGCCGATTTGATTTCCATGAACGCAGATTTTGCTATTTTTTCCAGAACTTCCTGTGGATGATGAACTCCATTAACGCCTAAGTAAAGCTTTATTTTAGTACAAAACTCAGTCTCATCCCCTTTGCTTTTTGCAAAGGCATTTCGTATGACGCTTTTCAACGTGTTGGCCGCTTTTTCAGTATTCGTATAGAGCTTGTCCAATGTCTTACGTTCCGTCGAAGAAACAGTCTTGTTTAAATAAGTAGGTTTTGCTCCAAGCATGACCATTATTCGACGTAGATCTTTATCTTCACAATGGGTCAATGGCGTCTTGCCTGAACCTGCAGGATACTGTGTGTTCAATTCATGCAGATTTAAATAGGCCAAGTGGCTCAAAGTAGAAATATCCAACTCTTTTTGCAGTGCTAAATGCAGGCGAGTAGCTCCTTTTGCTTGCTCAATGATGTCAAAAATCTCTCGATGATCAGCATTTTTAACAACATCGTTCACGGATTGTTTTTGTGCATTTTTAGCAGAAAGAAGGGCTGGGTATCGGTAAAGCATGCCTTTCACTTCATCAAGATTATTGCTTTCTATTGCCGTAAAGAATGCATCTCGCACATCCTTAGGAGCTTTATGATGCTTAATTTCACGTTGAATTTTATTGTACAGCTTCTGCAAAGCCTGTATCTCTTTTTTAGTTACAACATGATTGGAAAACAAATACACTTGAACTTGTTTGGTTAATTGTCCGCCATTTTTAATGCAAGCCGCTACAGTATCATAATCCTTTGCATAGGCTATAACAGGCAATCCGCCGATAGCCTCAAGCATTGGATCACTGCCCATTTTAAAGGCTTTTTCAATATCGCTCATATTATCTTTATTGAAAACACTATTAGATATCATGCCCACCAAAGAATCTTTAAATGAAGGAATCGTCTTGTCATTTTTAATATTAAATTGCAATGCATCCGGTGAGGTAAGGCATGCATCGATACTTTTCATTAAATATTGTGCATTACCACCTTCCCAGCGCACAGTGCCTGGCAACAACGTTTTGTAACAAGCATCAAAATGCTCTTTAGGAAACACGCCAGCAATGCTTGGGAATGCCTCTGAATGCAGATACACTTTTCGAGTTGGATTAAAATGCTGCGTCCTGTCCGCCTCAATGCTTGAAATACCGCCCGTACGAGTGATCAATGCATCGCTGTTGTGAAACAATGACGCCATGCTCTTCTCGTCTTGAAAGGAGAGCGGAACGATTTTAGCGCTTTCTGGCCATTTAATCCCTGCAATATGCAATTCCAGCATACGCTTTTCTAGATGGCCACGAGCCAGCGCATAGGTTGTATCTAGCGTTCCATCGTTTTTACCCGCAGTCACAAAAAACATAGCACGTTGTGGCGGTTTTATATCCGAATCCAAGACTTGCTCAATAAACGCATCAACATAACCTAAGATGGTAGAGCTGCTTTGGCTACCCAGTGTGATTGTATAAAATCTATCATGCTCGGTTTTCTGAATTTTAAAATATTTACCATCTAACACAGCGTCAGCGCCTAGAATATCACGCACATAGTCGCGCTCTTTCAATGCCCCTTTAATGGAAGCATCCTGTGTCGTTTCTAAATAAACCTCTTTTTTATCACTATAGTCTGGGTTTAAAAACTGTGTACGTATCGGTGGCTGTTTAACGCTAAATTTGACGTGATCCACTTTTTTACGCCTATAAAACTCTTCTGAAGTTTCATTCCCAGCTGTTAATGGTTCTTCAACAATTTGAACCGTAAGACACTCTGCATCTTCTTTCTTAACTGCTGCAATAGGTCCTAGATAATGCACGGCTTTGTCCGTTAAAAATTCACATATCAACTTTCGGACTGTAATATCAGGAGAAACTTCACGCGCGGCTTTCTTTCGCAAAGCATTTTCTTCTGTTACCGTTCGGCAAATAACCGGCGTGGATAAAGCCTGGGTATCAATAATTTCAATAACGTTAGGATTATCTTTAAGAAATTGTTTTAAATGCTTACGAATGCTACCGGCTTGGATAGCTTCTGCAACATGTTGCAGATCAATCAGCCCCTCAAGTTCTTCAACACCTGCCATGCCACCTCTTTTTTGAGCTAAATTCCATTTATCAACGTTGGATTTTCCAGAAAAAATAGAGCCATAATTAGGAATCCAGGCCTTCCCTTCATTGCATGCAATCTTTGAATCGACACCCATGATATCAATAATGGCTATCTCTTCTGCGCTAACACCAGCTTTTATCAGCGCTGCTTTTTCTCCCTCAGCCATGCTCAAATGCCCGCCACCACCAGATGACGAAAGAATAAGGTATTTAAAAGCCATGTTCTACTCCAATAGACAGTCTCATGCTTATAGATTATATAAGATGTTTATTAACTAAGCATTAAGTCATTTTAATCAATTTAGTATCAACATCTTGCCTATCTGTCTATCCATCTCTAAAATGAAAAGCGCCATCATACCCACCTAATGGACTAAAATTTATGGATACCTTGCACTTCGATACACGTTCCATTCATGCGGGCCAAGCGCCTGATCCTAGCACAGGTGCTGTCATGACCCCCATTTATGCCACATCAACCTATCGCCAAGCTTCACCAGGTGTTCATCAAGGGTATGAGTATTCACGCACCCAAAATCCAACGCGAGCAGCGTATGAAGCCTGTATAGCAAGTCTTGAATCAGGGCGACATGGCTTTGCTTTTGCCTCAGGAATGGCCGCTATCAACACCGTCATCGATTCTCTTAATCCGGGCGACCATATCATTGCGATGGATGACCTTTATGGAGGCACCTATCGATTATTTGATAAGGTTAAAACCCGCACATCCAATCTCAGCTTTTCTTTTATTGACATGAGCGATACAGACAACATTTTAGCGGCCATTCAACCCAATACACGTATGATTTGGTTGGAAACACCCTCAAATCCCATGCTCAAAATTGCTGATTTACAAAAAATCGCAACCCTTGCAAAACAACATGGCCTGATTGGTGTGGTCGACAATACGTTCGCTACCCCCTGGATACAACGCCCCATTGAATTAGGCTTTGATATTGTTTTACATTCAGCCACTAAATATTTAAATGGTCACTCCGATGTGGTCAGCGGTGTTGTTGTGGTGGGCGATAACCCCGAGTTAGCTGAAAAAATAGCTTTTTTACAGAACTCGTGCGGTGGTGTTGCCAGCCCTTTTGATAGTTTTTTAGTTTTAAGAAGCTTAAAAACACTATCGCTTCGAATGGCACGACATTGTGAAAATGCAATGGCCCTTGCCCAATGGCTAGAAAAACACCCCCTTGTCACAAACGTTATTTATCCTGGCCTAACCTCTCACCCCCAACATGCGCTTGCAAAGCACCAAATGTATGATTTTGGAGGAATGATATCCATGGTGGTTAAAGGAGGTATTGAGGGGGCCAAACGATTTTTATCCCGCTGTGAATTGTTCACTTTGGCTGAAAGCTTAGGCGGCGTTGAAAGTTTGATTGAACACCCCGCCATCATGACACATGCCTCCATTCCGGCTGAAAAACGTAAATTACTGGGAATAGAGGACGGGTTTGTGAGATTATCCGTGGGTATTGAGCATATTGACGATCTCACCGCGGATCTTTCGCATGCCTTAAATTAATGCTGGAGTAACTTTTAATGCCCATTTTTAAAACATCAACCGGTACATTGCATGGCATTATCGCCTTGTCTATCCTTCTTTTCACAACACTCCTCGGCTCGATTCCCATCTTATTAATAGGCCTATTAAAATTAATTCCAAACCAAAAACTAAAAATATATTGTACCCAATTGGTAGACGGCATTGCCTCACGATGGATTGATATAAACAATGCCTATCTGGATAAATCCCAGCCTACGGTGATGAACATTTCTGGTGATATACAATTTAACCCGACGCAATGGTATTTGGTGGTTGCAAACCACCAAAGTTGGCTTGATATTGTGATTTTACAGCGTCTATTTAACCGCAAAATCCCTGTATTAAAGTTCTTCATTAAAGATCAACTCAAATGGATACCGTTGTTAGGTTTTTCCTGGTGGGCCATGGGCTGCCCGTTCATGAAGCGATATTCTAAAGCTTATTTAGACAAAAACCCCCACAAAAGGGGTAAAGACTCTGAAGCCACAAAAAAAGCACTTAAATTATTCAAAGAGACCCCATCCACCATCATGAGTTTTATTGAGGGGACACGCTACACGCCACAAAAAAAATCACACCAAAAATCCCCCTATCAACACTTACTAAAACCCAAAGCGGGAGGGGTAAGCTTTGTGATTGGTGCGATGAACCAGCAAATCAATCAATTGATAGATGTCTCTATCGTATACCCTGATGAGCATTGCTCACTGTGGGATTTTTTATGCCTTCGCGTGCACTTTATCAAAATCAACGTTCGCCAAGTGCCCATTCCTGAACAATTTTTACAAGAGTCGTTGCCTGAAGACAGTAAAGCGCAAGCTGAATTTCGTGACTGGTTAAATCAACAATGGTTAGAAAAAGACAAAATAATGGCTACAATGAAAAAGAAGCCCTTAGACACTGCAAATGCCGCAATACTCAAACTATAACCGTTCCTCAAAAAAGGATTTAATGATTATGAAAAAGGATTTTTCAACGTATTTTGGTCTCTCTTTAAGTGTTGGTGTTCTAAGCCTTTTCAGCGCATTCGGTCATTGTTGCACCACGGTATTTGCAAACGATAAAGGAGCCACACTTGCGGTTGCAAGAACCATGGACTTGTATATCTCTGATACACCGCTGATTAAAGCAACACCTCGTGGAGCAAAGCGCACTGGCGAAACAGAACAAAACACTTTAACGTGGACCTCTAAATATGGCAATGTGGTAGTTACTGCCTTCCATACTCCCACGGCGTCTGATGGGTTGAATGAAAAAGGCCTTGCTGTGCATTTGCTTTACTTAACCTCCACCAAATACCCCATGGCCGACAACACAAAACCCTCTATTTCCAACGCATTATGGGCACAATATATTCTTGATAATTTCACAACAGTCAAAGATGCCTTGGAAGGCACTAAAACGTTGCAAATCATTGCCACAAAAGTACATGACAAAATCTGGCCTATACATTTAGCCATGGAAGATACCACTGGGGACTCTGCCATCGTTGAATTTATTGACGGGAAAATGCACATCTACCATGGTGCAAACTATCAAGTGATGACCAACGAACCACCTTATAATGTACAGCTTGCTAACCTTAAGCGTTATCAAGGATTTGGTGGCAAACTATCACTTCCTGGTGACACTGACCCACTGAGCCGTTTTGTGCGGGTTGCCACTTTCTTAAAAACACTGCCTGCAGCCACAAATGAATTAGAAGCACTCGCTGGTGTTTTATCCGTTATACGCACAGCAATGGTCCCTTTTGGCGCTGTTGATACCTCAGGTAATAAAACAGTAGATGCTTGGCCCACACGCTGGGTAACCCTTGCCGACGTGACCCATAACACGTTCTATTTTAATTCAACAAGTGCACCCAACCTTATTTGGCTTGATTTAAACAAAATTAATTTTGCTGAAGGGGCACCTGTTTTATCTATTGACCCCACAGATATTCATTTAGAGGGCGATATAACTAAAAAATTAGTACCGGATACGACTCATTAACATTGGATATTATAAGGCATCGCCATGAAAACCCTACAAACCCTCATTGAACAGTACTTTGAAGAACGGCAAGCACTCTCGCCTGCCACAGCGTCACTTGAATTAAAACAGGCTCTAGAAGAGATCATGGCGGGTCTTGATAACGGGCATTTTCGGGTGGCTGAGAAAATTGAGGGCGCGTGGGTTGTTCACCAATGGCTAAAAAAGGCAATCCTTCTTTCTTTTAAAATCTATCCAAACCGTGTCATTGATGCGGGATTTTGTCAGTTTTATGACAAATTACCGCTTAAATTTGAAGGCTTAACCCCCGACACGTTTGGCGCTAACGGTGTTCGTGTAGTGCCTCATGCCATGGTGCGTCGTGGTGCTTATATTGGCAAAAACACAATTCTGATGCCGTCCTATGTCAACGTAGGTGCCTATGTTGATGAAGGGGTAATGGTCGACACATGGGCTACCGTTGGGTCTTGCGCTCAAATTGGCAAAAATGTTCATCTCTCAGGTGGTGTTGGTATTGGAGGCGTTTTAGAACCCTTGCAAGCAAACCCTACCATCATTGAAGATGACTGCTTTATTGGCGCACGCTCTGAGGTTGTAGAAGGTGTGATCATTGAAAAAGGCTCTGTGATTTCAATGGGTGTTTTTATTGGACAAAGCACAAAAATCTACAATCGCCTAACGGGCGACATTAGCTATGGGCGAGTTCCTGCAGGTTCTGTCGTGGTGGCTGGAAATTTACCGAGTACCGATGGAAGCCATGGTCTTTATTGTGCTGTTATTGTAAAACAAGTGGATGAAAAAACACGGGCAAAAGTCAGTATTAACGAGCTCTTACGAGATATTCCTTGATGCAATCTATAAAAGAATTGCTCGCTTCGCTGGTTGGGTTTCAATCCATTACCCCTCATGATGTTGGCTGTCAAAACCACTTGATAACCTTATTACAAATCTTAGGATTTAAATGTCAGCAACTGGACAAGACCCCTGTTGCTAATTTTTTTGCACGTTTTGGCAATGATAATGGGCCTTTGTTTATTTTCGCAGGCCATACCGATGTGGTGCCTGTGGGTGACCGCTCAAAATGGAAAACAGATCCCTTCCTACTGCATGAAAAAGAAGGCCTTTTATATGGGCGAGGAACGGCGGATATGAAAGGCAGCATTGCCGCGATGGTGGCGGCAGCTTCTCGTTTTGTTTCAAATTACCCTAACTGTCGTGGAAGCTTGGGCTTTCTCATCACAAGTGGAGAAGAAGGCGATGACTTTGATCTAGGCACGCCCTATGTCATGGAGCAACTGCATCAACAAAGCATAAAGCCCCATTACTGTCTCGTGGGCGAACCCTCAAGCACACAACACGTTGGCGACGTCATTAAAATAGGCCGACGTGGCTCGCTAACAGGAGCACTCGTGCTCCATGGCAAACAAGGCCATGTTGCCTACCCTCACTTGGCAGAAAACCCCATTCATACCTTAAGCCCGGCTCTTCTAGAGCTGACTTCCACCCTCTGGGATAACGGCAATGAACACTTTCCTCCCACCTCTTTTCAAGTGACTCACATTGGTGCCGGCGGTGAGGCCAGCAATATTATTCCAGGAGAGCTTACTTTACAGTTTAATTTTCGCTACTCAACCGAGCAAACGGCTGCAACATTAAAAAATAGAGTTCAGGACTGCTTTAAACGTCATGGACTTGATGCAAACATTAATTGGCGTTTAAATGGCGAACCCTTTTTAACCCAAAACGGCGCTTTATTAGAAAATGCGATTAAAGCGATTCAAAACGTAACAGGCCATACACCCGAGTTATCGACCACAGGTGGCACGTCTGATGGTCGGTTCATCGCACCCTATGGCATTGAGGTCATTGAATTAGGGCCTGTGAATGCGACAATTCATCAAGTCAATGAGTGTGTATCATTAACCGATTTAGAAGCACTGAGCCAAATCTATTATCTGCTCTGTGAAATGCTTTTGAGTTGACATTCGACACTGCCGACGACCGCGGCTTGTGCGCAGTATCCAGACGATCTTAATCAAGCCAACCAGCCCACTTATCTCCGTACGAATTTAAATTAACCGATAAATCTCTATACTAAATTTTTAACCCTTTTTCGTATGCTAGCTTCGTGATTTTAAAAGAAGTACCGAACTGGATGCCGCGGACAAAGCCGCGGCACGTAGGCGTTGATTTGTGTGGTGCTGGTAAGAAGAGGGGCTTTGCTACAATAGTATTTAGCTACCGTTGCAGCCTACAAGGGGACAGCCCAAAAGTTTCTGCCGCCTCTTCATCCATTTACTCCGACACCCCACGTACCGCGGCTTTGTCCGCGGTATCCAGAGGTTCGGAGACCGCTATCTTTGATACTGGCTCCTGCAGAAAAGCCACAGCACGTAGGCGTTGAGAAGTGAAATCAAGTAAAACTTAAACCTAGTTGGAAGACTTTAAGCCATCCATTACTGGCATTTCAACAACCATGTCCGCTTTGGCTTTTTCATCCACAACCTTCACCACACACGAATCAGACCATACGTTAAGCGCTGTTTCCAGCATATCAATGAGCGCATAAAAAGGAAGGATAATACCCATCAAGGTTATAGGCACGTTCATGCTTGCCAATAAGCTTGCACTTAAGAAAAAACACCCCATAGGAACCCCTGCATTTCCAATGGCGGCCACCGTTGCAACCACAACCCATAGCGCCATCGTAGCAAGAGAAACCTCAATTCCGTTGTTTTGCATAAGGTAAATCACCGTTGCAAAAATAAATGCCGCACATCCGTTCATGTTAATACTGGTACATAAAGGCAAAACAAAACGGCTGATACTGGGCTTGACGTTTAAATTTTTTTCAACCGTATCCATGGTCACAGGCAACGTCCCAACAGACGATTTGGAAAAAAATGCCAAAGACAAGGCGGGTAACATGCCCTTCATGGCCGCAAATGGCTTTACTCCTTGGGATTTTAACCACAAGGGCAAAATGATAAACCCTTGCACTAAATTAGCTAATACAACAATTAACAAGTATTCACCCACGCCTTGTATCGCGGTGCCGCTTCGCAACTGAATGACCGTTGTTGTAATAAACCCAAACAAACCTATTGGTATCACCGCAATCACCCAATGGGTGATCACCATGAATAACCCATGTGCCCCACGAAAAAAATGCGTAATGGTTTGCCTTGCATCAGTATCAGGAATAAAGCGAATTGCAATACCCACCACAATACCTAAGAACAATACACTAATAACTTGTTGCTCTAGAAAAGGCGCAAAAATAGTCGCAGGAATAAGGTTAACCACGTACTGGAAATAACCAAGATGATTAGCGGGCATTGCCGTAGGATGATATGCCGCTACGTTTACCATGCTCGGATGAATAAGAATGTAAAGGATGCAACTGATACTCGCGGCCAGAAAAGTGGTGCCCAAGGTATAACGCATGGTCCGCCTCCAGACGACTCGTAAAATACCGTCAGACCGATAATTAGATAAAGTCACAATAATTGAAAGCGCTATGATAGGTAAACTGATACACTTAAACACCCGAATAAAAACATCTGAAATAAACAACCCTACTGATTTTAAAAGGCTAATGTCTGACAGCCCACTTAAAATACCCAGTGTAATCATTACCGCATATAGAACGGGGGTGCTTAACCAAACATTGGTTTTTTTTACTGAGTGCTGTACACACATGTGAGTGCCTTTAAAAGTGTGAAAGAGAAACGCCCTTACCTTATATATTGTAAACCTTTGGCAAAAACCCCAACACATGATATTTTTTTGAACAATAAGAACATATTTTATCATCATATGAGTTCGTGTCAAGAGATATTATGTTTCACCCATAATGAATGTCCGCCATTAACCACCCCAAATAGACCATTATGTAAATTTATTTTGCATTTACAGGGGCTCATTATTACAATACTAACTTTAGCGTTAACCAAAGAGCTTATCTTGCCATTCTTCAAATCCGACCAAAAGTTGTGGGATACTACTCGTGAAAAGCTTGGTTATGCATTGGATAAGATATTTAAGGACGACCTAACCGCTCAAGAGCTTTATCCTAAACACTCTAGAATGCTGCATGACTTTAAGCAACGTTCATTAAATGCCAATTCAAATGAAGATGGCTTTTTTATAATTTATTTTAAAGCATTTTTATCAGAGCTGCGTTCATATGACCTTAATAAAGTCCAACTAAGAGACGCTATAATCCGCTTTGCCGAGCTACCTGATGTCAATCGCGCATTAGTAAATTTAAAAATCGATATTACACGCCATATTAATGACGTCGTTATATGCATGAATGAAGGTAACTCAGGGGCTTCGAAATTGTTTTCTTCTACCCCATCCAACGCTTTAGAAGACACAATGCCTGAAAATTTGGAGAGCTATGATTTATTTGCATTTACCTCTCCTGATATTTCTATGGAAGACAAAAGCCCAGATGCATTAAAAATTGCTGACTTATTGGCGTCAACCTCTCCCAATATTTTTGTACAAGACATAAATCCCGAGGATATAGAACGCCCATCTTTACCTGCCTATAACCCTCTTATTATTCATACTGATGACATAAACATTGTTAATGAGAACATTCGTGAATGGGTTTATGACCGTTTTTCACCCGTGGATGAACGCATTTTATCTACTGATGATAGGCGCACAAGACGTATGGATAGCCTTGCACGCCTATTATCATTAAACGCCTCATTATCAGCTTGCACGGCGGTAACGTTTGATCTTTCAAACATACCCAAAATAGTCATTGGAGCGAATGTTGGTGATCAAGAAGAGCAGATGACTGTTGTGACATTAACTGAATCAAGATTAGCTATTATCCGAGAGTTCTTAACTGATTCCCTAAAGCATCATCAACCAGAGCATTATCAAGACCGACTCTCTATAACCGCTTGTCTTGATGCACTTTCTCAAAAATTAGTGAGTCAACTACCTGCAAATGGCCATCCACAGGAGGTATTAATCCAAGCTGCAAGAAAAATTATTAATGCCATTCTTTTTGATAAACAAACATTTTCAGACAAAGAAAAAAGTCTTTTTTCAAAAAATACGCCTGCTAAAATTCTTACACCACAAATAATAGACGATAAGGCCCGCATTAATATATATGACGTAATGAATAAAGCTACTGACGCCATCCCGTTGGAAAATTTAAAAAAATCAACAGGCATTAAAAATATACATGCGGAGCAGTTAATAGCTTACTACCTCTTTGTTTCACTTAAAATTCAAATGTCTCCTGATATTAAATTCCCATTAGCTTTAGGTATATCCAAGTTATGCTGTTTGACATGCTTTAATCATTTAAAAGCATACACTGAACTTGGTTTTCTTATTGTAAGAGGGCATCATGGACAGATTTACCTTGGCGTCGTTGATATTGGTACGGGAGAGGCTTCTAAACAATTTAGCACAAGAAGAGCCACAACATATGCATGGCCAAGCCCTACTCATAGCCCTGATAAAACATTAAAAAGAAAGGACTCAGCGTCCTCATCACCCGGCAAATCAACACTCTTATCGCCCAACAAAGATTCGCATCCTTTATCCAAAAGCCCACATCGATTGTTTGCAGCACCCTTGTTTCCATCTGAAAGGCCAACAAAAATCGATGAAGAAAAAAATCCTGATAAAAACGATTTTATCGAGGATGCATTCACTAGTGAATGTCAAATCCACGATAAAAAACCACGTTACGATAAATAACGCCAGCTGATAACCCCTGCATTGATTCGCCTAGATGCGTCTGGGTATTCACAAGTTAATATACTAGAGGGTTTAGCAACACGCAGCTGAAGGATCTCGGAGGAGACTTTAGCTTCAGCTGTGGCTATGGTGATAAACCAATGATGACTGCTATATAAGATTTTACCTTCTTGTATAGTTAAACAAGGGTAAAGACCTAAATCATCAAACAAATAAAAATACTCATGATGATTGTCTTCAAAAACACAGCCCCTATGCTGCAATAACATATCGACCATTTGGTTAGGATCAACGCCTGTCAAGTAGCAGTCATCATCCACATTTTTTGCAAGCATCATTTTATGAGCAACCGACTCCAATTGATGAAGCCTATTATGCTTTATAGCAACCTGTTGACTGACTTTAATGTGCAAAAAGACTACTTGCAAAAGTGACAAAACAAAAAGGGTTAAAACTATCATCATGCCAATAGTCGAGAACAATATCATGCCTTTGGACGAGTCTCTCATGGCATACGCAACATGGTGTCTAATGCTAGCTTTTGGTCTTTATCCAATACAAAAATAAGGGTCAATAACCTGCCGCCATTGTATTGCTTTAAAAAAGCTGCAAAATTATGAACTGCCGATGTAAGTTCTTCATTGTGCTGTAATCGATAAAACAAGCTGCCCTGGCGCTGATGAAAAGACTGGATAGAATAGGTTTCTTCTAACCATTTCCCCACATAAATGGGTTCATGGTAAGTAAATGCCAGAGGCTTTGTAAGGTCTATAACCTGCCCCTCTGCAGAATATTTTACCTGATGAATGCGCTGCACTTCCGCATGATAACAATCCGCTATTAAAATAGATTCTGTAGCCCTCAAAGGCTCTCGACGTGTGATGACCAAGTGGTTGTCATTAGTTTTTTTTAATACTGTATCGAATGTTTCACTCATACGATTAATGCGCAATGTTGCGTTTTTTTCTAAGCCAACCTCAATAGCCACAAGCGGTTTAGAGATACGCCGCCTATCAACCGTAGTAAGATGATTGATGCCCAAACACGGTGTAAAACCTGCTTTTCGAACACTATCCCTTATCAATTCAGTGACCAACCGTAGATCAATGTCATCATTTAACGCTGCTTGAAGGTACAGGTATTGCCGCTTCATGTTTAAATATTGGTGGATCAAAACCACCATCATGACACTGGATATTAATAAAGCTATTAACAGTTCTGGCAATCCTATTCCACGCTGCGATCTCATATTACTCAACTCCTAAAGGAGAAAAAGCCATATGGCGCTCTAACGTGTTATCCAATTGCAATGCGATATTGGCCTGCACGTGCATTTGATGAAACAATTGATGCACATGCCACTGCTGTTTAAGCAATGCCAATGAAATACTTGTCACCAAAAAGAGCGACAGCAGCACTTCAATCAGTGAAAATCCCTGATTCATAGTATTTTCCATTTCCAGGTTGGACCGGGTTATGCTTATTGTAGCGCCACCTTAAGTGTCCCTATAAATATTAGGTGAAGTGGCTACACTTGTGTTGTGTAAGATATTCTTTGCTCTACATCATTGCTACTGATTTTATTTTTACTCAACTTCTTGGCGGTAAAAAATGGAAACGGTGTTGAAGATGCATCAACATCCGTTTTTTGAGGAGAAGTGACCTCTTGAATGGGCTTTAGACAAACATCTCCAGATCTAATAAACGTCCAAAGAGCCCCTATGCCATCGGTAGGAGAATTTTTGTAATGTTTTGCAATTTTAAAAACAGTATCAAGTTGCTCCATCGTAAACCGTCGTTGAGGATCAGACCAAATAAATTCTGCCTTATCACAAAGCAAGATATGGACATCATTGTCTAATATGCTCATCGCCGTTGTATGGGTTAATAAGCCTTCTCGTTGAAGAACCGTCAAAACCACCCCCATATTTTTAATATAAGAATCTTGAAGCTTAAATGTTTTAAGAGCATCCCGATAACAATTATCTTTCTCACTTTGTAATAACCCTGCATGGTGCAGCGCTATGAAGCATGTCGCAACATCATTCGGCCATTGATACTCCATCAAGGATTGATAATTAGCAACACCCATTCCCCCCTTTAACAACCCCTCTTTTTTTAAATTTGAAATAGCAAGACATATACTTGTTGGAAATTGATGCTCTAGTAGTGCCATTAAATACTTAGTTCCCTGATGTTGTTTCAAAATACCAGAGAAATAAAATGACCGAACAGATAGCACAAGGTTGTCTAACTTCTTGTGCTTTAGTAATTTACTAAAAATATCCTGTGCATTGTTTTTTTTAAGCAAGCCACTAGACTTGATCATTTCTAAAATTGACGTCAACAACCCTAATTCTGCATGCTGTAATAAAGCTTCAAAATTTGTACGTCTCACCTCGCCGCTTAACAAATTTACAGAGTGCAATATCAAAAGCCCTCGAGCCAACGGTGAGTGCTTAAAAGAGCACAGCCCTGGTGTAAATAGACGCCTTAATAAATTATGATGTAAATAAAGCTCAGAAACGTCCCAAATGTGTTCAACAGTTGGGGCCTCACTATCAACCCATCCTAAAATATCACTCAAACATTGGGGAAAAAGCTTCTTTTTAACCCCCTTGAACGATGCCTGCTCATCCTTTAGTTTTAAAATGGCTTGTAAATTCTCGGCATTAATAATCTAAGGTCCTGGCATGTTTATTTTCCTTCGATTTAAATATTAAACATTTTTTTAATCAGTGGTGAGGCATTCTCATTTCAACCTGAATTAGATAATATATTTTTAACATAAAATGCATGGAGCGAAAATGCCTTGTGATTATTATCTACTCCCCCATGAAGGAATTCGCTCCTTAGAACCATATATCCCGGGTAAGTCAGCTCATGCGTTAGCTGAAGAGCAAGGGTTAACCAACATCATTAAGCTTGCAAGCAATGAAAATCCATGGGGATGCAGCCCCCTAGTTATCCAAGCATTGGCAAATATCAGCAATCATCAAATTGCAACCTACGTAACCGGGGCACACCACCCCTTTCGAAAAAAACTCGCGCAAAAGCTTAACATTGATGCAGATAAGTTAACCCTTGGAAATGGATCGGATGCATTGATACCTCTATTACAAACCGCCTTTGCTTTGCATTGCGGTAAGCACGTATTAACACATGAGTACGCCTTTATTGCCTATGGTATACATGCTAAAACATTGGGCATTCCTGTCATAGTCACGCCCACTCTACCGAATTGGTGTATTGATATCGAGGCCATGATTGCAGCCTGTAGTGATAAAACCGCGCTGATTTTTATAGCAAACCCCAACAATCCAACAGGACTTCCTGTTTCTAAGGAAAATATTAAACGTCTTTTAGACCATATTCCTGAGGCAACGCTGTTGGTGATTGATGAGGCCTATTATGAGTTTGGTAACGACACACCCTCTGCCATGGAGTATTTATCACATTACCCTAATCTTGTTATTATGCGCACCTTCTCTAAAGCGTATGGTTTAGCAGGATTGCGTTTAGGTTATGCCATTAGTAGTCTACCTGTGTCTAACATCTTAAACCGCGCACTGCCTCCTTTTACCGTCAATGATGCAGCCTTGGTGGCCGCAAGCGCTGCAATGGACGATGAACATTTTTTAAAACATACCATTGAAAACAACAGGGAGGGCTTAAAACAACTACAACAGGGCTTGCATGCTCAGGAAATTACCTCTTTACCAACAACAGCTAATTTTATAACCTTTGACTGCAAAAGAGATGCAACTTCCCTCTATGAAGCATTACAACAACATGGGATAATTGTGCGGCCTTTGCATCCCTACGGGCTAGGTAATTTTTTACGAGTAACCATTGGAACGCCGCAACAAAACTTGCGTTTTCTTGACACATTAAAGGAACTCTACCATGAAAAGTGATTTAAGCAGCCGCCACTGTGAGTCCTGTGAAGGCATTGGTGCCCCACTCACGGCCGACCAAGTGCACCATTTAATGTCCCAATTAGCAAAAGGCTGGGATGTTTCTAACGATAATCGCATGCTTAAAAAATCATTCGCCTTTAAAAATTTTTATGAAACCATGGCCTTTGTTAACGCATTAGCATGGATAGCCAATCTCGAAAATCACCATCCCGATCTTGAAATTGGTTACAATTATTGCCATGTAAGCTTTATGACACATGCCCTAAATGGCCTTTCGCATAATGATTTTATTTGTGCTGCCAAAACAGACAATTTATTGACCCTCTAGGCTCATTGCCTTATTCTAAGCGCCTGTTTTAAAATCATCACCTTGTGTGCTTTTGAGGCTTTAAACCTCATGCCACTGTCGATGACAGTGTGCTAAAATTAACTTAATAGCACCAATATTGACATTATTTAAATGGAAATTTATGAGCATTAGCTTTTTTGATTTATTCTCTATTGGTATTGGGCCATCAAGCTCACACACTGTGGGACCAATGTTGGCTGCAAATGCATTTCTACAACAATTAGAAATACTGCATCTATTTGAGAAAACTGCCCGAGTCAAAGTTGAGCTCTATGGTTCATTAGCCTTAACCGGGAAAGGGCATGGTACAGATAAAGCCATTTTAAATGGGTTAGAAGGGAAAGAGCCTGAAACCGTCATTCCAGAAACCATGATACCCCGAATGCAAAAAATTCTTGCCGACCAAACGCTACTGCTAGGCGGCAAAAAAACTATCGCTTTTCATGAGTCCGACGACTTTATTTTTTTACAGAAAGAGCTACTGCCTAAACACACCAATGGCATGCGCTTCATAGCTTACAATGAAACAAACGCCCCTTTATTGGTTAAAATTTACTACTCTATCGGTGGTGGGTTTATAACCACTGATGAAGCATTTGATGACGCCAACGATGAGCACCACCCACTTCCCTACCCGTTCAGTACAGCCGCAGAATTATTGCACCACTGCAATTCTAATCACTGCTCTATTGCTGACATCATGATGGCCAATGAACTCACATGGCGAAATGAACGTGATATTCATGAAGGCATCCAAGCCATTGCAAACGTCATGACAGCGTGCATTGATGCAGGCTGCCACCACCCAGGCGTGCTGCCTGGTGGTTTAAAACTCAAGCGGCGGGCACCGGATTTATATAATAAAATCAATGAAAATAAGGGCATCCCTAGCATTTATGAGCGCTCTGACATCATGAACCGCTTAAACCTTTATGCAATGGCCGTTAACGAAGAAAACGCGGCAGGTGGTCGAATCGTCACTGCTCCAACCAATGGGGCAGCAGGCATCATCCCTGCCGTGTTCAAATATTGCCAAGATGCCCATGAAAAAATGCAAAATGAAGATCTCTACGTTTATTTTCTAACAGCTGCCGCCATTGGTATTTTATATAAAAAGGGCGCGTCAATTTCAGGTGCTGAAGTAGGATGCCAAGGTGAGGTCGGCGTGGCTTCTTCAATGGCTGCAGCAGGTTTAACAGCTGTTTTAGGCGGAACCACAGAGCAAATTGAAAATGCTGCTGAAATTGCTATGGAGCACCACCTAGGTATGACATGTGACCCAGTCATGGGGCTTGTGCAAATTCCTTGCATAGAACGCAATGCTATGGGCGCCGTAAAAGCTGTTAATGCCTCACGCATGGCACTTATTGGCGATGGCCAACATCAAATATCTTTAGATAAAGTCATTAAAACCATGAAACAAACTGGCATGGACATGCAAACCATCTATAAAGAAACGTCCTTAGGTGGATTAGCAGTAAATATACCTGAGTGCTGATGATCATATCATGAAGAAAAGAAGCCCTATTTATCACAATAACTATCGATCTTTACCATTTAGCCCCTACTCCTGTTAACCCATTAAGTGATTGACAACCAACCTTTGTGCGCATAAAATCGTCATTTTTTTGCCTTAGGGGCTTCATCAATGCCATTTTTTTCTAGCGATTTTTACAAAAATGCACAACATTTAGTCGAAAAACATTATCTTAAACCGTTTCCTATTGAAGGCGAAGAACAAAACAAAAGCCTTTTGAAAAATGGCTATATTGAACGTGAATTTAATGGTGCAATGCATGCCGCAAGAGTATGTGTCTACATACCCATTTTACATCATATGTTAAAAGATATAGCTCCAAAAATAGAAGATCATTTCAAAACACTTGAAGCAAAATACAACCTCAACGAAGCCTGCATCTTAGAACAATTACAATACATAGGGTTATGCCACGATATCGCCAAACAAAATGAAGGGCAAAACAATCGGGGAAATGACAGCACAAAAGAAACCCTCACCTCCCTTCAGGAACTAGGAATCACAACAGAATGCTCACCCCATCTAGTCACTATTATTGATAATAAACATCACGCGGCGGAACTTATCAAAGAACTTCTTGAGCAGAAATGTACGCTTGAAGAAGCTCAAGCGTTTGATTATTTGCGCGCACTATTAGCCCTTGCTAATTATTTTGACAGCATGAGGCTATATAACAACTTTGATCATCGATATGCTCATAATGCTATAAAATCAACCATTCAAATCGATAAAGCTCAATTTGAATACATGGTATTTGAATTTGCTAAAGGGGTTTATCAATTATTAAAAGAACAAGGCGACTTGTTTGAAGAAACCACTGTTTTAGGTCCTAATAGCCAACGCTTCGCCTTACCCAGGACATCTGAAGATTATTTGCGCGCAAAAAAAGTTCAATTTGAGCATTCAAACAATGTTCTTGCAGCAATAGTCGCGTCCATGCAAAAAAACGCTTATTTTACATCACAGTTATCAAAAGAATCGCCCCCTGAATACTCGCTTTATCTCGGTCCTGTAAAATTCGACCCCTTTATTCATGGCACGTCATCTGCGTTGCTTCCCATTCTGCAACGAGCCGGAAACGAAATTGATTCGCCCCTAGTAAACATCCGAAACCGCCACATCACAGCCATGTGTGGCGAAATTACTGCAGGGGGATTCTCATTAGCCACCAGCACAGGAAGCACATGCTTTGGGCGTTTACTCAATACACATAAAACTCCAAGCCGTCGGTGTTACACGCTTGATCATATTCTTAAAGCTTATGCAGGTAAAAAAAATATCCGCTCAGAGGAGAACACAAGCACTTTACTTAAAAGATACCTAACTAACGGAGTCAACGAGCTTTATTCAAATATAAATATCATTGTCATTTTAGGCATGAGGCATAAACAATATGGCCATGATTTAAGCCTTCTTCCTGAGGTTTCCTCATTCAAAAAAGAATCGTCATCGGTTATTGGTCTTTTTTACCTTTACATGATAGTTGACGAACACTTGGAACCTAACCAATTCATGGATAAAAATAGCTGTTGGGATTTTTTTAATACCTTTTTTTCTGCTAAAGCGTTATGTGAAAAAATACAAAGCCAATCCATTGATTTAAAAAATATCTACCAAAACCCTACACCGAAAAATTTGCATCAAGTACTCGATCTTCTAAAGCTTCCAGAAAACGCAACACTTCCTTCAGGAGAGCGCGTTATGGAATCACAGTATCAGTTATTTAGCATCGCCAGCCCTAATGCACCCATCAAAAAACCCAGTGGTTTAGAGTCGCAATTGGGTTATTTTTACAAAAATCAAGCTGATTTTTCGACTTATAATTTTATGATGCATTATTTTATAGGCCAAGACCTCAATAGACATCACAACACAAAGGCCGTTAAAAAAAGTATTCTTAATTACATTGAAAAACTTGAAAATCTTGCAGCCCTTTTTCTTGACCTAATAGCGCTACAAGATTACACCCCTCCTCAATTTAATAAAGAAGAGGACTATTTTCTCGAACAACATCTCCCAGTTATATTTGTTAGCTTGAATGAAGAAAGTGTTGTCGTTGCAGATGCTCAAACACAGGAGTATCGTTCACGAAAAACATTAATACTTGGCAAAGATATATCCTTAGTAGCGACAGACACTAAAGAAAATAAAGAGTTATTTGATCAGTATTTCAAACAAAACAACACACCTGTTGCCGTTGTTTTAGCTAGCGAGCTAGCTTATCTATTTCCTGAAAGCAGAATACCATTAGAGCAAGAACTGACCGAAGACGATAAAAAACGTCTTGATGCTGTAAAAATGCAATTGCCGGAATGTAAAGTATGGACGGCTGCGGAGCCAGAGCCAACTGTCACCGTTTCCGCTAAAACAACCATGCAACCTCAACAACCTCTCGAGGATATGCGCGCAAAATGCCTTGCTTATTTATCAAGACGCTCTTTTTCCACCTGGTTAATAAACCATGGAATGGGATTTTTTGTTAAATTATTTAGCCCTCTTCGCTATCAAAAAATTACACTTACCCTTCGTTTCATGGAAAATACAACATTAACGACAGCTGATTCCTATCAAGGTTTATTCGCGCAATTGAAAGAAAATATAGCCACTGAGGTTAGAACCCATAAACCTCATCAGGTTATTAATAAAGGAAACTCTCAACACATGAGTTCCGTTAAAGCATCTAACACTTTCTTTGCTTTACCATTACCGCCCTCTGAAGACGCGCCTTTACTAGAGCTAGAGGATGGTGAATTTTCGAAAATTATGATGCAACCATAACATGGTTATGGCATGTTTCTTTCTATGAAACTTCAGGAATCTATTTTAATATTTTAAATTGAGCTCGAAATTGCTCTGTAAATAGCGTCCAATAATCTTCGTAGAAAAGAGATGTAATTCAAGGTAAATACATTTAAACACGCATCATAAAATCAAAATGCCCACGTAACGTGGGCAAGTTTAAATGCGGTTACCCTGCACTTTATTGAGCTCTGAAGTCTTCTATAAATAGACGGTTAAAGCTTAAACAGTTAGTGAGACTTTTCTTGAGAGCTAGGGTAGGATTCTTTTATTAACCACAAGGCCAATATGAGGCTAACGGCAAAGCAACAAGGCATGACTAACAGTGCTTTTTGGTAGCTGGTCATGAGGTATTCAGGCAAACCATTAACCACCTTAGATGCTGCACTACGGTGCAAAATCACGCCAACCAAGGGTTGAAAAATAGCCCCTCCCAAAAGCACAGACAAGTTATTAAATCCAGATGCTGTCCCTACCAAGTGTGGAGGATTATTGTCAGTAACCACAGCAAAACTCACCGTTTGACCACCTGCACCAAAGCCAAGCATGAAAAGTACAACATACATATAGCTCATGGGCACGTTCGGCATGTACAAGAGAATAAGAGTAGCTGACAAACCAAAAACAGAACTGGATATTAATGCTACACGTCTGCTGGTAAAACGATCACTAATCCAGCCTAACAATGGACTGCCCACACCAATACCTAACCAAATCATACTGCACAAGCCAGAGGCTACCACCACGCTCACTTGGTATTTTTCTTGTAAATAAGGCACGCCCCACAAAGCTGCAAAGACCGCAATAGGTGTCCATATTGAGAATGCATAAGCGCCGGTCAACCAGGTATAGGGACGGCTACAAACTTCCACTAAACGTCGCCATTCATCCCTAAAACGACGAGTAGGTAACGATTGCGTGGTTTGGTGAGGGAAATCTCGAATACAGCACCATAAAAGCAATGCCAATAAAAACCCCACAAGTGCCAAAATAAAACTAGCTTGCCGCCAGCCTACTTGTTGAATCAATGCAGCTAAAGGCACTTCGCCAAACATAGCGCCTACAGAGCTCATCGATTGCGCTACACCAGCTAAAATAGCAAAGTGTTGGACAGGGAACCAACGAGAAACCAACACAAGAACACCGATGAATGAAAAAGCAGAGCCAATACCGATAAGAAAACGCCCCATTGACGCAGTCACTACGCTGTCCGTTGAGGCAAAAAAGAAAGAGCCCAAAGCACACAATAACAAAGCACCTGTCATTAATTTTCTAGGGCCATAACGATCAAAGAGCAAACCCGCTGGGAGCTGCATTGGCGCATAGGCATAAAAATAAAACGCGGAAATCACACCAAAACCTTCAGCACTGACCTGAAACGTCTTCATCATGGGTGCGGCCATAACACTGGGCGCTACTTGCAAAATAAATTCATATAAGTAAAAAGATGCGGCAAGAAAAAAAATTAGGTAGGCACTTAATTTGCTGTGGGGTTGTGCAGAGATATGATAGGTGCTCATATTGCCATCAGAGTTAGTTAAAAGTATTCATTACACCTCAATCGAATTTACCAGTCAATGCCTCCCGCATAAATTGCACCAAAAATTGCTAAATGTTTAGCACCGGTAATGCTTTTAAAATCAACCGGGATTTTGTTAATAGCCCGCTCAGCCAACCAAGCAAACATCATGGCTTCTAAGAAATCAGGATCAATTCCTAACGCCTTTGTGCTTTCAATTTTTATTTTAGGCAATTGAAATTGTATCGCTTCAATAAGTGCTGTGTTGTGCACCCCGCCACCACAAATCAACACTTGCTTTAATGGTAACATGCTTTTTTTAATATCATTTGCAATGGTGGTGGCACTTAATGCTAATAATGTTGCTTGAATATCCTCTGCCACATAATCGCCTTGCAATAAGCTCATGAAGGCTTTAGAAGAAAAATACTCTTTCCCAAGGCTCTTTGGAGGTAAATTTTCAAAATAAGGATCGGCCAACAATTTTTTCAACAAAGGCTCAATCACCTTACCGGACATGGCCCATTGACCATTAGCATCAAACGCCAAACCCTGATTTTTTAAAATCCAACTGTCCATTAAACAATTACCAGGCCCAATATCATAACCGCTTACTGGAGCTGTTGGACAAAGAAAGGTGACATTTGCTATACCACCAATATTTACAATGGCCAACGGTAAATCACTACCGCCAAAAATCGCTTGATGATAAAGTGGCGCAAAAGGCGCACCTTGCCCACCAATAACCAGATCTCTCGTTCTAAAATCGGCAACCACAGTAATACCTGTCAACTCAGCAATGGTGTGCGCGCATCCTAATTGCACCGTATAAGGAATATCTGCCGTTGCATCATGACAAATTGTTTGACCATGACTACCAATTGCAACCACGTCTTTTGGGCTCACGTTGGCCATTTTAAGAAGTTCTTGGGTAGCATGAGCAAACTCCTGACCCAATAACGTGTTCAGCTGACTGATGACAGCAGGTCCCGGCTCAGGCCCTTTTAAAGCGGCCAATAAATACTGCTTTGCTTTATCACTGTAGGGGCAAGTAATGCCTGCTATCAATGCATGAGTATTGACATCAACGAGAGCTGCATCAATTCCATCCATGCTTGTTCCAGACATTAAACCAACAAACAAACTCATGATTTTTTTTCATCCCGAGGCAACCGAAAGCAACGATAGAAATTTTCAGTGGTATGGGTGGCAATTGTTTCATAATCGACACCTCGAAGCTCGCTTAATGCAATAGCCACTTCTTTAACCAAGGCGGGATGATTTTGTTTTCCTCTAAAAGGTACAGGTGCCAAGTAAGGTGCGTCGGTTTCAATTAAAATACGGTCTAGGGGTACCTTTTTTGCAACATCCTTCAACATCAACGCATTTTTAAATGTCACAATTCCTGAAAAAGAAATATAAAAATTAAGATCAAGCGCACGACGAGCAATACCCCAATTCTCAGAAAAACAATGCATCACCCCACCAATATTGGCAGCGTTTTCCTGCTCCATGAGCAATAAAGTGTCTTCTGCTGCCTCTCTTGTATGGATAATAAGCGGTTTAGATGAGGCAATTGCCGCATGAATGTGCTCTCGAAATCGGCCACGTTGCAGTTCCCTAGCCTCCTCAGTAGTGGTACGGTAATAATCTAATCCCGTTTCACCAATAGCAATACAAGCAGGATGACGCGATAGCTCGATAAGCTTTGATGCATCAAATTCATTCTCCATCTCAGTGTTTGGATGAATGCCTACTGAAATACTAATGTTTGAATAGTTCGCGGCTATTTCATAAAGTGCAGGCAAATCAGTAGGTTCTACGCAAACACACAGCATATGCATTACGCCATTTCTGCGTGCCTGAAGGATAACGTTGTCGATGTCATCATTAAACTCACTTAAATCAAGCATGTTTAAATGACAATGGGAATCAACAAGGGAAAAATGAGTTACGTTAGGCATCATATTATATGGTATCGGTCATGTTTGTGGATTTTAACATGCCAGCCAAATAGGTCTCAATTTTATTACAAAAAATACGACTATCTTCACTAATAAATTGCACCCCTACACCGGCAGGCTTATTGCCTTGAGCCCCTAAGGGTGTAATCCACACGACTTTTCCTTCAATTTCATAAGGGTCGGCTTCATCCATAAGTTTTACTGAAAGCCTAACAGGGCTTCCAATTTCATATGCGAGGGTTGTACGTATAAATAATCCACCACCCACTATAAACGGCATATAGGCCAAGTAAAGCGCCGCTTCACTACTAAATACACAGTTAATCGTCTGCACATTATCAGTCATTCCATGCCCCTTGCTTCCAATTCGTCTTAAACAGAGCCCACGTCCTGCATCTTATCCGCGGTAACCAGCGATTTGAAGATGCTATCTTCGATGCACTGAATCCTGCGGACACGCCGCAGGAGGAAAGCCGTTAAGAGGTTAACCTCAATTTAAGGATAATAGAAAGCCCGCTTACGTTCTAGCATCTATATATCCTAATAATAAGTTTTCTAGCACCAATGTTTGATTCATGTTTAGATTATTGTTCATTTTTTTCGTGATAGCATTGATTTCTGAAAGACAATTAAACAATCCAAGCGGTTGTGTTTTTTTAGAAAAATGACTCAATCCCTGATTTAAAGGCGTCTGCTGAAAGGCCATGAGCTGATAATGGATAGCTTGAGCTGTCATGAGATGCAATAGCCATATTAAATCACCAAAATCATAACCAGACCATTTTGCAGCAAGCGTACAGGGTGAACATGTTCCATCAACCAATTCGCTAAGCGCCGAAATGATGGCTCCAACCTCTTCAAAAAGAACTGATCGCGTAGACTCTTTAGGATAAAATTGCGCCATCATCAAATAATCAAGCGCTAAATTCTCCAAAGATAACGGTAAAGGGAGCGTGTATTTCTGACAACGGCTTAAAATCGTTGGTGGTATGCTTCCCACCTGTTCGGCCATTAATATAAAAACCGTATGTGAAGGGGGCTCTTCAAGAATTTTCAATAAGGCGTTGGCCGCAGAATGATTAAGTTTATCCGCCGGATAAATAACAACAACTCGGCGAGAGCCCCTTTGTGGCGTTTGATAGACATCTTGCTGTAGCTCTCGGATAGGCTCAATTTTAATAGCACTTCCCGGCGCTTCAGGCGAGATATATTTTATATCCGGATGCCCTCCCTGACGAACAAGATGACACGCGCTGCATTGCCCACAAGGAGCATCATTACCTTCACAGAGAAGTGTTATGATTAAACGCTCAACAAAAGGCAATGCATTCGCATGACGGGGTCCTATAAAAAGACACGCCTGGGGGAAGCTGTTATTAAGAATCAGTGGTTGAATGCTTTCCCACAAAGACGAATGTGCATTTAATGAGTCAATCATAGCGATATGCTGTGCTTATGAATGTAAACGTCAAGAGCCGCGCAAATGGATTCTTTGACCTTCTGTAGCGGCTGACTAGCATCAATCACCATAACATTGTCCATGGTTTTTATGTGCTCATGGTAACTCGTGTACACATCTTTAAAAAATGCTAGCGACTCTTGCTCTATGCGATCGGCTTTTCCACGTCGCAAAGCGCGCTTTAAACCTTGCTCAGGACTAATGTCCAAAAAAATAATTAAGTCCGGCTCAAAGCCCTGAAGACAAAACGAAGATAAGTGTGAAATTAACTCCCTATCCAACTTCCTTCCACCGCATTGATACGCCCAAGTCGATAACTCGAAACGATCCCCCAGCACCCAACAACCTCTCTTTAATGCCGGTCGAATGACTTGCTCTAAAAGTTGCACTCGAGATGCATAAAGTAAAAGCAATTCTGTCCGCGCATCAAGGGGCTCAGACGGCAACGACTCTTTCAGTAAACGTCTTGCAGTTTCACCAACATGCGTTCCACCCGGCTCACGCGTAGTTATCAACTCGTTAGTATAGGCTCTTAAATAATTTTGAATGGTGCTTAATGCTGTTGATTTTCCAGCACCCTCTAGCCCCTCAACCACAATAAAATGCCCTTTATTCAACATTGGTTAATCACTCTTATGTCTAGACGAAAACAATTTCTCTATTTTTTTAAATAACGAGCAATGGCTTGCCTTTGCTCATCATAAGTTTCTGAAAAATAATGGCTACCATCCCCACGTGCAACAAAATAAAGGTATGGAGTAACAGCAGGATGTGCTGCAGCGTCAATTGCCTCCTTCCCTACCATAGCAATTGGGGTAGGTGGAAGCCCTCGATACCGATACGTATTATAAGGAGAATCAAGATTTAAATTTTCATGTGTTAACGTTCCCGTATAATCAGCCCCTAAGCCATAAATAACCGTAGGATCCATTTGCAAGGGCATTTTTTTCTTTAAACGATTGATAATAACACCAGCGATCAAGCGTTTTTCGGTTGGAATTGCCGCCTCTTTTTCAAGAATAGATGCTGCTATCAACATTTCATAAGCATTCTTGTACGGCAATTGAGGACTGCGCCCCTGCCAACTTGCCAAAAGAAACGTTTGTAAATTAGCCTGCGCTCTTTCTAATAAAGGTTTACTTTGACTCCCCGCATCATAATGATAGGTATCAGCAAGCAAAAGACCTTCAGCACGCGGGAAAGAACCTGCAACAGTTAGCCAATCTGCCGCGTTATATTGAAGATAAGGTGCTTTTTGAAGATTAGCGGCCATTTGGGCTTCTGTGGTGCCTTCAATAATACGAAACGTTTCTATTAAAACGTCCCCTTCAATGACACGGTATAAAAAATGCGCAGGAGATTCGCCCTCTTTAATTTCGTAGATGCCAGCCTTTAGCTGCGGGGCCAAGCCCTGCAAACGAATAAAATATAATAAATCATTGGAATTGATAAAATGGCGCGATTTGAGAAGGTGCACAAATGAGGACGCAGACGTGTTTCTATCGACACAAATAATAGCGGATTTATTTTTACTAACGATCATCGGTTGGTAAAGCAACCCATATAATTTAAAACCAGCGGTCAAAAACCCAATCATAGCAAGGGTTAAGCCAACAATACCCACAAACTTCAGCCAACGTCGCTGCATTCATACCTCATATTGTTCAAACTGGAGATAAGCTGGGTGTATCACCATGAACCACTGCACTTAAAGCCTAAGGATTTTACTCTAGGTAAAAGCACGGGTGACAAAAAAGAAATCAAATTTACCCATGATTTGAGGCAAGCATCTAGTGTTTAAACACACATAACGTCGTATTCGCCATATACCGTGCTTTATGCACGGGATTCATACGATTTCGCGTTAAGGTGTAAGATATTTACCAGACACTGATGCCTATACCATTGGATTTCACTAATTAGCTCAGAAACACAAAGCCCTAAAGTATGTCTCGAGCATCAGGCCTTCATGCGCTTAAATAACAACGTGCCATTGGTTCCGCCAAAGCCTAATGAATTACTCATGGCATAATCAATTTTCATTTTTTGCGGTGTGTGGGGGACGTAGTTTAAATCACACCCTTCATCAGGATTATCGAGATTAATGGTTGGAGGAGCCACTTGATCCCGAAGAGCCATGATACAAAAAATGGCCTCAACTGCCCCAGCCGCACCTAATAAATGGCCTGTCATGGATTTGGTTGAGCTTACTGCTAATTGATAAGCATGCTCGTTAAAAACGCGCTTAATAGCACGCGTCTCGTTCATATCGTTAAGATAGGTCGAAGTGCCATGCGCGTTGATATAATCGACTTCCTTCATATGGATACCCGCATCCTCAACGGCAGAAACCATTGCACGCGCAGCACCGCTGGCGTCTTCATCAGGCGAAGTAATATGGTAAGCATCACCAGACATACCAAAGCCTACTAATTCGGCATATATCTTTGCACCTCGTGCCTTAGCACGCTCATATTCTTCTAAAACAAGAATACCAGAACCCTCACCCATCACAAAACCATCCCGGTCTTTATCGAAAGGACGCGATGCTTTTTCAGGTTCATCATTACGCTTGGAAAGCGAACGAACAGCCGAAAAACCCGCTAAACATAGGGGGGTTGTCGTCATTTCAGAGCCACCACACACCATGATATCGGCATCGCCATACGCTATCATGCGACCAGCAAGCCCAATATTATGGGTGCCTGTCGTGCACGCAGAAACAACAGAAATGTTAGGGCCCTTAAGCTGGTGCTTAATGGAAATTTGTCCCGCAACCATATTGATAATGCCTGCTGGGATAAAAAAAGGAGAAACCCGACGCGGACCGCCAGCCATCAACTTTTCCTGATTATTGGTAATGGTTTGTATGCCACCAATGCCTGCACCAACGGCAACGCCTGCTCGATAAGAAAGCGCTTCATCAAGCGTCAAATTAGCGTCAGCAAGTGCTTCATCAGCAGCTACCATACCGTACTGCGTGAAAACGTCCATTTTACGCGCTTCTTTAAGCGACATATGGTCTTCCATGTTAAGGTTTTTTACCTTAGCCCATATTTTTGTGGAATAATCAGTAGTATCGAAGTCTTCGACCAGTCCTACACCACTCACACCCGCCAAAATATTTTGCCAAGATTCCTCTACACTAAGGCCAACAGGGCTTACCATGCCCATGCCTGTCACAACCACACGCCGTTTACTCAATGAACGCTCCTCGCAATATTACACAGGTTTAGCATTAACAAACGGTTAATGCTGACGTATAACCTGTTTTTAAGCTTTATCATTATCCAAGGTAGCTTCAATATAATCGATGGCTTCTTGAATAGTCGTAATTTTTTCTGCTTTTTCGTCAGGAATTTCTGTTTCAAATTCTTCTTCCAACGCCATGACCAACTCAACGGTATCTAATGAGTCAGCGCCTAAGTCATCAACAAATGACGCATCGTTTTTCAGCTCATCTTCTTTAACGCCCAATTGTTCTACAACAATTTTGCGAACTCGATCTGCTACTGTACTCATAACGTGTACTTCCTCTTCGGTTTATAAAAAATTATTGATTGGTAGTTTATTCAATTCTTCAGATAACGCAAGTTTATCTTATCTCTAGGGTCTGAACATAAATGTCCAGAATATCAACTCACTTGCGCCATTTGTAACCATGAATAGCAGCTACCGCCCTCATATAATACAATATTACATGAATTAAATGTTAATTCATGTACATGCCACCATTCACATGTATCGTTTCACCACTGATATAATTTGCCGCATCGGATGCTAAAAAGGCAACTGTTTCTGCAATATCAACAACACTTCCTAAGCGTTTCATAGGAATACGCTTAAGCATTTCTTCTTTCACAAGATCAGGCAACGCTGCTGTCATGTCGGTTTCAATAAACCCAGGAGCCACCACGTTGACCGTGATACCACGGCTACCCATTTCTTGCGCTAAAGACTTGGAAAACCCAACCACAGCAGCTTTTGCCGCCGTATAATTCACCTGGCCTGCATTACCACTCGACCCAACAACAGAGCCTATGCTAATGATTCTACCCCAACGCGCACGAAACATGGGCTTAAGGCATGCTTTACTCATGCGGTACATAGCATTTAAGTTGGTTTCAATAACGCGATACCACTCGTCATCATCCATGCGTAATAATAGGTTATCACAGGTAATTCCCGCATTATTAACCAATATTGAGGGTGATTTATTCTGATTAGACAAACGCTCTATCAATTCGTCAACATTTGCTTGGTTCGTCACGTCTAATACGACACCTTCACCAGAAAGATTATTCTCTTGCAACATCATGGTTATCGCCGCAGCACCTGCTTCTGTTGTTGCAGAGCCAATAACATATGCGCCTTTAGAGGCAAGTGTTTCCATGATAGCTTTACCAATCCCACGGCTAGCACCTGTCACTAAAGCTATTTTATCTTGTAAATTCATCATGCTTAAATCCTCTCTAAAGAGTAGCTATTGGATTTTTTCCAACGCCAAATCTAAACTCGCTTGGTCATTTACGTTAAACGCTATCAACGATTTATCAATACGTTTGGCCAAACCACTCAATACTTTTCCAGGACCACATTCTACAACACGCTCGATGCCGTTATTTTTCATCAACTGCATGGTTTCAACCCAACGCACAGGTCTATACAGCTGCTCTTTGAGTAAAGTTCGCATCTCATCAACCGAACGATAAACACTTAAATCCACATTACTCACAACAGGCACCGTTGGGATTTTAAATACCGTTTTTTGTAAATACTCAGAAAATTGCTCAGCTGCCTCTTTTAATAAAGAACAATGGCAAGGCACGCTCACGGGGATAATTACAGCCATTCTCGCGCCCATTTCATTCGCTTTACTCACAGCAGCCTGAACGGCAGCAGTATGCCCCGCGATCACCACTTGCCCAATGGCATTATAGTTTGCAGGGGTCACCTGCTGTTCTGAAGTGCTGATTTCTTTACACAACGTCTCAACATCATCATCACTCAAACCCACAATAGCAGCCATGGCGCCCTTACCAACAGGCACTGTTTCTTGCATGAGTCGGCCACGAGTACCTACCAATAATGCAGCATCTGTCAGTGAAAGTGCACCAGCACAAACCAAGGCCGCATACTCACCTAGACTGTGACCTGCCATCATTGCTGCATGAATAGGGCGTTGATGCTGAAGAACGCGAAACACCACAACATCAGAGACCAACATGGCCACTTGCGTGTGTTCTGTTTGATTAAGCAAGGCTTCTGGACCTTCTTGAACTAAAGCCCAAAGATCATAACCAATGCGCTCTGAAACAGAAGAAAAAAGCTCACCGACAAGCGAGTAATTGCTTGCTAGTTCAGAGAGCATTCCAATAGATTGAGAGCCTTGGCCAGGAAATATAAACGCTGTGGTCATTATGGATTCCTTAGTAACGTACCACCATGGCACCCCAGGTCATTCCTCCACCAAAAGACTCCAACAGCAATAATTCGCCACGCTTGATACGCGCATCGCGGACTGCAACATCCAATGCTAAAGGAATGGATGCTGCGGACGTATTGCCTTGGTGCTCAATAGTGACAATAACTTGAGACATAGGAAGTGATAGTTTTTTTGCGATACCTTGAATAATACGAATATTGGCTTGGTGAGGTAGAAGCCAATGAATGTCTGATTTTTGAAGATTGCTAGCGGTCAAAACCTCATCAACAATATCACCCATCATGTTAACCGCTATCTTAAAGACCTCATTACCTTTCATTCCAATAAGAGCCCTTTTTTCATCAATGGTATCGTTTGGATAGGTTAATAATTTATCTTTATCAAAAGCCGAGTGGAGCACACTACCAAGAATACCAGGCGCATCACTCTCACTTAATATAACAGCACCCGCTCCATCACCAAACAAAACGCAGGTTGACCTGTCAGTCCAATCGATAGCCCGAGACATGCTTTCGCTGCCAACAACCAAGACGTGCTTGGCTGCGCCCGTTGCAATGTATTGTTTAGCAATATCCAAAGCGTAAACAAAACCACTGCAAGCTACACTCACATCAAATGCAGGAATTGGGCGAGAAATATTTAATGCCTGTTGTACATGGCACGCCATACTTGGAAAAAAATGCTCAGGGGTGCACGTTGCTACTAAAATTAAATCAATGTCGTCTGCATCAAGGCCTGAAGCCTCCAGTGCATTTTTAGCCGCAAGGCCTGCCATATAAGACGTTGTTTCATGTGGCGCTGCCACGTGTCTACTGCTAATACCTGTACGCGAAAAGATCCAATCGTGCGTGGTATCCAGCTTCGTTTCAAGCTCGGTATTCGTGAGCTGACGTTCAGGCAAATAACTGCCCGTGCCACTAATGGCCGCATGCTTCATAATAACAATCCCTGATTAATAAACTCATTGATTTGGTCACGCACTAGCTCAACAACGTTATTTTGAACTTGAAGTACCGCTTCGTCGATTGCAAATTTAAATGCATATTCGTTAGCACCACCATGGCTTTTAATGACGATGCCATTTAAACCTAACATGCTTGCACCGTTATATCGAGCAGGATCCATACGCTTTTTTAAATGAGAAAGGGCCGGACGTGCCAAAATTCCAATGATTTTTGACGCCCAGTTCTTTGTAAAGGATTCTTTTAGTACCGTTAGCATTAATTTAGCTAAGCCTTCGCTCGCTTTAATAGCTACATTACCAACAAAACCATCACAGACCACCAAATCAACATCACCAGAATAGAAATGGTCGCCTTCCACATACCCTACATAATTCATTAATTCGCACTCAGCGAGCATATGAGCGGTACGCTTTACCTGATCATTGCCTTTGATTTCTTCAACACCAATATTGAGCAAAGCAATTTTAGGTTTTGCCTTTTTTTCAAGTGCTTGAATTAAGGCCGACCCCATCACTGCAAATTGAAAAAGATGTTCAGCACAAGAATCAACGTTTGCACCTAAATCAATCACCCGAGTGCGCCCTTTTAGGGTTGGCAGCTCAGCAATAATGGCAGGCCTATCAATACCTGGCAGCGTTTTTAGCACAAAACGTGCCGTTGCCATCAAGGCGCCCGTGTTACCAGCGCTCACACAAGCCGCAGCACGCCCTTCTTTTACAAGGTTTATAGCCACCCGCATGGAAGAATCTTTTTTATTACGCAAGGCATGCGATGGCAATTCATCCATAAGGACGACTTCTGATGCGTGCTCGACTGAGAATTGGCTAAATAGAGAATGCTGAGAAGAAATGCCATGTTTTTTTAGACACTTAACAACCTGGCCTTTATCACCGACCATTATCAAATATAACTGAGGGTTGTTTTGTACCGCGCGCACACAAGCCGGAATCACAACCTTTAAGCCATGATCCCCGCCCATCGCATCAATAGCAATGGTGATTTTGTTCAAGTGGTTTACTCTTTTTCGTCTTGTTCGTAAACGGTATCGTTATCAAGAACTTTACGACCACGATAGTAACCGTCTGGCGTTAAATGATGGCGCAAATGAACTTCGCCTGTTGTTGCGTCAACAGAAAGGGTGGGTTTAACTAATGCGTCATGCGAGCGACGCATATCACGTCGTGAACGTGATTTTTTATTTTGTTGCACTGCCATTGTATTACTCCTAAACAATTTGCCTTCATTGGGCCGGAATTTTACCGAGTTTTTGCCTACAATCCAAGTGTTGTCGGCAGAATTTCATGTTTCTCACCAATCCATTGGCTAACTTCTACATCACAATCCTTTATGTGAGCATGCTTTAATGGAGAAAATAAATGCAAATCATCCGTTAAAACATCCACTAAATTCACACTTTCACCCAAGGCTACGATACATTCGTACTGTTCCATTAATGCTTCAGCTATAGCCTCCGTAGCGCATACAGCAACCACCGTTTGATGATGATATGCATCTTGAAACGCATGTAAACACCGCTCACACGTAATGGTTAATACAGCGCTCACATCAAGTGCTAATAAATAATAATCATCATAACCTGTCACATGGAAATCGCACGTCAACTCACATGGAGAAAGTATCCTTTCTGGCAAACGATCTTCCAATTTAACAACAAGGTGTTGATGTTCATTTTCTTTAACATATGTTTTTAAACAAATGTTCATGCGTCTATAACCTATAGGTTATTCCTCAGTAATTGTCACTGAAGATTTCAAAAATAACGATTATAGCGTAAAATATCCATTTTTTACACATAATGAACGTAAAAATGGGTGTTAAAGTCATTGTTGGTATGTCTGGCGGGGTAGATTCATCGGTTGCTGCTTGGTTATTAAAAGAGCAAGGCTATCAAGTAGAAGGCCTGTTCATGAAAAACTGGGAGCAGGACGATAAAGATGGATACTGCGCCGCAGCCCAAGATTTAGCAGATGCAACGGCTGTTTGTGAGCAACTCGGTATCCCTTTGCATGCAGTAAATTTCTCAAAAGACTATTGGCAACGTGTTTTCAGTTATTTTTTAACAGAATATGAAAAAGCCCGCACGCCTAATCCCGATGTGCTTTGCAACAAAGAAATTAAATTCAATGCCTTTCTAAACCATGCCCTATCGCTAGGTGCAGATTTCATAGCCACAGGCCATTACGCCAAAGTGAAACATGAAGCGGGCATAGGCAAACTTTACAAAGCGAAAGACCGCGAAAAAGACCAAACTTATTTTTTACATGCTGTCGCACCAGAAGCCCTCGGTAAAACCCTTTTCCCCATTGGCGATTATCTAAAGCCTGAAATAAGAGCATTTGCGAAAGAACTAGGCCTTGTGACCCACGCTAAAAAAGACTCGACCGGCATTTGTTTTATTGGTGAAAGGCGTTTTAAAACGTTTTTAAACGAGTACATGCTCGCAAAGCCTGGTAAAATTCAAAGCACTCAAGGAGAAACGTTAGGCCAACACGATGGCTTAATGTTTTATACCTATGGCCAACGCCAAGGTTTAGGCATTGGCGGCTCGCGTGACGGCACCGAAGAACCTTGGTATGTGGTTGATAAGGACACGGCAACAAACACGCTTATTGTCGCCCAAGGAACACAGCATCCCATGCTTTATGCCCAAGGGCTTCTTTCAGGCCCTATTCATTGGTTAGCTGATCATAAAGATGCACTTCCTCTAACCTGCTATGCAAAAACGCGTCACCGCCAAACAGAACAAGCTTGCGTTATCTCGCCGTTACAGAACAATCAGCATTGCATCATGTTTTCCACACCACAGCGTGCGATAACACCGGGGCAATTTATTGTGTTCTATGATAAAAACCAATGCTTAGGTGGAGCAACGATTGAACAAATGATTCGTTAATAACGTTTTTTTTGTGTAGCATGTATAATTAACGTATAAAGCATTTATAACGCTATAACCCAATTCTTTTTGTTTACAACAGAACCCCGGAGTCATCATGGCCAGCACCAATGCATCCCCCACTCAACACACGGGCATTTATTTTACCGTCAGTGCCGCCGATAAAGTTGCCAATTTAATTGCAGAAGAAGAAAATCCTAAGCTTAATTTACGCGTCTACATCACTGGAGGCGGCTGCTCTGGCTTTCAATATGGATTTACGTTTGATGAACATATCAAAGAAGACGACACCATCGTTGAGCAAACCTGCTCTGATGGTCAATCTTCCGTCAAACTATTGGTGGATTCCATGAGTTTTCAGTATTTAAATGATGCTGAAATTGACTACATTCAAGGAATCCAAGGCGAACAATTTGTTATTCGCAATCCTAACGCTAAAACCACCTGCGGCTGCGGTTCATCCTTTAGCATCAGTGATGATGAAGACGAGTAGCCCTCGTCTTCTAGTAAGGTTTAACCACAACTTTTGTACCAATATGCACAAAGTTTTGATTTAACCAACGCGCATCGCTCGGTACCACACGAATACAACCATGGCTCGCATTATGATTAGGAACATCTGGTGAGCCATGAATAGCATAATACTTGCTAAAGAACATGCAATAAGGCATGGGCGCACCACCTTTACCAACCGGGTAACGGCTAGAACGACAGCTCGGCCCCTGTTTAGCAATAACACTGTATGTGCCGCTAGGTGTTCGACAAGAGCGCTTGATGTCGGGACAATAACCACGACCGCCAGAGGCTTTGCCTGAGCGCACCACTTTTCCATTCGCATTAATGGCTTTCCATTGCAAAGATCGCGGACTAAACACCACGGTGTTGGACGCATAGTTTAAATAAGCAATGGAGGGAGCTGCATTCACCTCTTCATTGCCTGCGGCAAACAGTGAAGAAGATACACTCAATAAGCTTACGTTTAATAATAAAGGAATACGATGCAAAATGCGGGGCTGACGTTTGTCTTCCATGACATGTCCTTTAAATGAACAGATTTACACTAAATATAGCACAAAAAATGATCACATCAAGTCATAGGTATAGAAACATGCTTAAAGTATGCGCTTCCAATTCGCCTTACTTTTGAAACACTATTAATGCTTTAATTTTTGGAATGCTCAACGAGGTAGCGGCATAAGCTGATATAACTGCTCCATTAATATGGCATTTTTCTTATTTGTCAATGAAGTCCCGCAAATCGGGGCTCCATTGACACTTTGATAGCGATAAAAAGCAAAGGGATTAATTATACGTTTGATTAGAGAAGTCTATTTTTTAATTTTCTAACACGGCATCCATGGTTATCTCAGCCCGCATCAATTTTGAAACAGGACAGCCTTCTTTAGCATTTTTTGCCGCTTTGTTAAACGCGGCTTTAGATACCCCTGGAACAGTCGCTACCACGTTTAAGTGAATTGAAGGGATGGAAAAACCGTTATCTGACTTTTCTAAAGATACGGTTGCCGTTGTTTTAACGCGAGTGGCTGTAAAGCCCTCTTTTTCGAGCTGCGCTGAAAAAGCCATTGAAAAACAACCTGCGTGTGCGGCGGCGATAAGCTCTTCGGGATTTGTACCCACACCTTTTTCAAAACGCGTAGCAAAGGAATACTGCGTATGAAAAAGCGTGCCGCTCTCAGTCGATACCGTGCCTTTTCCTTCCTTTAAACCGCCCATCCATTCTGCTGATCCATTGCGTTTCATAACTATCCCCCTGTGGTTTTGAGTAAATGACCGTAAGCGAAGAGCCTGTTCTTGATGTCAAAGCTTCCTAATCCTTCCAACAATCAACCCCTGATTTTTTAATTAAAAATTGAACAAATTCATTGTGTCTATCCAATTCCTCACTCGTTGCAGAAATCACGGGAGATGCGCTTGATAACGCTGGTATTTGCGCTTGTGTATTGATGACGGAAGAAGAGATTTTCTCTTCCTCGATAAATAAATTGGTTTGCCCACCGGTCATGGCTAAATACACAAAAGCCAAAATCTCAGCATCTAACAATGCGCCGTGCAATTGTCTGTTCGCATTGTTCACATCATAACGCTTACACAAAGCATCAAGGTTATTACGTTGGCCTGGATGTTTTTCACGGGCTAAAGCTAAGGTATCAACAACACCACAGTAATCAAGAAGCGTTTTTTTCCACTTTAGAAGCCTTAATTCAGCGTTTAAAAAGCCTACATCAAACGGCGCGTTATGAATAACTAGCTCAGCACCGTTAATATACTGTAAAAATGCGTCAACAATGTCTTTAAACAAAGGCTTGTCTTGCAAAAATTCGTCACTTATCCCGTGCACTCTAAACGCACCTTCATCCACAGCACGCTGTGGGTTTAAATACACATGAAAATGATTGCCTGTAAGCTTTCTATCAACCAATTCAATGCACCCAATTTCGATGATGCGATGTCCAAGTTCAGAGCCTATACCTGTTGTTTCCGTGTCTAACACAATTTGTCGCATGCCCTACTCCTTTATATCTACGATTAAAGGCTCTGTTTGTGCTAGCCCTTCAATTGCTTCATTGGCCAAGGCATCGGCTTTATCATTTTCAGGATGTCCTGAATGGCCTTTTACCCAATGCCATCGAATGTGATGGCGTGCAGCAAGTTCATCCAATTGTTGCCATAAATCTGCATTTTTCACTGCTTCTTTTTTAGAGTTTCGCCACCCTCTTTTTTTCCACTGAGCAAGCCACTCAGTCATTCCTTGCCGTAAATACTGAGAATCGGTGTATAAATCCACCTGACACTCCCGATTTAGTGCCTGCAGCGCCATGATGGCGGCTGTTAATTCCATACGGTTATTGGTCGTGTGAAGTTCGGCACCCTTCATTGTTTTTTCTTTACCATTGTGCCTTAAAATAGCACCCCATCCCCCAGGGCCCGGGTTACCTTTGCATGCCCCATCTGTATAAATTTCAACTGTCATAATGTCTCGTTTATTAAAAATTTACCCATTAAAATTTGTTGTTTAATCGTAGCGATATCTGGTGAAAAATAACGATCTTCCTCATAATGGCTGACCAAGGTTCTCACATAGCGATGAATTTTTTGTAATCGTGACGATGTTAACAAAGGCTGTCTAAAATCCAAACCCTGACATGCCGCCAATACCTCTATCGCTAAAATAGTTGCCGTATTTTCAATCATTGAAAACAAACGCAACGCACCATTTGTGGCCATGGATACATGATCCTCTTGATTCGCCGAGGTGGGTATACTATCCACACTGTGAGGATGAGCAAGGGCTTTGTTATCGCTCGCACACGCGGCAGCTGTCACATGGGCTATCATGAAACCTGAGTTTAACCCACTTTCTTTCACTAAAAATGCAGGTAATCCACTAAAATGACTGTCAATTAACAACGCAATACGACGCTCGGCATTAGCACCCATTTCAGCAATGGCTAACGCTAAATTATCAGCGGCCATTGCTATTATTTCACCATGAAAATTTCCACCCGATAAAATCTCATTACCCTCTGCAAACACCAACGGGTTGTCTGAAACGGCATTGGCTTCCACCAACAATGTTTCTGCCACAAACTGCATTTGATGCAAAACCGCGCCCATGATTTGGGGTTGGCAACGCAAAGAGTAAGGGTCTTGCACGCGTGCGCACTCCCGATGAGACTCACGTATGCTGCTTCCTTTTAAAAGCTCTCGATAACGTTTTGCCACCTCAATCTGCGCACGATGCCCCCGCACGAGATGAACTCGCTCATCAAAAGGCACATCGCTTGCCGCTGCCGCATCCACCGATAAACTACCAGCTATAACAGCCGTCTCAAATAATTGTTCCGCACTGAAATAAGCCTGTAAACAAAGTGCTGTTGACACTTGCAAACCATTTAATAAAGCCAACCCCTCTTTAGGAGCCAATTCAAAGGGTTTGAGCCCCACAATACTTAAACCCTCTTTTGCAGAAATGATTTTGCCTTTATAACGCACTTCACCCACGCCTAATAAAGGCAATGACAAATGCGCCAAAGGGACGAGATCGCCCGAAGCCCCCACAGAGCCTTTTGAGGGAATGCATGGGTAGATTTCCGTATTATAAAGAACAAGTAAAGCTTCTATCAGCTCCAATCGCACCCCTGAATACCCTCGAGCCAAGCTATTGATTTTTAGAAATAAAATAAGTCTAACCACCTCATCTGACAACAACTCGCCGGTGCCACAAGCATGCGACAATACAATATTGCGTTGTAATTGCTGCAATTTTTCAGCAGAGATAGATTGATGAGATAAAGAACCAAACCCTGTATTTATACCATAAACAGTCCGTTTATCCTTTAGCACCTGCCCTACCATTACGGATGCAGCGTTTATCACTGGCAAACACGATGTGTTCAACACACAATGCATTTTTAAGGTGTGCCATTTTCTTAATTCGTTTAAATCTAGCTTACCAGGGTTAAGCGTATGTTTTTCAACCATTTCTCACCTCATCCAGAGACACCATGGGCAACCACAAATGATTTTTTTTAGCACATTCCTTCGCTTTGATATACCCTGCATCAGCATGTCGCATGACGCCTGTTGCAGGGTCATTGTAAAGTACACGAGCAAGCTTTAACGCAGTCCTTTCAGTGCCATCAGCCACAATCACCATGCCTGCATGTTGCGAAAAACCCATGCCGACCCCCCCTCCATGATGAATGCTGACCCATGTCGCACCACTTGCACAATTTAATAACGCATTCAGTAATGGCCAATCAGAGACAGCATCACTGCCATCAAGCATCCCCTCTGTTTCACGATTGGGGCTTGCAACAGAGCCCGAATCCAGATGATCACGACCGATAACAATCGGCGCCTTGAGTTCGCCATTTTTAACCATCTCATTAAACGCTAGTGCACAACGCGCTCTATCATTTAAACCTAACCAACAAATACGTGCCGGCAACCCTTGAAATGCAATTTTATCGCGTGCCATGTCTAACCAACGGTGTAAAGGTGCATTATTTGGCATTAAACGCTTAACACATTCATCCGTTGCATAAATATCTTCAGGGTCACCCGACAAAGCTACCCAGCGAAAAGGACCAATCCCCTCACAAAAAAGCGGTCGGATATAAGCTTCAACAAAACCTGGAAAATCAAACGCATTAGAAACACCGGCCTCACTCGCCATTTGACGAATATTATTGCCATAATCAAACACAGGTATTCCTCGCTTATGAAACGCTAGCATGGCCTTGACTTGCAACGCCATCGAAGCTTTCGCCGCTTTAACGACTTCTTCTGGTGAGGACTCCCGCATGGATTCAACTTTTTCCAACGTCCAACCACTTGGTAAATAACCATTAAGAGGGTCATGCGCACTGGTTTGATCAGTAACTAACGCTGGCGTTACTCCCATTTTAACAAGCTCTGGATAAATATCTGCCGCATTTCCTAACAATCCCACAGAAATGGGTTGTCGACGCTGACACGCCTCATCAATCCATGATAATGCTATTGAAAGATTATCGGTGAATTTATCCAAATAACGCGTTTTGATACGTTTTTCGATATGTGCGAAACAGCATTCAACAGCAAGGACACTTGCATTTGCCATGGTTGCTGCAAGGGGTTGCGCCCCACCCATACCGCCTAAACCTGCTGTTAATACCCATCGCCCAGAAAGATCTGCATTGTAATGCTTTTTAGCTGCAGCCATGAACGTTTCGTAAGTTCCTTGCACTATGCCTTGGGAACCAATATAAATCCAACTGCCAGCAGTCATTTGACCGTACATCATCAAACCTTTTTTATCGAGCTCATTAAAATGCTCCCACGTCGCCCAATGCGCTACTAAATTAGAATTTGCTATCAATACACGGGGCGCATTTTCATGTGTTGTAAAAACACCAACGGGTTTGCCAGATTGAATGAGTAGGGTTTGATCATGATCCAACACTTTCAAAACTTCGACTATTTTATCAAAAGAGCTCCAGTCTCGAGCCGCTCGTCCAAGACCACCGTATACGATTAATGATTCTGGGGCTTCTGCTACTTCTTGGTCTAAATTGTTGCAAAGCATGCGAAGGGCGGCTTCTGTGAGCCAACTTTTGGCCTCTAGACCACTCCCTCGCCTTGCAGAAATACGACGGTTCATATCAGTACGCATCAGCATTTATTTCTCCATCCTAGAAAATTTAAATTTTACAAATCAAAGCTTACGCCATTTTCATCCAGGCCAAACACATCTAATTTTTACACCTAACTATTTCATCCAAGCCAAGCACTATAAGTGAACGATTAAGGTTTGTGAACCGTGAGATCTGTATGATAGAATGTGCTCATTTAATTAACAACAAGCCCCCTATGCAGAATCAATCCTTAGCTCACCCGCCCTCACTTCGTATTTTTTTTGCAACAGAAATGTGGGAGCGCTATGGCTTCTATGTGGTCCAAACCCTACTGGCACTCTATTTAGCACTCCATTTTCAGTGGGACGATAAGCGAATTTATTCCCTGGTTGGTTCCTTTACAGCACTCACTTACCTCTCCCCTGTGATAGGCGGATGGATAGCGGATCACTTATTGGGCCAAAAAAATTCCATTCTAGTGGGTGCGGTCGTTTTATTAGTAAGTTATATTGCCGTGTCTTTTGTTTTAACCGATTTAGGCCTTACCAGCTCACTTGCTGGCATTGCGGTAGGTACGGGTTTATTGAAGCCTAACATTTCCTCTTTATTGGGCAATGAATATCCAGTAGGCTCACCCAATCGTGAAAAAGGGTTTACTATTTTTTACATGGGGATCACAACAGGTATTATCCTCGGCACAACCTTACCGAGCTATCTTAACGCTCATTTTGGTTGGTCTGTTTCTTTTGTAAGTGCGGCTCTTGGCATGGTCATAGCCATAGGAACATTTGGTTTTGGTATATACCATTATCGTATTAAGGATTATCACCCGTTCCAATATCAATTCCAAAAAATATTGATAGCATTATTAATGATGCTGTCGTTATGGATCGCTGCTTTTTATATTCTAAATTACCCAACCATTGCTGACACGGTATTTATTATCGTGGTTTTATTATCCGTCGCTTATTTACTGTATTGCGTAAAATGTGAAACACCACTCCAAGCTCGACAAACCATTGTGATTCTCCTGCTCTGTCTGATTTCTGTTGCGTTTTGGGCTTTTTATTTTCAAATGTTTTTATCACTCACCCTTTTTATCTCAAGGGTTGTAGAACCCACGTTATTTGGCATCTCATTTCCACCGCCTTATTATGTTAGTGTTCAAAGTCTTGGCATGATTATTTTAGGCCTCATGATTACTCGCCGAAAAATAGATTTTAAGCATCCTAAACAAAACATTATTCAAACGGGAAATAAATTTGTTTACGCCATCATGTTTATACTTATGGCGTATGTGTTAATCGCTGTTGTATCTAGAAGCGACTTATCTCAAGAATTGTTACCTTCGCTATACATTATACCTGCCTACCTTATGATTTCCTTCGCGGAACTTTTATTGTCTCCTGTAGGACTATCTGCCATAACCCTGCTTGCAAGCCCTAAAAAGGTAAGCACCATGATGGGCATTTTCTTTGTTTCACTGGGCATCGGTGGTTTTTTATCCGGGAAATTAGCCGAACTTACCGCGATTCCAATGGGGGAGGTCTCTATCATTACCTTAAAGCATGACTATGCAGCCTCATTTAGCTTGCTGATGTCTATTTTATTTGGCATAACCTTGCTGTGCATTGCTTTAAACATGTGCATTAAGTACCTCATGTTTAAGTCCAAATAATTTTTTCAAGAACAAATCTATCCCCCGTAATCCTTTATTTCGAGCTGGATGACGGGGAAAAAAATCACTCTTTTAATCAGTCCCTCCCAATTAGCAACATTTTTTGTGTGTATGCTCAATTGCTGTTATCATCCATCGCCTTTTGAATGAATCGATAACTATCATATGCCTAATACAAATCCTAAATTAAACGCCCTTATTCATGCTCTTGAAGAAATCCAAGCCATTGACGTTACTGTGATTGATGTAAGCGCACAAACCACCATTACTGATTTCATGATAGTCTGCGCTGGCCGCTCTTCTCGTCATGTTAAAGCTATCGCAGAAGCGGTGATTGAGCACATGAAAAATGAACATTTACCGGCACTTCATCGCAGTGGTTTAGAAACTGGTGATTGGGCTTTGGTTGATTTTGGTGATTTTATCCTTCATGTGATGCAACCTGAGAGTCGAGCCTTTTATAATTTAGAAGGTCTGTGGCAAAATCCATCCCATTAACATCTCACTGCAACTGGCACACGCATGTTGAAAATTACTGTTGTGACAATGGGTAATAAAATGCCTGCCTGGGTTGACCAAGCAGTAAAAGACTATGCTAAACGGCTTCAAGACGGCGTAACCCTCGCAATCATTGAAATTCCGCTTTTGCGCCGCGGAAAATCAACCGATATATCTCGTATACTAGAAAAAGAACTAGCGATGATGCAGGACGCTATTCCCAATAATGCCCGCGTTATTTCGCTTGATCTTACCGGAGAAGCATTTACCAGTGAGCAGTTAGCTGAAAAAATTGCCCGGCTACAACAAATCACAAGCCATTTATGTTTTTTAATTGGGGGACCTGAGGGCCTCGCTAGAACATTGGTGGCTCGTAGTGATGAGCGCTGGTCACTCTCAAAACTTACCTTACCACACACGTTAGTACGTGTGACACTGGTAGAAGCGCTCTACCGCGCATGGTCTATTTTAAATAACCACCCTTACCATAAATGATAACTATACGATGCGTTTGAATAAATCCGTTAAAAATGACCATGTTGAATCGCAGCTGCACTACTTTCGTCTTAGTGTGCTGGTAGCTCTCATCATTATTCTCTCTCTCACGTTGGTTTTACGCCTAGCTTATCTACAATTTGATCAATACAAGCATTACGCCACCATGTCTTTAAAAAATCAGATGAGCATTATCCCCATATCGCCCCCACGCGGAATTATTTTTGATAAAAATGGGGTGGTTCTTGCAGACAATGTGCCAGTGTATGTCCTTGAAATTGTTCCTGAACGGGTTAAAGACTTAGCAAAAACCCTGCAACGCCTGAAAGAACTATTGCCTTCAATCACAGATGACGACATTGAAAATTTTAACCGTGCTCGTACACAAAACCACGGCTATGTTCCCATTCCCTTTAAACTTAAATTAAGCCAAGAAGATGTGGCTATATTTGCGAGCAATCAATACCAATTTCCTGGTGTCAGTATTAAAGCAAGGCTCATGCGTTATTACCCACTAGGTGAAGTAACCGCTCATGTTCTAGGTTATGTTGGCCGTATTAATGAACAAGAATTAAAACAAGTCAACAGCACTAACTATCGCGCTACAAATTTTATTGGCAAATCAGGTATAGAAAAATATTATGAGGATATTTTGCATGGGCAAGTGGGCTACCAACAAGTTGAAACTGACGTCAGTGGAAGAACACTTCGAGTTTTAAGTAAACAAACACCCATTTCAGGCGCTAAAATTTACCTCACGATAGATGCCCGCTTGCAAGAGGCAGCCTACCAAGCCATGCTGGAAAAGCGAGGCGCTGTGGTAGCTATCAACGTCAACAATGGTGATGTTTTAGCCATGATTAGCTCTCCTAGTTATAATCCCAACATGTTTGTAAATGGCATTAGCAGTAAAGATTATCAAGAGCTAGCGAATGCCCACGATAGACCCTTATACAATAGAGCTGTACGTGGTTTATACCCACCAGCGTCCACCGTAAAACCTTTTGTGGCAATTGCAGGCCTTGATAAAGGGGTTGTCACACCGGAAACTAAAATCTTTGACCCAGGATGGTATAGATTGCCTGGCGTCAGCCACTTTTACAGGGATTGGAAACGAACTGGACATGGTATCATCAATCTGAAGCGTGCCATTACGGTGTCTTGTGATACTTATTTTTATCAGTTGGGCAATAAGATGGGAATTACCGCCATCGAGGAAATGCTCGTTCAATTTGGCTTTGGGCAACTTTCTCATATTGACCTCTTTGAAGAAGCGCCGGGCCTTGTGCCTAGCCCTAGCTGGAAGCGTCGCAGTAAAGGCGTGCATTGGTATCCCGGGGATACGCTAATCACTGCTATTGGGCAAGGCTTTATGTTAGCCTCCCCCCTACAATTGGCTAATGCAACGGCATCCTTGAGCCAGCATGGACAACGTTTTAGACCGCACTTACTTGGCAAAACAGTACAAGATAGGGGTGCTACCCACGCCTTTTCCCCTTTAGAGGAATACCCCATCCAATTAAAAAACAATGCCTATTGGACGATTGTTACTGATGCCATGCAAGCTGTTATTGGCAGTAATGAAGGCACAGCATACCGTTTTGGTCGTGTAGCACCTTACACGGTTGCCGGAAAAACAGGCACCGCACAAGTGTTTAGTGGCAGCCAATATGAAAAGAAGCGCTATACTGACATTCCAGAAGCCTTACGTGATCATTCACTTTTTATTGCCTTTGCACCGGTAGAAAAACCAGAAATTGCCCTTGCTGTAATGGTAGAAAATGATTTTGTTGCGGCAAGCGTTGCCCGTAAGGTAATGGATGCCTACTTTGAATTAACAAACAATACGACCTCACCATGAAAATAAACAATACCCGTCCCATGTATCGCTTTACCGGTAAATCCTTATACATTGATTTGCCTTTATTAGGTTTATTGCTATTGCTCATTGGCATGGGCCTGTTCATTCTATACAGCGCCTCTAATCAAAATATAGGGATGATATTGCGTCAATCGCTTCGCCTTTTCTTCGCTTTAGCCATCATGGTGGTATTTGCATTTATACCACCACATAAATATAAACTATGGACACCATGGATCTATACCATTGGTCTTATTCTACTCATCGCTGTCATGGTGATGGGTAAAATTGGCAAGGGGGCACAACGTTGGTTAGATCTAGGCGTGTTTCGATTTCAACCTTCAGAAATCATGAAACTAGCAGTGCCGATGATGGCGGCTTGGTACGTTGACCGAAAGCCATTACCGATTGATTTTAAATCATTAAGCATAACCGCACTTTTTATATTCATTCCTGCTGTATTAATTGCAAAGCAGCCTGACTTAGGGACTGCTATCATGGTGATTTCAGCCGGGCTTTGTGTGATTTTTTTAGCAGGCGTTCACCTTCGTATTGTTCTTATCCTTACCGCCGCAATAGGTCTCGCCGCCCCAATGCTATGGCATGTGATGCATGATTACCAAAAGCAACGCATCATTACTCTTATTAACCCAGAGCAAGACCCTCTAGGCACGGGCTACCACATTATCCAATCTAAAATTGCAATAGGGTCCGGTGGCGCATTTGGAAAAGGCTGGCTTGCTGGGAGCCAATCGCATCTTAATTTTTTACCGGAACATGCCACGGACTTTATTTTTGCAGTAAGCAGTGAGGAATTTGGCTTTATTGGTAGCGTTATTTTAATTATTTTAGTGGTGTTAATTTCGCTACGAAGCCTTTCCATAGCAAAACATGCTCAAACATCATTTACAAGGCTCTTAGCAGCGAGTTTGGGCATGACATTTTTTCTCTCAGCATTTGTAAACATGGGCATGGTCATGGGCATTTTACCCGTGGTGGGTATTCCTTTACCTCTGGTTAGTTATGGGGGTACGGCCATGGTGACGTTTCTTGCGGGGTTTGGCATTTTGATGTCGATTAGTTCGCATCGTATTTTATTTAATAATTTAAATTAGACAACGGCCCAAAAATTTTTTTAATGGCCATTATACTAAAACATCATAAGCTTCTTTTACAGGGGCATAGCTTCGTCGGTGAATGGCACATGGGCCTAATTTTTTTAAAGCAGCCCTGTGAAACGCTGTGGGGTAACCTTTATGCTCAGCAAAACCATAACCAGGATAAAGTTTATCCATCTCTTCCATCTCCTCATCTCGCAAAACTTTTGCAAGGATGGAAGCGGCCCCAATCTCTTTGATTAAACTATCCCCTTTCACAACTGCTTGACAATAAATAGACACATTCGGAACATAAAGACCGTCCACAAACACTTTTTCAGGACAGATAGGCAACGCTTCTATCGCCCGCTTCATGGCTAACAACGTAGCATGGTGAATATTTAAGCTATCAATTTCATCAATCTCTGCACGACCATAAGCATAACAAAGGGCTTCATCACGAATTTTCATGGCCAATTGTTGACGTTTCAATGCACTGAGTTTTTTTGAATCATTGATGCCGTCTATAGGCTTCTTTAGAATAACTGCCGCTGTGACCACAGGCCCTGCCAATGGGCCACGCCCTACCTCATCAACCCCTGCAATATACATAGTGCCCTTAGAGTCATTCACCGAAGGGTTGAATCATACGCATTTTTAAGAAGGTAATAAACGAGCTTGAAGCCAAATGATCAACAACCCTAAAATCATTCCTATTTATAAACATCCCTTCGGTGACCGACTTCAAGAACAAGAATAATGATGGTTTTATCATGTACTTGGCATATAAGTCTGAAACCACCTACTCTATACCCCAGAATAACGCTTCAGGGAACGTTACAAGAAAAAACTTGACTTCAATAAGTGACTTCATTAGGTTCTATTTTTGCTTTTAAACTCCCCAACGACTAACAATTTTCGGATGATCATGCGCATCTTTCTTTGTATTTTCCTCACACTTGCACTCCTTCCCTGCGTACGTGCTAATACCCGTTTTTTAACCATCTCTGATATTCACTATAGTAATGATAATGTGGCCGGCGAAGGGCATGATACTGATGATGCATTATTGTCTTTAACCTTTCATAAATTTAAACAACTGGTTAAAAAAGTAGATTTTATACTCACGTTGGGTGATTTTCCCGCCCACATGTTAATCAACTCCCCTAAAAAAGAAGCTTACATTAAAACTGTTTTTCATGGTTTATATAAAGCTGATATTAACAATAAGCCGATGTTTTATATCACGGGAAATAATGATTCATTAGCAGGAAACTACCAGCCCTTTTCATCAAAAGGTAGAACGCCCTTAACCTTAGCAACCGATTGGCATGGTGCATGTGTACATTGTGCAGGGCTTCTTATTGATGAAACACAGATGCTTACACAAGGGTATTATTCAAGTTATGTTATGCCAAACAATAAGAACATCTTACTCATTGCTTTAAACAGCGTGCAGTTCGCAAATTTACCCTTTTATCGGCCACAATACCCATATCAAAACCAAGATGCTTTTCAACAACTGAATTGGTTAGAAAAACAATTAAAAACCCACCATGCAAAGCAACTTTTAATTGCCATGCATGTACCACCAGGAATAGATTATCAAGGCAACCCTTTGTGGAAGGATGAATATTTAGACCGTTTTATTAAGATATTAAATAAAACTTATCACCAATACGGAGAAATAAACCTATTAAGCTCTCACACCCATATGGATGATGTGCGTAAAATCACTCTTGCCAATGGATGTAACATATATGCTTACGCAACCCCCTCAATAAGCCCCGCGCATTATACTCATCCTGCCATGAAAATTTTTAAATTAAATCAGGAAGTAAAATTTATGGATTCTACCACCTATTACACGTCTAACTATAAAACATGGGAAAACAAGCATTATCATGCCATACAAGGCACCCAGAGCATTTTTCCTCAATGCCATCAAAAAACACTCCATGCATGCCTTGAATCAATGTCGTTAGTATCCCTATGCCATAGCTACAATAAAGGTAATTTTTACGGTGTGAAAAATTTGCATATTGATAATCCTGCTTGTGATAAAACTTATTTGGTTAACTTCAAGCACTAATACCAACCAGACAAATCCGACTTTTATCCGATGTCAGGATAAAAGCACCTAAATGCGTACTCTAAAACGCAAAACGTGGGCGATCACGAGGTCATTTGTGCTAAAATGCAAGATGCATTTGTTCGCCACCCCATTTGCCATGGCGACAACAAAATGCTATAATATCAGACAATAAGATTTAAAATAAAACATTTAACTCACCGATTATCCTTAAGTCTTTTGCTCCATACGTCCTACGTTCCGCAAACATGCGGCAATACGTAGATGCTTTTATTATGAAATGTTCCATAATGGTGTTAATGCATGATAGCTTTCAATCAAGTAGGTATGGTTTTTGGCCAGAAACTATTATTTTGTGATGTTAATCTTAATCTAAACCCAGGTAACTGCTATGCACTTATCGGTGCCAATGGTTGCGGAAAATCGACTTTTTTTAAGCTCATCACGGGTGAGGAAGAGTTAAGCTTTGGTGATATTATGATCCCCAAAGAAGCAACCATAGGCTGGTTAAAGCAAGATCAATTCCGTTACGAAGAAACCCCTATTCTTGACATTGTATTGCAAGGAAAGCCCAAGCTCTGGGAAGCCCTTCAAGAAAGGGAAGAAATCCTCACCTGTACTGAATGGGATGATGCCAAAGGGTATCGGCTGGGTGAGCTCGAAGAAACCGTGAGCCACTACAATGGATATACGGCCGAAGCCGATGCAGAAACCATTTTAACAGGCTTAGGGATTGCCTTGGAATACCATAAAAAACCGTTGAAAGCATTGTCTGGTGGTTACAAATTACGCGTATTACTCGCTCAAACCCTCTTTCAAAACCCATCCATCTTATTGATGGACGAGCCCACAAATCACTTGGACATTTTATCCATTCGATGGCTAGAAAAGTTTTTAAAAACAGAATACCAAGGCCTTGTTATTTTTATCTCTCATGACATGGAGTTTATTGATAATCTATCGGATTTCATTCTTGATTTAGATTACGGTGAAATAAGACAATACCGTGGAAATTACCAACGATTCCTCGAAGAAAAACAACTAATTTTGGACCAAAAACTTATCGAAAAAAACAGTGCTGAAGCTAAAATTGCTGACATGCAAAAATTTATCAATAAATTTGGAGCCAAGGCCTCTAAAGCCGCTCAGGCGCGATCACGGGTTAAAATGATTGAAAAAATAGAAATTCCAGACGTTAAAAATTCATCACGAATTGCACCTAATTTTCAATTTACCCCTAAAAGACCTTCCGGGAAGCACGTTTTAAAAGCATCAAATATTGCCAAAGCTTACAAAAACAAGCAATTATTTAAACATCTTGATTTAGAAATCCAACGCGGTGAAAAAGTCGCTATCATGGGGGTTAATGGTATTGGGAAATCAACCCTGGTTAAAATCCTTACCAACTCCATCACGCATGATGAAGGCACCATTACTTGGGGCCATGAAACCCACATGAGCTATTTTTCACAAGACCATCATGAACTATTAAATAAAAGCGCCAGTGTTCTTAATTGGCTGAATGACTTGTCCGTAGGTTGCACTGAACAAACCGTTCGAAAAACGCTAGGCCAAATGTTGTTTGTGAAAGATGATGTCGAAAAAGATATTTTATCGTTAAGTGGTGGAGAAGCCGCCCGCTTATTGTTAGCAAAAGTAATGCTTGAATCGCCTAACGTATTGATTCTTGACGAACCCACCAACCACATGGACCTAGAAACGATAGAGGCGCTTTCTAACGCCTTAACAAGCTACCCCGGCACACTTATTTTTGTAAGCCACAACCGCCATTTTACTGAAAAAATCGCTACACGGGTTTTATATTTTGAACCCAACCATGCCGTAAGAGATTTTAAAGGCGGCTATGCTCAGTTTATGGATGAAATCTCTTAACGTTTTCGACCATTATTACCGATGGTAGGTTATTAAGGCTAAGATGGCTTAGGAAACCTTACAACCTACCATGTCCTCCACCATTGAAGCAGCATCACTAGCAAGTTCACTGACCCTTTGACAAATATCCTTACGGGGAGGCATCATTGCTTTCAAAAATGAATGTCGATTGCCCGAGGTTTTATTTATTTTTACTTTTGTAGATCTCATAATGCTTCGTAAACACCATTTGATCACATACGTCATGCACATTCAATTTCTTTATTTCCGAATATTATCAATATGTTAGAGTCTTTTATTCTGAGGAACTCTCAGGGACAAGCCACAGGACGTTGAAAACCCGAGAAACCGGCCAGAGCTAGAGTTGGTACATCTATGGTTGCTAAATCATATAGTCGCCAACTTACCTCGCTTTATGCGAGGTATCCAGAAATCTAACTAGGCAACGCCCGTAAATTTTTTTTGCAGTATTCTCAAACTTAATTTGAACACAGATGTTTCAGATTACATCGCGGGTCGGACCCCACCACTCAAATTCCTAGCGCGGGCGAGGGGGGCAGTTAAACGTAATTTGAAAAATCTGTGTTCAGATTAAAGCAAAAAACGTTAAGAGCGCACCTAATGTTGGCTCAGAACATTAAGCTAAATCAAATCTATCCGTGTTCATCACTTTTGCCCAAACCGCAACAAAATCCAGTACAAATTGTTCTTTGTTGTCATCTTGAGCATAGAGCTCTGCATAAGCACGAAGAACAGCGTTCGATCCGAAAACCAAATCCACTCGCGTTGCTGTCCATTTAAGTTTGCCAGTTTCTCGGTCGTGAACCTCATATAAATTAGTACCTACCGGTTTCCAGGTATTGGCCATGTCTGTTAGGTGGATAAAAAAATCGTTCGTCAAAGCGCCTTTACGCTCAGTGAACACGCCATGTGGAGTACCCCCATAATTAGCACCTAAAACCCGCATGCCACCAACAAGGACTGTCATTTCCGGGGCAGTGAGTCCCAGCAATTGCGTTTGATCAAGCATTAGCTCCTCGGCGCTAACAGCGAAATCTTTTTTAAGCCAATTACGATACCCATCGTGAAGAGGTTCAAGGACTGCAAAGGAAGCTGCGTCAGTCATGTCGTCCGTTGCATCACCACGACCAGGAGAGAAAGGAACGGTGATGTTAAATCCAGCTTTTTTGGCGGCCTGCTCAACACCCACATTACCCGCCAGCACTATCACATCCGCCACACTCGCGCCCGATTTTAGCGCAATACCTTCCAGCACCCGTAAAACCTTCACAAGGCGTTGTGGCTCATTGCCTTCCCAATCTTTTTGCGGGCTCAATCGAATGCGCGCGCCATTCGCGCCCCCGCGCTTATCAGAACCACGAAACGTTCGTGCGCTATCCCATGCTGTACAAACCATTTCAGTAATACTAAGGCCACTGGCAGCAATCATCGCTTTAAGAGCCGCAACATCATACGCTCGGTTACCCAAAGGCACTGGATCTTGCCAAATCAAATCTTCCTTAGGCACATCTGGACCGATGTAACGCGTTTTTGGCCCCATGTCGCGATGGGTTAATTTGAACCAAGCACGTGCAAAAATCTCTGAAAAATACTCATGATCATTGTAAAACCGCTCAGCAATTTTGCGGTAAACCGGGTCCATTTTCATTGCCATGTCAGCATCGGTCATGATGGGAGTGCAACGAATAGACGAATCTTCAACATCAACAGGTTTATCTTCCTCCCTAATATTAATCGGCTCCCATTGATGAGCGCCGGCAGGGCTTTTTTTGACGTCCCAATCATGGGTAAGCAACATATGAAAATAACCGTTGTCCCATGTTGTGGGGTGCGTTGTCCACGCACCCTCAAGGCCACTAGAAACCGTATTTCGACCAATGCCTCTAGTGGTTTTGTTGATCCAACCCAGGCCTTGATCTTCAATAGCAGCAGCCTCTGGCACAGGCCCCAAAAATTTTGTGTTGCCATTACCATGGCATTTACCAACAGTATGACCACCGGCCGTTAAAGCCACTGTCTCTTCATCATTCATCGCCATGCGTTCGAAAGTAACGCGAATGTCTTTTGCTGTTCGTAATGGATCTGGCTGGCCGTTAACGCCTTCAGGGTTTACATAGATTAACCCCATTTGAACAGCCGCCAATGGGTTTTCAAGAGAGTCACGGTTTATATCTTTGTAACGCTCAGCGCCTAACCATTCTTTTTCTGCGCCCCAATAAACGTCTTTTTCAGGCTGCCAAATGTCCTCACGACCAAAACCAAACCCAAAGGTTTTAAGGCCCATGGATTCGTATGCAATGGTACCTGCCAAAACAATCAAATCAGCCCAACTCAGTTTATTGCCATATTTTTTCTTAATAGGCCATAGCAAGCGACGAGCTTTGTCTAAGTTCACATTATCAGGCCAGGAATTCAAGGGCGCAAAACGCTGATTCCCCCTGCCCGCACCTCCACGACCATCAGCCACACGGTAAGTACCTGCCGCATGCCAGGACATACGGATCATCAATCCACCATAGTGCCCCCAATCCGCCGGCCACCATGCCTGACTATCTGTCATAAACGCCTGTAAATCCTTTTTAAGCGCATGTACATCAAGTTTTTTGACTTCTTCACGGTAATTGAAGTTTTTGACTAACGGGTTAGTTTTAGTATCGTGCTGGTGCAAAATATCAAGGTTTAAAGCATTGGGCCACCAGTCCATACTGGATGTACCGGTGGCAGTAACACCCCCATGCATTACCGGACACCCACCCTTTGTGGTCGTATCTTTACCATCCATAGCCATGCCCTTCCATACAGAATTGATTAAGCATTTAACTATAGGGGAAGTGCTAGGTCCAAGCAACCTAGAGATAAAATTAAGGCAAGAACACCTCAATAACGTTCCAGATAACATGCTATTTCATCTAAAATATGCAATTCTATGTTTATTAATTGGCTTATGATATTCACCAACAGAAGGGACTCTCATATGATGAAAAAAATATTAAGCACAGCTTGTGTGGCTTTGGTAATAGGAGCACATCAAGAAGCATTTTCGGCTTCTGGGGAGCTTTTTGCTATTACCGGGACAGGTTTAACAGCAACCATTGATATCAAGCTTTGTTTAAATGGAAAAGCGGCATTATCATGTCAAAAATTCACGGTAACTCGAGAAACATTAAGCATTCGTACAACTCTACCTAACCATAATTATCCTTTTGTGGGCATTAAAGTAACCACGCCAGGATATACACTCACAGGATGCACACCTACATCCAACGGGTATTGTATTTTCTCAACAAATGACACAACACCACAAACCATTACAGCAGTTGGAACAGTTTCCGGCTTGGCGATTGGTGATAGTTATGGTGGTGGCACCGTTGCCTGCCTGGGTGGCGGTCAGTTGAATCTTATTGCGGCTACAACGGATAACTCATCATCAATCGATTGGGGCAATACAAGCACCGACATTCCCAACGCACAAAGTACTTTGAATGGTGCTGCCAACACCGACGCTATTGTTAATAGTTCGGGAACTTTTACCTATGCTGCAACTATTTGTAAAAACTACCAAGGCGGTGGCTTTTTAGATTGGTTTTTGCCAGCTATAGATCAGCTTAGTTGCCTATACACTAATAGAGATGCTATTGGAGAGTTTCAGAATGGCTTTAATATTAGTAATTATTGGAGCTCAACCCAAGTAAATACTAGCAATGCAAATGCAATTGATTTCAACTCAGATACATACCAATCCGTAGCTAAAAGTAAACCATATAACGTTCGCTGTGTACGTATGTTCTAAAACCATTCTACAATGAGCCATTATTAAATGAATGGCTCATTCGTTTATCGGCAGTGAATTAACATCTAAGCTAGTTAACAACCATTCCTGCTCTGGCCCCGCTCAGGCTGAGTGTCTTCTTTATGGTTTATAAAACAAGCGACTAAAAACACGATTGAAAAAACGCCTGCTATTGCTGCATACAAGCCAAATAAAAGATTGTTGTGCGTGGCGTACATCCTATTGGCTACCTCTATACCCCCAGCTTGAATACACATTGAGAGCATGCTCATGAGTGCGGAGGCGGTACCTTTCGTGACATGGGTGGAAAAAAGAATCAAGCGGCCTAGAGGGGCACCTAAAATACCCGCACCAAAAAAATAAGCAATAAGCCCTGGCATTAGCCATACAAAATCATACCCAATAAAAAACGGTAAAATAAACACAAACAATAAACTGCTGCCAATAATGCTTGAACCCAGCACAATCATTTTTTTGACCGTGCCGCGATGCGTCATGCGGTGCAAGACAAAATTACCTAAAATGTATGCCCCAAACACTGGCAATTGCCATAAACCATACTCAAAAATAGACAAATGCGCCTGCTTCACTAAAATCACAGGAGATAATGCAATCCATGCCATGCAGGGCAGGTAGCTAAACCCCAACGCAATAGACCCATAAATAAAAGAACGGTTTAAAAGCAACGCTTTGTAATTTTGAAGAACGCTTTGAAAGGATAACATTCCTTTTGGAGTAGCTATTTCGCTTTTTTTATTTTTACCAACGGATTCTGGCATAAAACGCCATAACCCCCAAAGGGCCACTAAAGCAAGTGCACCAATCCCTACAAAAATCATGCGCCAACTGTAATAATAAATAAAAATAGCGCCTAAAAGAGGGCCGATTAAGGGTGCTAAAATTGAAACATTGGCCATAACCGCAATTAAGCGAATGGCATCCATTTCAGCAAAAATTTCTTGCAAGGTAGCGTAGCCTATAACGCCAATAAAACATAACCCCATGCCCTGAAAAAAACGGGCCATTAAAAAAGAATCAATTGAATTAGAGCACGCAATTAACACCGTGCACACAAAGAAAAAAAAGGCCCCAAATAGCATCACAGGCCTGCGCCCATGCTTGTCTGAAATTGGCCCCAAAAACAACTGCAAACTAGCCCCCCCCAAAACATAAGCCGTTAAAGAAGTAGCAATGGCCGATTCTGGGCCATGAAATGAGCTGACCACTTTAATCATGCCGGGCATTATCATGTCATTGGCAATGTAGGTGAGAAACTCATAGAGAACTAAGAAAACAGCATAAATAAGTGCTTGTTTTCGAGAAATGTTGATCAAAAGCTCGGCCATGGTGTGTCTCTATTTTCTCTGTAAATGAACTGTTTTTTATTAAAATCAATCTATACTTTAGTAGAACGTCCTAGTCGCGAATTATTGTCATGTCAAAATGGGTTGTTAGCGAACACATTAATATAGACCATTGTCCACTTCCAAAGCGCGACATTAACATTACCGATATTAGCATAGGTGATTTACACAGCAACGCTATAAAGCTCCTCTATTTCTTGGTAAGAAATGCTATTTGCACGGTCTTACCTTCAGATTATCAACGCCTGGTTGAGATTTATAGAACCACAGAACTTACAGCGGCACTTCTCAATGAGTTTAACGTGATTGTAACCCGTATGGAAATTATTAATCAGAATGTTTTGGTAAGACTCATGGGCGATGAAATGGGGGATAGAGGCAGTAACGATTATTTTATATTATGCCTTCTGCAAAAACTTGTTCAAGGTAAAGCGAACATCATCATTGTATTGTCTAATCATGGGGCAGAATTCATTGATGCCTATGAGCAATATGCCTTACACGGTAATGTGTTTAAAGCGACGTTGCTCAACCCCCTCACCCTTGCACGATCGTTGACCCATTTAGGCAATATTGTAACCCAAGGGCTCATCACGAGTAGCGACGTGATGCGCATGATAGAAACCAGTTACAAGCCCTTATTAAGGGTTTTAAGCTATTCACTCGATTCAAAAAACCACGGCATCACTGTTTTTAGCCACGCTGGTATTGGTTTAACTTCTATTCGGGAACTCGCCCATTTTTTTGAAATTCAATACAACGACCATACAAGCATTGAATTAGCCAACACCATTGACTGTATTAATAAAGCCTTTGTACCCTATGTTGCCAGCAATACTGTTCATACCCTTTTTTCGCGTGATGAAATGAGCAATGGTTACAAAGACCGCATCGTATTCAACCATCACAATGCATTAGAATTTCTTATTTGGAACCGCTCATACTCCTCATTAGAACGCCCCGCCGTTCACAATGGTTACCCACTTAGTTTTGTGCACGGTCACGATAAAGAGAAAATTGCCCATAACATTTATGGCTTGGATACCGACCTAGGAAAAAGCCCCAATCAACACAGTGAATGGTATGTGAGCTTAGGCTCGAATGAAAAACAACGCACTTAGCGTACTATTATTTCGTACGTATTATCACCATGCTCACTGTAATGATCATCGCTTACTGCAAAGCCCACCACTGCGGCCAATTGATTATCAATATAAAGAAGGGGAATTTCATCACGCTGCCAAGGCGGCACCTGCCATTGCTGAAATAATTTTTTAAGATCTTTATGTTGCCGACGCCAAAAAAACTGCTCCCCGCCCTTTCGACAACGAACCTCTACATGCACTCCTGCGCCTAAGCGCAACCCTTTATCCGAAGGTTTAGCATGCAATGACAAACCCGACTCCCCCCATACCAAAGGCTCAGGAAACGTTAACCAAGGCAAGCTTTCCATACACGTGCGCACGGTGTTTTTTAATAAATACAACGTGTTCTGATACCGACGCACCCCTACCCTACCCCACTCAACCAAGGGGAATGCATCTTTACGTGCCAGAATAACGTCATTGATAAGCTGATTTAAACTATTCGCAGAAGGCACGCGCACATTATTGTTTTTAAACCACGTGCGCAATACATTCCTAAGGCGTGCTGTTTCAAGCTGTTGCAGGGGCCACACGACTAACCGCGATGAAGTAAGCCCTAAAGCGTTAGCGTCCACCGCAGCCAGCGCCTCAAGGTTTGCTTTTGCATCTTGGCAGTGTGACGCACTTTGTGATAGCTGGTGTATAACATTAGGCCATTTTTTTTTTAGAAAAGGCATGATGTGATGACGAAGATGGTTTCGTGAAAACGCACTATTTTGATTGCTTTCATCTTCCACCCAAATTAACTGATGCGCTCTAGCATATGCTTCTAGCGTTTCTCGTGAGTGGTTTAAAAAGGGCCTTAACAATGTGCCTTTGGGGAGTTTTTTCATCTCACCCATTGCCGCCATGCCATCAATACCAGCGCCTCGAAACAGCTGCAACAAGAGGGTTTCTGCTTGATCATCTTTATGATGCGCCAATAACAAACCATCATCCTCAGAAAGCAACGTTGCAAACGCATGATACCGAGCCACGCGTGCTTCTTCTTCAATGTTGGATTGCCCGCTTAAAACCACATGCCGTGCAATGAAGGGAATAGCTAAAGTTTTACAAACCCGATGGCAATGCGCCTGCCAATGACTCGCGTTTTCACTAAGGCCGTGATGCACATAAACAGCTTTAAGTTTACCAAAAAGGGCAGGCTCCACCGCTAGGCAGTGCAAGAGCACGGTGGAATCAAGCCCTCCACTAAAGCCTACATAAAGTATCGGGTATTTAGAAAGCGCCTGCCGCCAATCGGGAGTAAGAAGAGAATCAGTCACATGCACCCATGGCGAGGAATTTTTGATACCGTTGTGTGAGCAATTCATCCATAGAGAGTGACTTTAGAAAATGCAACTCTTCCATTAACACCGTTTTAAGCGTTGCCGCCATTTCATTCACATTGCGGTGCGCGCCACCCAACGGCTCTTCAACAATCCTATCCACCAATTTGTTTTCAAAGATTTTACCCGCTGTAATGCCCATGGCACGGGCGGCATCACTGGCTTTAGAAGGGTCTTTCCATAAAATAGACGCACACCCTTCAGGCGAAATCACAGAATAGATTGAATGCTGTAACATGAGGACTCGATCACCAACACCAATGGCTAAAGCACCGCCAGAACCCGCCTCACCTGTTACCACACAAATGATAGGCGTTTTTAACTTAAACATTTCAAGAAGGTTGCGAGCAATGGCTTCGGATTGGTTACGTTCTTCAGCACCAATACCTGGGTATGCGCCTGCAGTATCTATAAAGGTGAAAATAGGCAATTTAAATTTTTCAGCCATTTTCATTAAACGCAACGCTTTACGGTATTCTTCAGGACGCGCCATACCAAAGTTTCGATACACTTTTTCTTTGGTGCGTTTACCTTTTTGATGCCCAATGACCATCACAGCCTCACCATTAAAACGCGTAAGCCCGCCAATAATGGCAGGTGCTGCTGAATAATGCCTGTCGCCATGCAATTCTTGGAAGTCTGAAAACATCAGCTCAATGTAATCTGTTGTTTGCGGGCGCAAAGGGTGCCTCGCCATTTGGGCGACCTGCCAAGGTTCAAGGTGCGCACAAACATTGGCCGTTAACTCTTCACATTTTGCTTCAAGACGGGCAATTTCTTCGCTTAAATTCACTTCATTATCGCTGCCTACCATCCGCAGTGCTTGAATTTTTTGATTCAATTCCTCGATGGGCTGCTCAAAATCCAAAAATTGTCGACTCATCAGTTACTCGTTGGTGAAATTATCATCATGCGATATGATAACCTCAACTGCTATTTGATGCCACCCATTGCATTCATGAACAATACCTTTAGCGCTATAAATACACATTTAAACCTCAATGAAACGCCCCAGCGCCATGAAATTCTTCAACGAGTGACGTTTGATGAGGCATTAATCTCAAGTGGCCTTTTGAAAAATCACATCGATATTTGGCAATTTCCACTTCAATCTCAATCGTTAAGCGATGCAAAAACGCTTCTCAACCCTGAAGAATTGACGCGAGCAGAGCGGTATCATTTTTCGCGCCATCAACGACGGTTTACCGTAGCACGAGCGGGGCTTCGCCTTGTTCTTAGCCACTACACAACACTCAAACCCAGTGCATTAACCTTTACCTACAGTACGCATAGCAAGCCCGCACTCTTGGAACACCCTGATGTGCATTTTAATTTAAGCCACTCAGGAGAGCTCGCGCTGCTTGCTGTAGGGCGAGAGCACCCAATGGGGATTGATCTTGAACGTTTTTCCCCAAGACCCTATGAAGGCATTGGCAAACAGCTTTTTTCAACTCAAGAAAATTTAGCACTGGCCAACACGCCTTATGCTCTAAAACCGCTTACTTTTTTCCACATTTGGGCACAAAAAGAAGCCTTTATTAAAGCCTCAGGCCTTGGGCTATCCTACCCCACACAACAATTTGACGTCTCACCCACGGCGCCAACGCGCCTTGATATCCACGATGCATTACATCAAAAAACATGGCGCATGACTTCTTTCATGCCAGGAATTGCGTGTAGCGCCGCACTTTGCCATGCCCCGGAAATTTCAACCATTCGGTATATTTCGATAACCGATATAAAAGTATTTTTCGCCCTACTGTATGATAATCACTAAGCGAGCTCTTCATTGAAAAAATTTAGCCCTCACCATCAAAAATTACTGGCCTACTTAAGCGATGGTGCATGCCACAGTGGCAATGCTTTGGGCGCACTATTGAATGTATCCCGAACCGCCATTTGGAAACACATTACCCAACTCATTGAATTAGGCCTGCCCATTTTGAGAATCCCTAAACGTGGCTATCAATTAATAACACCCTTGCAGTTATTGGATGAAGGCCTTATTCAACAAGAACTACGCCATCTCGGATTCGCATTGCCGATTGAAGCTCATGTGTTTGCCTCTATCGACTCCACGAACCGCTTCTTAAAAGAATTGCCCTCCACTTCAGCCATTACGCTCTGTTGTGCAGAGATGCAAACCGAAGGACGGGGTCGCTTTGGTCGACAATGGTATTCGCCTTTTGGCGAAAACATTTATTTTTCAAGCCGATGGCATTTTGACTGCGATCTATCGCGATTATCGGGTTTAAGCTTGGTTGTAAGCTTGAGTATATTATCCACATTAAAAGCACTTGGCATTGAAGACAACCTGCGCGTTAAATGGCCAAATGATATTTTCTGGGACCACAAAAAATTATGCGGCAGCCTGATTGAAGTGATTGCTGAAAGCAATAGCGGCGCTGACGTGGTGATTGGCATTGGTTTAAACGTGAATTCAAACACAAGGGCGACTGATTCTTCAAATAACGTAGAACACAATACATTAATCCCTGATAAACCCTGGTGTTCATTGCATGACATCACAAATGCTCGTATGGACCGAAATAAAATAGTCGCACGCCTTCTTATCACCTTAAGCCATTATTTGGATGTTTTTTTAATCAAAGGGTTTGCAGCATTTATTAGCGAATGGAATAAGGCGGATTATCTAAAAGACCACGCCGTTCAAGTGTCGCATCCTAGGGGGGCTTTAAATGGCATCGCAAATGGCGTTAATGAAGCTGGGCAATTGTTGCTGGTGGATAATGATGGGGTAATGCATTGCTTATCGTCTGGGGATACGTCACTGCATGACATGCGACATAAATAATAGAACTGGTTTACCGGGATGATTAAAGCACGTTCCGAGCATCTTTGTTGCTCGGAACGGGGAAGGCCGTGATAATAAAATGTGAGCTATACAACTTCTTCAGCTTCTTCAAACTCTTCAACATCAGTACCCTGCTTTTCTTGCTGTATGCGAAGATAAATTTCTTCACGATGCACTGACACATCTTTAGGTGCATTAATACCTAAACGCACTTGATTGCCTTTTACACCCAACACAGTGATGTTCACATCATCACCAATAATCAACGTCTCGCCTATACGCCTCGTCAAAATCAACATGACTTACATCTCCCTAACATAGTAGCCACCCTATTTTCCATAGAAATCTTCCATGGTGATCTTTATGACTACAAACTTAATAAATAACAAACAATTAACTGCTCGGCTTTCATTTTACAGAACGTTTCTTAACACAACATTAAGAGAGCAAAAAATTATCAGTAATTTCGTGTCTTAAATGAAGATGATTTAACGATTTATTCCATTGAACGGAAGATGTAACTTGATTTAATCCACTCGACCGGCCTTAAATTTAATGGACAAGCCAATTAAAGGTAAATAAGAAATCAACAACGCCATAAAACCATCGATATAATCCAAAGCCACTAGGGCGGCTATGGGCAACAACCAACAGGTGTTTACCATAAACACGGCTGCGGTAACCCAAGAATGGCGCCCAAAACGACGAGCCGCGTGCTGATAAGCATGGCTACGGTGCGCCTCGTAGACCTTGCACCCTCGGTACAAACGGCAAAACAACGTGACCGTTGCATCCACAATAAAAACACCCAGTAAAATCAACCATGCCCAATAGAGTGCGGGTTTTGTAACCGCTGCTTGAATGGATAATATCCCAAGCGTTAGGCCTAAAAAACCACTGCCAGCATCGCCCATAAAAATACGTGCAGGGGGCAAATTCCACCACGCAAAACCTGCGACGGCTGCCGCAAGGGCTAATGGAAGGCCGATTAAAACGACATGGCCTGTTAATCCATACAAAATTGCGCCACTTAAACAGACTGTTATGGCTTCCATGGCGGCAAGGCCATCGATGCCATCCATAAAATTATAAAGGTTTAAAAGCCATACCAAATAAAAAACAGCTAAACCGTTCAGAACCCACCCACTAGGCAATGACCATCCCAAAAGAACAATGGATGGCATTCCCCCAAAACAGTACAACGCAAAAATGCCTGCTAAAAAATGCCCTGCTAGTCGAAAGCGAGCCGAAATATGCCCGTGGTCATCTAAAAACCCTAGGGCAGCTACGAACAAGCCCGCACCCACACACGCAAGGCCTACAGGGAAAACCACAAGGCTTAAGTAACCCACGCACGGTAGCGCCAAAATAAACGCAATAATAAAAGCCACACCGCCACCGCGGGGCGTGGGAATGACGTGTGAACTACGGTGGTTAGGAACATCGATGATGTTTCTTGCCAAGGCATAATGGCGGACACACCCAGTTAGTATGAGCGAAAAAACAAAAAGTGCTGTTAACAAGTAAACCATGATGCTCTATTCTCTTAAGGCATTATGAATGCGCTATATCATCTCAATGTGCATAACATTGTCGTTAAATAAGTAAGTTAATTTAACAAGTTATTCTCAAAAGCATTTAACAGCTAATATATTATTCAATGCTAACATGCTCATTGATTGTTCTTTGCAAAGCTTCGTCCGTGCTTACCTCAGGCTTCCAACCCAATAAATCTAAAGTTTTTGAAATATCTACTTGCAATGATCCACATAAACGTTGAACAATAATTTTCTTCCCAAAGATCTTCGCTACCCCACTCATAACCCAATAAGGCATAGGTAATAATCTGGTAGGCTTATTTAGAGCCTTACACGTTTTTCTCAATAATTCTGAAGTAGATAAGTCATCATTATCGCTCACTAAAAAAATTTGATTCGTAGCTTTTGGATGCTCTATGCATTTCACCATAAGATCTACTAAATTATAAATAGAAACAAAACTACGTTTATTTTTTATTGATTTTAAAGGCAATGGATAACCTTTGCTTAACCAATTAATCATGTGTCTAAAATTACCTTTCACGCCAGGACCATAAATGATGGTAGGTCGAATGATAACTATTTGTAACCCTGTTTCCAGAGCCATTCCAAGCAAGCCCTGCTCTGCCTCATATTTTGAAATTCCATATGGGTCTTGAGGACATGGCGTATCTTCAGAATGAAAAGCATGTCCAAGTTGTGTCTCCTCGCCATTTACCTTGATGGTACTGATAAAAATAAACCTTTTAACACCTTTTATAGCCGCTTGTCTTGCGAGATTAAGTGTGCCTTCAACATTTACTTTCCTAAATTCATATAGAGGATTTTTAGCATGCTCTTGCATGACATGAACACGCGCTGCCATATGAATAACAACATCACAATTTTTTAAAGCATTGCTCCAGTCAGTCGAGGCAGAGACATCTTTAATTGGAACAACTTCTTCATGGTTTTCAAAGATTTTAACACTTGAATTTCTGGTAGCAACACGCACATGGTAATCTTTAATTTCACGAAGCCTCCGAACCAAATGGTTCCCAACAAAACCAGATGCACCCGTAACAAGTACGGTCTTATTGCCAGATGAGTTCAGAGTATTCATTTCAATAAATCCTTATAGTCCATGACCAACAATTCAGCATGTTTTTTGCTATCAAATTCTTTTATAGCGCGTTTTCTTGCATTTTCTCCGAGTCGCTTTCTTAATTGCGGATCCGTCAATAAATTTTTCATTGCCTCTATCAACTGAGTTACATTCTTTGGTTCAACCAAAAGTCCTGTTTCCCCATCCACTACTGCATCAGTAAGACCATAAATTTTTGAACCAATAGCTGGTAATCCAAGGGCTGCAGCTTCAATCACGACAGTACCAAAACCCTCCCTATAACTTGGGATACAAAGTACATCAGACATCGCCATAAAACGTTCTGGATCTTTTCTAAACCCTGTGAATTTAACTCTATTTTGGCCAAACTTTTCTGCCAGGGGTCGAATTTGTTGCTCAAACTCTTGCTCAAAAGGCCCAACAATTACTAAAGCAATATCAAAGCCGCTAGCTAATAATTGACCAGTAGCCTCTAAGAGCTCAAAAATACCTTTGTCCTGGGTTATTCGACCTACAAAAAGAAAAACCAACGTTGTCTCGCTTAAATCTAAACTAGCTCTCATTTCCTTTATTTGCACTGAAGAAAAATTATTGGGGGTGAACCGTGAAAGATCAATTCCTGCAAGTGAGCCACTTCCTAAAACCTTAATTTTTTCTATGGAGCCAACTTTATTTTTAATTAAAAAATCTCTTTGACTAAAACTATCGGTATAACATTGCGTGTTAAGAATTGAAGTCAGTTTATCGCATAACTTAACAATGAATTTTTTAATACCACTCATGGTAACCCAAGGCTGACCGGTATATGTGTGTAAACGAATAGGTACACCTGCTAAACGGGAAGCAATGGCGCAAAGCAAGCCGGCTTTAGGCGTAATAGAGTGAACAATATGAAATCGGTGTTTTCGAAATAATTTCCACAATTTAAATACGGAGACTATATCTGTAACAACGCTGATTTCTCGAGCGATAAATACTGGCTTAAAAGTACCTGAATCTAACTGTCTTAGCTCGTTAGCCAGTTCATCATCACTAGCAATGATTATAAGCTCCCCACCCGACTCAGTTATCACTTCCAGGTGTGGTCGGAGTTGAGTAAGCATAGAAAAGGGAATTGTAGATACCCTTGCAACTCGTATGTTATGGAGTAATTTAGTCATATAATCCTACTTATTAATCATATGGGCAATAAGAGCATGATTACTTTCCAAATATTTTCTTTTTTTAATTTCACTCATAAGAAGAATTGGATAAAAATAAAATAATGGAGCAAAGCACTGCTTATATCTAATAGCTGAACCTGGATTAAATATGCCAAAAGGATAATTAGCCAACAATGCCATTAGAATGGCAGGCACAAAACCTATCATAATGACAGCATTATACTTAGGATTTTCAAATGCACATTTGATAATTTTAAATGTAATAAAGCCCAAGAGACTTAAAGAAAATACTCCTTCGATAAAAGCAGGCAATATCAATGGACGAGCCAATACCTCCCGTAAAGTAGGACCGACTATACTCATAGGTAATCCCCACCATAAATTAAAAATGAAATCACTTGATTGCGTCCAAGAAATATCTAAACGATTAGCCCTACTACCAACTTGACTTAAAAAATAATTGTATTTAATAATAATCATAAATTTATATAAATACCCTGCAAAATACTCCCAAAAAACAAACAAAAATAAAAAGCTCACAATGGAAAACCCTAATAAAAATAGGGTGGTAATTTTTAATGATTCAAAAGTTTTGCAGCTAACATGCGAGAAAAAAAGCGTCACCAAAAATAAATACAAATATGCAAAAGCATAATGAGGTCTAATCATTAAGGATAAAAATAGGCCGAGTATTAATGGAAAAATTTTAAGCCTATTTTTAAATATCAAATCAACACATGCGCGGATTAAAAGAAGGAACCCAGCAATAGCTAATGCTTCTTTTCCAACCATGCCCGTCCAAATCAAAAAATGGGGTAGGCACAGGGCGGCATAAAATAGGGGCTTACTTAAGAAATGATAATTTTTTTTAAACACATACCATAAAACATATGCCAAAGAAGAAGAAATTAGTAAATGAACGGAAAGATCAGACTGTAGTAATTTTCTTAATAACTGAAAGAATAAATAAACAAATTCTGTCCGCAATGGAGCTGTGCCAATATAGCATGAAGGCCCTGAACACAAATACAACGAGGCGTCTACAAAAGGAGTAAATCTTGAGTAAATGAAAAAAGCGAATAACGTTATCAAGGTCTTTATTATTAAAATAAACAAAAAAAATTCGGAATAAAAAAACTTTGGAATTTTTAGTTTTATAAACGATTTATTTGCAACATCCACACATTCAGTCATTAGACAACAACTCCCACCGCGCATATTTTCGCTAAATTCAAATTACCTGCTTGATAATCTACAATCAATATTTGACTATGTGGCCGCCAATTCAACAAATCGTTTGTTTTTTTTGATATAAAAACAAACGAACAACACAATAGCCCCCATACAATACAAAAAACAAGCCCCGACATAAGCCAAAACCACGCCACGTAAATCATGATGACCCATCAATGCCAAATAACTCATTATTAAAAAAACGCCCCCCTGGAAAAGCTCACTTAGCAAATACAGCTTTGTTGCCGCTTTTGCAACCACAATAAAACTTATTATCCATCCAATCACCCTAAAAAAATCACCCATCATTTGCAACATCATCAAATCACCTATGGGTACAAACTCTTCGGACAATACCCAACGAATAATAAAGCTTTTGAAACCAAAAAATACCATCATCATCATAGCAAATGATGAGGCAACCATGAGCATCATTCGGCCAACTTCTTTAACAATAAGGTTTTTGTCAAATAAAGATGAAATAAGAGGCAAAAAATAAAACGTTAAAAATAACGAATAAAAGCTAAGGTAGGCCATCGATAATTTAGTAATTGCTTGCCAAAAACCCGCTGACTCTACGCCAAGGAGAGCTCTGATTTGATTTGTAACAATTATCTCTACCACGGGAAAGCAAACCGCGCTAGTAAAACGCATTAAACTATATTTTGACAACAACCCACTATCATGAATAAATGAATCAAAACGAACGTGTTTTATCAAACGCTGTTTAAAGGTATAAAAACATATAGGGATAAAAGGAAGGACAGTAGGAGCCATTATTGCCAACACAGCTCCCCAAAAACCATAAAATTTGATACAAAAAAAAGCAACAAAAATAGCAATGCAATTACCTCCCAGCAAAAAGGCCGCATACACACTATTTTTACCCAATCCATTCGCGACACCATATGAAAAATTATTTATTGATACAATCAGCTGTGCGAAAAGAAAAAAATAGATATAACCTTGATAGTCCTGATTAGGAAAAATATAAGCCGTAAGCGGATGAATAAAGGTCACACCCAAAAGCAAGGTAAGCAAAGAAAAACATATGGTGTATAGTAACGAACTACCTACAAAACTTTGCTGCCTACTTAAAGAACCTGAATACTCAGCAAGGTATTTTATAATCCCGGATACGAGCCCTCCGCCCCCTAAAGTAGATGCGATAGAAGCTACACTAAAAAAATTACCCAGAACGCCTAAGCCTTCAGGACCATGAACCACTGAAATTTCTTTTATTATAAACAAAACAACCAGAAGTTTACTCAAATAGGAGACAGCTGTTAGACTTGCTACTTTAAAACCTTTCACTTATCTAACACCCTCAAATGTTGTTTTTATCATATTTAAATCTTCATACTGCTAAGGTATATCCTTAAAAATATCTTTATAACTAAGCATTCCTAATTCAAAATGAAGTCTTATTTTCTCGCCAAACATTCTGATTAATATAATCCACATAGCTGATTACTACCCTCAGTACTTGTTTGGAAACGGTCATAGATTGATAATCTTCTACAGGGGGAATAGCCCTAACATCAGAATTATGCTGCGAGGTGACTACCTTGACTGCATCCATGATTCTCTCTTTTGTCAAACCACACATGATCAATGTTCCAACATCCATCCCTTCAGGTCGTTCATGGGCATTTCTTATTGTTACTGCTGGAAGATTTAAGATAGAAGCCTCTTCAGTGATTGTTCCACTGTCAGAAAGGATACAAAACGCTTCTTGTTGCAATTTAACATAATCAAAAAAACCTAATGGATTTGCAAAATGAATAAGCGAATTGATCGGTCTACCGATAAAACTTTCGATTCTTTTACGAGTTCTTGGATGAGTTGAAAAATAGACTGGATAATTATATTCCATCGCCAATGCCTCAATACTTGCAATTAACTCTTTCAAATTTTCAGGTGAGTCTACATTTTCCTCACGATGAGCACTAACAACAAAATATTTGCCCTTTTGAAGTTGATTTTCTTGAATGACAGTAGAGCATTCTATTTTAGATCTATAATAATCCAAAACCTCAGGCATATGAGAGCCTGTTTTAATGATGGTTTCAGGTCGTATTCCTTCTGCTATTAAATAGCGCCTAGCATGCTCTGTGAGCACCATATTAATATCACTTAAATGATCAACTACTTTTCTATTTAATTCTTCAGGTACTCTTTGATCAAAACAGCGATTCCCCGCTTCCATATGAAACACTGGTATTTTCCTACGTTTTGCAGAAATAACCGCAAGACAGGTATTTGTGTCACCATATAACATCAACGCATCTGGTTTAAATTGTTCAAATACTTCGTCTGATTTGGCAATCACATCAGCAATGGATTGTGCCAAAGAATCTCTTGATATATTTAGAAAAATATCCGGTTTTCGAATACCCAAATCATCAAAAAAAACTTGATTTAGTTCATAATCATAGTTCTGACCTGAATGGACGAGCAAGTGCTCCACTTGCAAATCTAACTCCGCAATTACGCGACTCATTTTAATTAACTCTGGACGTGTCCCTACCAATGTCATTACTTTAAGCATCAAATGCCTCCTGAATAAAATCTAACTTTAAAAGCAACTCTTTAATTTCTTCCACAGATAATTGCTGGGTATTGTGAGAGGTATAATCATCCAAATAAGAAATTCGCTCTTCACCCTCTATAAAATATTTTTTATAATTAAGGTCCCTATTATCCGCAACAATTCGATAATACCGCCCCATGTCTTCGGCCTTTGCCATTTCTTCTCTTGAAACCAAAGACTCATATAATTTCTCGCCGTGACGAGTGCCAATGATTTTAATATTGTGCTTACTTGAGAATAACTCCAACAAAGCCCGCCCAAGATTAGCTACAGTAGATGCTGGTGATTTTTGGACAAAAATATCGCCTTGCTGGGCATGTTGAAATGCATGCAATACTAAATCCACTGAGTCCTCAAGTGACATAAGAAAACGAGTCATTTTAGGGTCAGTGATTGTAATAGCTTCGTTATTTCTAATTTGTTTTACAAAAAGCGGGATGACCGACCCCCTGGAAGCCATAACATTACCATATCGCGTTGCACAAATAACTGTTTTATTTTGAACCGAGGTCACACGCGATTTTGCAACCACAATTTTTTCAGCCATCGCTTTAGAAATACCCATTGCATTGATGGGATATACTGCTTTGTCTGTACTTAAAACAACAATTCGTTTAACACTGTTGGCAATACCAGCATTAAGTACGTTTTCTGTACCCAATATATTAGTACGCACAGCCTCCATAGGATAAAATTCACAAGAGGGAACCTGTTTTAAAGCTGCTGCATGAAACACGAAGTCCACGTCTCTCATGGCTTCATTTAAAGTAGATAAATCTCGAACATCACCAATATAGTATTTTATTTTTTCATTATTTAACTCTAATCGCATGTCTTCTTGTTTTTTTTCATCGCGACTAAAAATTCGTATTTCCTTTACATCAGAATTTAAAAATCGTTTAAGAACCGCATGACCAAATGAACCTGTGCCACCCGTTATCATTAAAATTTTGTCATTAAACATTTAGACAGTCCTAACAAGTTGTCTTGATTGGTACATTTGATCTATAAGAATGGGCCACTCAGCAGGAAAGTAACCTGTCTGCTCTTTAAAACGAAGAGCACATAATGAACGATCAATATTGACTCTTGCATCAGGTTCTATGTTTATTTTTTTTCCATATTTCTCAGCAATCAATTTTAATAATTCATATTTGTTGATGGGTTTGGAGGCTATATGGTATAGCCCTGTCAACTCCGTATTAGGCAATACATAATCTCGTATAACACGAGCCAATTCAAACGTAGGTACTCCAGAATAAATAGCATTTGTATATCCTTTAACCTTATCCTTTTGTGCCAAAAACCAATCCAATAAAGCATATTGGGTATGTAATTCATGACCAATCGTCGATGTTCTCAGGGTAACAACATGAGGTAAATGATGAATCTCACCAATATATTTTGATTTACCGTATAAATCATCCGCATCTGACACATCTGACTCAGCATAATTACCTTTGTTCCCAGAAAAAACACAATCCGTACTTATTTGAATTAAACGAGCATTGGATAACGAACAAATGGTTGCAAGTTGATGTGGAAAAATTGCATTTATCGGTAATACCGCGACAGGATCATTTGCAATAGAAAGCTGCTTAATAAGCCCCGTGCCATTAATAACAATATCCGGCCTTATTTTCTCAAAAACATAAAGTAATTTATCTTGATGAAGCACATCAATCCCATGAACTAATTTAGGATGAGAATATGTAGGAAAATAAGTCAATGCATGCTCATTTCGCAAAGTCCCCCACACTTCATATTTCAGATGATTTTGAAGTGTATGCCAAACCGCATATCCTATGGTACCTGTAACCCCAAGAACTAAAACTCTCAATTTAAGGTCCCTTTTGTATTTATTTTTTGATCAAGTATTTCAATTAAACGCAAACTTTGACGTCCCATTTCAAAATGATTAAGAAAATAGTCACGCCCCGCAACACCACATTTATCACGCTCAGCAATAGGCATATGGTAAAGTCGTTCTATATTATTAGCCAATGCACAACTATCCTCTGCAGGCCCCGAAAACCCTGCTCCCGCTAAATTGATAATCCGCGCGCCCTCGCCATCAAGTGCCGCAATTACCGGCCGCCCCGCAGCCAAATAGGCTTGAATTTTACATGGGATGGTATATGTTAAAATTTCATCTCGCTTAAGTGAAACGAGTAACCCAGCAGCTCGAGAGAAGAAAGATGGCATAGCTGATGAAGGAAAGCGCCCTGCCAAAATTAGGTTATTCAATCCCTTCGCAGCGATTTCTTGTTCAATCCAATCACTCATGCTCCCACTGCCCACCAAAACTATCTTGCAATCAGATAAATGTGTAAGCCGCTCCGAAGCCTCTACTAGAGTTTCCATCGACTGTGCTATGCCTAGATTACCTGCAAAAACAAGACAAAAATTTCGTTCGAGTTCTAATAGCAAATCATCCGGAATTAACGAATCATTGTGTGGTTCCAAGGAGGTATCTGAGTGCGAATTAGGATAATACACTATTTTCTCTTGGCTGACATACTTCAAAACTGGTTTCTCAAATGCTTGTGATTGTACTAATAATGTATCAGCACATGCATAAATCCAACGCACTAACCGCCCAACCAAATAAAGAGCGCCTCTATTCTTAATATATCCAGTAGCACTTAAACTTTCAGGCCAAAGATCTTGCACCCAAATGGCCAAATGAGCCTTGGTCAGCCATTTTAAAAAAATAGCAGGGATTGCTGCTGTAATAGGCGAAGGACAAAACACCAAAATTGCATCAAACTGTTTGTTTTTTAAAAAAACAAAGGAATATCTTAGTCCTGAAAAAACGAAGGATAAATAATTAATGAATAAATTTTTAGCTCTACCATTCTTCCTGGGCCTAAGTGGTACGCGAAAAACATCAATACCATTCCCATATATTTCTTCATGTACTTGTGAACTACTATATCCAGAATATATTGCACCATCAGGGTAATTAGGCTTGCCCGTATAAATCGAAACTGTATGCCCTTGAGCTTTGATATGAAGCACCAGGTCATTAATGATAAAAGGCTCAGGCCAAAAATACTGACTTACAATCAAAATATTCAAAAAAACCTCATAACAATTAGAAAACATCCAGTTGATTCTGACATTCCGTACAAATAAAAATGCATCCAATATTCTAAAAAAAAGCTTTTTTCCCTTTTATGAGTATCAAAAAATACATTGCAAAAAAAACACCGGCCGGGTGAAAAACGCAGCCCCACTGCATTGCAATAAAAATGATGATTGGAAAAATTGTACAGGACCATTTATCTAAAGCCATAGCATTTTTATAATGATTCTTTAGTAAATAGTAATAAAACAATAAAGTAGGCAATCCATATTGCGCGAGCATTCCTAGCAGTAATGAAACAGAATCATCTCTTGCCTCCGGGCCATTTATATCTGAGGCGGTTAGTTGACTAAAATCGTACACCCCCTCCCCCATCAAGAAAGAGCTATTAGTAAATATATGCCACTGCTGACCCCATACCCAGGGTCGATATAGTTGGATATAGATATCTTTATGAGTAAGGGTATGCTCACCTCTTAGTAAAAATTTATCTATGATGGGTAACGACTGAAGCATATGAATAAGGTTTACAGAATATGCAATTACTATATTAACAATAATTGCTGCAAGGATAGAGTATATAAACAGTAGCTTATTATTCTCGATCTTCTTAAAAAGAAAGCTAAGCAATAGATACAACGCCAATGAAATATTTGCCGTTCTAACAAAAGAAAAGATAATGAAATATAAGGAAACCCACACTACAAATTTATTTCGTTTGTATGTTTCTCTATCTTTAGTACACACCATAAAAATAAACAAAGAAAAAAATGCAGTATTAGCAATGTTAGGAAAAAATGAAACGCGCCACATACTATTTCCCTGAAGTATGGTGCCAGGAAAAACGCTCCAATGATTAAAATCAAATAACATATAAACAATAATAGAAACTAATATAGTTACGATATAAATATTTGATAACGTTTTAACCCTAATAATGAGATCATTAAGACTTAACCAAGAAAGCATCCATAATAATAAAAGCAACCTAAACGTTACATGTTGGTGTTCTTTAAAAAGGCTACTAGCAAACGTAAGCAGCACCATCAAAAGAATAGGCCACAGTTTAATTAAACTTGAGTAAACAAGGTCACGAAAATTTATAAATGGTATAAGTATTGCGGGCAACAAAACCCCCCAATACATTACACTACCAGGTTCAACAATATCGTTTTGGCCGATAAATAGTAAAATTGATAACGTTATAATTAAATAATGAATCAATTGCGTTTTGCTTTTTAATGCAACAAATTCCATAAACGCCTTAAAGAATATTCAAGATCCCAAGCTTTAAAAATGCTTTCTCAGATAAAAATCCATTAACGAAAAGTTCTTAAGCATCATGGGATTTTGTCAAATGTAAAATAATTCATTAATTAAACAAAACAAAAGAGGCACTTTAATACCCCCTGTAACAGACAAATGATTATTATCGCGATAATAAATATTTTCAACATCATTAGCATAAAAATTCGATTTTTCAGAAACATACAAGGCATGGATATTATGCATGATCAACTTCAAAATGGGCGAAATTATCGGCTATTTTTAGGGGGGATTACCGTGGTCTCTGATTAACAATCTTTAATGGAGAACCCACCGCAATAACAAATTCAGGTACATTAGATTTTACCAAACTTTGAGCGCCTATTACACACCCTCTTTCCAACACTACTCCAGGCAACACGACACAATTAAATCCTATAAAAACATGCTCTTTAATTATTATGGGAGCTTCTAATAAGAACTGTTGCTCTTTTGCTACAAGAGGGGAGATTATTACAAACTCATTAGCATGATTTTTATAATGATGCGTTGCCGAATATATTTTGCTGCCCGCAGCTATCCCAGTATAATTACCAATTTCAATTCCGCCTCTTCCAGCAATAATGCATCCGCCAGCTATATGTACATAACTACCTATTTTAACTAGACATGCATCTGATAAGCCCCCATAGATATCCACATTTGTATCAATATATGTATTTGAGCCAATTTCCACAAAACAAGGATCTATTATTGATGTTCCTTTATCAATAAAGACATTTACGCCCATTTTTTTGAGTTGCGTTTTATAGAATAATCCCCTAAGTAAAAATCCCAAACTCCCTCTCGCATAATTAACGCATATCGTCTCAACTATTGAATTTATCAGTGGGATTTTAGAAAAAAACCACATCAAACAATAAATAATTAAAATTAAAAACTGTATAGTCGAAATTAACAGGGACATTATCAATGAGATTTTAACTGAACCTTCTTCTTGACGATTCTCACCCTTTAAAGCACGATATATATAATCGACTGTGTAAAATTTTACCATTCAAGAACCCTTACTTAGCGATCTTTTTATAAGATAGTAATAAATATTTATCGGTTTTAAAAACAACCTGATTAGTTAAACCAAATTCGGATAATTGATTGGGCTTAATTATTATATAGTCAGGTTGAGATTCCGCAGAGTATTTCTCCTTACTCCATTTATCTAAAACAGAAAAAAATTTTTCTGCTTGTACTTTAGAGGAAAATGCTGACTTAGAAAATTTAGTATATGGGTAATAAATAAGATAAGTAAAAAAAGCGTTCTGAACAAATTTTTTATCATCTAACTGCTTCCCGGAAATCACCATTTGCAAATTTTGACCGCTTTCTTGGATATTAAAATCTTTTAGATTTCGATCAAGCTGATCCTTACTCCCATACTTGTCTAAAGTATAATAATACCGCTTAACAGTTTCTTCTACCGATATGCTGGATTGACCAAATAAGGGAACGAAAGCTTTAGAGAATGTATAAATTGGAAGCAGAAAACTAAATTCCAAATCTTCACTCATAATTACAGAATCAGGAGGAACATTTCTATTTACCCAATCTAGTACCACCCATTTGTCTGAGTTAACATACCCATAGTCATTATTGAATTGATGGGGCAATAAAAAAAATGTCCAAATAGAAAGGAGTAAAATTCCAGTTGCCGGTAATATTTTATTGGATAATCTGCCTTTAACCCAGTTACTTATCAATATAATACACATAACCCACACATATATGGCCGCACCTCTAATCCATAAACGGTCACCCAAATGTATGGTGTCACAAAAAGCTCCAATAAAAATTGAACTTATAAGTACGGAGGTCAGAATGAGAAATTGCTTGTCTTTGTAATAATGCGCTATAGGTATAATTAATAATAAAAAAACAAAATAATGTGCTTTGAAAACCATTCCTTTTATTACACCAGTACCAATTTCCAGCCCCTTTGGCGATGCTTGAAAATCATACAATTGCAAATAATTAAATAAAAAAGATATTAGAAGCAATAGCGCTAAACTGAAATAAAAATAATTTATACGTTTATTTTTAAAAAAATAAGCCATCGAGAAGATCGTCAGGGCTAAAAACATTGTCAGACATAAGCTGAGAGAAAACAAGCTAAACACCACAGACATAAAAGCCAAAACAAGAAATCTTATTAGAGTATTGCTGACTGAAAACACAAACAGACTGGCAAAATATAAAAGACCAAATGCCCAACCCATTTGAGGATTGACTACTCGTAAAATATTGGGGTAATACGATAAAAGTGTGCGTACGTGCACTGAACCTGCGTAAGAATTTAACAAAAAATATTCGGTTAAAATTAAAGTAATAAAAGCCCAAAAACCAAACCAAAGAGTGGCGCCATCATTTTCGTGCCTACCTATTGTTTTCAATATATATATAGTAGCAAGTACAAGAAGAAAAGTTTGAAAAATTATTGAAACTAACACGGCAATATCAGAGGAACTTATTAAGCTTTGGCATAATAAGTTGATTAATCCACTAGTAGCTAAACCACCTAATAATACATTATTCGTTGAGTAAACTTTATCCTTTGAAATTAAACCCAATTTAAGACTATCATTAGCCGCAACATAATAATAATAGTCATCACCTAGAAAAGTACGACTGCTTGCAATAGGCACTGCATGCTTATTAGTATCATTATAAAAAGAACGAATAATACGGTCTTGATTTAAAAAAACACTAATTAACAACGCTAAGATTATTAAAAATAGATTATTACAGGATTTAAATATCATTTGAATTTGGCCATAGTTTTTCTGAATTAAATATATTGATGAGCAATATAATTACTGTAAAAATTATTTGCGGTAAAACCATTAGTAAATGAAAAACTAATGCGTAAGCAACTGCTTTTTCTGCTAAAAAATGAAAATGTTGTGTTAAATAATAAACTATCCCCGACTCAAATAATCCGATACTGGCCGGCATAGATGGAATCGATAATGATAAGGTTGTAAAAATAAGCAACGTAATAGCATCTAAAACAGTAAACGTATGACCAGAGATCATATTCATATTAAAAAATATATAAAAAACCAACCAAGTTAAACCCCAAATACCGACAGTGCAAAAAAGAATGGATTTGTGTTTGTTTTTTGCAAGCATTAACTGTATTACAGATATGAAATATTTTAGGAATTGATTGCGAATTTTAAAAATTGAAGTATTTTTAAAATTCATATATAAAGCAACTATAACTAGAATGAGTAAAGATAACCCCATATAAGATTTTGTGTTACCAAAAACAAAAGTCAATGCTAAAAAACTGATTACGGTCAGATCCAAACTTTTTTCAATAATAGTTGCAAACGATGTTTTTGTTAAATCAATCTTAAAAAACTGCTTTGTAAGGAAAATTTTAAATACATCCCCTAATCTAACGGGTAAACAAGCATTTAATCCAAATCCCATAATTACGATTTGAGTGCTGAACATGAGCTTAATATCCAATAATAAAGCCATGCGTAATCCATAAAATAAATAGAGCAACATCCCTAACATTACAGAAAGAACAATACTGCTCCGATCTAAACTCATTGACTCATTAATAATTAAGTTAAAGTCGACATGAGACCATAACCATCTGACAATAAGAATACCCAGTATAATATTGACCATAATTATACTGGGTATTTTTAACAAACGTTTATTTATCATCTTTGCGCAAAACAAAGAATATTAGCCCACCTGCTCCCTGCTGAGCTTCAATGTTTTTAAAATTTAAAGGCACTAAAGGAGCAAGTACGCTTACATATTTACTTCGCCACTTCGAGGACCAAAACCACGTATTTGCAATTTTTCTGGTTAAAAAACTTGGAAAAGAGAATAATGCCATGAAATCATTAAACATACACATGTTTTTCTTGCCATATTCTTGCTCAAACTCTACTTTAAAACCAATTTCACTAAAAAGATCACACCAACCAGCTGTATCGTAATAATGATAATGGCTCCAAAACTTATTAAAAAATCTAGAGAATTTATTTCCTTTATTTTTCATTCCTAATTTATTTAAAAGTTGATAACCAAAAGTATATTTATCAAATAGTTGTGTAGGGAGCGTTAAATAAAGACGGCCGTCATTATCTAAAAGCCTATAAGACTCCTTTAATACTGGTTTAATATCAGGTATATGCTCCATTACGCTATTACTAAAAATAGTTTTAAAGCTATTATTGGGCTTTGGAATATTATCTCCATAACACTCAATTAACTCACCATATTTATTGGTCTTTTGAGCACGCTGTAGCTCTTTTTTATTGGGATCAATACCCACATCAATACTTTTACTAAAAAGAACATTAGCGAAAATTCCATCACCACATCCTATATCTAATACAGGACCCTCAAAATTATGCTTAGATAATAATATACACTCTTGAGTCCTTTCTACCGCTAAAGGCAAAGGAGCAAGTTTCAGGTAGTTTTCAAAAAAATTCTCATTAAACATATGAACTCATCCCCATTTTTATAAATGTTTCACAAATTTTATCAATCTGGTCATCTTCAAGACCCGGATAAGATGGAAGACTGATAAGATTACGACTAATTACACTTGATACAGGTAACTCATCTGAACTATACAGGGGCATTTCATTAAATGCATAAAACCCGGCTCTGGTTTCAATCCCTTTTGCGGTAAGTGCTGCTCGCAATTTATCTCTAGAAATAGCAACTATCTGAGGATCAATTCGTATTGCTACTGCCCATATAATTGGCTCTGTATTTGCAGTAATCCTTTGCATTTGAATACCATTTATAGAGTTAAGATTATTAACATAACGCTGATAAACTCGTTTTTTCTGAATAATAATCTCATTTAATTTCTCTAGTTGAGCTAAACCAAAAGCTGCTTGCATATTCGTGAGTCTAAAATTATGGCCTACGTCTACATGCCAATAAGGTCTATCAGCTGTCATACCATGACTTCTAATAACTCTTGCTCGTTGCTCTATTAAATTATCAGAAAATAACACAGCCCCGCCTTCTCCCATGGTCAATGTTTTAGTAGCCTGAAAACTAAAACAACCTATATCCCCCAAAGTTCCTGCATATCGATCATTTTGTTTTGAGAAAGCTGCTTCAGCTACATCTTCTATAACATAAAGACCATGTTTTTTAGCAATATTATTAACTGCGGTCATAGAACAAACATTTCCATAGATGTGAACGGGTAGAATGGCTTTTGTTTTGTTAGTGATTTTCTCTTCAATTAAATAAGTATCCAGCAGCCAAGTATCTTGATCAACATCAACAAATACTGGTTTAGCACCTGAAGCAATAACCATGTTCGCAGGTGCGGCAAAGGTATACCCAGGAATAATTACTTCATCACCAGGACCAATATTTAATGATAATAAGGCAAGATATAATGCTGTGGTTCCGTTAGATACGGTGACGGCTCCTTGAGAGCCATGAATAGATGCAAAACTAGATTCAAATTTTCTTATGTATTCCCCACCAGAAATCCAACCAGAATCCAAAGCATCCAAAACATATAGCTTTTCATTACCCCAATATTTTGGCTTAAACCATGGAATCATGATATTTCCTCAACAGCGGGTAAAGGGAAAATCAATTTAGTATGTTTAAATCGAGCATTATCCTGAAAAAATGACTTAAAATGCCAAGGGAGCACTAATAAATAATCCGGTTTTTTTTCTAATATTAATTGTTCATCTTCTATAAGTATTAATGACCCCGGGGTCACTTTGCCAAATTTATCTGAATTCACTTCACCAATTGCTTTTATGTGACTCGAATCTAAATTGTAATATTGTAATAAAACATTACCTTTTGTTGAGGCACCTAAACCATAAACTGTTTTCCCTGACTTATTAATCAGGCTTAACTTATCAATCAATTGTTTTCTAAGTTGTTCAACTCTATCGCAAAATTCGTTAAAAGGCTTCATCGTAGATAGTTGCATTTCATTTTCTTCAGCATATATTTTATCAATTACTGATCTATTAATAGGATATGCACTTGATTTCTTGGCTGCAAAGACACAAAAACTCCCACCATTTACCAAGTTAAAACGAACATCTATTATTTTAAGATTTGCTTTTTCAAACATCCATTGAATTTGGTTAAGAGAATAATACTCTAAATGTTCATGACAAATAGTATCAAAGGAATTATTCTTTAACATTAATGGTAAATAACTTTGTTCTAAAACCCAAATACCCTCATCATCAAGTAAATCGGCAACTTCATTGGTAAAAGATTGGGGAGCCTCTAAATCATAGAACATTGAGAATGACGTAATGATTTTAGCTTTTTTCTCTGGAAACAACTCTCTTATTTTTTTTGCTGAAAAGAAATCATCAATAATATTAATATGTTTTTTATAATATTTTCTAAAATATTTGGCTGTAGGATCGATACCTACCAATGTAGCCCCTGTATCTGGGTAACTATTCAGGGTTGTTCCATCATTACTACCAATATCAATAATCAGATCATCAACTTTAAGAGATGAATTGTATCCCAATATATCCTTTACAGTTCTATGAAGGTGATCAACCATTGAAGAATTTAAACTAGAGCGATACCCGTAATGTTCACCATACATTTTGCTTAACTCATAAGTATGTTGCAATTGAACCAAACCACAACACTTTGATGAATCCTCATCAAAACACTTAACAAGAACCAATGGCGCTCTATCAATAGTCTCTAGAGGTGCGTGAAAAACTCCGGTTAGAGATTGATAACCAAGATCTAGAATTTCTACCAACTGCTTATTTCCACAAATTCTACAGTTTTCTATTGTGTTGAACATATTTTAGAATCCTTTTTGGAAATAAATACGAGGTGTAATGTTGCTTTAAGGTAGCTAAAAAGAGTTTTAATCAATTTTTTATTACCTTCACCATATTTTCTTTGTCCGAGTACAACTGGGATTTGCAAAATAGTAAAGGATTTCTCTTGTAAGTAATACATTAATCGAATGCAGTAATCCCCATATCCCCAAAAAATAGCATCGAAATCTACTTGTGCTAAAACCTCTCGCCGAATGGCAATAAAACCAAACAAACTATCTGTTACGAGTCGTCTAGTTAATATTCTTACAAAAATATTGAAAATCCAACTGCATATATGTCTAAATTTAGAACCCATGCTGCCACCATAGACAAAACGCGAACCGGAGACAACGTCATAAAATTGGCAATTTGCCACCATTATTGGTAAATAACTTGGCTCATGATTAAAATCACTATCCATTATAAGAATGATATTGCCAACACTTGCTTCTATTCCTGTTCGAATAGATTTTGCAAAGCTAGGATCTGTGACGCGTAGAATTGCTTTTACATTAGAAAAATCAAGATCTACTACCGCCTGAAAAGTACCATCAGGACTATTATCATCTACTACAATAATTTCATGGGGTTGATTAATTAGTACTTCTCTTATTTCATGAATAAGGGGAACCACGTTACATTTTTCATTGAAACAAGGTAGAACTATAGAAATAAAATTCGGCTGCATCGTTACAACTCGTAAGCTAGCGGCAATTGAAAGCCACTGTCAATTAAGCTTTTGCCCTTACTGAAAAGAGCAAGATCGCTAGAAACCATTTCTGAAACGATTTGTTGAAAATTGTATGATGGAACCCAATTTAATGTTTTTCTTGCTTTTGAGGCATCACCACATAATTTATCAACCTCTGCTGGACGAAAATATTCGGAATCAACAATCACACACTCTTGCCCAACATGAAGATGGTTGGAAGGAAACCCAACCTTTTCAAAAAATAAATCCTCTTCAATACGTTCAATTACTCCACGTTCATTAATAGCAGATCCATAGAATCCAAGAGTAATTCCAATTTGCAAAAAAGCATAAATTACAAATTCTCTTACTGTCTTTACCACCCCAGTAGCAATTACAAAATCATCTGGTTTTTCGTGTTGTAACATGAGATACATTGCATGGACATAATCTTTTGCATGCCCCCAATCCCGTTCTGCATTTAAATTTCCAAGATATAATTTATCTTGCATATTGTAAGCAATTTTAGCTACAGCACGAGTGATTTTTCTCGTAACAAAATTTTCACCACGTAATGGAGATTCGTGGTTAAATAAAATTCCATTACAAGCAAACATATTATATGCTTCTCTATAATTTACCATCATCCAATAGGCATAAAGCTTGGCAATGGCATAGGGACTTCTAGGATAAAATGGCGTTGTTTCGCGCTGAGGAACTTCTTGAACCTTGCCATACAACTCACTGGTAGATGCTTGATAGATTTTTGTCTTTTCAGTCATGCCTAGTAATCGAACCGCTTCAAGTACACGCAAAGCTCCTAACGCATCTGTATCACCTGTGTATTCAGGGATTTCAAAACTAACATGAACATGGCTCATCGCAGCTAAATTGTAAATCTCATCTGGCTGAGTATGTTGAATAATACGAATAAGGTTGGAACTATCTGTCAAATCACCATAATGAAGGAATAACTACGCGCCTTTCTCATGTCTATCTTTGTATATAGGATCGACTCGTTGAGTATTAAAGCTCGAAGCTCGTCGCTTTATACCATGAACGATATACCCTATTTCCAATAGATGAGAAGCCAAATACGCTCCATCTTGACCTGTAATTCCAGTGATTAATGCGGTTTTCATTATATTATCCATATACAATTAACGAATGAAGTTTAATTAGATAAGGTGTCATTTGCAACAATTCTCAGGGCAAGACAGCGATTCCCGCTTAAATAGTATCCCAGTCTAAAAAACACAAGAATGCTTTAAATTTGATCAAAGAAGATATAGATATCATCTAAATTCCGATTTCAAATCAAAGAACATCAGCCCCTTTTTTATTAAAAAAGCCCCTATAGGCAATAAAAACCAAGAGCAAACTATTTTTATCCGCTCAAGATTAAGCAATTAACCACCCGCTTCCAATTGGAGGTGGTCTAGAGCTTGGGTCACCAATAAAAGTATACAAATGATGCCAACTATCTCAAACCCCAATATCAATACGATTTTGAACTTTTTCGAATAACCTTCGCAAAGTACCCACGTGCTTGCGAGCTTTTTGATAGACTTTGCAGCATAATTGCTGAACTTGGTCGATTAAAAAAGAAAGCATCATGAGCATGGTCATTACAGAGCATAAATTTTTGTAGCCATGACCATAATTGTGTTCAAAATTGTAACCCTGGTTTTTAAGTGTATTGAACGTTTCATTCTTTGATTTATAATGTGCATAAAACAGTCGAACTCAAATTATTTAAATTTAGAAGAAGGAGTGCAAACATTCTAACAATTTAATCCGTAAATAATTGAACTCAATTTCATCGAGCTGGTAGCATCCTTTAATGTAGCCAATTTTACTACCTTTCCTTTAAAATAATTCACAATTTCCAAGGCTTGATAATACAAACCAGGTTTAAAATCTAAATCCATCGAATCCACTTCAATTTTTTGCATCACACGCTCCCCTCTTTTTTGTACCTTAAGCGCTTCAAGTGGGCCAAGCTCGAGGCGATAATTTGAATTAGTAACACTAACAGACCATGGTCCCGGTCCATTCCACACGGCCTGGTATACACCTATGTCCCCGCTACTGTATTTAATGGTTGCGACAACATATTCAGGATTACCTTCATTCCATGGTACTGTTTGCTCAACCGACAGTACTTTACCCCTACAAAATATATTAAAATAATCAATCAAATGGATGGAGTTAGCATACATATAATTTGAAACGACCAGTTCTGGTGTTCCCATTTTTAGAGCAACATTCATGTCTTGCTGGTCCAATACTGAAACCAAACGTGCCCCAGGATCATCCGACTTAAGATACTCTAATGCGCTTCTGGTTGAAGAATAAGAACGTCTATTTAATGCCACAAAAGGCTTATGTCCCTGATTTAACGCTAACGTATTGATTTGCTGTGCTTGTTGATAATTATATCCCACTGGTTTTTCTAAAAAACACAACCAAGGGTATTTAAAAATTTCATTACAAACATCAAACATTGATAACTCATTCACAGCTACAATGACTAAATCAGCTTGTGTTTCTTCAAACATCTCCAAAATACTATCAAACACGACAGCATTATACTGTTTAGCTAAAGTGGTGGCTTTTTCTTTGGTTCTTGAAAATACCCCTACAATTTTAAATTCTTCCAGGCTTGAAAATGCCTTCGCATGTTCAAATGCCATGTAACCTGCTCCCACTATTGCTATTTTTTTCATATTCTTTGTTATGCCCATTTAAATTTTTTCGATTTATCAATAGCTATCTTATCAATAGCAACAGCAATATTATTATTTTCATGCGACTCAAAAGCTGCAACCAAACATTTCATAGCATGCATTCCAACCTTATCATCAGGGAAAACTCCGCTAGATAACAGTCCATTCCAAACCAATATAGTAGAGTCAATCATTTCAAATGGCTTAATTTCATAATGATTAATATTATCTGGCATTCCATAGCGGGTAGTAGGCAACGCTTGATACTCTTCTTTTCTACAAATGCTTCTCACAAACCCCGACAACTCATCCACAATTACTTGACCATATTTAAAAATGTATACCACATTTAATCCATGACCTGCATTTGCTGAAAAATCAATATACATACGAATACCTAAAGAGTTTTTTGCTAGCAACGAACCCGAGTAATCTTCAAATTCGGCTCCTCTTGGATTCGGTACTTTCTCACTTTCAAACCATGCTTGAACACTCGTAATTTCTGTGTTTGTTAGAAACCTAAACATTTCAAAATAATGGCTTGCATTCATTGCAAGTCCAAAATTTGAACCAGAAACCAAGATACTTGACAAGGGTCCCATACGTTCAGAATTAATCATTTTTTTAATTTCTGTATACTGGGGCAAGAACATCATTTGATGATTAATTGCTAATTTAACTCCAAAATCATTACATGTTTCTATCATAGAATTTGACTCTTCTAAAGATAGAGCCATGGGTTTTTCACAAAGTATATAATTTACTTTATTGTGAGCGGACAAAACCGTATAGGCGGCATGAGAAGGTGCAGTTGTGGCAATGACTACTGCCTGAGGAATTTTAAGCCTTAGCATTTGCTCTGCATCTTGAAAGCAACAATCTTCATTAATATTAAATTTATGTGCGGTTTCAGATAATGCAACAGTTGAATTATCGACTATTCCACAGACATTCATTCCCATTTTTTTTACCGCTTCAATGTGACGATGACCCATTCGTCCTAAACCAACTATTCCTACGTTAATTGCACTTATCATATGGATCCTTTTTAATTTATATTCAATTCACTTATTCTTTCTCAACAGCTAGCCTACATTGATTCAGTTAATTCATTTATAATTTTATAAAATTTATCCAGATGAAATATATATTCCTTAGAATTTAAGGCTTGTACATTATCAGATTGTATTTCTTTAACCCATGCAACAATATCATCAGAATTAGGTATGCTTGGTGAGCGTCTTACGAGACCGTCTAATTCTTGCTGAATATAAGGAAGCTTAATTTCGTTATTACTTTGATAATTATCCATCGCTCTATTTGTAGAAAAATGACCAGGGTTAAGCACGTAACTTTTAACCCCCATGTCAGCCGCTTCAACCACAGTATAGGAATCCCAGCTAATATGACCATGGCATAAAGCCAAAACTATAGGTAACGGTTGATGACTAGACCAGTCGATATCTACAGAATGATTGTTTTTAAATAATTTTTTTATTTTTTGCAGGTTTTTTTTGCTTTTAATTTGAACTGGATGAAGCCTAATTAACCACAAAACTTCATTATTCAGCCTAGATATTGTTTCTACTAATGCTGAATGTAAAATATCATTTTCATTAAAAAAATCTGGGTATATGTCATCCATACCCCATTGCAACGTTATTAAAATTATTTTTTTATTTGAGTTAAATATTTTATTTTCACCACTATTTTTAATTAAAAAATCAGCAGAATCCGGTGAATTAAAGCGATATAACCAGGGGTTCCCTAATATCTCAACTTTAATATTTCTATGTTTACACCATTGATTAAGTATATCTGCGCTTTCCGTATTCCAACATAAGTAACCCGTTGGTATACGGTTTAAATCTTTTTTTAAATATAGTTCGCGACCATAATTGGGACCATTTTCAGTAATTGCTCCATGTTGAAAATCGAAAATTGGTATTAGTAACCGGTGACATGCGACACACAAAGAGTCATACGGTTGAATTCCGATAACAACTTTAGGCTGTGCTTTTTTAAGAATTTTGTCCCATATTTTAGCTTCAGTATTAATTTTAATTTCAGAATAGGTTTGTTTAGTAAAAATTGAGTGTAATTTTGCTTTAATTATATTCAACAGAAATACAATATTAATTGTCTTATCCTCATAATAATTGTGCTTATAGTTTTTCACATCAAATAAAGTTGAGATCCCTCCGCATATAAAACCTTTTTTCTCAAGAAAATATCTAAGGGTATGAATTAATTGACTATAGCTTTTGCCATTAATATTAAACGCCCGATCATTATTATGGGCTAATAATAACACCTCACAAGGTTGTAGTAATTTCCAGGAATCAAGTACGGTAAAAAAGCGTAATAAGGATAATTTATTTTTGACCGCTTGATAAATTTTAAAAAAAATTTTCACTAGAACCTCTTTGCATTACATCTTTCTATAGGTCAAATTGAAAAAACAGCTTGTTTCATCTCTTACATCCAAAATCTAATAAATAAAGACCATGTACAGAGATACAAAGCTAAGATAGATTATTATTCTATTAATTAACTACTTTTGGATTGATTTATAAACACTCTTTAATTTTTCCCAAAGTATTTCTTCACTCTTGTACAATGAATGCGCTTTAGGTTGCGTATTTAAATAAGAATTAAACTCTTCTTCCGAAAACCCTAGTTTTTTCATTACAAATTGTAAATCTTGACCCTCTTGATCTTTATTAGGGTAAGTTGATTTTTTAATATCCAGTTGAGCATCCTCTCTTGTCATTTGTCCACTTACTATTAATGTTGATAAATGCAAACGTCTTTTATCAATTTTAAATTTTTTAGGTAAAATATATGCCTGATAAAATCTTGTGAATACTGACTCGTAGTGTTTGTAGGGATAAGGTTTGTAATCACATTCCTTTTCAAGCACCTTAAGTGCTTCTTCTTTTTTATAATCATAATAATCAAGAAATGATATCCATTTAATTTTTCTTATAAATTCGTACCAAACATATCCTAAGGTAGAAATTAGTGGGTGCGATTTAATAGCTACAGTCCCATATTTTTTTTGTATGGCTTTGATGTTTCGAGCATCAAATTTAAAGTGATTCCAACCTTTGGGCATATCCATGCCTTCCGTAGACATGTTAGTCCCCCCTAAAATATATTTAACTCTATGTTTAGCCGCCATTTTGTAATTCAAAGCGAGGACTGCATTATCCATCAACATCTCAATGTCTACTACTTGTGCTTTAAAAAAAGAGCGTTGTAGATCACGATTTTCTTTCCAATCAATTACATGGGTATAAAGATCAACACCCAAATTTGAGATTAAATTTGCAATATTATGTGATGCTAACTCAGAGTTCCAACCATTATCCAAATGAACGGCAAGGGGTCTTAAGCCAGCCATTACTGCCAGATATAATGCGTAAGAACTATCAACTCCACCAGATACACCCACAATACAATCATAATTTTTACCTAAGCCACTCTCTTTAACCTGCAAAATAAAATTTTCACTAAGAGAGAGTCGATCGTCCGCAATTTCCTGCCTAGCTAATAATTTACCTGTAAATTTAGCACAATAGTTACATACTCCCTCATCATCAAATACGATATGAGTTGCATTTGTATCCATAATACATCTTGTACATTCTTGATATTGTTGCATCTAAAAAATACCTTCTAAAAGTTCATATTTTGGATAATTAACCATAACCGCACGATGTTTACCCATGTAAACAAACATGCTACCGGCAGCTACCGCAGAAGCACCCGCTTTTACTGCTTGTTGCATATGCTCAATAGTACCAGCACCACCGCAAGCTATTAGCGGTACATCTATCATGGCCGTAGCTTCTCCTATTAAATCTAAATTATAGCCCTTGAAAGTACCCTCCTGAGAGACGTCAGTAATGAAAATCTCACCAGCCCCTAAATCAACCATTTCTTGAATATGCATTTGCCATGATTTTTTTACAAAAGCATGTTTAGTGTGGTTATATAACTTATATTGTCCTAACCAATTTTTTTTTATATCAATAGACACAACGGTACTAGATGAACCAAAATAAGCTACGAGTTCTTTTACCAATGAACAATTAATCAAAGCAGCTGTATTAATAACAATTTTCTCAACACCAGACTCCACTAGTTTTTTAGCTTGAGCTACCGTTTTTACTCCCCCACCGTAAGCTATGGGCATAAAAGCTTCACTGACAATATTTTGTACAAGCTCATAATAAGGTTCACGTGATTTTTTAGAAGCATCGATATCTAACAAAATTAACTCATCTACTTCCTTATCATTAAAGATTTTAACAGCATTAATAGGGTCGCCCACATAAGATGGATTCTTAAAATTTATAGTTTTTACCAAACCCTCGTTGGCTAATAACAAGCAGGGAATTACACGCGTTCTTATCATTAGTTAAATATCCAGAAAGTTTTTAATAAGTTGCTTTCCAAATTTATGACTTTTCTCCGGGTGAAACTGTACGCCATAAATATTTTGCCTAGAAAAACCAGCAGCAAACTCAAACCCATAATTGGCTTTTAAAATAATATCTTCTTCATTGTTACATTTCACATAATACGAATGTACAAAATAAAATCGATGGTTCCTACTCTCATCTAATATTAATCGATTTTCACGAGCTATATTAACTTGATTCCACCCCATATGAGGGATTTTAAGAGAAGAGGCATCTTGATTAAAGGAAAAGCGCTTAACGTCTGCATCTATCCATCCCAATCCCTCTGACTCACCTTCTTCGCTAAGATTACACATTAATTGCATACCTAAGCAAATACCTAATATGGGTGTATTATTTTTCAGAACTGCGTGATTTAAAGCATCAATCCATCCGTTTTTTCGCAAACACTCCATCCCATTATCAAAGTGACCAATGCCAGGAAGCAATAATTTTTTTGCATTTACTAATTCAGCCGGATTAGAAATCACCTCAATTTTACCGCCAACATGTTTGCTCATATTAATTACGGATGCGATATTACCCACACCATAATTAATTACAGATAAAATATCGCTTTTCATGATTTAAGTCGTCTCCGCAAAATATCATTTTTTCATCTCCAAATATTCGAAAAATATATTCTTTGAACTCTTACAACTAATGCAGCACACTATACTAGCATCTGGTCCTTAAGGATTATGTTGGTCAATGTGGTAAATTTATCTGTCTTTTTGCATTCAAAGTACTTATTCGGATTAGAGAGACTTTAACTGAAAAAACTACCTGGTTAGCAAGAAATAAAAATCTGTTAGTAATTTAAATTGATATGTGAAAAAAATTCAGTTTAATATCTCTTGGTAAATTCTAACAAGTTTTTTTGCATTCTTTTTGATATCAAAAATATCGGCGGCAAAATTTTGAGCATTATTACCCATGCGAACTCTTTCGTGGGGATTTTCCAAAAAATATGCTATGGCGTCAGCAAGAGTTATAGCATTTGGCGTCTTTATACAAATACCAGATTCTTTATCAATTATTGCATCATCTTTAGGGTCATTAATGGCAACAATACTGGGTACTCCAAATAGTGCGGCCTCAAATACGGGGCGCCCGGGAGCATTTACATGACAAGGAAAACATAAGACATCGATATCAGAATAGATTGAGTTAACATCTAAAACAAATCCTTTAACATCAAAATGCTGCTCGATGTTATGAGCTCTAATAAATTCAATTAAATCAACCATAACATCTGTAGAGAATCCTAGTTTTTTATAAATCCATGTACCCATGCGATTTGAAGACCTTGCGTTTTCACCGACCACAACAAATTCAGCAGTTAAACCTTTTTCAATAAGTAAAATCTTAGCCGCATTTAAAAATTCATATATTCCTTTGACACGTAAAAGCATACCCACTATCCCAATCCGCAGTATTCCTCGGGGAGCTTGGTGCTCATAAGGAAGTTTTTCGGGTAAGTTAATTCCGTTATGAACGACCGTAGCATTTATATAATAGGGAATAGAGGCCAGAACAGTCTTGTCAATTGCAATAACCGAATCGGCGTGTTTGCTAAGCATTTTGAATAATACTCTACTGCGAATATCGTTCGAATTTCCCCTTTGTACGGAACGAACATGAACGACTAACGGACATTTAAAAATTTTTTTTGCCAATATTGCAATTGGTAATAAAGTAATTTCATTAGCATGAATAATATCAAAATTTTTAGCTGAGAATTTGAGGCGTAATAAACCCCAAAGCGTTGGTAAAAAAAACCAAAACTCTCTAATTAATATCAGCCATCTCAACCCTCGATAATGACCAAATAAAGTATTGTCAAATTGTGAAAGCCCCCATATTTTATGAGTTTCCATTCCCTGGCTCGACAATAATTTTTCTGATTTTCCAGCTGGACACAATACACTAGCCGTTATGTCATGTGACTGCAGTTGTGCAAATAGCTCAACTAAACTTCTGGTTGAACCGCCAAAAGCTGAAACTCCGTGTAAAAAAAATATTTTCATTAAAATAATCAGTAGTACTTAAATGACTCGCCTTTTAGGGGCAAATGAACATGTGTATAGATGATATCTGATGTGATTTGGCAAAACAACTAATTTTCAGCTAACAAAATGAGCAACATGTTACTGTTATGGAGGTAAAGGTAATCCCCCCATTTTTAACCGATATTAAAAGTAGAGGTTAAGCCACCAAAGCTAATTTTTTCCTTGGGGGTATGCCTCCAATAGCCATATT
>CAYTZN010000002.1:0-172162 GCA_964442495.1 uncultured Legionella sp. | reverse complement strand
AGGTTACGAGAAAATTCTACTTTTGACATCAGTTATTTTTAGGGGGGATTACCATTACAGCCTTTATTTATGAGGCTATTTCTATTTCGTTTCTTGATAGAATTGGCTATGAAGAAAGTAAAGCCGGAGGCTCCGGTATGATTATGCGCACTTACGGTTTAATGGGGCTCGGTGCTGCTATTGCTTTTTGGACGTTAGGATTAATGGAAAATCATTTAACAAGCTCACTGCTAACACTTGGTGTTTGTCTATCCTTTGTCACCATCACTGTATTCAAAAGAAAGGGTATCAACGTGTATCAAACTGCAAATTAATTGAGAAACAACAGCTTACCAAGGTTGAGATTTGGAACTGGACAAGGCTACACTCTACATTTCGCACCAATGCAGAAGATTTTTTGGTGATAGAACAAGAAATGATGTAATTCAAAACTATTCGGAAATTGCGTCAGTTTGCGGCTTAACTACCTAAAGATAGGGGGAGCTATTTTTATCATCGACAAACCATTTGATATAGCATTGAAAGTGTTTTTTATCCTGTTACACTAAGACAACTATTTTATGGCTTTCGTCTTGTTTTATATCATCTATCCATCTTTAAAAAAATACTGTGTTAAAAACGTATTGGCTTAATTTGCCACGAATTTTCATGCAGAAAAGCATTACAGATAACCGCTGCTAATGCGACAGGATAGCCTCGTAAAACATGATAGGCTGCTTTTTTACTTAAGAATTCTTGGAGATCTTCATGACATTTACCCTGCCCCAATTACCCTATGCAATGGACGCACTAGCGCCCTATATCTCTAAAGAAACATTAGAATACCATTATGGTAAACACCATAATGCTTATGTCACTAATTTAAATAAATTGGTTGCCGACACTCCCTTTGCATCACAAACGTTAGAGGAAGTGATCAAACAATCTACCGGTGGTATTTTTAACAATGCGGCCCAAGTGTGGAATCACACCTTTTACTGGCATTGTTTATCTCCAAACGGTGGTGGTGAACCTACAGGCAAATTAGCAGAAGCCATTAACAAAACATTTGGATCCTTTGCTGCATTTAAAGAGCAATTTACTCAAACTGCTATTACTACGTTTGGCTCTGGCTGGGCTTGGTTGGTTCAAGACAGCGCTGGTAATTTAAAAATCATTAGTACAAGCAACGCAGGCACGCCCATGACTGAAGGCTTACAAGCCCTCATGACGTGTGATGTTTGGGAACATGCGTACTATATTGACTACCGAAACATGAGACCCGACTATCTCAAAGCATTCTGGGCATTAGTAAATTGGACCTTTATTGCCGAACAAATGCGTTAATCTTCACTGCTTTTTTTGACCTTATGTTACAGGAGTTATCATGGCGTTAATCACTACTTATAATCCTTTGCCTATCTCCTTTACGCACGGAGAGGGCATTTGGTTGTATGATGACAAAGGCCAAGCGTATCTTGATAGCTTCTGTGGCATAGCCGTGTGTGGCTTGGGACATGCACACCCAGACGTGACCCAAACCATTCAACGTCAAGCCGCAAAATTACTGCACACATCCAATGCCTTTCACATCACAGAACAGCAGCATCTTGCCGAAAAATTAATCGAAATGTCTGGCATGGAGCAAGTCTTTTTTTGCAATTCCGGTGCCGAATCAAATGAAGCGGCTATCAAACTTACGCGTCTTTATGGTCATAAAAAAGGCATTGAAAAACCTGCTGTTATCGTTATGGACGGCGCATTTCATGGCCGTACAATGGCCACCCTCACAGCCTCCGGCAGCCGCAAAGTTCAAGCAGGTTTTGAACCCTTACTACCAGGCTTTGTTCGCGCGCCCTTTAATGACACTAATGCGCTCCGCACAATTTCCGCCAATCGCGATGATATTGTTGCCATCATGATTGAACCCATTCAAGGCGAGGGTGGTATTTTTGTAGCAGATCAAAGCTATTTGCATGCCGTTTCAAACCTGTGTAAAGAGCATGATTGGCTCTTTATTCTTGATGAAGTTCAAACAGGCAATGGGCGCACTGGAAAACTCTTTGCCTACATGCACAGTAATATTCAACCTGATATTGTCACAACGGCCAAAGGCTTAGGAAATGGCATACCGATTGGCGCCTGCTTGATGAGCCAAAAAGCCTGCAATTTATTTAAACCAGGAAATCATGGTTCAACGTTTGGAGGAAACCCACTCGCTTGTGCTACAGCCCTCGCGGTACTTGAAGTGATTGAACGCGATAAACTCTGTGAGAAAGTAGCCGCCAATAGCATCATTCTAAAAGAAAAATTAATTAACGCGTTGGGTGAAAACCCCCATGTTAAAAGTATCCGTGGCAAAGGCTACATGCTGGGTATCGAATTGGACAGGCCTGCCAATGATATAAAATTGCTGGGGCTTAAAAATCACATCCTTTTAAATGTAACGGCCGAAACCGTTATCAGGCTTTTACCGCCATTAATCATTAGCGAAAGCGAGATTGATCAATTGTTGGAGCGACTTGTTAAAACGTTGCATGAATTTTTAGGGCATGATTAACGGCTATTTTCTCTTCGCCTAACGAACAGGAGAGCAGTGTAACCGCTCACAACCCTTTTGAATGTTAATAAATCATGAGTGTATATGGGTATATCATCAAGGCTTATGCAGGCAACACTTAAGCACAAATAACCTCACACTTGCCTACCTACCTTGCTTTATGCGCGCTCAGATGCGATTATCTTGAAGGCTCATAAACATTTAAATTTTTAGCTTCAAACAGTAGCTCATCTCAACCATCGGGCGGATTTCCATTTTTAAGCATTTTTTCAAATACCTTATATACATCATATACATCGGTTTTAGAATCATAGGCACGGTAAACGTATATGGTCATTTTTTCTTATAAATCAGTTGCATTTGCCTTACACAGACAGGAAACATCTTTTACAAGGGCTCGGTACGCCTCCCGCTTTCGTGAGAGCGACAAAATAGCCCCAAACCGATCAGATTTTTCACACGCCTCGCTGACGAGCCACTTCATAAAGACAAACGCCTGTAGCCACTGACACGTTTAAGCTATCTACAGAACCCCGCATAGGTAATGAAAAAAGATCATCACACAATTCTCGGGTCAAATGGCGCATGCCTTTATCTTCGGCCCCCATCACCAAAGCGATAGATGTTTTGCAATCCAAATCATAAAGCGACGCTTTTGCTTCACCTGCAGCACCGTAGATCCAAACCCCTTGTTGTTTTAAAACGTCCATTGCACGCGCAAGGTTTGTTACTCGGACCAACGGAACTGATTCTGCAGCCCCGCAGGCTACTTTACTAACAACAGGCGTGATGCTCGCATTTTTATCTTTTGGAATAATCACAAAGCTCACGCCTGCAGCATCTGCCGTGCGTAAACATGCGCCTAAATTATGAGGGTCAGTAACGCCATCAAGAATAAGAATTAAACTTGGCTGTTGCCCCATTTCTAAGAGACGGCTTAAATCACTTTCCACATATTCTGGTAATGGTTGCGCGCTAGCCACCACACCTTGATGCACAAAATCCGGGAATTTTTGATTCATTTTTTGTGCCGACAAAGGGGCAACACGAATGTTTTTTTGGACCGCGAGCGCTAACAAATCCTGTAAACGTTTATCAAGCCTATCTTCATTAATATAAAGCATTTGAGTGGAACGATGGGGATTAGACAATAACGCCTTAACGGCATGAACGCCATAAACATACTGCTCAGTCATTTTGTGGCTCATCCTCTGCGGGTTCAAAGTCAATTTTGCGTTCATCCAAATCTACTCGAGCGACCAAAACACTCATTTTATCGCCCAAACGATAAACATGACCGCCTCGCTCCCCCACCAACCGATGCTTCACTGCATCAAACGCATAATAATCATTCTTAAGGGAAGTCACGTGTACTAAGCCCTCAACGTAAATATCATCAAGCTCTACAAAAATACCAAACCCCGTTACTGCAGATATGGTACCGCGAAAGACCTGGCCTAACTTGTCTTGCATGTATTCGCATTTAAGCCACGCCACCACTTCTCGCGTGGCCTCATCAGCACGGCGCTCAGTGGATGAGCAATGCTTGCCCAAACGACTCATTTCATCGTCCGTGTAATTGAATTTTTCTACCGCTTGATTATCTATCAAATACCCGACTGCTCGATGAATCAATAAATCTGGATAACGGCGAATAGGAGACGTAAAATGAGTATACGCAGAATAAGCTAAACCAAAATGACCATCGTTTGCTTCAACATACTGGGCTTGTTTTAAGGAGCGTAACATCACCGTTTCAATCAAATGCTTTTCAGGCCGTTCACCAATAGATGCAAGCGTGGTTTGAAAGTCTTTGGGACTGGGTTTTTTGCCACCGCCCAACTGTAAACCGAGCTCTCCTAAAAACTTTCTTAAGGCAATAATTTTGTCTTCTTCAGGTGCTGCATGCACGCGGTATAACGTAGGAATTTGTGCTTTTTCTAGAAAACGCGCGGTTGCCACATTCGCAGCCAACATGCATTCTTCAATCAATCGATGTGCATCATTACGTATAACGGGCACAATCCGTTGAATTTTTCTATTTTCATCAAATTCTATGCGCGTTTCAGTTGTGTCAAAATCCATTGCGCCACGGCTTTTACGGGTTTTATTTAAAATTTCATAAAGCTTGTGCAGGGTTTGTAACATGGGAAATAACGGCTGATGAGCTGCATCTGTATGCCCCTCTGTCAACCACTGATGAACTTGATTATACGTTAACCGTGCTTGAGAATGGATAACACCACGGTAAAAACGTGAGCGATTAATTTTTCCATCGTCACTGATGGCCATTTCAACGACCATGCACAACCTATCAACTTTAGGGTTTAATGAACAAATCCCATTGGATAAAGCTTCCGGCAACATAGGCACGACTTTGCCGGGGAAATAAACGGAATTCCCACGTCTTGTCGCTTCTTTATCCAAAGGAGAGTTCACGGCAACATAATGACTAACGTCCGCGATAGCTACATATAGCTGAAAGCCGCCTTTAGGCTTTGAATAACAGTAAACCGCATCGTCAAAATCTTTGGCGTCCTCACCATCAATGGTCACGAAAGGCAGATCGCGTAAATCTGTACGCCCTACCAGATCACTGTCCGAAACACGCTGAGGAATTTTTGCGACAGCAGTCGTCACATCATCAGGCCAATTAGAAGGCAAACCATGTGCTAAAATAGCCACCTCAATCTCCATACCCGGCGCCATGTGCTCACCGAGAATATGAATGATTTTACCAACTGCCTGGGTACGCTTGCTTGGGTAGGCTAACAACTCAACCAACACAATTTGGCCATTTTTAGCACCCGACATCCATTCAGGGGGAATAGAAATGTCTTGCGTTAAACGTTTGCTGTCTGGCGCGACAAAGCCCACGCCATGCTCTGAAAAAAATCGGCCGACCACACTAGCATTTGCATGCTCAATAACCTCATGAATCTTGCCTTCCAATCGCCCACGGCGATCTACCCCACTCTGATAAGCAAGCACGATATCGCCATGCATAACTGCACGCATCTCAGTGGCCGATAATAACATATCAGGGCCTTCTTCATCTGGAATGAAAAAACCAAAGCCATCGGGATGCCCTTGTATGGTCCCGCGCTGCAAATTAATGCGCTCTAATAAACAGTATCGTCCACGCCTGTCTTGCATGAGCTGGCCATCTCTTAACATGGCACGCAAACGAAAGCCTACAGTTTCTTGTTTGCCTTCATCGACCACATCAAGCTTGCTCATGAGCTGATTACGTGACATAGGACGACCAAATTCCTCAAGCACTTGCATGATAAATTCACGACTCGGAATAGGAACCGCGTATTTTTCACTTTCCCTTTTGAAAAAAGGATCCTTTATGGAAGGATGTTTTGATTTTTTACTCACATTTCACCACGTATTTCACAAAATTACCTTCAGTCTATCACTTATTGTGCTGGGACAGGTAATATGTAGCCACGACTTCCCACATGAGCCATCAATGCGCTCAGTGTTAAATTTTCACCCGCCCAAAAATTACCGCTCTCTGTTGTTGGCATAGTAACATTTGACCATTCACACGCTGCTAATAAGCCTGCACAGGGCACCTGCTGCTCGTGGCCGGGGCGTGACTCAATACAGCTTAGGTCGAATGTTTTTTCGTTATAAACAATTGCGGACCATTGCCCAGACTGCAACTGGGTAGTCCAGCCTGCATTAGCACTGTGTTGAGACACAGGGTGCGTCATCCAAAGATCTGTGGTGGAAATATTATGCACCATCACTAATGTAGGCTGCTCAGCAACCAACGTTAAAAGCTCATCCTTTACAACCAACGGTTTGCAGCCCCTGGGAAAAATTTCAGCAGCATAAGGTTTAAACGCAACCAAAATGAACATCAAAGATAAAATATACTTCACATCACTCTCCACGCTATTTATATAAACCGAGCTTATCACGAACAACCCCTTGGCAATAATAATTGGTTAGCTTATGCTTAAATAAAAAACAAACGGCTCGCACCTTACGATGAGCTAATTGCATTTCTTTAGGACTATTATGAAAATTTGGGTGGATGCAGATGCATGTCCAAACGTTATCAAAGAGATTTTATTTCGTGCAGCAAAACGCACAGAAACCCCTACTGTTTTAGTAGCCAATGCGTACTTAGCAACCCCTAGCTCACCGTTTATTTCATCAACACGGGTAGATCATGGTTTTGACAGTGCCGATGACTATATTGTGCAACATATGCAAGCGTATGATTTAGTCATTACTGCGGATATACCACTTGCAGCAAATGTAGTGGAAAAAAAAGGCATTGCAATCAACCCGCGTGGTGAAATTTACACAGAAAATAACATAAGACAGCGCTTAGGGTTACGTGACATGATGGAAAATATACGCGGAAGCGGGGTCAATATTGGTGGGCCTGCAACGTTTAGCGCCAAAGAAAAAGCGGCGTTTGCGAATGCTCTTGACAAATTATTGGCCAAATCACAGATTCGCCCCTGATAAAAAGGGCAATTTTAAAGAACAAACCAAAACTCATGTTAATATATAGAATAATCACGGTGTATATTTAAACTTTTTTCTCAGGGCAAACGCACCCAAGAGCGCACTATAAAATCATATTACCAACTTTGCGCTCTTTATGCGCAAAATCCAGCGCGATATAAAAGCGAGCTCGTGTGGATACCGTGCATGAAGCATGCAGGTAAGAAAGTGCTAGCCTATTTGTGCTTAAACAATAGATGCGTTTGCCCTACCTTTTTACTTGGAGTATTAATGTGTTTTTGAATAATGGGAAAACAATTGCCAACCTGCATCACGAATGTATTGTGAAATGGAAAAATACAGGGGTTCAACTAGAGGAACAAGATTTCTTGAGGATTGTTGAAGAAAATCATGCTTTTAATTTTCAGCTGTGGCACGCAGAAGACCGCGCACGTAGAGAGGACCTAGGCTTTGAGTTTGTTTATAACGCCAAAAGAGAAATTGACCATTGCAATCAACAACGAAATAACCGTGTGGAATCCATGGATGAATGGTTATTCAAACAATTACTCCCAGCGCTACCTTCGTCATGCCCTGTACATTCAGAAACCCCAGGCATGATGATAGACCGCATGTCCATTTTATCGTTAAAATCTTATCACATGGCGATACAAGCGATTCGAGAAGACGTTAAAGCTGAACACCGCAACACATGCCAAAATAAATTACACACGATTAACGAGCAACTCTTACAACTCCAAGAGTGCTTAAATGAGTTATTGCAAGCTGTGAGCGATAAAACACGTACATTTAGGGTGTATCATCAATTTAAAATGTACAACGACCCTACACTAAACCCTGAGTTATACACATGCCCATCTGAAAAAAAATAAATCACAATCAATAGCTTTGGACTTTAAGATTTAAAAAAACTGCGCACCGTTATGCGTTACGCTTAAAAAACATTAGCAGCCCTCGAGAATAATCTAGCTTTTACTATACACTAACTGTATGATTTTAATTTCATTTAAAGGATGGCAGTATAGGATGACAAATATTCGGTATTATTTATTAATCTTTCTGTGTGTGATAACAAAAACTGTTTGCAGTGGAGAGCCAGGCCCAAATATTAAAACATTTGTCACACACCCTTATTTAGGTATATCAGGCGGATTAGGAGATATTGAGTCAAGCAGAAAGCCTTTTATTATAAAAAGTGCTTTGATCAATCAAATCAAGGGACAATCCACCTTTTTAGGACTATTGAGCGTTGACCCCAAAAGCAGTGGGTTATCAGGACGAATTTATACTGGTGTTGTTACAGAGCTTCCATGGGCATTAGATTTTGGCTTGGGTGCTGAAATTGGATATAGTCATTATGCTACCTCAACAGTGACCTCAAATGAGACTATAGCATATGAAACCTACGTTAATTTTACATACAATGATAAAACTACAAATGAAGGTTATGGGGTAGATTTGCTACTAAATACTTCCTACTCTTATCAAAATATAACTGTAAATCTAAAACCAGGGGTACAGTACGCTATTCAAAATGGCATTACTTATGCACATTTGAATGCTGATACAGAAAATACGAATTTCAATCTCCCTCTTCGTGATGCTAAATTTAAGCTGAGTAATGTTGTTCCTGAGTTAATTTTTCAAGCAAAATGGCAGCTATTACCAACCAATCCCTTATTTTTAGGACTCTCTTATCAATATGTATGGGGTAAAAAGCCAGATGACTCACAGGATGGTCTTTTTGATCAAGTCAATATACGTAAAATGGCTACTATAGATTTAGAATATAAATTCGGATAAGAATAACATCATCATGGCAGCGTCATGTGAAGACGCCCAGTGACTTCGATTTATTTTGTTCAATTGAGCACTTCTTATTTAATAAATAGACCAATAGCCCACTATAAATTTTGGTTAAAAATTTATAGTGGGAACCATCACCATGATTCAATTTTATTTCACCACTAAACGACATCGTACACACTTAAACATATTTAATAACGTCACTCAAAATAGCGCAATTGACCAACAAAGCGTTCATCTATTTTCAGGCATGAATGAACGCCAACTATCTTCTGCGTAGAAATGTGACGTATTTTAAATAGAATCACAAAAAGGTATATCGCATTTATAGAAGACTGGAATTGAATTTAAGAGCCCACCTTACGCGCGGAACAAGTTAACAGGCCATATTTTAGCTCCTGCATTACAATCTGATTTGCTCTAACAATCAATTTATTTAATAGCGAAATGAGATTGTAACCATTCACGCGCTTTGATTTAAAGGGCGTGAACGGTCAATGGCATCAACTTAAGAAAAAATGGAGAGATTACCAAACCAACGGGTTCTCGGCCGTGATTAAATCACTTGCACTCAATGATCGCGCTATCGGCTCTTTTTGTCGAGTGCTGAAAAAACCATCAATGGAAGATGACCGCTTTAAAGGCCGTGATGCTGGCGAGGCAAGGTCTGTAACAAAAAAAGCATGGCGATTGGTCGTGTTTCCCAAAGGTTGGTTGATTTGCGGTGGCTCGCTCACCTCAAGTGAACATGGAAAGGCGTCGTTGATTGTTTGATAAGGCACATCAGAAGGGAGGTTGTCTTCATCCGGGAAATATACATCTTCCATAAAAGGCATCTTTCTACCACCAACATCGCTGATAGAAGGCTTTCCAAACCCCTTAACATACCCTCTAGCGCCAAATATGGTGGTATAAAAAACAACACTTATACCAACAATCGCGAGCATGCCTGGCGTATCTTGATAATGACCGTTTTTATCGAGTTCCTGCAGTGGATTAAACATAAATTCCGACACTTTTTGGGCCTTAGAAAGACAACTCATCCCTCGCATTAGCTCAGAAAATTCCTGAGCAAGATTCTGAGGAGAAGGGTCAAAGAGCATGCCCTGGAGAAGAGCTTCTCTTAGTTCAGAAGGTTTTAGTTTTTTTACGGCAGCCCGATTTTCTTTGAATAATTTTACAAGAGCAGGTATTTGTTTTAATGCGGGCTCAGACTGTTGCATGGATTGCTGTGCCTTTTGTCGCTGCAAATGCTGATGATTTACAACCAACGAATGAGTCAGGAAGCCAATCAAACAAACCATGCCTGCGACCACACAAGTAATCAAAAACGCTGGGGGAAAAGCCGTTGAAAAGAGAGCACAAAGCATCGCTACGGAAAACATGATACTAGCGATAGCACTATAAGCCATCAATCCGCTTTTTAAACCCGCAAGGATTGCCGAACCATATCCTAAAGTCACTTGAGCATTCAAATGAGCCTGTTGTCTCTGAAACGCTTCAAGTTTATCAATAAATTGTTTCGATAACGTCAGTTGCTCTAACTCCAATGCTTTTGTCTTTTCTACGTCATTTGGATCAAAAAGCGTTTGCAATGGATTAGACAGGCGGGTGAGCCGTGTAAACAAGACCTCGGCCTCTTTGCCTAAAATAGCCAACTCAACTTTTGCCTGCGCCTCCACCAATTTGCGCTGAAAATCATATTCCTCATAAATGCGTGTAGCAATGCAAATAATGGAAAAAATAGTACTGAAAATGACCATTGCCAGCAATGCAGGAGAGGCCAATACAGCCAAACCAAAAATCCCCATAAACAGATACATGCTGTCTACAAAGCCACCATAAGCAACACCCGCTAAAGCCGCCCCCCACAGTTGTGGAGATTGTCGGCCAATTCGCTTACGAAAATTTTCATAAATATCTGGGAGTTTGCCCCCATTAGCTTCAATGAGATTCTGAATGGTTTGATCAGTAAAACCCACCAAATCATATCTTTGGAGATTTAGCTTTTGAAAGTCCTTTAAAAAATTCTTAAATTGATCGCCTGTAAACTGAATTTCCTCAATTGTTTCATCAAAATTCACATAATAAAGTTTGTTTTTAATTAAGATATAACTGTTTTTATAATTAGATCTGTTTTCAGGAAGTATGGATCGCGTGTGAAAACAACACTTACCGAGGGACTGTACCTCCATCAACAAGAAAGCATTTTTCTTCATCAAGCTTTTACGAGGCTCGATCACAAATTTACGCAAACAAAAACGATTGAGTGCTGACAAAATACCTAACGTTAACCCCAAAGGAAGAACCAAATAACGCAAATTTTGTCCCAGTACAGTGCCATAAGCTTGCATGGTATTCCGAATGCCATTATAGGCATACTTCAGCACCTTCAGATCCCGAACATAAGGCCACGAGGTAGCAATAAACCGTTTGAAAGCGTTTTTATCACCATCATCAAAAAGATTGCCTAATAGAGAGTATGTAATGAAAGTAATGGATTCTAAAGCGGCCGTCGCGATACCTGTGGGAGTTACTAGCCAATCATGAATACGTTCAGTGGGGAAGCGGTCTGTATCGTTGAACCAAAGAGAGGCACCGTACCGAAGCATGCCATAAGCAGTACTTGCACCATCTAACGCACCGTATGCAACATAAACACCACCATGTTGGTGCATTTTTTTTGCAAAGTGGTGTTCAGCATTCCTTCGCCGGCGCAATAAAGGTCTGCGCTTAGGGGGGGGGGTAAGGTGAATGTCTTTTTCACACTTGGTCGTCATGCATATCACAGGCAGCGGCTAAGTAAGATGGCCCAAATTATACCGGGATAGTCGATGGATGACAAGTAGTTTTTCAAACTGACTTAAATTGCTACAAATAAAGTAGGCCCATCTACAATGATATCATAAGATGTAATGAGAAAACCCTATAATTTTTAACAATCACGCTATAAGAGGCTCGCGAGACTGTGCCAAAGGATACAAACCTGCTAGGATCACCCTCATTTGACGTTGACTCTCAGGGTTGTTCGCGATAAAGCTATATATTCTTCTTTAACAAACAATAGAGAATGAAAATACTAGCATTTACCCTGTTATATTTATTTAGGAGGTTTAATGCGGGTTTGGGCTCTTCTCTTTCTTTTTGGGTCATTGTTAGCGGGATACGCTATGGCAAATAATGAGAAAATAATTTACGGATATATTGAAAAAGCAACGTTAGTGGACAAAGATCTCACCTTGTCTGCAAAATTAGACACAGGCGCTAAGTCTGCGTCGTTAAATGCCATCAAAATCACTGAAATTGATGTTGAGGGAAAACCCTACTTAAGCTTTACCGTCCCCAGTAAGGAAGGTGATATTCAATTTAAATGTGAATATGTGGGTGAAGTAAACATCAAAGTTCGCGCAGGAGAAGCACAAGCCAATCCTTTATTTAAAAGATCCATTCAACGCCCAGTGGTCCTTATGCGCATTAAGCTTGGCGAAAAAGAGCAAGTCATTCGCGTCAATTTAACCAATCGCAAACGTTTCATTTACCCCTTACTCCTGGGGCGCGAAGCCATTATAGCGTTTGATGGATTAATCGACCCTAGTTTGAAATATACCTCTAAAATAGTAAAAACGGAAAAACAATGAAATCCACCAAACGCCATTTATATGGCCTCATTATTACCTTGTTTTTAATCGGCGTGAGTGTTTTTCTTTATCGCCATTTGGTGCTGGATGTACCCTTAACTGAAAGCGAAACAGTTAACAGCTGGATGATTGAAGCTAATTTGCGTTTTACTGCAGAGCGTAATATGCCGGTAAAAGCCAGCTTTACCATCCCTTATATGCCACCTAATTTTGCGATTCTTGACGAGTATTTTATTTCTCACAACTATGGCGTAACAACCAACTTAAATGGCTATAACCGCCGTGCCGTATGGGCGCTTAGGCGAAGTACCGGGCCCCAATCACTGTATTATCGCGCTATTTTTCGCGAAACCGATAAAAATGACGCTTATTTAGCGAAACCAAGAGCGGTTAAAATTACCCCTCTTCCTGAAAATATAAAAACCGCCGTTGACACCATCATTGGGCAAGCTCGACAATCTTCCGCAGATATTCAAACGTTTGCACAAAGCACCATCAAAGAGCTCGCTAAAAAAGACGGCAATGCCAAGCTCTTGGTTGGCAACGACTTTAGTGACTCAAACATCGTGAATGCCGCAATCATGGTGCTAAACCAAGCAAAAATAAACGCGCTTCGCATTCAATGCATTCATTTAACCCAGCAGAGCCGGGCTGATTTTAAATTATTTGCCGCCGTCTTTAACGGAAAAGAATGGATTTACATCAATCCACGAACAGGGGCCACGGGCTTACCAAAAGATTATCTGGTATGGCAGTATGGGAATGATGCCATGTTTGATGTGATCGGAGGGAAAAAACCATTGTTTACTCTCACCGTCTCACCAACACCGCTCAACGCCCTAAGCATTGCTAAAATAAGAGGGGTCCAAACGGACTCTCAGCTGTTGCGTTTCTCCTTATTGCAATTGCCCGTCAATGCACAACAAACGTACAAAATTTTATTGATGGTACCCATCGGTGCTTTTATCATTTTACTGCTACGAAATTTCATTGGGCTCAGTACCTTTGGGACATTCATGCCGGTTCTAATAGCTCTCGCTTTCCGTGAAACCCATGTCATATGGGGCATTACTCTCTTTACGGTCATCGTATTCTTCGGGCTTTTAGCGCGGTTTTATTTGGACCAATTACGGCTTCTTTTAGTGCCGAGGCTAGCCGCTATCCTTACCGTGGTTATTCTATTGATGATATTCATTAGCGTGCTTAGCCAGAACCTAGGCCTTGAGTCAGGTTTATCGGTAGCCCTGTTTCCTATGGTTATTCTTACCATGACCATTGAGCGCATGTGTGTCACGTGGGATGAGCGCGGCGCTTATGATGCCATCAAATCTGGCGTTGGAAGCATGATCGCTGCGGTTATTGCATTTTGGGCGATGAGTTACCCTCCATTACAATATTTAATGTTTGCTTTTCCTGAGTTGTTATTGGTCTTACTTTCCTTGATTTTATGGTTTGGTCAATACCGAGGATACCGATTACTGGAACTTTTTCGCTTTAACGCGCTGGCGAGTACAAAATAATGTGGGGTATATACAAGCGCCTACGAGAGAGAGGCATTCTAAGCATTAACCAGCGCAATAGTGATTTTGTTTTACGTTATAACCAACGAAAACTTTATCCTTTGGTCGATGATAAATTAAAAACTAAACGCTTAGCACTTAAAGCCGGCATTGCTGTGCCACCCCTTTATGAATTAATCGAAACTGAACATCATATAAAAAAATTAGAAGAGCTCTTACAGCCCTATTCTGATTTTGTTATCAAACCCGCTCGAGGCGCTGGCGGTGACGGGATTATTGTCATCACTGACCGTGTTTTTGGCCGCTATCGACAAATCAACGGCAAACTATTGACCACGCAAGAGTTAAGCTACCATCTTTCTTGTTTGTTGTCTGGCGCATACAGCCTAGGTGGGCATCCAGATTATGCCCTGATTGAGCGTCGTGTGATTGTCGACCCTGTTTTTGCAGAAGTGAGTTATGAGGGGGTTCCTGATATCCGTATCATCAATCTTTTAGGGTATCCCGCCATGGCAATGGTGCGCCTCCCCACGCGTTTATCGGGTGGAAAAGCCAATTTACACCAAGGTGCCATTGGTACAGGGGTAAACCTTGCCACAGGCATGACCTTAGGCGGCGTGTTTCACAACGATACGATTGATTACCATCCCGACACCTTAAAACCTATCGTGGATATTCAAGTGCCCTACTGGGATAAAATTTTAGAAATTGCCGCAAGCTGCTATGAGCTAACAGGCTTGGGCTATTTAGGCGTTGATATTGTTCTTGACAAAGAACAAGGGCCGTTAATGCTAGAGCTTAACGCACGCCCTGGTCTAAACATTCAAATCGCAAATCGCGAAGGAGTGCTCCAACGTTACCGCACGATTGAAGCCCATGCGGCACTTGGAAAAGAATCGATACCAGCAAGGGTTAAATTTAGCAAACAACAATTTGCACGGTAAATTTAAGCTGGAATGCGTCTGATTCTCAGTGCTTCAAATGTCAGTGTTTTGAAGTAATCATAAGACATATAAAAATCGCCTCGGTCACCAATACTTGGTCCCCAAGAATTACGCAACGTGAGAAGGCCTTTGTGCTTCTCACCACGCGTGTCTATAGCCACAGCATTATCATCATAACCCGTAATGACAAGCTCATGAGCACCAACTTCAGCTTGTGAGTTTAAATCATCAAGAATTTCAGGCGTTAACACCCAGCTGTCGAAGGGAACGTGATAACGCCCCTCAGCGCCGATAACGCCTTTATTGGCTCCTGGAAGCAAAACACCAACGGTTAGCCTATCGCCAGCATTTAAAGCGGCTTTCACCTGCTTTAACACGTCTTGCATGTTGATCTTATCAAGAAAAACTTGATAAACGTCCAAAACTACTGAGGAACCAATTATGTTTGGGTCCATTTTCTCACTAAGAGCATGGTATTCAGAAGGTGTCATTTCTGAGCCCGGCTCCTCGTCGCCATCAAGAGGGTATTCTCTTAATCCACCACAGCCAGCTACTTTTTGTTGGGCTTTGCTCACCAAACCGAATAAATTCATTTGATTAAATACGGTGCCGCCATTAGAACCATTCCAACCACTTGGCACGTAGGCATTGCTTGCGATTGAGCGCCCCAATTGCAAAAGACATAGCTGACTAACATAATCACCTTTTTTTAAGGCTGCATCAACCGCTGCCGTTGTTGCAAACACCACACAAGAACCATGCTGACCTTGATCTAAAACAGGAACACCTTCCATACCAAGCTGGTGTTTACTACTGCTGGAGAAAGCCAAGCCCAACATACTTTCATTGGCGTCTATGGCCGCACTAGCCCTTGCGTCTATCTTTTCTCGCGCGTTTTCAGAAAGGGACACTTTTAATAAAGTAATTTGACCTGCCGGGAGAAGGCGATTTTTTTGTAATCGAACAGTTGACGCGGGAATGGTTTGTTCAATGCTTCCCACCACTTCAATATCTTCAGCAACTGCAACACCACTCGTCAATAGCAATAGAAAAATCCATTGTATGCATTTCATTCGCGAGCTCTCTCTGGTCAAAGGCCGTCAAGTATACCATGTGTTATAAATTTAATCACCAATTGCGGTTTTAATTCCCTCTCATCCGCCTGCCGCTTGACGAATAAACCATCGTTTTAAAGGCAACAAGCTATCACAAGCTTTCAAACCAAAGCCGCGCAAAGTAACAAGCGGGGGTAATGGCTGTGCAAACACGGTTTTTAAACTTTCCATTAACGCTATCGCTTTCCAGACCTCAAACTTACGCTCACGCTGATAAGCACCCAGCGTTTTTGGCGAGCTGGCATTGCGTTTATTCACACTGAGGGTCTTAAGCCAAGAACTCAAATCCGCTAATCCCACATTTAGCCCAAGACCTGCCAAAGGGTGAATCGTGTGTGCTGCATCGCCCATTAACAACCAACAAGCGCCACTGTATTGCTTTGCATGGCGCATGTGCAATGGAAACGTATATCGCACACTTTCCACAACACAATCCCCTAACTTAGCGGCAAAGGCACGCTTTAGTTCTGAGGCAAAGTCATCATTGGATAAGCGCATAAGTGCTTCGACCCGCGAAGGCTTGGTTGACCATACAATAGAACACTGATGAGGGTCTGCTAAGGGCAAAAAAGCCAAAGGACCATCGGGATTGAACACTTGATAAGCCGTTGATTGATGCGGTTTTTCGGTACGAATGGTCGCTACAATAGCCTGTTGATGATAAGACCAACCGGTTGTACCGACACCTAATAGTTCACGCGTTTTAGACGCCGCACCATCAGCCACCATCAGCAACGCTGTGCGCCAATTCGTTAAACCATCACTTATATTTATTCCATGGGGAAGCATTTGTAGTGCATTTACTCGGGTATGAGGGAACTGCTCAATGCTTTCCTTGACCAACTGCTGTAACAAAGCGGCTTTTAACACCGACTCTTCGATAATACAGCCCAATCTATCTGTGCCTTGCATACGTGAATCAAAATCAATATGAGCGCCATTAGCCCCATCCCAAACATGCATGTGCGTGTATGGAGACACACGGGAAAAATCAAGATGCTCCCACACGCCCAAGCCTTGTAATAAGGATTTTGATGCGTGATTAAGCGCATAAACGCGCGAATCAATCACATTAATATCCACAGCCAAATTGCCCGCATCCATTAGAGCGACAGAAAAACCGCGTTGACTCATTGCAATGGCGGCACTCATCCCCACAATGCCACCACCAATAACGACTACATCATACGATGAGTTCACTCACACCTCCAGCAACTAAGGGGATACCGCAGACTAAATCTGGTGTCTGCCCCGCAAAACCGCGAGCATATCGGGTAAGGATATTTTTCATTACTGGAGCGTTGTCCAACGCAAGCAATCCTGTACCACGCAGAAATGCTAGGCCTGGCATGCGATGGGTAAATAGAGAAATCAAACCATCGGTGAATCGAAGAATAGCTGCTTGATCAACGCGACGTGCTTGCTCGTAGCTTTTAAGCATGTTAGGCCCGAGCCCTTCTTTTGCGATACATTGAGCTAATGAAGCAACATCACGCAATCCAAGGTTAAACCCTTGGCCTGCGACGGGATGCAACGTGTGCGCTGCGTTGCCCACAAAAACCACCGATCCAAAGGTTTGCTCATCTATCGTCACTTGACGTAAGGGATAAAGAACCCGTTTTCCCACCTTAACGAAACGACCTAAACGATACCCAAATGCCCGTTGCAATTCGTTTAAAAAATCAATCTCGTTAGCCACCATCAAACGCTCTGCTTCCGAAGGCGACATTGCCCAGACCAATGAAGATCTTAGGCCAGTCATCGGTAGTAATGCCAAAGGACCCGATAAAGTAAATCGCTCATAGGCCTCTTGCTGATGAGCACGAGCTAACCCAATGTTCGCAGCAATAGCATGCTGAGCATAATCTTTTATCTTAGGTGTTAATCCACACAATTTACGCATGCATGAATCCGCACCATCGGCTGACACAATTAAGTGAGCCTTTAATGTGGCATTGCCTTCTTTTGTGTGGATTGTGACGCGATGACTAGATTTATCAAATCCAATCAGCTCAGCAGGGGCTATGACGTGAGATTTATCCAGCAATTGATGCAAGGCTCGATTGATGTGTTGCATTTCAACAACATAACCAAGCGCTGTCTTTTCTTCTGTAGAAAATCGAGTGCTCCCAAAACCGCGCTGCTCTGAAACATGTATTTTATCAATAGCGGAGGCATGGCTTTCTAAAAGAGGCCAAACATGAAGCATTTGTAAAATACGCACACTGGCGGGCGAAAGTGCTAAAGAGCGCGCATCAAAATCCACATGAACACGGCTTGAAAAAGGTTTCGTATCAATCAGTAGCGTACGATAACCCAAATCCGCCAAGGCCAGTGACAATGTGGCGCCTGTTAATCCGCCACCTACGATAAGAATATCAACTTGCGGCTCAGCCACGAATAAACGCCTCAATATCATCCATTTCAACCATCAAATCACCGGATAAATTTTTATAGCCGTTGAGCGTGACATGAATATCATCTTCAATACGCACACCAATGCCTTTCCATCGAGAATCCACTCCTTCAATGTCTGCATTGATATACAGGCCCGGCTCCACGGTAAGCACCATTCCATCTTCCAAAGCGCGCCATTGTCCATCCATTTTATATTGGCCACAATCATGCACATCCAAACCTAACCAATGCCCTGAATTATGCATATAAAAAGGCTTGTACGCTTGTGTTTCAACAAGGGTTTCAACCTGGCCTTTTAGTATCCCAAGCTCAACCAAGCCCTCTGTAAGACTATTGACCACTACACGTTGAATATCATTCCATAGTAAACCCGGCCTAACACAAGCAATCCCTGCTTGTTGAGCGCGTAATACCACTTCATAAATCAAACGTTGTTCAGCACTAAATTGACCACTCACGGGAAATGTTCGGGTAATGTCGGCGGCATAATTGTTAAATTCCCCACCGGCATCGATCAAAACCAATTCACCAGACTGTAACTGTTGATTATTCTCCGTGTAATGTAAAATGCACGCATTCTTTCCGCCAGCAACAATAGAGTCATAAGCAACACTTCGACAACCATGGCGTATAAATTCATAGACGAGCTCGGCTTCTAATTCATATTCGTACTGAGCATTTTTTACAGCACGCATAGCGCGCTGATGTGCACCAATAGAGATGGTCGCTGCTTGTTGCATCAAAGCGATTTCCGCGGGGCTTTTATATAATCGCATTTCACCAAGAAGGGTCGAAATGTCCAAAAAACCTTCAGGTGCCGCCACCCCACGGCGAACCTGCCCTTTCACCAAATTCCATGCCTCTAAAACACACGCCTCCCACGAGGGGTATCGACCCATCGCATAATAAACAGCATGTTTGCCCGCCATCAACTCAGGCAAACGGGTAGCAAGGTTTGCTAAAGAAAAAGCCTCACTCATGCCTAAATGCTCTACAGCCCCTTCCTGGCCTAAACGTGTGCCTGTCCATTGCTCTTCGGAGGGATTTTTTGGCCGGTTAAACAAGATGCTCTGGCTTTTTGGACCAGAAATAATCACCAATACAGCATCTGGCTCATTAAAACCCGTTAAATAATAAAAATCACTGTCTTGTCGAAAACGAAAATGCGCATCACCATTTCGAAGCGATTCACTGGCAGCAGGAATCACCGCCATACAATTTGAAGGCAAGCGCTCTGCTAATGCATGACGTCGTGTTTGATATTCCTTTTGCGTTATCATCAAACTATCCTTTTTAATGGGCTGTTTCAGAGGGACCATTCTTCAAATGACTCGCTAATAAATCAGCATGAATACGCAGTACAGCCATACGAGCATATTCACTTACTTCCATCAGCGCTTTTTCATCGTCTTCGCTCATTTTCAATTCATGATAATCCAACTGCGAAAACTCGACCAAATGTTGCAAGGCTTCTTGAGACTCGTCTTCTTGCAATTGGTCATCACTTACCCCGGCCATAGTAATACCCTGTACAAACCCATCACACCATTCACTAAAAGCCTGTGCGCGCTCCGATAAAGGCGATTCTTCATCAGGCAGTAGTAGTTGGAAGTCAAAATCAAACCCTTCCATTTGTTGCTGACTCACAGCAAACACCCCAAACAATGCCAAGGCCGCTCCACGTATTGTTGCGACGTCATGTGCATTGGTTATAAATGCCCGCAAATAAGCGGCGCCTTCACGATTAGCTCCGGCACATAAATACCCACACATCACGCCATGAAGCTCACTGCCGGACAAAGGTAATGCTAAAATAGCAATGGAGGCTATGAATTCATGGTAATTCGGCAAATGCATCGGGGTATTTATCGTTGACATATCGAACCTTTTAAAACAAATGGCCAATAATAACTGATTTGCGAGAACATGCCAAAATTGTTACCATTTAGCCCCGCTCTTTAACCAGTAACGGTTGGGAAAAATGACGAAAACAATATGTTGTACCATTCGATTGCTTAATAAATCCTATGACATTAAATGCCCTGAAAAAGAACAGCAAAATCTACAGCTTGCCGCACAGAAATTAAATGCCCAACTTTTAAAAGCAAAAACGGAATTTAAAAAAATAGATGACGCCCAAGCGTTTGTCTTAGCTGCATTAAACATAAGCCATGAGCTTATCACCACACAATCTCAACAAAAAGAACAACGCGAACAGCTTACACAATTTATTAGTAATTTAGAAAGCAAAATTAACCAAGTTGCAAATCCAATTCCGGCTATGGAGCAAAGTGCCTAACCGGAATTGGCAACAATCTTTTTTATCAATAAAAAAATTAACCTACCTCAAGGGAGGTAACATTCTGCAAGCCCCTCGGTAGGCGATTGCCTCGACGACCACGCTCACCTTGATAATGTAGAAGATCAGCGGCCTTCAATGTGAAATGGCGCTTTCCAGCACGGACCGTTAAAGCGTCATCAAGAGAAACCAATTGAACATCGACCACAAATTCTTCCCGCTGCAATGCCTTTGCAGCAGGGATATTGATTAATTTATTGCCTTTTCCCCGTGCCAAGTGAGGCAGTTCTAGCGCACCAAAAATCAATAATCGACCCGTGTTCGTAACACAAGCCACAGCTTGCGTCTCTTTTGCAACAACCATTCTTGGAGGGAGCACCTGACTGTTTTCTGGCAATTTAAGGCACGCTTTGCCATTTCGATTTTTAACATAAAGCTCTTTTAACTGCGTCAAAAACCCATAGCCTGCGTCATTGGCCAACAACACCCAATCTTCAGGATCACCACTAACCAACGCCACAAAAGAGGCACCTTCAGCTGGATTAAGCTTCCCTGTTAAAGGCTCACCCTGACCTCGTGCGGAAGGCAAAACATGGCCGGGCAACGTGTAAACCTTGCCTTCATTATCGAAAAAGACGACCTGCTGATTGCTTCGTGCGTTGGTTTGAGCTTTAAACTCATCACCTGATTTATAACTTAACTCATGACCATTTACATCAATACCTTTAGCCGCTCGCGCCCAACCTTTTTGTGAAAGGACGACGGTGATAGGCTCATTCGGAAGAATGTCCTCCTCCTTAAGTGCTTGAGCGTCTTGGCGTAAAATAAGGGGGGAGCGACGCGCATCACCATACAGGTCTCTGTCAATTTCAATTTCGTCTTTGATCAATGCCGTTAACCGAGACTCATTGGCTAATATCTGCTGCAGCTCATCACGCTCCATGCTCAGCTCATCATGCTCTGCGCGTAGTTTCATTTCTTCAAGCCTGGCCAAATGTCGTAATTTCATTTCGAGGATAGAGTCTGCTTGACGCTCACTTAAATTGAAGCGCTCCATCAACGCTAATTTTGGTTGATCTGCCTGACGAATAATGGCAATAACTTCATCAATGTTCAAATACGCAATCAATAAGCCCTCAAGCACATGAAGCCTATCAAGCACTTTGTCGAGTCGATATTCGAGGCGTCTTTTAACCGTCTGGCGACGAAAAACCAACCACTCTTGCAAAATAGTCAAAAGATTTTTAACGCGTGGTTTGCCATCCAGCCCTATCATATTAAAATTAACCCGATAGCTCCGCTCCAAGTCAGTCGTCGCAAACAAATGAGACATTAAACCTTCAACATCTACACGGTTTGAACGAGGGATAATCACCAAACGTGTAGGATGCTCATGGTCTGACTCATCCCTTAAGTCATCCACCATGGGTAATTTCTTTTGTTGCATTTGAGTAGCAATTTGCTCAACAACTTTAGCTCCGGATACCTGATAAGGAAGCGCCGTGATGACGATAGTGTGCTTTTCAATAGTGTAAACCGCTCGCATTTTGACGGAACCATGGCCTGTTGCGTACATGCTTTCCATCATTGCTTTTGGCGTGATGATTTCTGCACGGGTTGGAAAATCAGGGGCCTTGATAATATTAGTAATAGCAGAAAGCGTAGCATCTGGATGGTCTAGCAAGTGGAGACACGCATTTGCTACCTCGGTTAAATTATGAGGTAAAATATCCGACGACATGCCCACAGCAATTCCGGTTGCACCATTTAATAATACATTGGGTAATCGGGCCGGCAAAAGCGAAGGCTCTTGTAACGTTGCGTCAAAATTATCAACCCAATCAACCGTGCCTTGCTGCAACTCTGACAGCAACGTGTCTGCATAAGCCGACAAGCGGGCTTCGGTATAACGCATCGCCGCAAAAGATTTAGGGTCATCGGGTGAACCCCAGTTGCCTTGACCATCTACAAAAGGATAACGATAAGAAAAAGGCTGCGCCATCAGTACCATTGCTTCATAACAGGCAACATCGCCATGAGGGTGAAATTTACCTAACACATCCCCGACCGTACGTGCTGATTTTTTATGCTTAGAGGTGGCTTTAAGGCCAAGCTCTGACATTGCATAGACAATACGACGCTGTACAGGCTTAAACCCATCAGCAACATGGGGCAAGGCGCGGTCCAAAATAACGTACATTGAATAATCAAGATAAGCTTTTTCGGTAAATTCAGTCAGTGGTTTACACTCAGTCGCATTATTCATCGTGGATAGCCCATGGCAGTGCTGAAAGGTCTAATAACAATTCTACTACATTGTTACTGACTCGTAATTAAAAAAGGAAGAGTGACTTGCGTTTCTAAACAACACAACAGCATGAGACAACCATATTGCTGGGTTAATAATCACACTGTCATCTGTGCATAACTTTTTTGTCTTTTATAACATAATCAATGAATCGCATGTAACTCATTGATTGTAATGAATTAAACAACATCGTTTGAGCTTAGAATATAAATTTACCTGTGGGTAACTATGTGTGTTTCTTATGAGAAACCTAGTGATTATTTCTAAATAGCCTATAAATTCATACAATTAGGTGTATATATAATTATGTTTTCTTTACAAATTGAGACTTCAATTTCATAGGCCCAATGCCATCAATTTTACAATCAATGTCATGATCGCCATCAACCAGCCTAATATTTCTAACTTTGGTTCCCACCTTCACGACTAAAGATGAACCTTTTACCTTTAAATCTTTAACCACTGTCACTGTATCGCCATCATTAAGAACATTGCCGTTCGCATCCTTAATAACTCGCTCATTGCTTTGAAGCGATTCGTCAATAGCATCCTTGGCCCATTCATGAGTACATTCGGGACATATCAATAGTGCACCATCTTCATACGTATATTCTGAGTGACACTTTGGACAATTTGGCAAAGAAGACATGTTGGTCCTATGGTTAGTAAATCAAAGGCATACCGTTCAGCAAACGCCTAATAGATATAAAAAGCCTTTCAAGTTTAAATGAATAGACGCGATCCGAGCAACACGTCAATTTAACGATATGGAAGTGACCTCTAAAATTGTTCGTGAAAGTCCGCGGCTCGAAGATTTTCCAGCTTCGATACTATGGATCCTGCGGACAAGCCGCAGGACGTAGACGTTGAGAGGTCAAGGATGTTCTTATTTAAGGAGCTTTCTAGCTTTTTGAATCGCTCTAATTTGAGCGACGGCACGTGCTAACTCTGCTGTGGCGACGGTGTAGTCAAGTTCCGCACCTTTGTTAGCGATGGCTTCTTCAGCGCGTGCTTTAGCAGCAAGAGCTGCGGCTTCATCAAGCGAATCAGCACGTTCCACGGCATCAGCAAGAACAGTCACGTAAAATGGTTGCACTTCTAACATGCCACCAGAAACGTAATACACAACCTGCTCACCACCAGGTAACGTTACCCGAATTTCACCAGGCTTTAAAACTGTTAAAAGGGGGGCGTGGCCAGGTGTAATACCAACTTCACCTAGCTCTCCAGATGCCACGACCATTTCAACAATGCCGGAGAAAATCTCATTCTCGGCGCTTACAATGTCTAAATGTGTTGTTATAGCCATGTCTGACTGCCTCATAACGTTTTAGCTTTCGCAACAGCTTCGTCAATGTTACCCACCATGTAAAACGCTTGCTCAGGCAAATCGTCGTACTCACCAGCTAAAATGCCTTTAAACGCTTTGATGGTATCTTTAAGAGATACATATTTACCAGGAGAACCTGTAAATACTTCTGCAACGAAGAAGGGCTGAGACAAGAAGCGTTGAATTTTACGAGCACGAGATACTACACGCTTGTCTTCTTCAGACAACTCATCCATACCAAGAATAGCAATAATATCTTTCAGCTCTTTGTAACGTTGCAATGTTTGTTGGACACGACGTGCCGTGTCATAGTGCTCTTGACCAACGACCAATGGGTCAAGCTGACGTGACGTTGAATCCAAAGGATCCACAGCTGGGTAAATACCCAGCTCTGCAATTTGTCGAGACAACACAACGGTTGCATCTAAATGCGCGAATGTTGTGGCGGGTGATGGGTCAGTTAGATCGTCCGCAGGTACATAAACGGCTTGAATTGACGTAATAGAGCCTGTTTTTGTAGAGGTAATACGCTCTTGGAGAATACCCATCTCTTCAGCCAATGTTGGCTGATAACCTACAGCTGAAGGCATACGACCTAACAATGCAGATACTTCAACGCCGGCTAGTGTGTAACGGTAAATATTGTCGATAAAGAGCAATACATCGCGGCCTTCATCACGGAATTTTTCAGCCATTGTCAAACCTGTTAAAGCCACGCGCAAACGGTTGCCTGGCGGCTCATTCATTTGTCCGTAAACCAAGGACACTTTATCCAATACATTGGAGTCTTTCATTTCATGATAGAAGTCATTGCCTTCACGTGTACGCTCACCTACACCAGCAAACACGGAGTATCCGCTATGCTCAATAGCAATGTTACGGATCAATTCCATCATGTTAACGGTTTTACCTACACCGGCTCCACCGAACAGACCGACCTTTCCGCCCTTAGCAAAAGGACACAACAAGTCAATAACTTTAATACCTGTCTCAAGCAATTCTTGACTGCCAGATTGGTCTTCGTAACTAGGTGGTTGGCGGTGAATGGACCAATGTTCTTCAGCACCAATTGGACCCGCATCATCCACTGGACGACCCAAAACATCCATGATACGGCCTAGTGTTTTTGTACCAACAGGCACTTGGATGGGCTCACCTAAATTTTTAGTTTGCACACCGCGTTTTAAGCCTTCGGTGGTGCCCATAGCAATAGTACGAACAACGCCATCACCTAGTTGTTGTTGCACTTCAAACACAAGATCACCATCAACCAAGGTTAAGGCATCGTAGATTTTTGGTACATCATCACGCGCAAATTCAACGTCAACTACCGCACCAATTACTTGAACAACTGTTCCTAAACTCATCATTTATCCTCTTATAAAGCGGCTGCGCCACCAACAATTTCCGCCAATTCTTGAGTAATTGCAGATTGTCGGGCTTTGTTATAAGCCAATTGAAACTCTTTAATTAAATCGCCTGCGTTGTCTGTAGCACTTTTCATGGCAATCATTTTTGCAGCCTGCTCGCATGCGATATTTTCCACTACAGCTTGATACACTTGTAGCTCAATGTATCGCTCTAACAATTCGTCAAGCAGTTCTTTAGCATCAGGCTCATAGATATAATCCCAATAATGTCCTAAGGATTGATTATCTTCTTCTGATATCGGTAGAGGTAATAATTGCTTGACCGTAGGCTTCTGAGTCATCGTATTAATAAACTCATTAGAAACAACATACAGTGAATCGATTTCGCCTTGATAGAACGCATCCAACATCACTTTTACTGAGCCGATTAGGTCTTTTACTCCTGGTGTATCACCAAGCTGGTCTACTGAGGCAATAACACGCCCACCCACTCGTCTAAAAAAGGCTTGACCCTTACGACCAATAACGCAGAGATCGACTTCTTTGCCTTCTGCATGCCATGGGCGCATCACGCCCAAAGCTTCGCGCAATAAATTAGCGTTTAAACCACCACATAAGCCACGGTCAGAGGTCACTACGATGAACCCAACTCGCTTAATCTCACGATTACTCATGAAGGGATGATGGTATTCAGAATTAGCACGAGCAATGTGCTTGACCACATCATAGATTTTGGTCGCATAAGGTTTAGACGCGCGCATTCTTTCTTGCGTTTTGCGCATTTTACTCGCCGCTACCATCTCCATTGCTCGCGTGATTTTTTGCGTGTTTTTAATACTCGCAATTTTCGAACGGATCTCTTTTGCACCAGCCATAATATTGCTTCACCTTTATGAGCCTACAAAAACAAGCCCTATATCACATTACTTAACCCAGACTACCAACTACCAGTTCGTTTAAATTCAACCACAGCTGCCTTTAATTGGGACTCGATAGCATCGTCATAAGCACCAGCTTCATTGATTTTCTGCAACAATGCAGCATGAGAGCTGTGCATGTAACTTTGCAATGAAGTTTCAAACGCACTGATTTCACTTACAGGCACATCATCTAGGTAGCCTTTATCAACAATAAATAACGATAAAGCCATTTCAGCAACAGAAAATGGTGAGTATTGCTTTTGCTTCATTAACTCAGTAATACGTTGTCCACGCTCAAGTTGCTTACGTGTCACATCGTCAAGGTCTGAGGCGAACTGGGAAAAAGCTTCAAGTTCACGAAACTGGGCTAATGCCAAACGTGTACCACCGCCTAATTTCTTCATGATTTTAGTTTGAGCAGCGCCGCCTACGCGGGATACTGATAAACCTGAATTAATTGCTGGACGAACGCCTGAGTTGAACAAATCAACATCAAGGAAGATTTGACCGTCGGTAATGGAAATAACGTTAGTAGGAACAAACGCAGACACGTCACCAGCTTGCGTTTCAATGATCGGCAATGCCGTTAATGAACCGGTTTTTCCTTTTACTTCACCATTGGTCAAGCGTTCTACTTCAGCTGCATTAATACGAGCTGCACGCTCCAAAAGACGTGAATGCAAATAGAAAATATCGCCAGGGTAGGCTTCACGACCAGGTGGTCGGCGTAATAAGAGAGAAATTTGACGGTAGGCCCATGCCTGCTTGGTCAAGTCATCATAGACAACAAGTGCATCTTCGCCTCTTTCCATGAAGTATTCACCCATGGCACAACCAGCATAAGGGGCTATAAACTGTAAGGCGGCAGAATCTGCAGCACCTGCAACCACAACAACAGTATGATCTAAGGCACCATGCTCTTCTAATTTACGTACAATCGCCGCAACAGAAGATGCTTTTTGGCCGATGGCCACATAGACGCATTTAACACCCGTGCCTTTTTGATTAATAATGGCATCAATAGCAATCGCTGTTTTGCCTGTCTGTCTATCACCAATAATCAACTCACGTTGACCACGACCTACGGGAATCATTGCATCAATCGCTTTTAAACCCGTTTGAACAGGCTCATCAACGGATTTACGAGCAATAACACCAGGAGCTACTTTTTCAATCGGTGACAAAGTGTTTGAGTCAATGGGGCCTTTTCCGTCGACGGGGTTACCAAGAGCATCAACAACACGCCCCAATAAACCAGGACCAACAGGAACTTCAAGGATACGACCAGTACATTTACCTTTTTGTCCTTCTGAAAGGCTCTGAGCATCGCCCATGATAACGGCACCAACAGAGTCACGCTCTAGGTTAAGTGCTAATCCATAAACGCCACCAGGGAACTCTATCATTTCTCCCTGCATCGCATCAGCAAGACCGTGAAGACGAACAATGCCGTCTTTAACGCTAACGATCGTGCCTTCATTGCGGGCTTCAGATACGACGTTGAATTGTTCTATTTTATTTCTGATTAATTCGCTGATTTCAGACGGACTTAAGGCTATTTGTTCTGACATGGAATGTACCCTCTAATATTACGCGGCTAAATTGGTGCTGAGTTTGTTTAATTTACCTCGCACCGAGCCATCAATGACTAAATCACCTGCACGAATCACAGCGCCACCAATTAAGGATGGATCAATGCTTACGTCTAGCGTCACTTTCCGCTGTAAACGTTGGCTCAATGAATGAATGAGCTGATTCTCTTCTGTACTGGTCAATGCTGCAAAACTACTTATGCAAGCAATCAATGTTTTTTCTTGCTCAGCACGCAATGCTTCGTATTGAACATACACATCTGGTAACACAAGCAACCGTTTGTTCTCTGCCAATAAACCGATTACATTTTTAATGGCCTCATGATCGTTTGTTTGCTCTCCAGACGCACCAAACCCCAGCAAAAATTCAGTTTGCACTGCAGGCGTGATGGTTGGATTACAAATAAACTGTTGTGCTTTGGGATGAAGCACCACATTTGCTAAATCACAAAGCACTTGCGACCACTCAGCCAAACGCTCAGCTGACAGTGCATGTTTAAATATTGCCTTGGCATAAGGTCTTGCGATTGTCGTCGTATCTGACATGTCAAATCTCTTCAATCAAGTTAGCTAGCAAAGCACGGTTGGCTTGCTCGTCAATTTCTCGCATCAATATTTTTTCTGCGCCAGCAACAGCTAAAGAAGCCACTTGCTTTCGTAAAACATCTTTCGCACGATTAACTTCTTGTGCAATTTGCTCTTGTGCAACCTTAGCAAGTACTTGAGCCTCTTGACGAGCATCGTCTTTGGCTTCATCGACAACTTGCATTGCGCGACGATTCGCCTTTTCAATGATGTCAGCGGCTTCTGCCTTGGCTTGCTTTAATTCGTCTTTCACGCGGTGCTGTGCAAGCTCTAATTCTCTTTGCCCACGTTCAGCAGCAGCCAAACCATCAGCAATTTTCTCTTGTCGTTCTTCCAACGCCTTAACAAGCGGCGGCCAAACAAATTTCATGGTAAACCACACAAATGCACCAAAAACCAGCACTTGCACAACCATCGTTAAATTGATTTCCAAGGTTATTCTCCTGTAACAATCAGGGCGCTAAAGCGCCCTAAACTCACGTGTTATCAAGATCCCAAATTGCTGAGGAATGGGTTAGCAAAGGTGAAGAACAGTGCAATACCCACACCAATCATGGTCACAGCATCAAGAAGACCTGCAACGATAAACATTTTCACCTGTAACATAGGAACCATTTCAGGCTGACGTGCTGAGCCTTCAAGGAATTTTCCGCCTAACAAACCAAACCCAATAGCAGTACCCAACGCGCCTAAACCTATTAACAAAGCGACCGCAATAACAGTCATGCTTTGAACTTGTGCGATTAAACTTGCAGCTTGCATAAAAATCCCCTTAATGGACAATGAAAAAAATTGGTTAATGATCTTCGTGGGCTAGACTCAGGTAAACAATCGTCAAGACCATGAAAATAAAGGCTTGCAGTGTAATAACTAATATATGGAATATCGACCATAGTAATGCCAATGCAAATTGCGCTATACCTAATGTGGCGGTTGCCCCCACAGAAGAAGATGCGGTGTTCAATGTGAGCAACGCTATCAAAATAAAGATAAGTTCACCTGCGTACAAGTTACCAAATAACCGCAGTGACAAAGAAATGGGTTTAGCTATCAGACCGACCAGCTCAAGCAAAAGATTAAACGGAATAAAGAGGGGGTTATTAAAAGGCTGCATGGTGAGCTCTTTAATAAAGCCTTTAGGACCTTTAACTTTCAAGCTGTAAAAAATAATCAGGAAAAACACCGATATTGCCATAGCAAACGTAAGATTGAGGTCGTTTGTGGGTACGACTTTCAGGTAATGAATACCAGCGATTCCCGCCAAAGCAGGCAATATATCAACGGGCACAATGTCCATAAAATTCATCAGAAACACCCAGATGAAAATGGTTAATGCCAAGGGCCCAATCACTTTGTTTTTGCCGTGGAAACAGTCTTTCACTTGGTTGTCTGCAAACACGAGCATGAGTTCGGCAAAATTTTGTAATTTACCGGGGACGCCTGTGGAAACACGACGAGCACCTACGTAGAGCACTAGAAGTGCTAAAATGCCCAGTGTAATGGAAAAAAACAACGTATCTAAGTTTAACGTCCAAAAGCCGCCATCACTGCCTAAGCTCATGGTTTTGACGTTATACGTAAGATATGTCAAATGATGTTTAATATAATGTGTGCTTGATACCATTTCAGTCACTTTTTGGCCTATTTTTATTACTAACAAATATTACTGGTGCAAACCAAACCATCATTTGCGCCACTATGTATACAGCAAAAAACACAAGCGGGACGATCTTAAAAAATTTAAACACCAGTGTAAATAAAACAATAGATAATATTATTTTTAACGCTTCGCCCTTGTAAAAACTATTGACGATTTGTTTCGAAGCTATTGCTCCGTGGTATTTAAACAACTTACTTGCAAAGTATGCATTAGGTAGAGCACTAACCAAACCACCCAATACAGCAGACACGCCTGCTGTAACATTTAACAGGAGTGCGGCTATTATTGATAACAGCAACGTTATACCAAGTTGGCACGCTATCAAGCGTTGTGCGCCTAAGATACCTTGCCGATTTTTCACTGATCCACCCATTGTTTCGCGCGGATTATAAAGTAATCAATGTGGATAAGCAACGCCAGCTGCCGCATTTTTTAGGCTATAATACAAGTAGGCCCGATAGGTTTAATAGAAACCTTCACAGGGTCTTGTAATTTGGCTTAGTAAAAGGATGTAATCATGTCTGAAAAACAACAGCACACAAGCGCAAAACTCCGGGAAAAAATGCTTCAACGTTATGGCGATGGCCTGCACCACAAGCACGATAAATGCCACACCCTTTACCGTCAACATTGGCGATCACACCCGGTGATTATACCGACCACAATGGAAAATACTGAAATAAATGAGTCCACAGGGCATTTAAGAGAATTTAAATTGAGAAAAATTCGTAAACGACTAGATAAAGGACGCATCCATTGATAGAGTATAGGTATTCCCTCCGGTTGGCCACTTCCTGATGGGAAAACAATACACCAGGCCTGATTCATTTCAGGCCTTTTTATTGCGCTCTATCACTTAAATTATAATATTTAAATAATTTAACCACTCGCTTAACCCCATTGCATTCCCTAGCAAAGCCAATAACTCGTGAAGCTTCTTCAGGAATGACATCACCCATCAAGTAGACAATTTTTTCTGAGGTTACAACTTTAAAGTCTTCGGGGTTTATGTTGGAGTCGGCAAAAATCTGGCTTCGAATTTTTGTGGTGATCCAATTGTCTTGAAGCATATCCTCTGTTGTTGCGCCAACCGCTATTTGGTTAAACAAGCGCCGATAACCCTGCACCGATTCAATACGAGCCTTCGCCTCTTCACGTAGCTCCTCGTCCGGCACACGTCCAACCAGCAAAATATCACCTTTAAACACAGCCAATTCAATCGAGCATCCCTCACATTTAAGCTTGTCATCTTTATAAAGAATGCGTTTGGCTTTCGCGTTTAGTTTAAAATCATTGAGTTTTTTATAAAGAGTATGCCTATCATAGAGCACACTTGCCCCTGTCCAAACATAACCAATACATCCCGTCAGCAAGACACTGGACATGACAAGCACTATAACTATTGAATTTTTCTTGGCGCCCATCATGCAGCACGTCCTTGTTCATACAGAGGCTTTGTATAGACTAGGATCTGTTAACAATTTCCATTTAAATATACTAAATTTCCCCCGTCCCGCGGCTTGTCGGCGTTTTCTAAAGATCTCGTGGATACCGCGGACAAGCCGCGGTACGTAGGGCTGGTTGAGCAAATTGTCAGTAGATCCTAAATTATATACTGAAACACTTTAACTACTTTTCTTACCCCATTTATCTGTCTTGCTACATTAACAGCCAGATCAGCTTGCTCATGTGTAGCGATTCCCATTAAATAAACCACACCACCTTCAGTAACAATCCTAAGAGAGCCCGATTCCAAACCTTTTTGCGTCAACATTTTACTGCGCACTTGCCCTGTTATCCAACTGTCTTTACTGCGTTGTGACAATGCCAGAGGATAGTCGACTGTTATTTCATCATAAACTCGACGCACATTTGGAGTAGATCGAACAATTTTTTCAGCCACGACCCGCATTGACGCGGTAGGTGTTTGACCCACCAATAAAACCACTTGATTAAAGCTGCTGACCACAATATGTGAGTTTCTAAAGCGTGGATCTGAAACAATGGCCTTATTTACTGTGTAAAATATCCGTGCATCGCGCTCAATCATCGAGACACTGCGTCTATCATAGACCGCCATGCTACCCGCAGCACCCACAACCACCACAGCCGCACAACCCATCAATAATGAGCTCAAAAGTATAAAAACCACTAATTTAATTTTCATGTTTACCTAAGCCTCTAACAATAAAATCCATGTTAATCAGAGAATTATCCCTGGCCAAACAATGACTGATCAATTAAATCGCAAAAACAGTGCAAGATAAATAAATGTGTTTCACGAATACGAGCAGCCGTATCACCTTGCACTCTTAATTCAAAATCCTCTGGACCCAAATGGTTTGCTAAAACACCACCATCGCGACCACTCAATGCAATAGTGTCCATGCCTCGATCATTGGCTGCATTTACCGCCTGCAATATATTATCAGAATTACCAGAGGTTGATAGAGCAAGTAGCACATCACCCTCTTGACCTAAAGCTTGAATTTGACGAGCAAACACCTGATCGTAATGCCCTTCATTTGGAAGTGATGTCAAAATAGATGCATCCGTAGAAAGGACAATAGCCGGCAAAGGAGGGCGTTCCACATCAAAGTGATTTAGCATGGCCGTTGAGAAATGCAAACAATTTGCAGCTGAGCCTCCGTTACCGCATAAGAGAATTTTATTATCACTTAATAAACAGTTTGCAAGACGCACACCGGCATTTGCAATGGCCATCGACAACACATCAGCAGCTGCAATTTTAGCCTCAATACTGACACCAAAAAGATGTTTAACCCGTTCTTCCATTTGTGTCATTCATTACCTCTTAGAAATCCGAGCCAAACGCGTTTTTCACCCAATTCACACCAGCAGGCGCACCCTCAAAACTGAGAACATCAAAGCGAATAGACTCTTTATCGTGAATGTTATTGACCATTAGGTACATTAGGGCAGTTTTGATAAGCTTTTGCTTTTTACTATACGTCACACTCGCCACCGCACCACCAAAGGCCAGTGACGACCGCGCACGCACTTCAACAAAGACCAAATAGGCCCCATCGCGCATGATCAAGTCGATTTCGCCCATACGACAGCTATAATTGCTCGCGACCCATGTTAATCCCGCCGCAATTAAATATTCACAAGCATGCTGCTCAGCAAGAGCACCTATTTTCCTTGACATGCGATTCCTTTTGCAAAAACTTAACCAATCAGTTGTCCTATCATTTGCTGCAACGTAGCGGCATCATCATAATGAATCACTAACGTGCCCTTTCCTGCTTTTCCCTGGCGAATATGTACCTTGGTTTGCAATTGATGGCTTAATCTTTCCAGTGCCTTCTCAAACAAAGGATCAATTTCTGGTCTTGTTTTTTGTATAAGCGATGCCCCACTTTTGACCCGCGCCACCAGAATTTCTGTTTCACGTACGGACAAATTTTTAGCGACCACCAACTGGGCCACCTGATATTGTTGATGCTCATCGAGCATCAATAAACACCGAGCATGCCCCATGTCTAAGTCACCATGTTCTAACATGCGCCTTACATCAGTACTTAAATTTAATAGACGCAAATAATTACTGACTGCAGCCCTTGATTTACATAATAGATCAGCCACTTGCTGATGCGTAAGGGCAAACTCTGTGGTCAATCGGTGCATGGCTCGGGCTTGATCCATTGCATTTAAATCTTCACGCTGTAAATTTTCAACCAAGGCCAAAGCCATGGCGGTTTCATCATCCACCTGGCGAACAATAACTGGCACATCGCTCATGCCAGCCAATTGACAAGCACGCCACCGTCGCTCCCCCGCAATGATCTCGTAATGCCCACTGGATATTTCACGCACCACGAGTGGTTGCAGTAGCCCTTGATTTTTGATGGACAGTGCCAATTCGGCCAACGCCGCCTCATCCATTTCACCCCGAGGTTGATACTTGCCAGGTTGCAAGCTCTCCACAGTCAAGGTGAGGGAACGGACACTTTCATTGTGTTCGGTCACTACTGAAGGACTATCGGTATAATTTAACAAAGCTGATAAATTACGTCCCAAACCACCGCGCTTTACGACCATTATTACCCCACGTTTATGAGCAAGTAGAGACTTTCTGTTTATTAATTAGTTCCGACGCTAAAACCATATAAGCCGCGGCGCCAGGAGACGACTTATCATACTGTAACGCTGGTAAACCATGACTTGGGGCTTCTGCCAAACGCACATTTCGAGGAATCACGGTACGGTAGACCTTCGAATTAAAATGTTCTAGCAATTGCTTTGATACATCCGAGCATAACCGATTACGCGCGTCGTACATGGTTCTTAAAACACCCTCAAGACAAAGACGCGAATTGACCGAACGCTGCACCTGCTCTACCGTTTGTAAAAGGGCCGCCAGACCTTCCAACGCATAATACTCGCACTGCATAGGAATCAATACTGAATCTGCAGCAACGAGGGCGTTGATGGTCAAGGTGTTTAAGGCAGGAGGACAATCGATTAAAATATAATCATAGGTGCTTTGTAGTGGCTGCAATGCTTTAAACAAAAATGTTTCGCGGTGATTACGCTCCATTAAGCTCACTTCAGCCACTGTTAAATCACCGTTTGCAGGCAACAAATCAAAACCACAGCTCGTCGACAAACAAGCCTGTTCAGCCAAGCAATCGCGTAATAAGACATCATTGGTGGTATGTACAAGAGCATTTTTATCAACACCACACCCCATGGTGGCGTTCCCTTGTGGGTCAAGATCTATCAACAGCACCTGCTTATGGTTTGCCGCCAATGAAGCAGACAAATTGATTGCTGTTGTGGTTTTACCTACGCCACCTTTTTGGTTAGCAATGGCTATGATTTTTGCCATGTTTATTCCTTGGTTAAGCATTAACAACGCCGAATAATGTAAACTTAAATAAAGCACACTATCTTCCCATTGATAAAGGAGAGATAGAACGGTGAGAAGGGTCGCTATACTCTTATATTATCAACGATAACACAACAACGCTCGCCCTCAATATCAGGCACTTCATATGTTTCTACCCGATACGAAAAGGAAAGGGGTTCGAGCTCAGCGTCAGGCCGTCGTCCTTTCATTGCAAGCCAAATACCATCTGGCTCAATCAAATGACGAGTCCACGCAATCATCTGAGAAAGATCGCTAAAAGCACGACTAATAACTGTATCAAAACCTTGAGAAGGACGATAGGTTTCTGCGCGAGTTTGGACAACTTCAACATTGTCCAAAGCAAGTATGCGCTTTACTTCTTGTAAAAATCGAATTTTTTTACCATTGCTGTCCAACAAAACCACTTGTAATTCTGGCCGGGCAATGGCCAATGGAATTCCTGGAAGACCTGCCCCACTGCCCACATCCAACAGCCGACTCCCCTTAAGCCAAGGTAAAACAGCAAGACTATCGATAATATGGCGCGAAACCATAGACTCCATGTCCCTTATCGCCGTTAAGTTATAAGCTTGATTCCATTTATGCAGTAACGTCAAATACTGCAATAATAAATCTGTTGAAAGATGATTCAGCAATAATTTATCCAAGCCACGGTTTAATGTGTTTTTAATAACGTCGGGAACCGTGCTCATGCCATTAGCCTTTGTCGTTTTAAATGAACCAAAAGCAAAGACAGTGCCGCTGGCGTAATACCTGAAATACGCCCCGCTTGAGCAATGGTCGCCGGTTTTACTAGCGTTAATTTTTGAACCACTTCCAGGGATAAACCTGACACTTGACTATAGTCTAGCGTCGAGGGAAGCAACGTGTTTTCATGCTTTTGTAAACGCGCAATATCCATTTGCTGGCGCTCAATATAGCCTGCATATTTACTTTGAATTTCCACCTGAAGTGCCGCAGCATCAGTAAGCACGGGTAAATCCAGCCCATCAATTGCTTGCATCAAGGGGTATGTCATTTCAGGGCGCTTCAGCAAGTCCATTGCACGACAATCATGCAATAATGGCGCCTCTAACGTATCTTTTAACTGCTCATTATGCTGAACACGCACCCAGGTATTTTTAAGTTGGGCTTGTGTTTTTTCAATCAACTCACGTTTTTCACAAAACGCTTGCCAGCGCACATCCCCCACCAATCCAAGCTCTCGGCCTTTTTCAGTTAATCGTAAGTCCGCATTGTCTTCACGCAATAACAAACGATACTCTGCACGCGAGGTAAACATGCGATAAGGCTCTTGGGTTCCACAGGTGATAAGGTCATCAATCAGAACGCCCATGTAAGCTTCGTCACGTCGTGGGCTCCAAAGGGGCTTATCTTTGACCTGTAAAGCCGCATTCATTCCAGCAATAAGACCTTGCGCTGCCGCTTCCTCATACCCTGTCGTACCATTGATTTGCCCGGCGAAAAACAAGTTACTAAAAGGTTTGGTCTGTAAAAAGGGCGTTAACCCACGGGGGTCAAAATAATCATACTCAATCGCATAGCCTGGACGAGTAATGTGTGCGTTTTCAAAGCCCTTAATGGTGCGTACAAATTGCACTTGCACATCAAATGGCAAGCTCGTTGAAATCCCATTGGGGTAAATTTCATCCGTGGTTAAACCTTCAGGCTCCACGAAAATCTGGTGAGAAAGTTTGTCCGCAAAACGGACTATCTTATCTTCAATGGAAGGGCAATACCGAGGCCCAACCCCTTCAATCACACCCGCATACATAGGCGACTGGTGCAAATTCTCACGAATGATGTCATGGGTCGCGGCCGTGGTGTAGGTAATATAACAAGGCATTTGCTGCGGGTGTTGTGACACATCGCCCAAATAGGAAAACACCGGAAGCGGTGTATCGCCGGGCTGTATGCTCATGTCACGGTAATCCAGTGAACGGCCATCAATGCGCGGTGGCGTACCTGTTTTTAAGCGCCCTACAGGAAGTGCAAGCTCTCTTAACCGCGCCGCTAAAGCAATGGCTGGGGGGTCTCCTGCACGCCCACCCGCATACTGGCTCATACCAACATGGATTTTACCGCCTAGAAAAGTACCCACCGTTAATACCACAGCATGCGCTCGTAGGGTTAAGCCCATCTGGGTAACAACACCCACAACACGCTCACCCTCAACCAAAACATCATCTACCGCTTGTTGAAACAACGTTAAATTAGGTTGAGATTGCAATTGTTGACGTATTGCTTGGCGATAAAGAACGCGGTCAGCTTGGGCACGTGTAGCACGCACAGCTGGGCCTTTAGACGCATTTAGAATGCGAAATTGAATGCCCGCTAAATCAGCGGCTTTTGCCATGACGCCATCGAGCGCGTCAATTTCCTTAACCAAATGCCCTTTGCCAATACCCCCAATAGCCGGGTTACACGACATTTGGCCAAGCAAATCCATGTTGTGTGTCAGCAATAAGGTATCTGCACCCATGCGTGCAGCAGCTAAAGCCGCCTCAGTTCCCGCATGACCACCACCAATAACGATGACATCGTAGTGCTTTTCAAGGTTCATATTGATTGCTTATAGGCCACAAAAAGCGCAATTATACACTTTTTTGTTAAGATACCCAACCGAATGGGGGCAAAATCTCAAGCGACACAACACAAATTTGGTCAGGGAGCGAGATTTACGTTCAAACATGAGGGCATTGCCTTGATGAAGCAAGCGTAAGTTGGGCCCATGGCCCAATCGGCTCATTTCTCCAAAATTCCGCAATAAATCAAAAGCGGTGAATATTTCTATTCAATTTAAATAATTAAAACCTTAGCACCTGGATTGGCTTTTATCCAATTAGCCACATATTGAATATAGTTATTTTTACCAACAGCAATGCAACCACGCGTTGCGCTGGGTAAATTGTTTAACCAATTAAACCCTCTGAAGGACTGCGCGGGCCCATGAAGCCCTACATCTCGCCCTGTATAGCCCGCCGCTTTTTGCTTTGACGTTGGATAAAGAATGGGAATGAATACGTTAAATTGAGAGGATTTTCTTGGGTACGCTAGCCCATAGAGACCAACTGGCGTTTTATTATCGCCGGCTTGTTTTTTTCCGACACCTTTATAGCCGAGAGCGACCTTAAATGTCTTGACCACAGACCCGTGTTTACAAATAGCTAAAATTCGCTTTGAGGTGTGGACATTGATGCCGTTTGATAAAGGACACGTTGCGTTTCTCGCAAACACCATGGCGGGAAAAAGAACAGAGATGACCAAAATAATTGCTTTCATTTTCATATAAATAGACAAATATTGATGTAATTGGCAAATAATTATCACATATTTTGATTTTTATTCATAGAGGTTTGAGTGAGGCTCAATAAATAGCCTCAACTATTTTGCAAAATCCAACCCGTCACAAGGTGATGGCGGTGAACTAGAGTCCGAAGCTGGCTCAGGAAAGAAGCCCTGTTTTTTTGCTTTTTTATCGTCGTTTAAAGCCTTCAGCGTAGGATTAGGTAATGCCGCAAACCGTTGATAGCTTGCCTCATTCATTTCACATAAGCCTGAACCTTTGGGCTCAAATTGCGCAAGTATGATTCGCGCCAACATGCCGAGTGCAAAACCCGCCGCTAAAACGCCCAAACCAACGCCAAACGGTAAAAACATGAATGACACAAAAATCAACGGGGGTAGCAATGCATCCACCAGCACCCCACGAACCAATTGCAGTGTTTGGTATTGAACCCGTCGTGACTCATCTTTAGAAGTTGCCATCAACCCCTTCATCTTTAAATAAAGTTGTTTTTTAACAAAATCATTTTCATCTTCATTTTTTTGAGACTTTAATTCTTTAAATTTCTCCAACCATTTTTCAGCGTCATGCTTGGATTTTTTAATTATTTTGTGCGACTTCGAAATCTCTAAACCACCGGTCATTGCCGTAGAGACGGCGGTTAACACAAAACTCAAAGCGGCCCCTGTCACGCCTAAAATCATTGCTGTTGCTGGCACAATCATTGCGGGAGGGAAAAAGAAGCAACACATCAAACCAAACGCTAACATTAGGCTTGTTGCGTACACCAGGTCATTTATAAGACCATATTTTTTATAATCCCAATTAAATTTACACCGATCACGTGCCTCAATCAGATTATCCCGCTCGATTTCTAAACATGCCTTGTTTTTATCATTATCTTTGATTTTTTGGTCTAATATTGCAATATCTCGCCTAAACCGTTCCATGTCTTTATTGTTCTGTGTGTTTTCTTCACAGAAACGCAAAGCCGTCAAAAACGTGTCCATCAGCAATAAACCAAAGGTTGCTACATTTCCAAAATACCCAGCCACCCCTGAGCCAATTAGCCAGAAGAAGCAAGCCATGTTCGCCACACCCCAGATAGAATCGTTTAATAACGCAAATTTTCGCTGTTTCCATTGTGTTTTAAATCGCTCCCAGGCAGGAACTTCGCGCTCCTTTTGACTCATCCAGGGACCTTTAAAGGTATGCTTTAACAATAAAAACAAATTGATTCCAAAACGCGCGTAGTAAAGGATCCAACTCATGTAGCCCGTTACTGGAGAGGGGGCTGAAACTGCTTTTTGAGCTTGCGGTTTATTAGCGAAATCATCCGGCAACATGCTAATCACAGAGCTAAGCAGGCCGCCCCCCCATACCCAGTAAAGGCGACGTCCATTCACATCACTCATCCATCCAACAACAGTGCCAGACTTGTTCGCACCCTTCCATTCCTTAACCGTAGGAAGTTCGCCCGTAGCAAATTCAAACATTTTTTCAACGATCATTGGTGCAACAATCGTTAAACCTAGGTATTTTGCATGTTTTTCAGAATCATTAATGGCCTTATCAAGCATCGACTGAGGCCCTTCTTTCGAACCTAAAACTTCAGTGCTTTGCAATTGATCAAGATAAGTCGCGCATATTTTAATTTCTTCACTACGCGATTTTAAGGCTTGCCTACGACCCTCTGAGTCATCAAGTTGGTACTGAGCTGAAAAAAGATAAAAGGCAAAGAGCAACTCTCGTGCCAATACCTTTCGCTGATCTTCATTTAAAAATTTAAACATGTCCGGACTATAATTAGCCAATTTATAACTGGAGTGCTCTAAGGTTACCGCAAGGGATTCTCTATTTCTGAAAAGAGGAAGATGATCAACATTTAGGGGTTTGCCATCATTGTAAGACGCATATAATTCGCGCACAGCAGATTGACCAGCATCATCTAATGCACTAAATGATGTACTGGTTAAGATGTTTTCAACGCTACTTTTGGCATTACCATTGGCTTCCGGCATAGAATTCTACTTAATACGTAAAAAGACCAATATGTTCTCTTTTATATCATAGCATCAATTTAATAAACAAGATAGACTTGGGCGTTTTTACAGAATTAAAACCAATGTTTACCTCAAGTTAAATAAGCAAACATGTGTACAAAAAAGGCCTGATAATGTACGTATAGAAATGAATTTGTGACAATTTATATACGAAACTAAATTGTCACAAAAAATAAGTGTTAGGAAGGACCTATTTGTGGTGATTTAAGAAAGTCATAGTGATTATCATCTCTCTCACCCAAGGCTTTAATAGACTTAATTACTGGACTACGCTCCATTTTTATAGAGGGGCTTGTAAAGAACGTAATAGTTTGCTTGCTTTTTAATTGAGAAATATCTTCAGGACTTGATGGAGCAATGTACAAAACGTTTCCATTAGCAAACCGAACCTCTGGAGGTTTTGCTGTATCTGATAAAGCCGCTATTAAATCATACATATTATTTATAGGCTCTTTATTCACCTTAACAATTCGATCACCGATACAGCCGGCACCTTTAATGATGCTAAGGCTTTCAAACCCATCCGTATCCGTTGAAGCAATCACTTGCTGAAGAACGATGACTTGGGGTACATCTGCTACTGACAACTGACCAAAAAAAGAAGGAACGCTTGGTTTTGCCTGATTTTTATAGCTATTTATTAAACCTTGTGTACAAACAACAAATACAAAAGCACCTTGTTTTGAGGGGTGAATATGATACTTTAGAGGCTCTGCAATTTTTTTTCCTAAGAAATGTTGCCCTAATTGTTTATTTAACCGAATATTAAACTCAATTTTTTCAAGTTCTTTAGTGTCTTCATTTTTTCTTTGAACAACAACAGATAAAGTATCAAAATATTTTTTTCTCAAAATTAAGTATAAATAATGAATAGGATTTTCTAGTTCAGGCACTTGCACTTCACCATTAGCAAGCACGTTATAACCGTCAATTTGTTGAATAATATCATCTTGGCGCAATACTCCATCTGCAGCAGAAAATCGAGGAACACTTGTCACGAGTATCCCCGTCAGCTCCTCGTCAATACTTGTATCAGGTAGACCTAAAACCTTTCTGAACATTCTATTTTTTAACTCTTGGTGACGAAAAACAAAGCTAGGCGCCGTCACAAAATTAATAAACCCCCTATCTTTTACTGATCGGTATTTTATATATCGCTCAATTGTTTCTATAACCGTACAAGCTGGAATAAAATACCCTGTACTTTGTAAGTCTACTGCACCCTGCGCCACAATGCCGATGCAAAGTTCCTTATCCTTTTGAGTTAAACTTTTAATTGTAATGGGGCCCCCGCTATTTCCTGGATTAATAGGGGCACTTGTTTGCACAATAATAGCGCGCTCTTTCGACAAAGACATGAGCCCAACTTCAACTCGAGAAATATTGCCTTTTGTAAAAGAGAGCGTGGTTCCACCGGCAGGATAACCATAAGCATATACTTCTGTTTGTTGTTTCTGGAATTCGGGCATTAATTCCAATGCATCCATGTTCTGTATAAGATCTTCTGCTTTTTTAAGCGCCTCCATCCTCTTATTTTCATCAGGATCTGTGATGTTTATTTGTAGAATAGCAAGATCTAATATTGGATCTTCCCAATCAACTTTTACTTCGAGCTCAATGGCTTTTTGATTGAATTTTATTTTAAGATGCGTGGCTTGGGACACAGCATGAGCATTTGTTAATAAATAAATTTTTTCGGCATGTTTAACAACAGAAACAGTCGCTGTCGAGTTAAAACCCGCACCAACCGCCCAAGGCGTTTGGTAATTAATAGCTTGTTTAGTGACAAGCAATCTTAACGTTGAATTTGGTAACATTTTTACCCTACTTTTTTATATGAATAAAAAAATAGCATTATAGTTCGTGAAAGAAAAAACTCAACGAGTTCTTTATAACCCCCCGCATAGTCTATTGAACCTAATTTAGACCGCTTCAACCGAACTCGTGTTGCGATGATAAATGTCATCAAAACGCGTGATATCATCTTCCCCAAGGTAGCTGCCGCTTTGCACCTCAATCACATACAACGGCTCACTGCCAGGATTACTGAGCCGATGGCGTGTTTTTTGTGGGATATAGGTTGATTGATTCGTAGATAAGCGCATGACTTGGTCGTCATTCACTACATCAGCTTCGCCACTAACCACCACCCAATGCTCAGCGCGATACTGATGCATTTGCAACGATAGTTTAGCGCCAGGTTTTACCATTAAGCGTTTTACTTTAAACGTAGGCCCTTCTGCTAAGACTTCATAATAACCCCAAGGACGAGACGCACGCTGATGTTCATTAGCCAACTGCTGGTGTTCGGCGCCTAAAGATTTCACAATGTCTTTCACTTGTTGTGAATAACGTTTGTCAGCCACGAGGACGGCATCTGCTGTCACAACAATGATTTGATCTTGAATACCTAAGGTGGTAACCAACGTATCTTCACTGCTAATAAGGCAATTATGGCTGTCTTTGGCGATCACTTTACCGTGCAATGCGTTGCCATTTTCATCGTGCTGATTTGATTCTGCAACAGACGTCCAACAACCTAAATCACTCCATTGAATGTTAACAGGAATAATAACTGCTTTTTTAGTGTTTTCCATGACGGCATAATCAATGGATTCATCACGACAACGGGCAAATGCCTCTGCTTCAAAACGTATGTAATCATGATGATGATAGCCCTGAGCCACCGCTTCTTTGCTGTGCTCATAAATATCAGGTGCATGCTCTTTTAATTGTTGAAGATACGTACCGGCTTGGCACACAAACATTCCGCTGTTCCAATAGTAACGCCCGGTCGCAATAAATTGCTCAGCCATGTCTTTGCTGGGCTTTTCTCTAAAGCGTGCCACTTGAAATACATCCTGGCCTAAAGACGCCGCCGCCTCAATATAGCCATACCCTGTTTTAGGCTCGTACGGCGTGATGCCAAAAGTAACTAACGCCTTTTCAGTGACAGCGAATTCAGCGCCTTTTAACATGGCCTGTCGCCAAGCACTATCATCTGCAATCCAATGATCAGAGGGCAACACCAACATCACCGCATCTGGCCCAACCAGGTTATTTATATAATGCGCAGCACCAGCGATAGCAGGCGCTGTATTTCGCGCAGAAGGCTCCAGTAAATAAGTGATGTCATCTGCATAGGCTTGTAATTGCTCTTGGCAAAGAAAATAGTGCGCTTCATTGCCTACGACCAATGTTTTGGCGTGGGGTAGCGTGCGAGCTCTTTCTAGGGTTTGCTGCAAAAGAGACGACTCGCCTTGCAGTCGCAAAAATTGCTTGGGGAAATTTTTTCTGGATAAGGGCCAAAGCCTTGTGCCGGAACCGCCAGCAAGAATTACAGGGAAAAATAAAGTCGTCAACACTATCCATCCAATGGCAAAATTAGGTCGCATTTTAGCAGCAGCAAGAGGGATTGACAATTCAGCGCCAATAGCCCCTTTTTTAACCCTTACTCACCCCAATGTTTTGATAAGCCACTGTCAAAATCAAATAAATCCAACACACGAGACACACTATCGTTCACGATATCTAAAATGGTGTCTGGCTTGTGATAAAAAGCCGGCACAGGAGGACAGATAATGCCGCCCATTTGTGTAATAGCAACCATGTTTTGCAAGTGAATGAGGTGCAATGGTGATTCACGAGGCATCAAGACCAAACGTCGACGTTCTTTTAACACCACATCAGCAGCCCTGGTTAATAAATTACTACTCACACCTTGTGCGATTTCGCCTAAGCTTTTCATGGAGCAAGGTGCAATGATCATGCCCATTGTTTTAAAAGACCCACTGGCAATCGATGCACCTACATCACCACACCGATGATAAACAGTCGCCAGTGCTTTAAGCTCATCACCACTCATAGAGGTCTCATAGGTACGGGTCAATTGACCGGCCTTACTGACCACTAAATGTGTTTCTACAGGAAGTGTTTGTAAAATCTCTAAAAGACGTATGCCATAAATAATGCCCGAGGCGCCTGTGATACCAATAATGAGACGGGGTTTATTCATAAAACCTGCTCCGGAGAAATTGAATGCCTTTTCTATAAAAGCGCGGATGATAATAGAATTGTAGCTTATCTACAGCAATTACCGCATATATGGGTTATAATTTGCCATTTTTATACTGCGGTAGGTACTATGACAACTGTTCGCAAAATGCTGGTTACCAGCGCCCTTCCTTATGCCAATGGACACCTTCACTTAGGGCATCTGGTTGAGCACATTCAAACCGATATTTGGGTCCGTACCCATAAAATGCTAGGACATCAATGCATCAGCATTTGTGGCGATGATGCACATGGTACGCCCATCATGTTAAAAGCCGAACAATTGGGCATTACGCCTGAAGCCCTCACGACAGAAATAAAACAAAGCCATGAGCATGATTTTGAGGCCTTTAACATTATTTATGATAGTTACCATACCACGCACTCACCTGAAAATCAGGCCTTAGCCAGTGACATTTACACCCAACTGAAAGCACGTGGTGACATTGTCATGAGAACCATTCGTCAAGCCTATGATCCTATCAAAAACATGTTTTTACCTGACCGTTATGTAAAGGGCACGTGTCCAAAGTGTGGTGCGCTTGATCAATACGGTGATAATTGTGAATCCTGTGGCGCGACCTACGCTCCCACCGATTTATTAAACCCTGTTTCTGCTATTTCTGGTGCAAAACCGGTTGAAAAAGAATCTGAGCATTATTTTTTTGATTTACCCCGTTATGAAACATTATTAAAAGATTGGACTCGAAAAGGTCATTTGCAAAGCGAGGTTTCAAACAAGCTTGACGAGTGGTTTGAAGCAGGGTTAAAACAATGGGATATTTCTCGAGACGCGCCATACTTTGGTTTCCCTATACCTGAAACCGTGGATAAATACTTTTACGTATGGCTTGATGCGCCGATTGGTTACATGGCAAGTTTCAAGCACTACTGTGATAAGCATGGCATTGATTTTGCAGAATATTGGGACAAAGACTCAACCACTGAGCTTTACCATTTTGTAGGCAAAGACATTGTGTATTTTCATGCCTTGTTTTGGCCGGCGATTCTTGCTGGCAGCAACCATCGTTTGCCTACCGCCATTTATACTCACGGGTTCTTGACCATTGATGGCCAAAAAATGTCGAAATCACGTGGCACGTTTATTGAAGCACGCACCTACCTGAACCATTTAAACCCTGAATATTTACGGTATTATTTTGCGGCTAAATTAAACGGCCGAGTGGACGACCTTGATCTTAATTTTGACGATTTTTTAAACCGTGTTAATGCGGATCTTGTAGGAAAAGTTGTTAATATTGCTAGTCGCTGTGCCGGGTTCATCAATAAACGCTTTGACAATCAATTGGCAAGCCCCCTATGCGAACCCGAACTCTATGAAAAATTACTAGTACTTCGAAACCCCATTATCGAAGCTTATGTGCAACGTGATTACGCACGCGCTATACGTCAGATCATGGAAGGAGCAGATGAAGTAAACAAATACATTGATACTCAAAAACCATGGTTGCTGGCAAAAGACCCCGAGCGCTTAGATGACGTCCAGGCTATCTGCACGATGGGCATCAATTTGTTTCGTTTGTTAATGACCTATTTAAAGCCTGTATTGCCAGACATGGCTACAGCGGCAGAGCAATTTTTAAATTGCCCGCCCTTAACCTGGGAAAACATTGAAACACCATTATTAAACCACACCATAGCCACCTTTGTGCCCCTCATGACGCGCGTGGATAAAGAAGCCATCAATGCGTTGCTTGCTGAAAACAAAGCCTAACGGAATGTTTAGATGACCTCTGTAAAAGAAATTGATGCCTTACTGCCCCAAACGCAATGCGAAGAGTGTGGTTATCCAGGCTGCCTGCCGTATGCGCAAGCCTTGGCTCAAAAGGCGGCACCCATCGACCGATGCCCTCCCGGTGGGGTTGATACAGTTAAAGCATTGGGCGCTTTGCTCAACATTGACCCAGCCCCGTATTTAGCCATAGCCGAGGAAAACACACGCCCCCCAGCATTGGCCTTCATTCGTGAAACGGAATGCATTGGGTGCACCAAGTGCATTCAAGCCTGTCCCGTGGATGCCATCATTGGTGCAGGAAAATTAATGCACACGGTTCTTCCTGATGAATGCACCGGTTGTGGGCTTTGTGTTGAACCTTGCCCCGTGGATTGCATTGAGATGGTCTCCCTACCCGCCCCTTTGTACAACAAAGAGCAAGCTCGCCTTCGCTACAATGCGCGAAAGGTACGGTTATTACGAGATGAACAGGAAAAACAACAAGCCTACAGAGAAAAGCGTTTAGTCGCCCCTCCGACGGAAAATCAACAAACCGAAAGACAGGCCAAGCAAGATTATATTTTAGATGCCCTAGCACGCGCAAAAAACAAAGGGGCATCGCGTGAATAAAGAAAAACGACGCGTCATTTTTGAACGTCTAAGGGCTCAAAACCCTAACCCCACCACAGAATTACACTACACATCACCCTTTGAGCTTCTTATTGCAGTAATGCTCTCCGCCCAAGCCACTGACATAAGTGTTAATAAGGCCACCCGAATCCTTTTTCCCATTGCCAATACACCAGAAGCACTGCTGAGCTTAGGCGAAGAAAAGCTCAAAACCCACATTAAAACCATTGGCTTGTTTAACACTAAAGCAGCCAACATCATAAAAACCTGTCACTTGCTGATTGAGCAGCACCAAGGAGTCGTCCCGAGAACCCGGGAGGCATTGCAAGCCCTGCCTGGCGTGGGCCGAAAAACGGCTAACGTGGTTCTCAATACTGCTTTTTCAGAGCCCACCATGGCCGTTGACACCCATATTTTTCGTGTGGCTAATCGAACAGGGCTCGCTCCTGGCAAAACGCCCCTGGAGGTTGAATTAGGCTTAGTGAAAAACATTGACAAAGAATTTTTAAAAGACGCACACCACTGGCTGATTTTACACGGCCGCTACGTGTGCACCGCTCGAAAACCACATTGTCCAGAGTGCATTATTAAAGACCTATGTGAATATTCGCATAAAACAAAAACACCGGATTAAAAAAGCTCTCGAATTTCCAAAGGCAGAGGAACTGATTTATTTAGCTCATAATCCACCCACACAATTTTGCACAACCCTTCGGCCATCAGACACTCGCCTTGATAAAGGTCATGATCTAACACCATGCTAGAACGACCTAAACTGTATAGGCTGCTTTTCAAGGTTAATGTCGCGGGATAAACTACAGGCTTTAAAAACGTACATGCCACATGAACAACAACAGGTCCGATTTTTTGCTTCATGCCAATCTTTAAGGCCTCGAGCCAGTCAATCCGAGCTTGTTGAAAATAATCAAAATACCGCACGTTATTCACATGCCCTAAAGCATCCATGTCACCCCAATCAATGTTAAAGGTTTTTTGATGCACGACTATTTTTTGATGGGTCATGATAAATCCATAGGGTCAACATCGATGTTCCAACGAACACCTTTCATTTTGACATTGATTGTTAACCACTCGCGCATGTCGGTCAACGCTACCTTCAATTTTTTACGTGTGGACGATTTAACCAACAACTGAAACCGATGAAAACTAGCTTTTCGAGCTAAGGGCGCAGGTGCGGGACCCAAAACCGTAACATCATACGGTAACAATTGCGCTTTGAGTGCATGAAGAAAAGCCAAGGTTTGAGGAAGCGCTTTGCTTTCCGCACGAATGGCTGCAAGATAATAATAGGGGGGGAAATCCGCTTGTCGGCGTAACAACAACAATTCATCTGCAAACGCATCATACCCTTCCTTGATCAATTTATTCAGCAAGGGGTGTTGGGGCAAATGCGTTTGAATAACCACCTCACCAGGAATTTCCGCCCGACCCGCACGACCTGCCACTTGCGTTAATAACTGGCCTAGACGTTCTAAAGCACGAAAATCCTGATTGTAAAAGCCATTGTCTGCATCAAGAACCACCACCAACGTTAAGCGGGGAAAATGATGGCCTTTTGCTAACATCTGCGTGCCAATAATCAGCTGAGCATCACCTGAATCTATCCGCGCCAAACTCTCATCAAGAGCATTTTTTTTCCGTATTTCATCACGGTCTATACGCAAAATAACCGTTGACGGAAAAACGGTCTGCAAGTGCTCATACACCCGCTGAGTACCTGTTCCCACCGGGACTAACTCTCGGCTTTGGCATTGCAGACATTGCGTTGGAATCCCTTGCAACAGTCCACAATGATGACAAGCCAGTCGGTTTTGATGTCGATGCAGGGTTAAGTGAGCATCACACGCCTTGCAATCCGCCATCCATCCACATTGATGACAAAGGAGCACTGGAGCAAAACCTCGACGATTAATAAACACCAGCACTTGATTGCCTTGCTCTAAATGCCTCTTGATGGCCATTATGCTTGCGTTTGCTAAGCCCTCTTCCAAGGTTTGGTTACGAATATCAAGCACCTGGTAATGCAACGGCTTGCTGTCGAGAGCCTTCTCGTTCAAACGTAACAAGGTGTATTTATTAGATGTGCAATTATACAGACTCTCAAGACTTGGGGTTGCTGAACCAAGAATAATTGGGACATGGCGAAGGTGCGCGCGCATGAGCGCCGTGTCTCTTGCCGAATAACGCACCCCATCCATTTGCTTCAAGGACGTGTCATGTTCTTCATCGATGATGATGAGCCCCAACCCGGGCATGGGCGTAAAAATAGCCCCGCGTGTACCAATAACTAATTTCACACCCTCTTCTTTTGCCCAAAGCCATGCTTGCTGGCGCTCGGTATCAGATAGTTTAGAATGAATAACCACCATCGGCTCTTTAAATCGAGCTCGAAAACGCGCGAGTAACTGGGGCGTTAAACCAATTTCTGGAACCAACACCAACACTTGTCTACCTGCTGCAAGAACTTTTGCTATCACGTGCAGATACACCTCTGTTTTCCCGCTACCTGTCACCCCTTGCAATAAAAAACACCGATAAGCATCTAAATGTTCATAAATTGTGTCGCGTGCAAACGCTTGCTCAGCATTTAATAGTAAGGGCTTATCAAGATGAGTATTAAGAGCTGGCGTCTCTATTTGACATTGAACGTCCAAGACCTTACGTGCCACCAAGGTATCAAGAAGTCCTCGATTAAAGCCCGCAGCCAATAACTGGCTCTTTGAGAGTGGTGACGGTTCTTGAGCTATAAAATCGACCAATGCCCGCTGCCGAGGTGCCCGACTGGTTAACAAGTGTAGCGCATCCTGGGGCGCCACCGCTAAGCGATAATAAAGGCCTGTCGGTAGAACACAGTCATCCCCATTACGGTATTTTTTGGGCAACGCAAGCGGGATAACTTCTGATAATGGCGATTGATAATAGTGGCTCACCCAATGGCATAAAGCGAGAAGCTCGCCAGACATCAAGGGCGTATCATCAATCACCCGAGCGATGCTTTTAGTCTTAGCATAGGGGTGCTTTGGAAAATGTTTAGCAACCACCACCCCCATTCGTATCTGTTGTCGAAAAGGCACTGACACTCGAGCCCCAATAGAGGGCTCTACTGCATCCGCATAATAATCAAAACAATCGTGAAAGGTGTGAAAAACACAAACGCTAAACACGGCCCTCATTTAACTCGGCCAAGTGTGACTTGCCGATTGGCCTGGGGCTGAAAAAACCTTTACAACAATACGCTCAATACGATGACGTTTTAATTCCTCGTGATCTTTAATTAATTCATTTACAAACCAACGGGAGAGCTCTTCTACCGTGATGTTGCTGAGCGGCATGAGGGTCACGTCCTCTTTCAAAAAAGGGATTTTTTTATGATTAAAGGTGAAGTAATAATAACTCTCATCTTCTGCGTATTCTAAAAAAGGCGAATATTGAGGCATCAAAAACGTTTGATTTAATTGCCGACACAAGAGATGTATCCGCTCTTTATAATAACGATAATCAAAAGTCATGCCATTATCTTCTACCCATGTGGAAAGAGCGAGATAAACACCATACATATGGCCATGCAACGGCTCGCGATCCGTTGCCGAAAAAATGGTGGTATGGCCTGCAGAAAATTTCATAGACTCTTTTTGCAGTTCTACCGTGGTTAAATATTTTGCCATGATTATAAACTCGCTCGTTTGTCTTGCAATTGAAACCCCGTTAATGAACCGTCAACCTGTTTGGTCAATGCAATGACCTTAAACAACTCACCCATCTCACTAGGTTGCAACAATTGTTTTACCGCTTGCTGACTATTGAGGCTTAAAGGGGTATTTTCTGGTGATTGCATCAAGTTTAACAAACCATTCGCCAGCAAAAAAGCCGCCTGATTGGTATATCCTGCCACATGAAACCCTGCCGCATGAGCCGCCTCCGCGACATGGGTAAAATCAACATGCGCCGTGATGTCCTGTTCACCAAGATATAGCAACGGGTTTGTATGAGCATGGTGGCGATAATGGCACATAAGCGTACCACTTGATCTATCTGAATGGTAATACTCGTGCTGAGGAAAACCATAATCAATAAGAAACATAGCGCCTTGATGAAGCATGGTGCTGCATTGACGTAGCCAATCGTCAATAAATAAATTAGCCTCGGATTGATAAGGATAGAGCTCTCTCGGCAAAGCATGCTCTACATGGCTGATTAAGTGCGCGTTTACACAGGGCTTGTATTGCTCTTGAAGCTCTAGTGCCGCATTTAACGTAATATAACTTTCCAACACACCGTCCTTCGTTGCTAAAAAACGATGAACGGGCATTGCATCCAAAACTTCATTTGCAATAATAACCCCAGAAAAGGACTCCGTGGGCCAATGCGATAGCCATTTTACGGTATGCGCTAAATGAGGCAGCTCTGATTGTATCAGCGCATATTGACGACGTTGCAAATCACCACTGACTTCTAGAATATGGTACGCATAGGGAAGCGCTTGGTGGCGCTCAAGATACGTTAGCATGTCCACACAGAGTCGACCGGAGCCTGCGCCAAACTCAAATAAAATAGGCGTTTCTAGCCCGCTTAATACCTGCAGGCATTGCGCCGCTAGTGTTTGACCAAACAAAGGCGTTAACTCAGGCGCTGTGATAAAATCACCACCCGCCCCAAATTTTTGAGTTCCTGCACTATAATAACCAAGATTTGGGGTATATAACGCTCGATGCATAAACTCAACAAAAGGCATGTCACCTTCGTTTTGAATGTGCGAGCGAATGGCCTCGAGTAGGTTCATAATCAACCAAAAAGTGAAAAAAGAGGAACATACCTTGAATCACATCAATACACAAGCTACTGAAGTCGCATTGATAACGGGCGCTGCCAGACGCATAGGTGCCTCCATTGCAAAACACCTCCATCAGGCAGGCTATCGGGTCGTGATTCATTGCCATCGCTCAGAAAAAGACGCACAAAAACTTGCCGAACAATTAAACCAACTACGAACAGATAGTGCTTATGTTTTAAATGCTGACTTAACCAAAAAAGAAGAGGCGCGGCTCGTTATTGTCAACGCAATTCAATGGGCGGGACGCCTTGATCTGCTCGTTAATAATGCCTCTCTTTTTACAAAAACCCCAACGGATGCACTGAACGATGAACATTGGCACGCGCTGTTTACCACGAATGTACACGCTCCTTTTTGGTTAAGCCATGCAGCCTACCCACATCTTGCAGCCCATAAAGGCTCCATTGTTAACATCACCGACATTCATGCAAATAACCCTTTAAAAGGTTATTCCGTGTATTGCCAATCCAAGGCTGCATTAGCCATGCAAACCAAAACATTAGCACGTGAATTTGCCCCCAACGTTCGCGTCAATGCAATAGCACCTGGCGCCATCGCATGGCCTGAACACAGCAATGCACTAAATGCTAAAGCCCAGGAAGACATCATTGCGCGCACCCCCCTAAAACGGCATGGCGAACCCGCCTACATTGCTCAAGCTGTATTAGCTCTTGCCCATAATCCATTTATCACGGGACAAACATTAAACGTGGATGGCGGACGCAGCTTAACCTAGCTCATAAAGCGTCGAGCATTAAAAAGCCAATAAACGTTGGATTTCCGCTCTTAACCACATCTTAATTTATTGTATATTTGGTCTAAAATAAACAAAAGAGGGTAAATTAAGAGAAAAATACAATGTCACCCACATCTAAAAATTTCAACAACTTCGAACAATTTATCGAGCAAAATGGTCAAGTTGGTTTGTGGGAAGCAAATCTATATGCTGACATTGGTCAGGAAATCATTAAAAACGCCATGGCGAGCCAGAATATGGGTGACTTTGAAGCCAAAATGAAAGCGCTGAAGGACAAATATTTCAGCCAGATTACGGATGGCAAACACAGTGTATCCAACATGGCGAGCTGTTTATTGTATGCTCAAACGCGAGATAATTTTACATTGCACCAAGGTTATGGAAAAGGCTCCAATATCAACCAATATGGCGATAAAGAAACGTCTGAACGAGCGGTTAGACATTTGATGACCTATTTTTCAAAAAAACAAGCCAATAAAGAGCATGGATACAACGCTGTGAGTTCACATAGAAAGTGGCGAGATCCCAACCAAAGACTTCCTGACGACATACCCGATCTAAAACTAAGAATTGATATTGACTCTGATCCCAAGACAGGTTCAATACCCGCTCCTTTGAAAGGAATACACACCGCCCATTTTGTACCTGGCGTGGATAAAGATGGCACTATAAAACTCTTAGTGAAACCGGAAAACTGGGGCATGAGTAAGCTACTTCATAAGATAATGCATGCACTCGATTATTTCCTAACACGTTTCCAGGCACAAAATATAAAGGGCTTAGAAAGCCGACAAGAAACCAAACTTACAAAAGAAGCGACAGTTACAGAAGGCTATACAGCCCTTAAAACCGAGTTAAAGAATAATATCAATCAACTTGAGGATAAGTCTCTTAAACAGTTACTCAAAGACATCAGTAACGATTTAGATCCTATGAAAAAGAAGAAGGGGTTTGAAAAGCCCATGGAAGCATTAATGAGTGTTCAAGAAAGACTAAATCGCTGGTTGGAGAGAAAAGAACCACATTGCGATTACGGTACTATTAATCTGTTTAAAGAATCTGTCGATAAAACAATGGAAACCATGACAAAACGTAAAGACGCGAAATATGCCTCTGGGTATCAAATATTCAGTGAAGTAAGATTAAATTATGGTTTAGACGGCTCGGTAAGTGTTGATAGACAAGGTTTTAAACACCTCAAAAATGAACTCCACAAGGTCAACCGAGAGCCCCCTGTACAAGAGACGAAAAATGACCGTAAAAACAAACCCGTACGTTGATATTAAGTTCCTATAAGGTCATCAGAGGTGACCAAACCTATTGCCACTTAAGCTATATACTAGGGCATTTCATCTATAAATTGCTCAATTTCTCCTAAACGCTGAAGCGTATAAAACCGTTGCAATTGTTCCGTACTCAAGACATGTCCAAAATAATAACGAACCAGTGATTTGCTTTGAAGCATAGCTTGATGGTCATTTTCAAGAACGGCTAAACCCTGCAAATGCTCGATAAAACATTCTTTTTGTATTTCAGCGCTTGGAGTAGCTGTTGGCGTTTCACTCAATAAATGTTCATAAAGCCATGGCTTCCCGCTGCCCGCACGGGCAATCATATAAGCATCACAACCACTTTGCTCCATGGCCTGGGCCAAGCTCACATCATCAGCAATATCACCGTTAGCAATCACCGGAATTTGAATGGCTTGTTTGATTTTCCCTATATGATGAAAATCTGAAGGGTAAGAATAATCATCTGTCCATCGCCGACCATGGACAATCAATGCATCAGCTCCTGCGGCTTCAATCGCACGTGCTAATACCATATCATTCTCATTGCCTTGAATCCGTATTTTAACGGTCAGAGGAATACGAGTCGACCCCCGCACTGCTCGAACAATCTCACACAAATGATGTGGCACCTCAAGCAGGGCACTGCCTGCGCCTTTTTTCCGAATTTTAGTTTTAGGACAACCACAATTAATGTCAATAAGATCAGCGCCTAAATCCTCAAGACGTGCTGCAGCTTCAGCCATAATTAGGGGATCATGACCTGCAAGTTGATAACAAAGTTTTTTTTCCTCTGGCGCCCTATATAAATAGCGCGAAGTAATTGGATGTTTATACAATACATCGTATGCTGAGATCATTTCAGATACACAATAAGCCGGGGGTAGAAATTTGTAATATAATTTTCTAAACGGCGCGCAGCTAAAGCCTGCCAAGGGGCCCTGCAGCAAACGGTTCGGCAGCTCTAGTGATCCAATATGAAAAGGACGGTTGAGAAATACCCGCATAACATGATTCAACAGTTTAAAAAACAACCATTTTAAACTATTTTTCTTAGTGCTTACAGGGAAAAGGAGACAAGCTTAATGGATAGACAATTTCTAGATCCTGTGGACATGTTAAAAATTGCCGCTCAACATGCTTATTGTGCAGAGCATTTATTAAAGCAAAACGCTGAAATCATCATGGACAACCATCTTCATATCGATACGCTACTCCCCATTACCTCACTCATGCACCACGCCTTTGAATTAACCTTCAAAGCATTTTTATTGCATGATCACCGCCAAGTGAAACAATACAAAACATTATTTGAACTCATCGAATTAAACGATGAACTAGGATTATCCAAACAAGACGTCCAGCTCATTGCAAGTCTCGCCCGCCAACAAGCGTTTCGTAAAGGCGTTGACTATGCTTTATGGGAAACACGTGAGCAACTCCACGGGTTTTGTGAACAAATCGTCTCGTTGTATGCCCGTGTTCAAGAACTGATGCCCATAGAGCTACAAAGCGACTACCAATAACCGGCTGTTGACGTATGTTTTTGTCATTTGAAGTAAGATCGGTAAGGCTTGATCAAAGCGATTGCTTTATATACAATAATATCTTTTTACGAGCAAGTACATGCTGAAGCAACCAACCCCTGCTTTTTTCAAAACCCCATGGCCCTATAAAAAAGAAACTCAACCACAGGCACTGTACGATATCGATTTAAATAACTCGGGCCATTGTGACAAAAGCGCCACAGAAATCGCCAAAATGATTCGCCCTGCACTTAAAGCCCATTTAAAACGTACGGCTTATGACATAACAGGATATATTGCAGACGCCATAGAGGCAGACGATTCTAATTATACGTTTGACTCTTTCGCAACAATTCAAAAATACAATGGCAGCAACTGCATCGGATTATCATTATCCCTACTGACAGATATTGTGTTTAAATTTTATGGAAAAACGCCCCCCATATACGTTATTCCTTCAACACTCCCTGAGTATTTTGGTTTACCTAAGGACGCATTTGGCCATACAGCGCTATTGATGGTATGTGGTGATGGCTTAATTCTATTGGAGTCAGGTTTTCACGTGCAAGAACCTATCGTGTTACATAAAAAACAAGCCCAGACACTCCTCGTTGGAGGAGATGCCCTCTGGCGCTTTTATTGGGACGGTGGGGATAGTATTAAAACAACCTTTAACACGGAGACGTATGGGAAAGAGCGCTTTGAATATACCTTGAAGCACATATCAAACCCTGATGCAGCGATTACACAATCATCATTGCTTACGGGTGAAAGACAAAGGCTGACCTTTGTTGTCAGAAACGCTGAGGGTAAGCAGATAAAATACGCGACAATTAATAGAGCAAAACAACAAGTTGAAGCCTTCGATCTAGAATCACAAGAACGCCTTACCCTGCCTTTTTCTAAATTAAACATTGAGGAACTTAGCGAAACACTGTCTTTTTTATCAGACGACGTGATTTTACGTATTAAACATATTTTAAAATCATTACTAAATGAAGCCACCCCAGGCAAGAACCAACCCTTAAGCTTGTCAAATTACTCCTGTTAATTTGCTCTCCCACATTTGTTGTACTAGTATTATACAGGAAAAGGTTGTTTTATGAACAAGGAGTCCTTTATGAAAGCACGACTAATTATACCAGCGATAGTACTTGGGGCAGCTTCTTTCGCTCTTAGTACCGGCGCTTTAGCGAGTACCGGTCTTGTCACCGATACAGTAACCACCTCTGGCAAAGTTGTCAAAGGGGTCGGTCGGACAACTGCGGGTCTTGCAACCGGCGTTGGTGGAACCGTTATTGGCGGTGTTGGCAAACTAACCACTGGCGTTATGGGTGGTGTAGCTCACGGCACAGGACGTGTTTTAAAAGGCGTGGGCGATACAACCTCCGGTTGGGTATCCCATCGTCCAATGCACAAAGCGCATCAATAGACTGTTCTTTTTTTAAAAACACCTCCCGCTTTCGAGAGGTGTTTTTTTTACTAAAATAAAAACTGAACTAGGTTAATGTGAGTCAGCAAGCTCTTGAGCCAAACCTTGCTTAAATTGTCCAAAAGCCAATATCCTCGCTATTTTATCCGAGGATGTTAAATAAAGGACTCCGCTGTGATCATTCACGCCCATGGCAGGGAAAAGGAGTAATTGATTCAGTTGAGACGTCAGCGCATAACTGTCCATGCCTAAAGCATACAATCGGTTATAGCTATTAAATTGTTCAGGCCAATTTTTACTGCCCATTTGATGAGTAAAAACCCATGGCATATCACAAAAAATAATGCCGTTTAAGTCCCTGTCTTTCATGGCATTACTGCTTCCACCATAGACAGAGGATGTCGCATACACAGGTATATCTCCTGCATAATAATATTTTAGTAATGGCATGATTTGTCGCGCTTTTGAAGGGTATGCAAGAAGAAAAATCATATCAACGTCTTGGCGACGGCTGGGAGACGATTCAAGCGAGTGCCCCAACAATTGTTTTAGCTGCTTGCTACGCGCCTCGCTATCAGACACCCGCAAGAAATCACGCACAAGATTATTCAAATCATCGTTTGGGCGATAACGAGCCGTATCTACGACAAGACCACCATTTGCACGCCATTGGCTCTCAAAAGCCGACGCCACGTCATTTCCCCACGCATCAGCGGGGGCTATTACCAAGGCACGTGAGTACCCATTTTTACGCGCCCGAGCCGCCACTTGCCTTGCTTCATAAGTCGGCGAAAGCCCAAACTGATAGGCTCGCTCCGACGGCTTGGTGTCTGTATCATTTAACAACACTGTGGGTACTGGGTGATTCATGCCAGCAACAACCGCCACATTTGTTTTGCTCAAAGGCCCAACAATGTAATCAGCGCCATCATTTAGTGCTTGCTCATAAAGTGCCGCTATATCCACGCCATCAGTATTGTAAAGACGAACCGTAGAATGAGAAGCCGTATTGCTCGCATCAAACGCTGCCATAAAACCATCTTTAATGGCGCCGCCTGGCCCGGCTAAAGGTCCTGTCAACGGTAACAACAAGGCCATTTGTTTAGGCCGCGCAAAAAGTTGCGCTGTGGCTTTTGATAAAGGAGAGGGAAAAATAAACCGGGCGGGATGATCTGGATACGCCCGTTGCCATTGTTCAATGGCGGCCAACATGCTTTGAGGGTCAGCCGATGATTTGCGTGCTATCAGTGAGAGCTCTAACCACCCTTTAAAGACTGACCCCGTTGGTGCTTCCATGGCGAGCATATCAAGCTCTGCCGCAGGCAATTTGGTAAGCGACAACCATAGTGCGCGACGATTATTTGCCTTTGATGCTTCATCGGGTAATAGGCGCTCTAACTTTATACGCTCTTTAACAGATTCTGTGGTGTTCCCTACTGTCTGATAAGCGAGAGCCAGCATTTCATGAAATTGTACTTGATAATAAATGGGCAGATCATTACTATCTTGCACAGAAGACAATTTTGAAATAGCGTTATGAGGCTCATTGCGAATCAAGTCTACTTTAGCGAGTAGCAAACGCTTTTCACTAATAAGCACAGGCGTGAGTTCCGTTGTTTCCGATAGAATAACAAGCCCTTCTCGCCACTGCCCATCGTATATTAAACGCCCAGCTGCCATTATCATCAACGATTGCTTTTCGCTTCCTGTTTGATTTTTTGCAAGCGCTAAATAGGCTGTGGCGGGCATGGTATAAGGACTCACCAATTGTTGATTAATATGCACAACCGAAGTGTCCGTTATTTTGGTACAATGTGTGAGTAAAAGAACACAAACAATGAATAAAAGTTGATTTACACAACGAAATAACAACATAAATAGCCTATCTGCCAAGCAAGAACGCAAGAGGATAAACCATGACAGACACTTCAGCAAGAACGGCAGGAACGCTATACATTGTCGCCACCCCCATTGGTAACCGAGAAGACATCAGCCAACGCGCAATAAACACATTGCAGGAGGTGGATATTATCTTCGCTGAAGACACACGCCACTCCCGACAGTTACTCACAGCATTAGGTATAAAAAAACCATTGATGTCTCTTCATGCACATAATGAATCCAGCAAAAGTGACCAGGTCATCGCGTTGCTTCAGCAAGGAAAATCATGCGCATTAATTAGTGATGCAGGTACCCCTCTCATCAGTGACCCTGGGTATCCTTTAGTGAAATTAGCACACTCACATCTTCTGTCAGTGGTTCCCATTCCTGGTCCCTGCGCTATAACAACAGCATTATCTGCCGCTGGCGTAGCTTGTGATACATTCACTTTTTGCGGATTTTTACCGGCAAAAGAGACCGCCCGGCGGCAAAAACTTGAATCGATGCGCACCACCCCGCATACTTTAATTTTTTATGAATCCACACATCGCATTATGGAAAGCATCAACGATATTGAACACGTGTTTGGCGCCTCTTGTGAGCTGGTATTAGCAAAAGAGTTAACCAAAACGTTTGAGCGATTCATTACGGGATGCTGTGATGACATCAAACAATGGTTACGTATCGACACTAACCATTCCAAAGGCGAGTTTGTTTTAATTATTCCTGCGCGAACTTTTGACGAAAACATGGAATCCAATGAACATGTTCTTTCTATTTTATTAAGCGAATTACCCTTAAAACAAGCCGTAAAGCTTGCAGGACAACTAACAAACACACCAAAAAATGAGCTGTATCAAATTGCACTTCACATGCGCGATCAACAAGAGACTTAAGCTATATAAGGATTTTAAATATGGGACGTTTTTTTTGCTGCAATCTATTGATAGCTCTTATCTGCCATCTAAATATTGCATGGTCCGTAACTCTTGGGCAAGTTGCGGTGAACGACCCTCGTCTTGGCCTTCGTAACATTGTGTATGAAATAATGGATGGCTACGCTATTGCTGAAGGCGACATTCTCATGGGTAAAAATGAGGAGCTTAAGCTTAAGCGTGCGTCCATATTATCTAAAGTTAGTGGGGGTCGCTGGTCCAATAGTGTTGTGCCTTTTGAATTAGCCGAAGACTTACCGTTAAACAATAAGTTGGCCACCCTTCAAGCCATTACTCTTTTACAAAAAAAAACCCACATCAATTTTATAGAGCTTACCTCAAAAAACCGTGACGACTTCCCTGATTATCTCTCATTTATCCCCGCCGGTGGCACAACATGCGCCTCTTTTGTTGGCAAACAAATAGGAAAACAAATCGTTCTGCTTGCCCCCCGTTGCAATACCATGAACACAGTGCATGAAATTGGCCATGCTTTGGGTCTTTGGCATGAACAATCACGAAACGACCGAGACGCTTATGTGCAAATCGTTTGGGAAAATATAGATGAAGATCACCGCTATAACTTTGATCAACATTTAACGGACGGAAAAGATTACGGCGATTATGATTATCAATCGATAATGCATTACCCCGCTGATGCTTTTTCTAAGAATGGCAAAAAAACAATTATTCCATTAATGGACAATGTCGAGATTGGTCAGCGAAACCACTTAACCGACAAAGACATAGCCGCCATTAATGCCATGTACCCGGAACCGTTTTAAGCCGGGGCCAATGCTAACAAAGGTTGTATGTTGTTCTGGCCCTCTTTCTCTTTTGCAGGCATATCTTTCTGCTCTTTAAACATCAACGATACAAGTGACTTTTTATTCGCCACAGGGCCATTAAAGTAACCTACAGTGCTTTCATAGCCAACATAAAGAGCCGTCAAAACAAGTGCTGCAGGCCAACACACAGCAAACGTGGTTACTAACAACATTGGCATAAAGGTGTTTTTAAACAAAGCTACAATAAAATTATTCCGTGCTGTGAGAAACTCTTTCCGCGCACCAGCTAGTGTTTCTTTATCACTTGCCTCTAATTGGCATTGGTGAAGCGCAAGTGAGCTTCCTTTAAATTTTCCATACTTATCTGCCGAAAGGTACATAGCAACAGCAATCGTGCACACAATAAAGCTAACCGCAATGCCTGCTGGGCCTGTCAATAAAAGAGAGGCGCTGAAACCACATAATAACACCGCTGCCGCAGCCACATTAAATAAATACGTGGAACTGGTTGCTGTCCAATTTTGATTAAGTTGTAACAACTCAGCATCAAGCATTTGGCAATGCGCTAAATATTGCTTTTGTAAATCAACCCGTTGGTCCCTAATTGCTAAAGCAAGCTGCTCTTCATAGTATTTTTTATCACTAAGGTATTGGGATTTTTTAATAAAATAATGATGTTCTTCAAGTTGACGACGGTACACCAATAAGGCCACATCAAATAATAAAAAGCCAAGTGTTAGCTCATTAGCAATGGCTGTCGTGCCAAAGTATGCTGAGTAGTTACACAATAAATTGATGGTTGCCCAAGCAATATCATTTAACATCATACCGTGGCGTTTATAGAGCTCCTGGTAAAATCGCTGCGCTGCAGAGAGTTTTCTCTCACCATAAGTCGGAGAAAAAGTATGCTTAATCAACAAACCAAGCGAAAGAAAAAACCGAGCTGCAAAAAGACCTACACTTAATACATTAAACACAGGTGTTGGCGCATTGATGATGTTGATCATGCGATTTACATTGAAGTGATTTCCAAAATATTTATTGAGTTTTTCAAACCATACCCATTCATTAGCAAGCAATAATGCGCGTTTAACACTTAACCTTGAAAAAACAAAAACAAGACGATGAATATTAACAAAACCTAACCAATCACGGATTTTAGTGGTGTGCTTAGGTGTGCTTGCTAATGAATCAAGATCCGCACCGATTTTTTTGCCAAGCCTCTTTAAAAAAGAATCTTCATCAATTTCGTCTGGAAAACGCTTGTTCTCACAACGGTAGGCAATTTTTTTGGCCAATTTTCGGTATTTAATTGCAAGCTCTGGTTTATCGTAACCATATTTTGAGTAGAATCGTTGCAACATGACGCAGCAGTAATAGCAATAGAGCCAAAACTCTTCACGATGATCCTGCTTATTGCTCATAATGCCATAAAGCTGATTAAATTCTTCTTCGAGCAAAAAACGATTGGTTGCTAAAAATGTATAGCTACGAGCGTGAGCGATGGTGTTGACTTTTGCAGTAGGCGTTGTTGAATCAATACTTGCAAAAAAATCACGTTTGTCTCCCGCAAAGAGACTATACCGAGCAGAATAACTCATTTTTTTACCTAAAATGAAAGAAGGACAGCGTGCAATCAGAAACGTTTACAATTAACCTGGCCAACCCAAACCACATGCAGTTACTTTATTTTAGTGGAGGCCGGAATATGCAAAATTGAAAAACACTCCTATCAAAAATAACACGGTATCATTCTACTTAATACAAAACAAGCCTTTTTGTCTTTTATTTTCGCATATTGCATTCAGAAAACACGAACAAGCCCTGCTCTAATTGGTTGTTTTAATATCTCAAACAAGAAAATTTATCAGAAGGAAGTGTTTGTAACTTATTTACCAATACAGAAACTTGAAAATATTTTTCCAAGTAGATCGTCCGAACTAAACTCCCCTGTAATTTCGCAAAGGGATTGATGAGCAAGACGCAAATCTTCGGCCAAAAGCTCCCCGGCCCTTTGCGTATGCAGTTGATGATGACCGGCTAACAGGTGTTGTTTAGTTACGTCTAATGCCTGGATATGACGTCTTCGTGCAGAAAATTGCCCTTCTGTTGGTTGAAACCCAACAACTTCTTTAATTTTATCTTTTAAAAGCGATAGCCCTTCCCCTGATTTAGCAGAAAGATAAACTGAATTATGTTCACGTTTGGGAGAAAGACCCATTGCATCAATTTTGTTGTAAACACAAATAATAGGTATATGTTGCGGTAATTGGGCCTTTAACTCGTCTTTAAGCTCTTCTTCTGGCATGCCTGCATCAACAACCATAAGTAAGCAATCAGCGCGCCTAACCTCTTGCCAAGCACGTTTAATGCCCTCAATTTCCACGACGTCATGGCTTTCTCGTAAACCAGCGGTATCAATCACACGTAAAGGAATATCGTCCAATAAAATTTGTTCTCTCATCACATCACGTGTCGTGCCAGCAATATCAGTGACGATAGCTACCTCACGACCGGCTAAACAATTGATCAATGTAGACTTGCCAACGTTTGGGCGACCAGCAATCACGATGGATAGCCCCTCTTGCAACATCGCTCCTTGACACGCATTTAAACGGATAGCTTCTAAGTGACTTAACAACTCTGAAAGCATTGTTGATACTTTGCCATCACTAAGAAAATCAATCTCTTCCTCAGGAAAGTCGATGGCCGCCTCAACATATAACCGTAGCCTAATGATTTGTTCATTTAATTGATGTATTTTTTTGGAAAAATCACCTTCCAATGTACGAATAGCCATCTGTGCCGCGGTTTTAGAACTGGCGTTAATCAGATCAGCGATGGCTTCAGCTTGGGTTAAATCAATTTTATCGTTAAGAAAAGCTCGCTCAGAAAATTCTCCCGGCCTTGCTAGTCTTGCGCCACGCAAAACACTTTCCTGTACAAGCCTATCTAAAACAATAGGCGCACCATGACTTTGAAGTTCAACAATGTCTTCACCGGTAAACGAATGGGGTGCTTTAAAATAGATGAGGATACCGTTATCAATCAGTTCTTTATCATTACCATAAAAGGCACAATAGTTAGCTATCCGTGGTTGAATAGACAGGTTTGTTGTAACAAATTGACAAGCGATAGTGTAAGCAAGAGGTCCGGAAATACGCACGATACCTACCCCTCCGCGGCCTGGAGGGGTAGCTACCGCAACAATAGTATCAACACTCATTTATTTTGCGACAACACGGGGTTTACTGGCGGGTTTATCTTCACTGTATTTTCGTGTGATATACCATTGTTGCAAAATAGACAACGAATTATTAACAATCCAATAAAGCACTAATCCTGCTGGAAAATTCCAGAATAGTCCGGTAAATAAAACTGGTAAAAACATCATGACTTTAGCTTGCATAGGATCTGGTGGTGCAGGGTTTAATTTTTGTTGAATGAGCATGGTTATCCCCATGATCACTGGCAAAATATGGAATGGATCGGGCATGGCTAGATCTTTTATCCAAAACATGAACGGTGCTTGCCTTAATTCAACGCTTTCTAATAAAACCCAATACAATGCTATAAAAACAGGGATTTGAATAACAATAGGCAAGCAACCACCTAAAGGGTTTACTTTTTCTTGACGGTACAATTCCATGGTGGCTTGGCTGATTTTTGCCTTATCATCACCATAACGCTCTCGTAACGCTTGTAATTTAGGTTGCAACTTACGCATGCCTGCCATGGATTTATAACTGGTAGCGGAGAGGCGATAAAAAGCTAATTTAATTAACAGCGTCGCTAATACAATGGTCCAGCCCCAGTTACCAACTACTGAGTAAATGGTTTTCATTAAGGAAAACAGTAGCGACGAAAGAAACCATAACCAGCCATAATCGACGGTTAAATCAAGACCTGGTGCTATTGATTTCAACACGTTGGTTATTTCAGGGCCTAAATAAAGGCGTGAACTTATGTCTTGTTTTTGATTAGGCTCAAGCGTAAGCGGCTGGCTTACTGCTCCAATTGTATAATCATCATTAACAGAGCGTGTATAAAACCGGTTTTTACTGTCAACGTTAGGAACCCAAGCACTTAAAAAATAATGCTGTTGCATGGCAATCCAGCCACCACTTACGTCTAAATCAAGGTTCTTTTTTGTCATATCACTGAAGTTAACTTTTTGGTAACGGTGCTGCCCAGGGCTTGAATATGAAGCTCCCGTGTAAGAGCCAACATGGAACATGCTTGATTTATCTTCTTTAGGTGAACTACGTAACAACTGGGTGTTCATATAGCCTTTCCATACAGAATCACCGGTATTTTCCAAGGTATAGCCCACATCAATCAGATAACTACCGCGGGTAAAGGTGTATTTCTTATTAATCAACAATCCATCAGCATTTTTACCTTTTAAGGTAACCACTAATTGATTTTGTCCTGTTGGCATTTCATAATTTTGTTGTTCAGAAACGTATGTTCCATCAGCATTTTCGATGATCTGACCCTTTACCACAAACAAACCGCTGTCAGCGACATATCGCTCGCCTGCAGTATTTTGTAACAACGTAAACGGTGTGTTTTTTTCATCAACAGTAACAGGATAATCTAGTAATTTAGCATCAATGATATCGCCCTGCAGTAAATCAATGGTCAAGTCCAAAACATCTGTTTTTACATGAACGGATGGTGAAGGCTTTATTTCTTTTGCCTCATAAACAGAGGGTTGCTGGTTAGCGTTGTTACTCTCTTCGCGCGGGATGATATTTGCTGGTAATAACGTGTTACCAGAGGCATTCACCGCGGCTGTCTTTGCTGGAGCTACAGGAGGATAATCAACCTGCCAGTTTGTCCATAAGGAATAGACCACTAGCGTTAGTGCTGCATATAAAATTACTCGTCGAATATCCATTAAAGCGTCTCTTTACATTTAGGTAAGATAGGATCATAGCCGCCCTCGGCCCAGGGATGACATCGCAACAACCGACGGCAAGCTAACCAAAGTCCCTTGCAAGTCCCGTGGTACTCAAGGGCTGATAAAGCATACTGCGAACAACTCGGATAAAAACGACAACAAGGCCTTAAGAGCGGGCTAATCAAATATTGATAGAACTTGATGAGACAACAAATTATTTTTTGCATAATTTGTCCCACGCATTGCCCAGTTGGTCGATAATCAAGGAGTTTTGTACTTTAGCAACACCATGCCTAGCTAAAACCACGACATCTACCGAGGGTAAATGCCGTGTACGAAATGTCTCACGCAAAAGGCGTTTAAGACGATTCCTATCATGGGCTTTCGCTATGGTTTTCTTAGAAATGGCTAGGCCAAGTCTTGCATGGCCTACGGTAGTATCGCGGTACAAAATGACAAATTCAGAATTTATCAATTTTTTTGCTTGATTAAACACAGCATCATAATCGCTTTTTTTTAATAAGCGGCGGGTTTTATCAAAACAGTTCACGTGTGTTATGCAGATAATCGTTTACGGCCCTTCGCACGTCGACGCTTAATCACTAAGCGACCTGAACGCGTTGCCATACGCTCACGAAAACCATGATCTCGCTTACGTTTGAGGTTACTGGGTTGGAAGGTGCGTTTCATAATAGACCTGTATTAAATTTTTCAGAGCTGGCAATGATAGAAAACTTTGTCGCGGCTGTCAAATGGGGAAGTGAATATAAAACATGAAATTTTTTAGCAGTGAATTTTTTTAAATTTTAGGGCTTGTGTAATTATAATAAGTTAAGAATATATAATTTGTAACTTATTATAAGGAACGCATTTTCTGTGGTTATTCATGATTAATATATTAAAATCAATACGTTATTTTGATTTTTACCTGTTAAGAATCTATTGGTTGTTGCAGTATATCTAATATAAAAGTCTCTCTTTTTTTCTATACACTAGATCTATCCACGTGTTTTAGAATCATTACTTCTGTAGTTATTCACATCTTTTAATTTCGTACTTTTATTTCTCACGGAGATGATTTTTTTTTGACCGCACATTTAATCGCTCTTATTTTTATCTTTCTTGCTAATTATAATAAATTTATTATTTATAACCTCTTATTCTTATTATAAGGAACGACATTCCTGTTTGTTGTTCTTAAAAATATATATTTATCATATGGTTAAATGATTTTTATGATGTTAATAACCTGCCTTTTTAATTGGGGGTGAATACTTAATAGATCATTTATCGCTAATACCGTAAAGGTTGTACCCTGGTTATGGCGGGTGTTTTACAACAGTTATCCCCGCACTTTTAAACGGGGTATTTTATGTTTAGACATATATTTGGATGCAGTCTATACACAATGGCCATAGGCAGTGCCTTTGTTGTTTGTTATAATCCTCTTTTGTTCCGCTGTTTTTTCTATACGCGTTTGCTTTAGACGTTCAGTTAGAGAGGCGAATATATCTATCTTTCTGAGACATTTATTCATTAATCAATTTTAATTGTCGTTTTTTTATTGCTTGCAGGGTGTATTCAATGGCACTATTTATTTTGGTGACAGCTTGTTCATTCGCAAGGTTACAGCTTGCTCCGAAATAAACGTGATTTTAAATATTCTGAACGTAGGTAGCCGTTGTCACTTGTATTTTAAAGACTTGTCCACGTAAGCATTAGCCGCACTAAAATCTTGCTAATACCCGTGTTCTAAATAGTCTTTGCGGTTTTTTTTGCTTGTTTGGGTATAGATTTTTTAGGAGTAAGCTGTGTCTGCAACCGTTTGGCAGAAATGTTTGGGTCTTTTGCAAGAAGAGTATCCCCCCCAGCAATTCAATACATGGTTACGCCCTCTTCAAGCTGAGGCTTCGACAGAGGATAGCACCCTGGTTTTGCTTGCACCTAATCGTTTTGTTGTCGATTGGGTTAAAAAGAATTTTTATAACAGAATCAAAGAGTTGGTTTCTCAGCTCAGTGCGGATGCTATTAAATTAATCAGTATTGAGATTGGTAGTAAAGTCGGAGCACCTGTAGTAGTAGATCCTCAACCTTCTCAAGCACCTACCTCTGTTGCTCAGACTAAAGTTTCTTCTAAAAAGTCAGCTGACCATTATAAAAACAGTTATCTTAATAAAAAGTTTGTTTTTGAAAGCTTTGTTGAAGGAAACTCGAACCAGTTAGCACGGGCGGCCTCCTCCCAGGTTGCCGAGAGACCTGGCGACGCCTATAACCCCTTGTTCATTTACGGTGGTGTGGGCTTAGGCAAGACACATTTGATGCATGCTATTGGAAATACTATTTTAAAAAATAATCCCGAAGCGAAAGTGCTTTATCTCCACTCTGAACGATTTGTAGCTGATATGGTAAAAGCGTTGCAAACCAATACCATCAATGAGTTTAAACGGTTTTACCGTTCACTAAATGCACTCCTTATTGACGATATTCAATTTTTCGCCGGTAAGGACAGGTCTCAAGAAGAGTTTTTTCATACGTTCAATGCATTGCTTGAGGGGCAACAACAAATTATTTTAACGAGTGATCGTTATCCTAAGGAAATTGAAGGTGTAGAAGAACGCCTCAAATCTCGTTTTGGATGGGGATTAACAGTGGCAGTTGAGCCGCCTGAGCTTGAAACACGCGTTGCTATTCTTATCAGTAAAGCAGAATTATCCAATATTGAACTGCCCTATGAAGTTGCTTTTTTTATTGCTAAGCGTATTCGGTCAAATGTACGTGAGTTAGAAGGTGCCTTACGGCGGGTTATTGCTAATGCGCATTTTACAGGAAAGCCTATAACCATTGAGTTTGTTAATGAGGCCTTACGCGATCTTCTAGCATTACAGGACAAGCTGGTTACGATTGATAATATTCAAAAAACAGTGGCTGAGTATTATAAAGTTAAAATGGCTGATTTATTATCTAAAAGACGCAGTCGCTCCATTGCAAGGCCTCGGCAAATGGCAATGGCTTTGGCAAAAGAGCTCACCAACCATAGTTTACCGGAAATTGGGGATAATTTTGGTGGACGAGATCATACAACCGTTATTCATGCGTGTCGAAAAGTCAAAGAGCTTGTTCATGAGGGAAATGATTTTGCTGAAGATTACAAAAACTTGATGCGTATATTATCTTCTTGATTGAGACTCCTATGTTTGAATTAACAATCAGTAAACAATATTTACTAAACCCTTTGTTGACGGTTGCTGGTGCTGTCGATAAAAAACAGTCATTAGCCATTTTATCGAATATTTTATTAAAACTCACAGAAACGCATTTGCACTTAACGGCAACGGATCTTGAAATTCAAATCACGGGCTCTGTTGCGGTTACAAGCCGTACGAGCACTGGGGTTGTGACCGTGCCCGCCAAAAAAATGATAGATATCATCCGCTCACTGGATGATGATGCTAACCCTACTATTTCTTTTAATGCGGGTATTGTGACCATCAAGGAAGGCCGTAGTAAATTCAAATTAGCAACGTTGCCTGCTGATGATTATCCCAACAGTGAAGATGAAGTTAACGATGTTGAATTTTCCGTTGAGCGCGGCGCCTTTATTCATTTATTGCAGTCCACGCACTTTGCAATGTCACAGCAAGACGTTCGAGTTTTTTTAAATGGGTTGCTTTTGGAGTTGGATTCGCAATCTTTAACGGCGGTTGCGACAGATGGCCACAGAATGGCTATTTCTAGGCTACCTTGCCAACTTAACAATCAGCATCATCGGCTGCTCATTCCTCGCAAAGGTGTTCAGGAAATACTGAGATTGCTTAATAATATTTCTGATGAACATGTTTTTCTTGCTGCAGGAAAAAGTCATTTCAAATTGGTGACAAGTCAATATATTTTTTCAACCAAGTTGATTGATGCACGATTCCCCCCTTACATCAAAGCTATACCCATAGCACAAGATAAGCATGTGGTCATCGAGCGTGATCTATTAAAGCGAGCTTTATCGAGAATTATTATTTTAGCCCACGAAAAATCACGGGCGGTCCTCCTACATTTGCAACCTGGCCAATTGACATTAGTTGCCAATAATCAAGAACAAGAAGAGGCTATAGAGACCCTGCTGGCAGAGACCGTTGGAGATGAGTTAAAAATAGGCATAAATGCCAATTATTTGCTTGATGTCCTCCAGCATATTCATGAAGGGCCATTACGTTTGTCTTTGTCCAATACTGACAGCAGTATTTTGGTTGAGTCGCTACAGGATAATCATTATTTTTACATTATTATGCCGATGAAGATTTGATTGATGCTTAGATCTATTACGGATTTAAACATTCATCATTTACGCAATATTTCCTCAGCTGAATTGCATTTTCATCCTAAATGCAATTTTTTTTACGGCGAGAATGGCAGCGGCAAAACCACCCTGCTTGAAGCCTTGTATATACTTAGTAGTGGTCGCTCCTTTCGTACAAGAGAAATATCTCCTTTGGTTAGTTATGGAAAAGACGCGCTAACGGTTTTTGCTCGAACATCATCCAATGAAACAATCAGTATTCAAAAGCGAGCATCAGGACCCACCCAAGTAAAGCTCAATAGACAATCCTGCTTTACCAGCAGTGAGCTCGCGCATTTTTTGCCCTCACAGATTTTTTATCAAGATATTTTTCAAATTATTGATGCTGGCCCGTCAGATAGACGCGCCCTACTGGACTGGGGATTGTTTCACGTGGAACCTTCTTACCATGACGTGTGGAAATCCTATCGTTTAGTGATTAAACAACGTAACGCATTGCTTCGCCAAAAAGCGCCACTTCAACAGTTTGTGCCGTGGAACACTCAGCTCGTGAATCTTGCCCATCAATTGGATGAGATGCGCTCGCGATACTTTGCTGAGTGGAGCAGCCTTTTTCAATCACTTTTAAAACAACTGACTGATGTTCCCTGCCAGCTACGGTATTATAAGGGGTGGGATAAAAGAAACACCGGAAAACCGTTGGATGCGCTGCTTGTTGAGCAATTTGCAACGGATTTACAACGCCAATACACACACGCGGGTCCACACCAGGCCGAAATTTATTTTAATACAGATTTTCATAAAGCCCAGCGTACACTTTCCCGTGGTCAACAAAAAATTGTATTAATAGCCCTAAAATTAGCTCAAGCAACATTTTCCTCTTTAAATTGTATTTATCTTTTCGATGATATAGCTGCGGAATTGGATTCAAGACATTTATCACGTTTAATTCGTTGTCTAACCACACTGAATGGACAGTTGTTTGTTACCGCCATTGATGATAAGACATTATCTTTTTTTCAGGACTCCTTTGACTCAAACACTTACTGCGTTGAAAAGGGAGCTATCCGCCAAGTTAATGTTTCACGTGAAACATTATAGTTGATTGATCTTTTAATGATGATTTCTTGCGTTGCATTTTTTTCAGTGATATTTATTCTATCTCTGGGCTTTGTTGACCAAACTGCGTCAGCGGATAGCTAACCCTGAGATTTTTATTTAAAAGTATCAGTTTCCATCTAAACTCACGTTATAAAATATAATCTTCCATATAATATTGCCTTAAGCTTTAACCTCGTATACTTTGTAGGCCGTTGAAAATAAGATAAATAATGAGGGAGTAGCGATGTTTTTTAAAAAACCCAATCCTAAGAAAAATTGTTTTCAAAATTATGGTGATCATTTAGGCTACCATGTGCATCAGGCAAAACAAATATGGCACGATGTCCATGGTCCAAACACATTTTCTGTATTGGCTAAGGAATCATGGAAGCGCGTTAAAGTGTTTCAGGCCTTAAGGGATGGACATGATTGGGTCGACGAACTGGGTGGGGCTATTTTTGGTACCACTTTGGCCTCATTAGCGGCTTGTGCAACTTTGGCATTAGCAATTTGGGAAGCCTGTGTGGGTTTAACCATGCGTATGGGGATGGTTAAAAATGATGGCGGTAACCATTTTCAAAAAGCAGGTAAAAATCTGCTGTGCTCAATAGCCGCTTATGTTATATCCGTCTTTATTTACATCAAATCGGTTGTAAGCTTAATTACACGACCCATCGTGACGCTGATAAAAGGGTATAAGCCACAGGATATAGAACGCTTCAGTGATAACAGTGGCCGCGCGAGCATGCCATGTGATGAAGAGGGTGATTCAGAGAAACCAAATTATCATATGCACTCATCAAGACAACCCGCTGTGTTTAATTAAGAGAAATTATCTTGTACTAACCTACTAAGATCATTTTTTGTTCTTTTTTTAGACAGCTCGCCAATGGCGCGGTAAGTTAACACAAAGATTAATTGGCGAGCATCAGCGCTTTTGATTCGAGGCAATATCAGACACATATAAACCATTGTAGAATGATGCTATAATAAGAGCCATTTTCGCCCCCTAATTTTTGGCACCGAGGACACCTTATGAGCGTTGACACCAGCTATGATTCGACCAATATCAAGGTTTTAAAAGGACTAGATGCGGTTAGAAAACGTCCTGGCATGTATATTGGTGATACAGACGATGGTACGGGCTTGCATCATATGGTGTTTGAGGTGGTAGATAACTCCATTGATGAAGCGCTTGCCGGCCATTGTCATGCTATTAACGTGATTATTCATGCAGACGAATCCATTACCGTAAGAGACGATGGCCGCGGCATTCCAGTTGATATTCATAAAGAAGAAGGACGCTCGGCTGCTGAGGTTATCATGACGATTCTTCACGCTGGTGGAAAATTTGATGATAACTCATACAAGGTTTCTGGAGGGTTGCATGGTGTTGGCGTCTCGGTGGTTAATGCATTGTCTGAGGAATTGCATTTAGTTATTCATCGTTATGGCAAGGTGTACGAGCAGCATTATCGCCATGGTGTACCGGATGCACCTTTGGCTATCACAGGGGATGCCGAAGCTACAGGCACGCAAATTTGGTTTAAGCCAAGTGCAAATACTTTCAGTAACATTGAGTTTCATTACGATATTTTGACCAAGCGGTTGAGGGAGCTGTCGTTTCTTAATTCTGGTGTTTGTATCCACTTATTGGATGAACGTACTGACAAACAAGACACCTTCCGTTATGAGGGGGGTATCAAAGCCTTTGTTGAGCATCTTAACCGTAATAAAACACCCGTTACGCCAGTTGTATTTTCTATGCTTGGAGAAAAAGACAATATTGTGGTTGAATTAGCCATGCAGTGGAATGATTCTTACCAAGAAAGTATTTTTTGCTTTACCAATAATATTCCTCAGCGGGATGGTGGTACTCATTTGGCTGGGTTCCGCTCCGCCTTAACGCGCACGTTAAACAATTATATAGAAAATGAAGGCTATGCTAAAAAAGCAAAGATTGCCACTATTGGTGATGATGCACGTGAAGGCCTGACTGCTGTTTTATCGGTGAAAGTTTCTGATCCAAAATTCTCATCACAAACCAAAGATAAATTAGTATCGTCTGAAGTAAAAGCTGCGGTTGAATCACTGGTTGCTGAAAAATTAAATGATTTCTTGCTTGAAAATCCGGCAATGGCGAAGGCCATTGTTGGTAAAATGATAGACGCTGCTCGAGCACGGGAAGCGGCACGGCGTGCACGCGACATGACGCGTCGAAAAGGGGCTTTAGACATTGCTGGGTTGCCTGGTAAATTGGCAGACTGTCAAGAAAAAGACCCTGCTCTATCCGAGCTTTACCTCGTGGAAGGGGATTCTGCGGGTGGTTCGGCGAAGCAAGGGCGCGATCGTAAATCGCAGGCGATTTTACCATTGAAAGGTAAAATCCTTAACGTGGAAAAAGCTCGCTTTGATAAAATGCTCGCCTCTCAAGAAGTGGCTACTCTTATTACGGCACTGGGTTGTGGTATTGGGCCTGATGAATATAATCCTGATAAAGTTAGGTACCATCGCATTATTATTATGACGGATGCTGACGTCGATGGTTCACATATTCGAACGCTGTTGTTGACCTTTTTCTACCGGCAAACGCCAGAGTTGATTGAGCGAGGGTATATTTATATTGCGCAACCGCCTCTTTACAAAGTAAAACAAGGCAAGCAAGAGCAATATGTGAAGGATGATGATGCTCTCTATGATTATTTAACTCAAACAGCATTGGATGGTGCGGCTTTTCACCCAGCTAAAGATGCACCAGCTATTATTTCAACGGCTTTAGGCGATTTAGTTTATCAATATCGTCGTGTTGAAAAAATAGTGAAGCGCCATGCTCGTCGCTACAATGCAGGTATTATGAAACACCTGTCTTATTTGCCAACGTTGGTTTTAGCTGATTTTTCAGATTGTAATAAGATAAGTGACTGGGCTAATCAATTGAATTTAAGCTTGCAGTCGTTAAACAGCAAAACACAAAAATTTGCGGTTAACGTGCTTCATAATGAAGAAAAAGATCAGTACACACCACAAGTGATCATTGCTCAGCATGGCATGGATCACAGCATTGCATTAAGTGTTGAGTTGTTCCTTTCCAAAGATTATAAGGAAATGACAAGCTTAGGCAGTAAGTTGCATCATTTGGTGGAAGAAGGTGCCATTATCAAACGGGGTGAAAAATCCTTGGCGGTTGATTCGTTTGAGCAGGCTCTTACGTGGTTAATGGATGAAGCCAAACGCGGACAAACCATTCAACGCTATAAAGGTCTTGGGGAAATGAATCCTGATCAATTGTGGGAAACCACGATGGATCCGGAGGCACGCCGTATGATGCAAGTTAAGATAGAAGACGCTGTGGCCGCAGATGAAATATTTACTACCCTGATGGGCGACCAAGTTGAGCCTAGACGCGAATTTATTGAAACCAATGCGCTTGATGCGGAAAATATTGATATATAGCTACGAACGATCGTTTGAGGGGTAAATTAAAGTGCCGCATCCTTGCGGCAAAGCTTATCCCTTATTCAATTTCTTTTGACATCCAGTCAGACAGTCCTTGTCGTCCTTGAACCACTAGTATAACTTTTTCGCAGTCTGTGTCATTAAGTCAGCGTCTTAATCGAGTGTAAGAGATATCTCAAAGCAGGAGATGAATATTCTGACACTGTTCTGTGAGATAACTGGGCAGTAAGGGCTCTTATGAATGTCGAGAGGCTGCACCTAGCTGACGTCGCTAAAGTTATTGTCGGTTAGGTCGATTACACGGTTAGGAGTTGTTGCCCTAATAATAAAAATTATAAGGAGTAGGCAATGTCTAACCATCTTCATTTACAAGATATGTTTCTTAAAACCTTACAACAAGAGCAAGTTCCTGTTTCGGTGTTTCTTATTAATGGGATTAAATTGCATGGTGTGGTGGATAGTTTTGATGAGCATGTCATCATGTTAAAAAATGCAGTAACACAAATGGTGTATAAAAATGCGGTGTCTACAGTGGTTCCTGCACGTATGGTAAGCATACCCTCTGGTGAGTAGAATAAAACTGTGGCAGACTGATGACTATTTTTTCTTTTAGAGGATTTTGCTGTGTTTGATCGTCCAGAAGGCGGAGAGCGCGCTATTATTGTTCAAATTGCCCCTCAAGGCATAGAGGCTGAGAATGCACTAGCTGAATTTAAAGAGTTAGCTATATCGGCAAATGCAGATATTGTCGGGTGTGTAGAAGGTACGCGTCAAAAGCCTGATGCTAAATATTATGTGGGCTTAGGCAAAGCCGAAGAAATTCGTGATGAAGTATTGGCACAGAATGCCGCGTTAGTGCTAGTAAATCATGAGTTGACCCCCTCGCAAGAGCGTAATTTAGAGCGATTGTTAGAGTGTCGGGTCGTGGGACGAAGTGGTTTGATCCTTGATATTTTTGCGCAGCGCGCTCGAACATTTGAGGGTAAATTGCAGGTAGAGTTGGCCCAATTACAACACATGTCAACACGGCTTATTCGAGGTTGGACACATCTTGAGCGTCAAAAAGGTGGTATTGGTCAGCGTGGGCCAGGAGAAACCCAGCTCGAAACAGATCGGCGCTTATTAAGAGGACGCATTAAAGCCATTAATAAACGGCTTGAAAAAGTTCAACAAGACCGCGATCAAAATCGCCGGGCTAGGCAAAAAGCTTCTATGGCCACGGTATCGTTGGTTGGTTATACCAATGCGGGCAAATCTTCTTTATTTAATGCGTTAACGGGTGCTGATATTTATGCCGCTGATCAGTTGTTTGCAACACTTGACCCCACCATGCGCAAATTAGATTTAGCGGGCTCTGGCAGCGTGATTTTAGCCGATACAGTGGGCTTTATTCGAGATTTGCCACACCAGTTGGTTGCAGCTTTTCAGGCAACGCTTCTTGAAACCAAAGAGGCAGATTTATTGCTGCACGTGATTGATATAGCTGATCCAAATTGGCGAGAAGCTACTTTAGCAGTTGAAAAAGTACTCAAAGACATTGGGGTGACGGATGTAAAGCAGCTTCATGTGTTTAATAAAATTGATTTATTAGACGACAAGGACAAGATGCTCCGTCTTCAAGAGGACGGCGATGCTGTATTTGTTTCTGCAAAGACGGGCGCGGGACTTGATGCTCTGATAGAGGCTATTAGTACCCATGTGCATGGTGCTGTGGTTGATGAGGAAATTGAATTGGGTGCTCATGAAGCAAAACTACGGGCCCGCTTATATGAGATGGGAGCTATTCGAGGTGAAACCCTAAATGAGAGTGGTGGGTGGAATTTACATATTCATATGAGTTTAACAGAAAAACAACGTCTTTTTGGCGCCTTTGCTACTGAATAAGCCCTTTTCGCAATAAGGGGTCACGGTAAACGCATCTAAATTTGCATAATCTCTTTAACTTAGGGGCAAAATTATGTGCGCTAGGGGAGTATTTTTTCATGAATTAGTAGAGTTGGCTATTTTCTGAGGACTTTAATTTTAAGAAGAGCTCTTCTAAACTTTTTACGGTTTGCCCACCGTAAAGTGTCATGCTCAATTGACCTTGTGGGTTAAAAATAAAAGTAGCAGGTAATCCTCGAATATCACCTAGCTCTAGTTCCATGGAGGGATCCTCTTTTAACGAGGGGTAGAGGATATTTAGTTTTCTAATCAATTTTTGTTGTTTTTCTAGCGGTAGGGCATCGTAATTGACCGCAAATAAGGCAAGATCATTGTTTTTATGGTTCTTATAAAAATGATTTATTTGGGGGATTTCTTCTATGCATGTCTTACACCAACTGGCCCAATAGTTGATTAAAACCCATTTGCCTTGAAGGTCAGAGAATAAAGTGGTTTTGCCATTCATGTCTTCAAACATGGCATCAGCAGAAGCCGCGGTTACACACAGTAAACTTAGCAGGGCGATGATGAGTCGTTTAAATCTTGTCATGAGCATCTCAACGTGAGGGTGGTCTTTATTCTACCATAATTAGGGTGAAGTCAACGTATCTTCATCATCAACAGAGCAAACGCATCTAATGTTTAAGCAAAATGGTACTGTATTTGCCTACGTATCGTGGTATCCATTCGATCTCGCATCAAGATCGTGCCAGAATCCGCGCGTTATTTTCATCACTTTCTACCGGATTTTTTTAAACCAAGAGCTACCATAATTGCGTTCGTAATTTCGCGCACAATGGTGCGCACTATTTGTCTAAATAATGTGTTTTTTGACAGTGACTCAATGGTTGATGTGTCGTTTATTGAAGGTTTGTTTGGAACGCCTTGTGGTTGGACCTTTTGCGGCGCTTTGCGAATTTTTAATTCTTCCATTGCTGACGCACGCTCCATTTTTTGCTCGTATTTTTTGACCAAAGCAGACTGGGAAATCAATTGGAGGAGTTCTGTTTCGGTCAAAGGCCCCATTCTTGATTCTGGAGCCCGTATCATCGAAATAACTAATGGTGTTGGTTGTCCATGCGTGTCTAAAGCCGAAACCAAGGCATTGCCGGTGCCCAGTGACGTTAGTAATGAGGCCGTGTCATAGAAGGGGGTGATGGGAAAATTTTCAGCGACTAACTTAATGGCTTTGCGATCTTTAGCAGTGAATGCTCTGAGAGCATGCTGAATTTTCAATCCGAGCTGGCTCAAAATTCCATCTGGAATATCTTCAGGACTTTGTGTGCAAAATAGCAAACCGACACCTTTTGAGCGAATCAACTTAACAATACTTTCTAACTGATTTAACAATGGTTTTGATGCATGACTAAAAATCAAATGAGCTTCATCAATAAAGATAATCAGTTTAGGTTTATTCACATCACCAATTTCTGGAAACCTTGAATAAACGGAGGCTAGCAATCCTAGCATGAATGTGGAAAATAATTTTGGCTTGTCTTGTAAATTCATAAGTCTAAGAATTGAAATAACGCCGGCACCTTGTGCATCGGTTTGTAGTAAATCATGTACATCAAAACTAGGCTCACCAAAAAGCTTATCTCCACCCTGGGCTTCCAATTCAATGATATAGCGTAAAATCGATTTGAGAGACGCCATTGCTAAACCACCGTATTGGGCCTCTATGGTTTGTTTACCTTCGCCTTGTGCGTAGTTGATTAACTGTTTGATGTCAGCTAAATCTAATAATAATAAATTATTGTCTTTCGCATATTGAAACAAAACGCTGATGATACTGGTTTGCGTGTCATTTAAATCAAGCATTTTAGAAAATAATAGCGGACCAAACGCACTGAGGGTTTCTCGCACTTTAACGCCGGCTTGCTCCCCCATGGCCAATAATTCAACTGGAAAAGCATGCGGTTTATAGTTAAGGCCAAGCATTTTTTGACGATTTAAAAGGGTTTCATTCGCGTTACCCGGCATGGCCAATCCACTTAAATCCCCTTTAATATCCATGAGTAGAGTTGAAATACCTTGGTTGGATAATTGTTCACTGAGCATTTGGATGGTTTTGGTTTTACCGGTACCGGTAGCGCCAGCAATAAGTCCATGCCTGTTTAATGATTGTAGAGGAATGTTTAGTTTTATTTCATCAACCAACTTATCATCATGCAAAATTCCTCCAAGACAAATGGTTCCTGGGGTTGCCTCATAGTAAGGCGTTAATGAAGAAATAAACGAATTTTGCATGGACATCTCTCCTGGGCCTTGAAAAGCATAATAAATTTAATGTACACGTTATTCGCCCTATTATCCAAAGGTTTAAGAAAATTTAAGGATAGGGTAACCACCGTTTTTTTGTTTTTTTTTCGCTGAGTCATCCATTATTCAATCGTCTTTTTATTTATTGATTGGGCCGCTCGTGGGGGATGGGATAGGGCCTATTTTAAAAAAAAGAAGAATGCCTTGGTGAGCGATTAAATATTGTTATAGTATGGCGCTCCTTTGCCTTTGAGCTTGATTTTTTTCAATGGCTTTACTTTGATATACAAGGAGTTAGGCATGCCAATTTTGACTCAGCCACTAAGACAGATGTCTCGATTTTTCTCACCAAGAACCCTTTCAGCACATTATGCCTTTAAAGGTGCTAGTGAAAAATTTTTCGCTTTCTCACCGGAGCATCAAATTCAGTTGGTACAATCCGATGTTGCAGGAACATTGGTGGACCCTTATTGTTTGGCGCCTTTAAATGCGTTCAATAACCTCTTTTCTCGTCGCCAATTTCAGCTCACTCATGCGCAAATTACTGGGCCCATGGGGCTTAAGAAAATAGATCATATCAAACACTTATTGTCAGAGATTAGTTCCATATGGCAGCAACGCTATGGGCATGTGCCAAATGATAAGGATGCAGAGGAATTACATGATGAAGTGATGCGTGAGTTAAATGCCAGTGTTGCACATTTTTCTGACCTTACTCCTCATGCAGATGTAGCGATCGATTTTTTAAGAAGACATTCTATCCCCTTGGCTTTGACCACCGGTTATTCTCGTCAAACGGCGACTCTCGCGCTATCAAAGCTAAATCAATATGCTGTCAGTACAACAGCTGATGAGGTGCCGAATGGGACGCGCTTTGAAATGATAGCAGCGAACATGCGCAAATTGTGCCTGCCTTTCAGTGAAATGAAGCGCGTGGTGTTTATTACCGATGCGGTCAGTGATGTGGAAAGCATCCGCAAAGCGGCTGGACTCAATGGGGCCCTAAACGTGTGGACTTTTTGTATTAGTGATTACTGCACAGGCATAGAAGGCATAACCAGTCAAAAGCAAGCTGCCTCAATAAGTGCCGCTGAGTTATTTGAAAAACGAAAACGCGCAAAAGAGCGGCTTTTAGCGAGCAACCCCCATGCGGTCCTCAAGGATTTGTCGGAGCTACCCCATGCCATTGTGGCGGCATGCCAGGCTTTATCTGAAAATAAAACCCCTGAAGGCACTCCATCTTTAGTGATCAAAACGCCTTCAGATGAGCAAAATTCCGCTAATGATTTTCGATTGTAAAACATTGGTGAATACGCGGATTGCGTTTGAAATCCGCGTCAATGGTTTCTGGGTTAATGTCACGCACTTTATAGTTTTGAATGATGCTTGGCGATAATTTAAATTGCCTTAAGTTGCTTGAAAAATAGAGTGTTCCGCCTGGGTAAAGTAGGCGCATTGCTGAGCTAATGAGTGATTCGTGATCGCGTTGAATATCTAGCGTATCGTTCATTCGTTTTGAGTTGGAAAAGCTCGGTGGATCTAGAAAAATGACGTCAAACCGTTCTCTTGTTGTTTTTAGCCATTCTAAACAATCGGATTGAACAAACTGATGTTTAGCACGGTCTAGATGATTTAGTTTAAAGTTATCTTCAGCCCACTGAAGATACGTTTTAGAGAGATCCACATTAGTCGTCTTAGCACCGCTTAACGCGGCATGAACGCTTGCTGACGCCGTATAGCAAAAGCAATTCAAGAAATGCGTGTTCGGGGGAAGGTTGGCAAATTTTAAACGTAGCGGCCTGTGATCTAAAAATAATCCGGTGTCTAAATAGTCGTGTAAATTTACGATTAATTTTGCACGGCCCTCACTCACGATCATAGTCTGGTGCATTTCACTCATTTTTTGATACTGATTAGTCCCTTTTTGCTGTTTGCGTTGTTTCATGACGACATTTTCGGGTGGAATGCCTAATACCCCAGGAACAACACGGTGCACGTCAAGACTTCGCTGTTCAACCTTATGAGGCGCAATAATGGACGGTGCTGCATATTCTTGTAAAACGACATGATCATTGTAAAGATCAATCGCATAAGCATATTCAGGCAAATCTGCATCATATACTCGATAACAACTTATTTGATTTCTTTTGGCCCATTTTTGTAAATGAGCATGATTTTTTTGTAAACGATTAACCAACATTTGGGCGCCGGCAGACAGCTCTTCTTTCGCAACATTTTTTAGAGCGTTTGTCTCATCAACCGCGAGGCAATATAATTTGCATAAAATTGCACCATTATAAAGGGTGTATTGCTTGCCGGAACGAAGGCCTATAGCCCTTGCAAGCAAAGGATTGGCTGTAAGAATGGCGGCCTGCCAATGTTGATAATGATCATGTAAAACCGTGCCTATTTCTTGGTAGAGAGGGATTAATGGCGTCTCATCGCTTAAGCGCTCGCCATAAGGCGGGTTGCTAATGAATAACCCTTTTAGGGCGTGTGCTTTACAGTCAATCACAGCGCATGAATCAAAATCAATGGCGCGAAGAACCCCTGCACGTTCGGCATTTGCTTGGGCCATGGTTATCATTTGCGGGTCAATATCCGAACCGCGTAATTTTGCCGTGAGTGGTTTTACTTTTGCCAATGCCTCAGCTCTTAATGACGCCCATAATGATGCATCGTGCTGGGCCCAATGATGCAAAGATTGATCTTCTCGCAAAAGCCCAGGTGCCATGTGAGCGGCCATCATGGCGGCCTCAATAACAACAGTGCCTGAACCACAAAAAGCATCATGCAATGCAAAACCTTGCTCTGCCATTTGCGGCCATTTTGCACGTATTAGCATGGCTGCTGCTACATTTTCTTTCAATGGTGCCGCACCTGCTTGTATGCGATAGCCGCGTTGATGCAAGCTGTAGCCAGATAAATCAAAACTTACGGTAAGCTCATTATTTTTCAAATACGCATGCAAACGGATTTGGGGAGTATCACGCTCTATGACAGGGCGTGTGCCATAGAGCTCACGGCATTGGTCGACAATGCCATCTTTAACAATTTGTGCACCAAACATGGTGTTTCGAATGTCGGGAGAGGCTCCGTGGAATTCGATGGTTAATGTTTTATCGGTGGAAAAAACCGTTTCCCACGGGAAGTGACGGCAAAGCTTGTAGATATCTTCCTGATTTGTGGCTTCATCTTTCAATAAAATAAGCTGCACGCGATTAGCGAGCCGTGACCATATACACAAGCGGTAAGCTGTTGCTAAATCTCCTTCGCCATAAACGCCTTGGGGATTGACTCGCGTTACACGTAAACCAATGTCTTTGACCTCTTCCTCAAGTAAATACTCAAGCCCCTTAGGACAACTAACAAATAAAGAAAACATCATTGTATGCAAGACCTTAAATAACGAAAGAGCGCTTTACTCGCGCCGGTATGATGTTCCTTTGTTTGTTCATCTACCGCTTTCTTTATGAGTTGGCGAAGCTGTTGAACATCCGCTAGAGGATGGGCATCAACAAATGCCGTCAAGGCGTCCTTGCCTTCATGAATAAGTCGTGTTCGCCACACTTCGACTTGGTGAAAGTCGGCGGTGGTTGCGTTGGCCTCTGCTTGTAATTGATCATAACTTGCAAGGATGAGGTCACTTTCTGAGGAGCGCATGAGCTTACCAATTAATTGCGCTTGTCGTCTTATCGCACCGTGACTTTTTAAAGATTTTGCTTCGATAATAGCGGTTCTTAAATGGGGGGAGAGGGGTAGGGCATTGATTTTTTCTAAACTTAATCCAATCAGTTCGACACCCACTTTTTGCAAGGCGTCAGCCTCGCGTTTTTTTTGTGATTTACTTTTTGGTTCATCCATTTGGCAATCTCAAGGTTAGTCTGCGCTTGGGGGAGGACGGCCATAGCTAATCCCCCCGATGTTGTCTAATTATACAACGGTAAAGATGATTTTTGCGAACTAAACGAGGCATTATGTCTTGTTTGCAGGTAAGTGCGGCCAATGGCTATGAAATTATAGATTAAAATGATGAGTAGTAATGAATGCAGCCACGTGATGGTCAGATGACTAAACAAGGGGAGTGTTATCAACACGCCTAAACAACCACCTAAACTTATAAGAAGAGTTTTTTTCAACGGTATTTTATTTTGTTGTAAAAAGACTAATGTGGTTAGCGGTTGCTGCATAGCGCCGGCCGTGGTCATGATAGGAAAGGCAATCAGTGGAGAAACGTTTAATAAAAACAACACCCCCTGAATCATGGCAAACAAGCCAATTCCTACACACGTCAGTGAACCACAAACAATCATGGCCACAAAACCAATCATAAGTTTCCCCCCTCTTAACGCGACAATATCTCCATCGGTAGGGAAAAGGTGAAACTGATGGCAAAGCAATAAGCTGATAATAAGAAGAAAACAGCACATCATCGCAAGACGAATGGCTTGCTTGCTCAAACGACTAACAATCGAGCCGCCAATCAAGCCACCTAAGCATGTACCAAAGATGAGCGAGATAAGGGTAGTGAGGTCGACATCCACCAGCTGCATAAAAAATAAAGACTCTATTGTTCCGGGAATGACTTGAGCGCCATTGTTAACGGCGGGCAACTCATCATCATGAAAGGTGCCTAATAATTTTGCTAGGGCAATATTCACAGCAAAGCTTCCGACACCAAGCGTATCTGCTATAAAGGCCACGACACCACTACTGATTAGTTTACAATAATCCAATGCCGATAAAACCACAGGCGTTTGCCTAAATAGCTTGTAAATCATGGTGATAACACAAAACAAGCTTAAAGTTACGATGAGAGAAATCATTATTGTCATGGGCATTAGAGGGTCTCTTTGGTTATTTACAATGCCGTCGCTAGGCACTGATTTAGCGTTTAGGATGTAATAGACTGACGGTTACTCCGGAAGAGAGGTACTCTAACAAAGCAACATTAACAGAACATTAAGACGGAGGATTGGGGGGATGCTTTGCTTTGTGCCGGACAATTTTTTAAAAAGGCTTCTCTAGTGGTTTAAAGAGAATCCAATTGGCCAATTTAGAGAACAATTTTAAACGAACCCCGGCGTTAGTTAGGAGATCTCTGAGGTGATCTAAGCCCAATCGAAAGAAGCTATTTTTAGGTCTTTTTTGGTTTCGTAATTTTTTAAGAGGGATTGGTTTAATAGATGCTCTCCATTCACCGATGCGATGAGCCCAGACAAAGCCTAATGAGAGTAATACTAAGAGCTTTTCGATACGCTTAGGTTCAATGACACGAGTATCTTCAAAGCGCCATCCCTTTGTTTTTAATGCCGAGAAAAGACATTCAATTTCCCAGCGGCGCAAATAGCAAGCAATTGCGTTTTTTGGAGCCTGATTCGTGACAACAATCATCAAATCCTCACGCGAGTTTTTGCTTCCTGCCAAATAAAGAGATTGTCCAAAAACACGGACTTTCATACCAAATACATGCTGCTGATAAGGAGCAAGATGGTGAAATAACTGAGCTGAGGTTTTGAATTTCTTCTTTCCAATACATACATCTACATTCCCTTTAATTTGTAATTAGAAGGGAATGTCCTCTTCTACAAGCCAGGAAATGAGCGCTTTGTTAGGGAATTCCCTGTCACCGAGCACTCCTTCGATCGATGCTTTACCAAACGCAGTAATGAAGCGAGGTAATAATTCGATTTGTTCCTCTGCTTTTCTAATCATTTTTTTGTCCGGCACAAAGGGCAAATGCTGCAGACTTTATTTATGGTTCAAACTATAAATCTGAATGAACTTGCTTTGTAATAAATTATGAGAGGGGGCATTTTTTAAAAACGTTTCAGATAAATGAGTCTTGTTTTTTGCTCAGTATGAGCAATATTGTTATTCTTAATAATAAATAAGTAATATATTGTAGTTATTTATTGTTAGGAGTGTGTGAAATGTTAACAAAAGAACAAGCGGCTACCGGCCTTCAACGCTTTTGGAGAGGGCATAATGTGCGAAAAAAACACGGGATAAAGCAACTACCTACTCTGGCATTACATACATTTCCCACTTTTGTCGTGGGAAATGATCCAAAAATAACTGGATTAGAGTTTCACGCAGTAAGCGATGAGAAAATAGCCGTGGTTGGTACTTCAGGACTCAGAGCATTGGCTCTGGCTTTAGACTTAAGTAAATCAAAGCCAACCACCGAAGGGCATATCCCTAAATTAATTATTATTGATAATGGAATCAAAGTAGTTACTTTTTGGCGAACACTTAGAGACATGGTCGCTGGGTCAATATTCTTGAGCGATAAAGAATTTTTTGATGCGTTTGATCAATTTATTTCTGAAAATCAAAAGTTATGTATTAATGTAGCTCCTGGCACTTTTGATGATCTACAGTACGAAAATCAAAATCCTGTTCTATACGTTCAACAGTTAGTAGGTAAACATGGTGTAAACAATGTTATAAAGGTAATACAACAAGCGTCAATTCTTCAGCAAACATGGACGGATAAAAGTTTATTTGTTGTTTTAAAAAATATTTGTGAACTTAATGGGATCTCAACAATTTTTGCTTACCCCTCTAATATTGCTCATGTTGTTAAATATGAGAATATTGATAAGGTTTTGAGTAGTGTTGAAGCATTATCACCACGGTTGTCTATTTTCACGGATCGTTGTTTTTTCCATCGTATTCCAGAAAACGTGATACTTTCTACGAAAAAAACAGCAATAGAATTTAAAGCTGAAATATTTCCTCCTATTAGCTAAAGGTAATGTGTCTTGGCTTTTCCAAGACACATATAAATCTTCTGGATACCACTGACAAGCAGCGGTAAGTCGCGCAGGGAGTCAGTCATTTAAAATTCATTCGACTATAGATGAACGGCTACCTCTTTGACCAGGTTGGGCCACTCGAAATAATCTGAAAAATCTGTGCTCAGATTAAGTGTTGAGAAGACTTCAAAACAACGTTAGGGACGGTTACTTAGCCAAATAATCGCTTTGCAAGCTCTGCGACGTGCTGTCCTTGAAAGTGTGCTATTTGTCGCTCAATAGGTAACGGTGAGCGACTACCATCTGCACCGGCAATTGTACCTGCGCCATAGGGTGAGCTGCCACGCATTTGGCTAATGTCTGTTAAGCCAGTTTCTGAATAGGGTACGCCTACTAAAATCATGCCATGGTGGGCCAATGTATGCCAAAAAGAGGTAATGGTTGTTTCATTGCCACCGCCCGTTCCGGTAGACACGAAAACGCTGCCTATTTTGCCAATCAACCCGCCCTTCATCCACATTCCACCCGTTTGATCGAGGAAATTTCGCATTTGAGCCGCCATGTTTCCAAAACGGGTAGGGGTGCCAAAAATAATGGCGTCATAGTCAGATAATTCATCAGGCTTTGCAATTTCTGCGGCTTGATTTAACTTAATGCCGGCTTTTTTAGCAACCTCTTCTGGCATGGTTTCAGGGACTCGCTTAAGCGTGACTGACACTCCAGCAACGCTTGAGGCTCCTTTTGCGACTTCTTGTGCCATTGTTTCAACATGTCCATAGCTGGAGTAATATAAAACCAATACCTTTGCCATTCTGTTCTCCTTTAAAACGTCCATTTTGCAAATAAAAACACTACATTTCCAGCGCCTCTTGCTCCAGGAATATACGTGGCAAATAAAGCTGCTCTCTTGTGATTAAAAGAGATCCAAGGCAGTGCTCCTGGAAAAGGAATCCCATGAAAGATATCTGGGCGTTGGGTGACTAATACTGAGTAACCGGCGCCTAGACGTGTATTGTCATTGAGGTGAGCTATTTTTAAATAAGCATAGCCGACAACAGGCTCTAAATAACGGTGAGAGTCCAGAAAAGCAAAGGCTGAAAGCCCATGCCAATTGCCCTTTTCATCATAAAGGCCTTTGCCTAAACCGCCGCCCCACGCTTGTTCATTGTAGCGACTCAATTTATCTTTGTCATAAGTGAAACGGTTGTGCCAAGCATAGCCAGTTATATAAAGTTCTGTGTCACCTTGTTTCCAGATTTGGTGAAGTCGATGACAAGCATGGGTCGTCCATTTTGGCCAATGTACGCATTCGTCTGCGTCTTTGGCGCTTATTGGTGACACCAGAGTAAACAACAAAAAGAAAGTAAACGCGCGCTTCATTAATTATGCAGCATAAGTTGAGTTTCTTAACGGTATAATTTAATGATAAAGTGTTTTTACGTGTGATATCAATACTATGATGGCCCACGTACCCTTGGGGTATACTAACATGGACTTGTTTCGTAAAAAACACATTAATCCAATGCCTGAAATCGACAGCGAGTTTAAGCGCTGCCTATCGGTTTTTGATCTTATTTTTTTAGGGGTGGGGGCTATTATTGGTGCCGGTATATTTGTTTTGACCGGTATTGTTGCAGCAAGGGAGACTGGCCCTGCCATCGTGTTATCTTATATCGTGGCGGGGCTTGCTTGTGCCTTTTCAGCACTTTCATATGCTGAGCTCGCGGCCTGCGTGGGTGGTTGTGGAAGTGCTTATGGTTATGCTTATGCGGGATTTGGTGAGTTTGTAGCATGGATAGTGGGATGGGATTTGTTACTTGAATATGCGATAGGGGTTTCTGCAGTATCGGTCGGCTGGAGTAGCTATTTCAATGATCTGGTCTTGGCTTTAAATGTTCATTTTCCAGTCGCTTTATTGCATGGCCCTTTTGACGGAGGCGTATTAAATATCTTGTCTATCGGGATTATTGGTCTATTGTCTCTATTGCTTATTTTAGGCGTCAAACTCAGTGCGCAGTTTAATAACGTCATGGTGCTCGTAAAACTGCTCGTTATTTTGTTGTTCATCATTATCGCATCTGTTGAAGTTCAGCCCCAAAATTGGATTCCTTTTTCGCCCTATGGGTGGTCTGGCGTGATGAAAGGTGCCGCTTTGATTTTTTTCGCTTATGTGGGGGTTGATGCGGTTTCCACTGCGGCTGAAGAGGCGATTCATCCTCAACGTGATGTTCCAATAGGGCTTGTTGGTTCTCTAGCGATATGCACACTGCTCTACATTGTCGTATCAGGACTTCTGACCGGTATTGTGCATTATTCGCGTCTTAATGTTGATTCTCCGATTAGCCATGCGTTGTTATTGCTCGGTTACAAAAGTGCCGCGGGTGTCATTGGTGTTGGGGCGTTGGCGGGGTTATGTACCGTTATGCTTGTTCTTTTTTATGGGTTGAGCCGTATATTTTTTGCAATGGCTCGTGATGGGTTGCTCCCTTCTTTTTTTGCCGTCATTAATATGCATACCAAAACGCCAGTACGCATTATTGTGTTCTGTGGGGTATTGATGATGTGCCTTGGCGGATTGGTGCCGCTTAGCCATTTAGCCGAGTTGGTTAATATTGGTACGTTGTTTGCGTTCATTATTGTGTGTGCTGGCGTTATTATTTTACGCTATCTTCAACCAGGGTTAGAGCGGCCTTTCAAAACACCGTTGATGCCCTATGTTCCCTTACTCGGTATTTTTTGTTGTAGTTATCTTATTGCCAATTTATCTTCGGTAACATTAATGCGGTTTGTCATCTGGATGGTTATAGGGTTGTTTCTTTACTTCATGTTCAGCTATAAGAAAAGTGTATTAAATGTGAAGCCTAATGAATGATCTTAAGAACCACTCCCGCCATTAAACCTGTTGCTGGGATAGTGAAAAGCCATGACAATAAAATGAGTCGGAGGATTGGCCAATGAGTGCCACCTAATCCTTTGACTAACCCCACACCGGCGATAGAACCCGTTACAGTTTGCGTGGTGGATACAGGTACTCCAAACTCTGTTGCTGCAAAAATAATGGCTGCGGCACTGGTTTCAGCGGTGCAACCGCGCAGGGTGTTAAGCGTTGTGATTTTAGTGCCCATGGTATGAACCACACGCCAGCCTCCCACTAATGTGCCAAGACTAATCACTAACTGGCAGGACATCACCACCCAAAAAGGGATATAAAATGCGCCTTCTAGCCAAGCATTTGAAAAAAGCAGTAACGCGATAATGCCCATGGTTTTTTGTGCATCGTTGCTACCGTGAGTAATGCTGAGCAGGGCTGATGAAGTGAGCTGCATGCCTTTAAATAAACGCTTTAAGGCGTGTTCATTTTTATGGCGTAATAAACGCGTTAATCCATAGGTAAACAATAAGCTCAGCAATAGCCCTACCAGCGGCGTAATAACGATTCCTATGCCGACCTTGATAAACCCCGATAGTTTTAGCGTGCTTAGTCCACCGCGGACAATAGCGGCACCTGCGAGTCCACCAATCAGTGCGTGAGACGAGCTTGAAGGCAGTCCAAAATACCAGGTGAGTAGGTTCCATGAGATAGCACCGATAAGGGCTGCAAAAATAAGTTCGGTATCAATCACGCGCTCATCAATTAGTCCATTACCAATCGTTTTTGCAACCATTAAATTAAAAAAAAGAAAGGCAATCAGGTTAAAAAAAGCAGCCCATATCACGGCTTGACGAGGGGTTAATACGCCTGTAGCAACGATGGTTGCAATAGAGTTGGCTGCATCGTGAAATCCATTTATAAAATCAAAGACATACGCAATAAAAACCACAGCGAACACAAAGAGCGTACTTTTGTCCATGGCCATGCTCCCTAGAGGGGGTGATGATGCTTAAATATAGTAACTGGTTTTGGTCATTATTTTAGAAATACCGCGCATGCCTTTTTTTATCCAAGAGGGCAATGGTGCCGCACCTGCTTGAACAGCCATTTCAGCATGATGCAATTCGTCTTCTTGCATATGGGATAAAATAGTTTTTGTTTTTGCATCTTGTAACGGTATGTGTTTTAGGTGTTCTTGTAAATGATGAGTGACTTGTTTTTCTGTTTCCGCAACAAAGCCAAGGCTCCATTTATCACCGGCTAAACCCGCTATTGCACCCAATAAGAGTGAGCCACTGTACCAAAGTGGATTAAGTAAACTGGGTTTGCTTTTGAGCTCGCGTAAACGGTCTTCACACCATGCTAAATGATCAATTTCTTCAGCGGCAGCATTGGTCATTTGTGTTTTTACCGTGGTCAGTTCGGCTGTTAATGCTTGACCTTGGTAGAGGGCTTGGGCTGAAACTTCGCCTGCATGATTAACGCGCATTAAACCTGCAACATGCTTTTTTTCCTGTGCAGTCAGCGATGGTTCTTCCATGGATTTTGCTGGGTTTGGTCGGGTGGTGCTTCGGTGCGTGGGTGTGATTAAGGTGCGAAGAGCTGAGTCGACTTCACATAGAAAAGTATCTAATAAGCTTAATTGGCGCATTGGGACCTACACCCCTGGTTTGATTATTATGACATTATTGTACAAGGATAGCACCATCAATGCGATGATGCGAAACCTCTCTAAAAGAGGTCTTCTTCAATAACAACGGTTTTCTCTTGTTGACCTAAACCTACGATAGATAAAATCACATGGTCATTGGGTTTTAAATACATGTTTTCTCCCCAGCTTTTTGCATTGCCGGGCGCCGAACCCATCGAAATAATGTCACCAGGGTAGAGGGTAAAGTACTGGCTTAAGTAACTGATAACCTCTTCATCATTATGAATATAATCACAGGTATTAAAATTTTGTCGTAGTTCTCCATTCACCCAAAGCTTTATTTGCAAGTCACTGGGGTTGGGCACCTCATCCTTGGTGACTAAATAAGGCCCTAAAGGTGCTGCATTATCAAATCCTTTCCCTTTTGTGTATTGTTTATCTTCGGTTTCAAGCTGCAAATACCGATCAGACAGATCATTGATGCAGGTGTAACCTAAGACATGCTCGCGGGCTCTTTCTTTAGGGATGTATTTACCTTTTTTGCCAATGACGACGCCTAGCTCCGCTTCCCAATCTAGTTTTTTAGTGTGACGAGTAAACAAAATAGGATCGTAAGGTCCACAAATGGACGTTGATGGCTTTAAAAAAACAACCATTTCTTGTTCTGTAATGGGTGTTATGCCAAGTTGTTGAGTGTGAAGCCTTGAGTTATAGCCCACACAAATCACTTTACCAGGAAATCCGATACAAGAGCCCAATCGGGTGTTTTTGTCGATTAATCGTAAACGGGTTATATCAAGCTTATTTAGTTGATCAAAAAGCGATTCGTCATTTAAATATTGCGGCGTAAAATCTTTTAGGTAGTCAGATAGATCGCGTATGTTGCCGTCTTTATCAACCATGCCAGGCTTTTCTTTTCCGGCGTCTCCAAACCTGACCAGTTTCATTTTTATCTCCTCGCACGAGCAAACAGTAACCTAAAATTTATAAATAATGGCTCTATATAAAAGTATAGCTTGAAATAATGAAACCAAATATAAACGTTCGATACTTTATGCTAGATTCTAAGAGCTTATTGGTAGCGTCATATGACGTCAAAAACGGATTGTTCACCGTATTTTTACGGATTGCCGTCATTTGGGCGCCCGATTAGCCTGGAGCATATAGGAATACTATCGGGGATAATGATGGTGGAATACGAAATTGATAAAAAGCGATTAACGTCATTTCCAAAACTTAAACAATTCCTAGAGGCGCGCTCACCTGTTCACTTCGCGGCATTTGAAGCAGAGGCACGAGAAAATGTCTCTTATTCACACGTTTTTAAAAGCCCTCTTGTCAAAGAAACGTCTTTATCTGCTTTAGGAATCTGCATATTGCTAGGGAAGAAAGAACATGTAGCATATTTACTTGGCTTAAGTACAGTGGCCGCGGATATGGCTGATAACCTCGCCTTGAGAATGGCTGTGATCAAGGATGATCTGGATATGGTGGATTGTCTTCTACGCCGTGAGGAAGTTTTAAGGCAGGTGGGCTTGCAAGGTAATTTGTTATTAAAAATTGCCATTCTTAATAACAATGTAGTCCTTGTTAATCGGTTTTTACAATTTCAAGACATTCAGCGTGACATTGCCATGGACCAAAATGCAGCTTTTCGCCTGGCCTCAAGGGCTAAAAATGAGCATATTTTTGAGAGCATATTGATTTTTCCAGAGGTTCAGGCACAGGTGTCCGCCGAAGGAAACGAAGCCCTGTGCTCAGCGGCTGAGGCGGGGTATGTTCATAGAGTAACAACGCTGTTAAGTTTCCCTACGGTAAGAAAAAACCTTCATTCATTTGAAAGAGCGCTCGATGCCGCTATAAAAATGGGTCATGAGGCCGTTGTGCGATTATTTTTAGAAGATGCCTCGCTGGGCTTGGATGTGCCTGGTCAGGCAGCACATTATTTAAGCTTGGCGGTTGAGGGTGGATATTGTCATCTTGTGGAGTATTTATTGACAATGCCAGCCTTTCGAGCCGTGATTAGGATGCAGAACAATAAGCCATTTAATTTAGCAGTAAAGCACGGACATCTAGACATTGTTTTATTGATGTTGCAATTTCCAGAAACAGAAAATAATCTGCGACACTCGCGAAATCTCGCCATTAGCATTGCTGCTGAAGAAGGGCGATTAGAGATTTTAAACCGTTTATTACTGGTTCCAGGCATTATAAATTATTTAAGCGCCACAGATGCTTTAAATCAAGCTGCAAAAAATGGGCATGCACAAATCATTGAGCGATTGCTTCAGTTTAATGCTTTTTCTCAGCAAGCGAACCGCGATGATAATGTTACTCTTTATTTGGCGCTAGAGTCGGGTGATGACGCTTCTGTGCTGTTGCTCTTGGCTCTTCCGCAAGTGCGATCGAATGCCTTTTTAAATGATAATAAGGCATTGTACATGGCTTCAGCCAAAGGTTTAGTGGGTAGTGTTAAAACGCTTTTGACCCTCAAGTGGGTGTGGGAGAGAGCAAGCATTGCTAGAAATAGGGCGTTGTATGAAGCGGCTCGGAACGGGCATTTAAGTATCGTTCAGATGTTATTAGTAAACCCCTATGTTCGCGCGATGGTGGCAATAGATAATAACCGCATTTTTAAAGAGGCCGCTGTGAACGGACATATTGATGTGGTTCGCTACCTTTTTAGCGTGGACGGAGTTTGGCAAGCTATTGCCATCGATGATAATTACATATTAAAAGAGGTGGTAAAAAAAAATCAAACAATTGTTGCATGTCGTTTATTAGCTATTCCTCATGTTAATCACCTTCTCGTTTTAGAGCAGGCACATGACCTTTTGATGGTCGCCATCAAAAATGGTAACACGGACATTGTTCAAGCCCTTCTCATGTTAGCTGGTATTCAGGAATGCCTTCCGCTCAAACGAAACAAAGCGTTTAGACTTGCCTGTCAGCTAGGTCATTTGGGCATTATTGACGCTTTTTTAATCCATCCCCAGGTCATTCTCCATATTGCAGGGAATCATAATGAGGCCTTGTATATGGCCGCTAAACATGGGCATCTTCCTGTTGTTCAACGATTATTGGAATATCCTGCAGTGAGCTTTGCTATTGCTGCAAATAGAAATGCAGCATTTAGAATCGCATTGGCCAATGGACATGTCGATTTGACTCTATTTTTTCTTCATTTTTCTGCTGTGAAGGACAATATTCGGGATAATGAGTATGAAGCTTTCGAGCTAGCAGCAACAGCGGGTCATTCAGAAGTGTTTAATCAACTAATTGCTTGCATTAATGAGAGTAGTGAAGCGTTAATGCTTATTCATCATGGTCTTTGGAAGGCTTGTGAGTATGGACAAGAAGACATTGTTAGGCGACTTTTAGCCATTGAAGCAGTACGAGAAAATGTGACGTTCTCGGACAATAAAGCTCTTTTTTTTGCCATGGATAAGGGGCATCTGTCCATTGTTAAACAACTCATGGCGCTCGATATGAATATTGATTATATACGTCAGCAAGCAGCGTTTGTGCTTTATTTTATAGTGGAATCAGGTCATGCATCTGTTCTAAAAGAGCTTCTTCAATATGAGGCTATTCAGGCGATTCTTGCATCTAATAACAACGAGGCGCTTCGACTAGCCGTATCACATCGGCAAATAGATATTGTTCAAACGCTATTATTATTTCCTGATGTGCAAGCAGACGTGTCCGCATCAAATCATCTTATTTTCCGTCTTGCTCACATGAATAGTGATGGACCTATTGTTCGCGCTTTGTTGCGCGTGCCAGGTGTTTTTGTTTATGCAGATCAGTATGAGTCTATTCATGGAGGACGATGTGTTCATGATGATGTTGTGGAGCGATGTCGTGAGTTAAGGCGTAGACAATCTACTTTTCAAGAAGCCCATCCTCATCTTGTGTTTGATGTGGAGCGGGCCGAGGCTATCGAGCTTTTTCATGTATTAAAATATTATATTCGAAGGCCTCGCTTGGTTAGCCGAAGGGTAATGACGCATCTTATGGCTATTCCCTCGGTTGCATCGCTTCTTCATCAAGAGATAACACCTGGCGTGCCAAATGAATTATTACAGATGGCGTTAAGACAAAGGCATTTAAATGCAATAGACCAGTTGCTAGCTTTTCCTGAAGTACGCCGTTTGGCTACGGCGAATAATTATTATAATTTTCGTGTAGGCCCAAACATTGCGCGTATCATAGACAATCATGAGTCTGCCATGATGGCGTTGTTGCCCTCAGAAATGGCGCAGTTACGTTTGATTGAAAATAAATACAAAGATCAAATGGCCTCTCTTGGTGGGCAAGATGCTGTTTTTGCTCAGTTAAAAGAGACGTTGCGTGCGCGTTATCTTTCTTCACCAGCAGTTATTGAAATTGATGGTCGTACACAGGACTTGCCTTTTTCGTTTGAGGTCTTTCAGGGCCTAGCATTAAGCGTTGCTGATAGAGAGCGGGCATTAAAAGCTTATTTTTCTCATACGGACCATACGGCGTATCGCTTTTTATCAAAGCCAAATTTTTGGATACATCCTCGTGCACAGTATGTTGAAGTAGATCCTCGTGACCCTTCACAACGCAGTGCTTATTTTGAAAATTATATTCCTATGATTTGCAGTTTTTGGTTAGCTACACAAGATGCGTCGGCAATTGGCTCAAAGGGGTTTAGTGTGCCAGCGCGACAAGAGTATTTTATTAAAGAATTGGCCATGTTGGGTCGTTCTCATAATTGGGATAACGACCGGCCTGTTTTTGCAGTAGGGCCATTAAATATAGATCAACGCCCTGTTTATTTATTAAATGCAAATGGAGAGATTGTTACTGAGGAGTATGATGATCAAGAGTTAGATAAGCCTTCTTGTAATTCAGGTATTAGACAACGTGTTTTTCGTTCTCTGCAGGATCACCCTCTGTTTGATCCCTTAACACTTGACCATATTGATGAAGACATAAGAAAAATGGTCACAGAACATTATAAAGAAATATTTCGGACGTCTAATCGCTTAAAAGTTATCAAAGAAAATATAGAGGATTTTGTTATAAATGGCGAAGAGCTCTCTCAGGAGGTGATTGATCTTAATATTAGCGAGGAGCAAGTGAATAACTTGGTTGCTGAATTGCGAGCCCATTACGGTGTTTTGTTTGAAGAAAGTGTTGTGTTTGAGCAGTATGTCTGCGCTTCGTTTAGACTAGATCATTCACCTGCTCATATTGTTAATTTTTATGAAAAATGTAATATTGGTTATCTTTTAAGCCAAGCTATTCCTCATGATTCTGATAGCGTTGTGAGTCAGGTTGGATTTTTCCGAAGAAGCCCTCCCCCTTCTCGGAGCGAATCACATCTTATTGCTTCTGAGGCAGGGGACAGCGAGCCAGGCTTTTTTGGTGTGTTTGTGCGTCATAATAGTGTTTCCTCCACATCTTCAGAAGGTTTACGCGTCGATTTTGTGTAGATGGATCAATATTCTTATCTAGGGCATAGTATAAGCATCGTTCTTGCATGACCATGGAAACTGAATGATGAAAAAAACGATTGATTCACTGACCTCGCGTGAAATGGAGTGCGGAAAATGGTTGATTCTTGGAAAAACGGCCGAGGAAACAGCCGCAATTCTTGGCTTATCAAGACGTACGGTTGAAGATCACTTAGCATCCATGAAAGTAAAATTAGGCTGCAATAATAACGTGAGACTAGCTGTTAAGCTGGTGTCTTATGGTGTGGTTTCGAGTCAATAGGCTATTTCAGTCATGTGTTGCCGCCCTACAGATAGGCGCTATCCATGGGGCGGCAAATTTGTTTTAGATACTTCCGTCATTTTATTTTAAAGGAGGCCTCTTCTGGCGTTGCAGGCATTTTGGGTGGCGTTGGTGTGTTTAAAAAACCAACTCTTAATCCCCCAAATGTTTGTGAGGATGTCTGTGATGTCTTGATGTTTGTATTCTCTTGGATGGAAGCCGCCTTTTTTTTTGCTGAAGAAGACGTGTTTAAAAAGCCCATTTTGAGTCCTCCAAATGTTTCTGCAGGGGGGGCTTTAGGTGCTAGATGAGGCATGGTCTCGACATTTTTTTGTGGGGTATTTAAAAATCCTGGGTTAAATCCCGCAAAGGTAGATGGCTCTTGTTTTTTTTGCTTTAAATGAGAATGCTCTTGCGTAGGTAATTCCTTAAGGGATTTTAACCGCTCTGTAATTTTAGCTTGTTCCTTTCTCTCCACTTCATCAGGTTCAAACAGGACCACGCCTTCTTGCCATGGATAATGAATGATGGGAAGCTCCATTTTTTTAGCCAATGTGTTGAAGCGAGATGAAGTATTGGGCACATCAAAAAAACCAATGACTTCAACTTTGCCAAAAGTGGATTCACCCCGGATAACCACTTCATTGGTTGTACCGCTTTTATCTTGAAGCAAGTCATTTACTGTCAGGTCAATGTTCATGATTTTTTCTGCGCTGTGATAAAGCGTTTTGGGTGCTATTTCTAGATGTAAATCACGTAACCCAACATTTAAAATATTTTCAATTGGACAACGAATAATAAGTCCGCCGGTGTTCTGAAATACCAGGGGTCTTTTGTTAGAAACCACCGAAGCTGAAATTAATTTCAGCTCATGAATTTTTTCCGGAAAGAGGCTCAAATTTATATTTTGTGAGGGTTCAAAGGTTCCTGTGAGTTTTTTTATCTGTATCTTAAAGTCGTGATCTTCGCTTAAAGAGACGACTAGATATATAAAATTTTTATCGGAATGATTTTTAGGTTCGGTAAACGAGGTGCGAAAAGATTCTAAACAAACGTCTTCACGCGTTGTTTTAGTGGTTGAACGGTGCATACAGTCGGCCTTGTTAAAAAAAAGGTCCAAATTTTAACATGAAATTCAATTTGGCATCATTATTTGTGTTTGTCCTTTTCTTGGGTGGTGCAGGGTTTGTAACCACCCTTTATTTCCTCTATATTGTATGCGGTACATTTTTTAAGGCATGCTCCAATGAGTGAACCTGATTATGTTTCAATTTTCCATTCAGTGCCTGACTTATATGCCATTTTAAGTCCAGAGCTCGATTTTATTGACGTTAGCGATGCTTATTTAAATGCCACAATGGTAAAGCGTGAAAATATTTTGGGACATCCTCTTTTTAAAATTTTTCCCGCAAACCCCAATGAACCAAATGAGATAGGCACTAAAAAGTTGGCTGACGCCCTTCAATATGTTTTACAAAAAAAAACGCCATTTGCAATGAACGTTCTAAAGTATGACATTCGTGCCCATACGGTAGGTAATTTTGTTGAGCGTTATTGGAAGACCTTTATTACACCGATTTTAGATAAAGATCATGAGGTTAAATACATTGTTATACGCGTTGAGGATGTAACAGAATTGTTTAATTTGAGTCAAATTAAACTAGATGATAGTCAGCGGTTACGATTGTTAGTGGAAAACATTAAAGATTACTCAATTATTATGCTCGATCCTAAAGGGATTGTTGTTAGTTGGAATATCGGTGCTGAATACATGACGGGATATTCGGCTAAAGAAATCATTGGAAAATCCATTGCCATTTTTTACGACAATGAGGGGCGCTTGCCAGATCATTATGTTGATAAACTACGTGTGGCTAGAGACGCGGGGCGGCATGAGGAGGAAGGGTGGCGCGTTCGAAAAGATGGTTCTAAATTTTGGGCGAACATTGTTATTACACCTATCTTTGATAGCTATAACGATTTAATTGGTTATGGTAAGGTTACACGTGACTTAACCGCACAAAAAAAAATGGAAAAAATAAAAAATGAATTCATTTCTGTTGTAAATCATGAGCTAAGAACACCGCTTACGTCTATTGTAGGGTCTGTTCGATTATTGCAGGATAATTTTTGTAAAAATTCTATAGAGAGGAGTAATTTACTGCTTAGCATTGCCAGTTCTAATTGTGATCGTTTAATGCGGTTGGTGAATGATATTTTAGATATTGAACAACTAGAAAATAAAAAAATAGAGCTTAATAGTAAACCAGAAGATATTTGTCTGCTTATCAAAGAGTCTCTTTTTATAAATCAATTGTATGCTGATAATTACGGCATAAAGCTTGTTTTTTTGCCTAACATTGAGAGTGTAGAGGTTAATAGTGATCATGATCGTTTAATGCAAGTTATGACAAATTTGATCTCAAATGCGGTGAAATTTTCAACACCAAAGAGTTCAGTGAGTATTAGAGTTTCAATAATAGATGAAAAAGTGCGTGTAGAAGTTGTGAATGTAGGTAAGGGAATTCCGGATAAATTTAAAAATAAAATATTTCAACGCTTTTCTCAGGTTGATTCGTCTTTAAATAGAAGTAAAGAGGGTACAGGGCTGGGTTTGGCGATTAGCAAAAAAATCATTGAGCAATTAGGCGGTTCTCTGCAATTTGTAAGTGAGCCAAATAAGGAAACCATCTTTTATTTTGATTTACCCATGGTTTCCACGGCTGGGGCTATGAATTGAACGAAATATTAAGAAATATTTTATATGTTGAGGATGAAAAGGACATTCAATTGATAGCGAAAATTGCATTGGAGGATATTGCTGGATTTACTGTAAAGCTCTGCAGCAATGGTAAGGACGCTATTGCTGAGGCCGAAGGATTTAAACCGGATTTACTTCTTTTAGATCTTATGATGCCAGGGTTGGATGGTCTTCAAACGTTAAAAGAACTTCGAAAATTACCTACCATAAAAAAGGTTCCAGCTATTTTTATGACAGCAAGAATTCAAGAAAGGGACAAGTGGGATGACATGAACTTAGGTATTATTGGTATTATTATAAAACCTTTTGACCCGATGACGTTGGGGGCGAGCATTCAGAAATCTTGGTTGGCTAATCATGGGTGATGATATCAAATTAAAATTACAGATATTACAAGCCAATTATTTAAAAGAGTTACCACAAAAGCTTGATAAAATTGAACAGCAATGGCGCTTGTTACATCTTCACTTTGATAAATTTTATTTTAAACATTTTCATCAGGCAGCGCACTCAATGTGTGGATCATTGGCTACTTATGGATACACTTCATTAAGTAAAGCGATGCGAGATTTAGAAATTTATCTTCAGCAATTGCTTGATAAGCGTTCACTCACGGCAGTGCAAGAAAGTGAAATTTCACATTTGGTGGAGCATATAAGGGATATTTGGCTAGAGGACAATAAACCCCGAACAGAATCTTTGGTAAACATTAATGAGATAATTGAAAGTAAATTAATTGTATACTTTACACCACATGAAGGTAAATTTGAGCGTGTATTAAAGCGCGTGTTAGGTGACTTAGATTACACGTTAATATTGTTAAAAAAATTAAGTGAATGGGAGGCGGTTACAAAAAATAAATTACCTGTCATTGTTATCATTGATGAATACTATTTTGAGGATGAAAAAATTGCCTGCCTTGAAAAATGCAAGCAATCTCCTCTCATTACGATGCTATGTGTGGTGGAGAATGACTCCCTTCGTAATCGCTTGCATTCTATCCGTTTAGGGGCGTCGATTTTTTTACATAAACCGGTGGATGTATTTTATCTTACTCATCGTTTGGTTCAAATTTCAGAATTATCCATCAAAAGCGATTATCGCATTTTAATTCTTGATGATTCAGAGCCACTAGCGGCTTATTATACCTTGGTACTTGAAGAAGCAGGTATGCAGGTTCGTTCCATTACAAAGCCTGTGCAATTACTGCAGGAATTACAAGACTTTAACCCTAACATACTCTTAATGGACTTGTACTTACCGGAGTGTAAGGGCAGTGATTTAGCGAAGATGGTTCGACAGGAGGAGCGTTATGCAAGTCTTCCTATTATTTTTGTTTCCAGGGAAAGTGATAGGTACAAGCAGTTGGCTATTCTTAACAGTTGTGGCGGAGATGACTTTTTAACCAAGCCTGTTTTACCTCAAAATTTGGTCGCAGCAGTTAAATCACGCGCACAACGCTCAGCGCTACTTTATTCATACATCGCTCAAGATAGCTTAACAAGCCTTTTAAATCATAGTTATATTCTATCGCAATTAAAATTTCAGCTTTTAAGAGCTCATAAGTTAGGCCGTTGTTTGTCGATTGCCATGATCGATTTGGATGGCTTTAAGCAGGTCAATGATAAATATGGTCATCCTGTTGGTGATATGGTCTTGAAAAAAACAGCGGGGCTCTTATCTAGAATGATCCGGCATGCTGATTTTATTGGACGTTACGGTGGGGAGGAATTTATTATTATTTTTCCTAATACGGACATGACTAATACCATTAAATTATGCAATAAAATTTGTAAAAAACACGCAAATACCATATTTGAAGCTAATGGAGATGTTTTTTTTATTACTTTAAGTATTGGGGTTGCTGAGGGGATCGCTCATCATACGCTAGACAGTTTAGTGGCTGCTGCAGATAAAGCGTTATATAACGCAAAATCAAAAGGACGCAATCGAGTTGAATTTTAGGGTTTCACCCCATTTAAGGGGGCACTTTAATCCCTTTTTGGTCGCTAAATCAAGTTGTTAGTGTAAACTAACTTGATTGAAGGGGCCCCGCAGATGGGAAAGACCCCGTTATCTTGACGAGCTACTTCAATAAACCGGCGGTTTGTGGAGGCGTGCTAGAGGGCTTAATTTGGCTTGGTGCCTTTGAAAACAGCTACGCAACCAATAACTGAAACATCAACGTCAATTAGGTGCTTATTTAATACTTGCAACAGTGCTTCATGGGAGTCTTCTTGGTTTGAGAAAATCTGTTTTTTATTGTAAAAGTTAGACAGAAATTGACTGGCAGTTGTATGCAAATGTTTGTCCGCTAAAATGGTTGCTCCAAATAAAACGCCCTGAGGTCTTAGCATTGAAACAGCGTTATGAACACACGTTTCTTTTGTCTGCATATTTCCTGGCAAGCAGTGCAAAAGATAGTTCATTGAAATAGAGCTAAATTTTTCTGATAGCGTAGGTTGTTTTTTAAATATATCTGCTTGGTAGGCAGCGGCATCAATTCCCTTTTTAAGCAGAGCCTCTTTGGCTTCATTAAGGCAGTTTAAGTTTAAATCCATTAAAGAGATTTTTGACTGTGGCAGGATCTTGCATGATTTTAAATAATATCCAGTTCCAACGCCAATGTCCAAATGGTTTGAAGAAATATACTTATTAAATTGTTCCAGTTGTATGGCTTTGGGACAACGCCATATCCACTGATTAGAGATATCTAAAACCCAAAGATTGTAAAGCTTGAGCATTATCGGCGTATAAACAGCTTGTCCTTTTTTTATATCCGATTCTTTGACTAAGCTCATCGTTTATAACCCGTTATTTGATGACAAAAATACCCTTTATAAGTGTTTTGGTGTTTATATCTTCTATATTAGAATTTCAGAACGTCGGTGAGAATCGCCACTACTCTTATGTGGTGTGGCTCCCCGGGACGGACTTGAACCGCCGACCTAATGATTAACAGTCATCCGCTCTACCGACTGAGCTACCGGGGAATGAGGCGGAATATTAAATGTATTCCGCCGATTGGTCAAGAGAGTAGTTAAGAAAATGATGCTATTTTTCGACAAAACGTTGCAATCTATCCATTGCTTCACGAAGAGTGTCCATGTCGGTTGCAAAAGATAAGCGAATGCAGCCTTCGTTTCCGAACGCAGAACCAGGTACTAAGGCCACGCCCACGTCTTGCAGTAAGCGCTCTGCAAATTCAATGTCATTTGCAAACCCGCGACGCTCAATAATCCCTTGTACACTTGGGAAAATGTAGAACGTTCCATCTGCTGGAATGACTTCTATGCCAGGAATAGCATTAAGACGTTGTACAACATAGTCATGGCGTTCATGGAATGCGTTTACCATTGCATGGACGGTCTCCTCCCCCCCATTTAACGCAGCAACAGCGGCTTTTTGGGCAATAGAGCAGGGGTTTGACGTAGACTGTGACTGGATGGTTTTCATGCCGTCAATCAAGTCTGCGGGTCCTCCTGCATAACCAATGCGCCAACCTGTCATTGCGTAGGCCTTGGATACCCCGTTTAAAACGATCGTGCGCTCATACAAGTCAGGGCAGGCATCCAAAATATTAACAAAAGGCTGTGACCAAAGAATGTGCTCGTACATATCATCCGTGGCAATGATCACCTGAGGATATTTTTTTAAAACCTCGCCCAAGGCATGCAGTTCGTCATACGTGTAAGCCACACCAGAAGGATTTGAAGGGCTATTGATAAAAAAGAGTTTTGTTTTAGGCGTGATGGCTTTGTCTAATTGTTCGGCGGTAATTTTATAGCGAGTAGCAGGCGTTGTTGGGAGAATAACCGGTAAGCCACCTGCCAATAAAACCATGTCTGGATAAGAGACCCAGTAAGGGGCCGGAATGATGACTTCATCGCCATCATTAAGAAGTGCTTGGCAAAAGTTATAACAACTTTGCTTTCCACCCACAGACACTAAAATTTGATTAAGCTTATAATCGAGCCCATTGTCGCGTTTAAATTTATTAATGATGGCTTGTTTTAATTCCACGATACCATCAACAGGGGTATATTTTGTAAAGCCTGTATCAATAGCGGCGATCGCTGCTTTTTTAATGTGAAGTGGCGTGTCAAAATCTGGCTCACCGGTACCTAATCCAATGACATCTTTACCGGCCGCACGCATTTGTGCAGCTTTAGCAGCAACGGCTAAGGTTGGGGATGGTTTAACTTGATGCATGCGATTAGCTAGGGCAATATTCATCAGTAAGCTCCTGTGATATAGTTCATATTATGAAAAAAGAATTCAAAATTTACTCAAATTACCAGCCGGCGGGTGATCAGCCTGCCGCCATCGCATCCTTGATAGAAGGCTTAAACGCAGGCCTTGCCCGTCAAATACTCTTAGGTGTAACCGGTTCAGGTAAAACATACACCATTGCCAATGTCATTCAGGCCCAAGAGCGACCCACCTTGATCATGGCGCCTAATAAAACGTTAGCTGCTCAATTGTATGGGGAATTTAAAGCTTTTTTTCCTGACAATGCAGTGGAATATTTTGTTTCCTATTACGATTATTATCAGCCAGAAGCTTATGTCCCTGCTTCAGATACCTTTATTGAAAAAGATGCGTCCATCAATGAACACATTGAGCAAATGCGTTTGTCGGCCACGAAAGCGTTGATTGAACGCAAAGATGCCATTATTGTTGCTACGGTTTCTGCCATTTATGGTTTGGGCGATCCCGACGCGTATTTACACATGGTATTACATCTATCCCGCGGAGAGCAATGCGATCAGCGTAAAATTTTAAAGCGCCTTGCAGAAATGCAGTACACTAGAAGCACCCAATCTTTGTCGCGAGGCCAATTTCGGGTGAACGGTGATGTGATTGATATTTTTCCTGCTGACGCAGAGAAAGAGGCCATACGGGTTGAGTTGTTTGATGATGAGGTCGCAAATATCGCGCGCTTTGATCCTTTAACCGGGGTTTTGTTACATCGTCTACCGCGCATTACGATTTTCCCTAAAACGCATTATGTAACGCCCCGCGCGCGGATATTAGAAACGGTTGATTGGGTAAAAAATGAGTTGCAAGAACGTTTGGCGGAATTTGCCACGCAAAATAAACTCGTCGAAGCCCAGCGGCTAGAACAACGCACGTGTTTTGACATTGAAATGATGTTGGAGCTTGGTTATTGCTCGGGGATTGAAAATTACTCTCGTTATTTATCAGGTCGAGGTGTGGGTGAGCCCCCCCCTACATTGTTTGATTACCTTCCACCAGAAGCGTTATTAATCATTGACGAGTCGCACGTTACAGTGCCTCAAATTGGTGGGATGTACCGTGGAGATAGGGCGCGCAAAGAAACGTTGGTGAATTATGGTTTTAGGCTTCCTTCGGCTCTTGATAATCGCCCCATGCGCTTTGAAGAGTTTGAGGCGCGTGCACCTCAAACCATTTATGTTTCTGCAACGCCCGGTCCCTATGAGCAGGAACACTCTGATAATACAGCGGAGCAGGTAGTGCGTCCAACAGGATTGGTCGACCCTGTGGTTACTATTCGGCCTGTCACAAATCAGGTTGATGACTTGTTATCAGAAATTCATCTGGTGGTTGCCGAAGGGAATAGGGTTTTAGTCACCACGCTTACAAAGCGGATGGCTGAAGATTTGACAGATTATCTCCGTGAAGCAGGGGTTAAAGTCCGTTATTTACATGCTGACATTGATACGGTGGAGCGGGTTGAAATTATTCGGGACCTGCGGTTAGGTGAATTTGACGTGCTTGTAGGCATTAACTTATTGCGTGAAGGTTTAGACATGCCAGAGGTGGCGCTTGTGGCTATCCTTGATGCTGATAAGGAAGGATTTTTGCGCTCGGAGCGTTCCTTAATTCAAACCATTGGGCGGGCAGCACGTCACATCAATGGTCGGGCCATTCTTTATGCGGATAAAATAACAGGCTCCATTCAACGTGCAATGGATGAGACCGATAGGCGACGCGCTAAGCAAGAGGCCTTTAATCGAGAGCATGGCATTACACCTAAAGGGATTATTAAATCCATAGCCGATATCATGGAAGGGGCGTATGTTGGTACTCGAAAAAGCGCGGCTCCTGTTCCCTCTTATGCATTGCTATCCATTGATGAGCTGCTTAAACGTATTAATGTTTTGGAAAAGCAAATGCACATGCATGCAAAAAACATGGAGTTTGAGCAAGCAGCCAAAGTGCGCGATGAATTATTGTTATTAAAAGAGCAGTTAAAACAGTGAGAGCGATTAATGGCCACTCAGCGGTCCTTGGTGGTCTTGATCTTCTTTTAAAATGCTTAAGGTTTCATCTAATTTTGTTTTGTACATTGACGTTACCGTTTTAACTGCTTTCTTGGTGGCTTCACGTCCTTTTTGATGACCTAATTTATGTTCGCCAACCTCTTTTATGCCAGCAGTTAATTCCCGAACAAGGGGCAAGTGTGGTTTAAAACATGTTTCGTAACAAGAGGTCGCGTTAAAACCAAAAAATCGACCCATTTCATCTTTGGGGTGAAAGCGAGAGCTTTGTACTTTAATGGCAGTATTATCAAATTTCATGTAAGGGACTTGTTTGCCCAAAATCATCAAAGCCGTCCATAAATATCGCAATTCTTCTGTATTATTGCCTCTCAATACAATGGGCCTGTGCGCACTAGGTGCGCCACTGCTGGCTGCTAAAAACTGACTTGCCATGGCTAATGCATACTCTATGCGTGCTCTTGTGAGATCTGGATCATTTTGCTGTGCATCAGCTTTGCTAGGAAATTTATTGATGGTGAGTTTAATATCGGGAACATAAATTCCTGCCTGCGGCTCCTCTGTAACTGTCGGGGCATGAAAGCTTGAGGCTCGTTCTTCAATAAAGCACCCCATCGTTGGTTGGTCATTATTAATGGTATGTTCTCTAAATTGCAGTGCTGGTACTCGTGGCACGGTTTCATATTTAAGAGGGTCGCCTGCTTCGGGTTGTACCAGGACTGTGGCGTCATTTACACGAGGTCTGGCTACATAATCGTTTTGAAAATGAAGCCCTCGTTCGGTCATGGCGTAATCTTCGGTAGTGCTATTGAATGGAAATAGTTTTAACGAACTCTTGTCTGCTTGAGCTTCTTTGAGAGATTTTAATAGCCCTTGTTTAAGAAATGGGTGGTTGGCTTTAGGGTTGCCCTCTAGGAGGAGAGCCACAGGCTTGTAATACCCCAGTTCTCTTTCGACTTTTTGTAAGTACCTAGTAAGCAGCGCACGACGCTCAAGAAGGGCTTTATTTTGTGTTTTATCCACTCCTGCAATGGTTATTGCATTATCGGTTGGGATGCTGTCTAGTTGTTCTATAAGTTCAGAACGAAGCGGTTTAAGGTAATGAAGAAGTATTTTTGCGTTTTGAGCCAGCAGCTCAAAGTGTCTCGCCATTTCTGTTGCGTGCTTTTTAGCAGCGGACTGAAAGCCTGGGTTGAACCAATGTATGGGCTGAACACGCGCTAACCGTTGTAATTCTTGGCGGATGTTATTATCGACACGGTGGATAGCATCCATGTGTTGTTTCATTTCGGCTAAGTATGCTCTGTCTTCACCTAGGAATTGCTTGTAATCAGGGCTTAAATAACCGGCTCTTTTACGTTCTCGCTCAATCCGAAGGGTTTCTAATCGGTGATTCGCAGTGCTTGCTAGCACCATATAGGCATTTTTATCGGTTAGCGCCTGAACATATTTAAGCGCTAAATCATCATGGCACAAGTCTTCATTGCTTTCTGCATTTGCAATGCTCTCTAACAATGGTTTGTTTTTGCTCATGTTAAGAAGAGTTAGGAATGTATTTAGGGCTTCATCTTGTATTGGTAGCGGAGGTAAAGGCGCGTCTACTTCTTGAATGGTGAGGGCGGTTAGTCGTTCAATTTCAGCGTTCTTTTCTTCTACGAGCGCTATTTGTGCCTGAAGTTCGAGCTCTTTTGTGTCTAGTTTGGTTTGTAGGCGCGCTGTTTGCTCGAGAAGCGTTATATTTTGCTGTTGTAGTAAACCCATCTGTTCCTGAAGCATGTGGTTTTCTTTTTTAGAGCTATCTAACACGGCTAAGGTGTTTGCTAATGTCTCCTGCATTGCCGTGGCGGCTTTCCTTTCTGTGGCAAGTTCATGCTGATGCCGTTCTAATGCTTGAGATAACTGCTGGTTTTCACTGCTAAATACGGCTAATTGGCTATCTAATGTTTGTACTTTGGATTCGCTTAGTTTTAGTGCGCTTTGCTTTGATGTGAGCTCTTGCTCAAGACGTGCTGATGTTTCTTTGGCTTTTGTGAGGTTACTTTGCAATGTATTTAATGTTTTTGCATGTTGTTCGCGCTCTTCTGTGAGTGTTGCTGTGGTAGTATTAAGAGTGCCACTCAGTAATGCTTGTTCTTCTTTTAGTTGAGTAATGTTCTGGCGCAATTGCTCAGATGTTTGTGTAACTGCATGCAGTGCGTGTTGAGCGTCTTGGGTTTTACGCTCTGCGGCGGTAGCCCTTTTGTTTTGATTGTTAAGCGCCAGAGTTAGTGTGCTCACTCTTTCTTCGAGGTCTATGACTTTCATCTCATCTTCTAAGGATTGATGCGCTACAAATTCTGGTTGTTCGCTTTTTTCATACAATTGATGGGTTAATTCCTTAAGCCGTTCTTGCATTTCAGCCTGTTGTTGAGTGAGGGTTTGATTGTGTTTAGCCATGATAGTTGCGTTGGCTTCTGCGGTATCACGTGCTTCTACTAACCTTCTTATCTCACCCAGTAGGGTGGCCTTTTCACGAATTGCTGAGTCAGTGGTTTCGCCTAAAGAAGGGTTTTCAGTTTTGGCTGCCGATTTGTCATCATGTTGTCTCAGTTGGTTAAGTAAAGCGACTTCCTGAGAAAGTTGTTTTAATTTTTCTTTATCTTTTTGTCGAGATTGTGCCAGTTTTCTATTTAGCATTTCTTGTTCTGTCACGGTGCTTTCTAAGGTGGCAATTTCCTCATGTAAATGGGCGAGCGTTACGGCTTCACGCTTAAGAGCGAGGCTTTTTTCAAGGGCTAATGTTTTGTTTTCATCTTCTAGGCGCGTTTGTTGCTCGTCTGTTGCGGCTATTTGGTCTTCAAGAAAACGGTATCTTTTGATTTGTGCATCTTGGGCACGGGTCTTTTCTAAGAGTTCTTGGTTTTTTTTGTCTAATTTTTCGGCGTATAATTTTTGCTCGTCTAGAGACGCCAGAAGTCTCTCGATATCTGCCTTGGTTGGGCTCTCAGGAACTTCATGTTTTGTACGAGGCATAATGCATTCACCCGCCAATAATGATTATTTATAAATCAATTTGATTGTAATTATAACATAAAAAATACATTTGAGATAAATAATGTACTTTACGCGTCGGGAGAATTTAGAGCTATCCGATTTTGAAAAATAGAAATACCCCCTTTGTTGTTAACGAATCTACCCTTCTTTAAGGTTGCTTAACGGATAGAAGAATAATGATGTTAAGGGGGTTCTTAACGATGAGCACGAACGAGTTAGAGCGACTATCGGCCCTTTTTGTTTCAACCGGCTTTTATCCAGGAATATTATCGAGAATGCTACTGAAATTCCAAATACCATATTTAATGGCGCTGGGATTCACTCCATTCGCAAAAACGCCATTATTAAATAAAGTATTGGGAGGGGGGTATAGCCCATATAACACACCAAAATTCGCGTTTATTCCATTGTAAAATTGCAAAATGGATTGTAGTGTCCAACCTGGGGCGCCGAGAAATTCCGACGGTGCTTGAGCCAGGCCTTCACCTGAGAAGGTAACATACACGGTGGAACCATTTACCGTTGGAATATCACTAATAGGCGGCAATTGCGTCATGATGTATGCGATATACGCTGATGCTAGGTCAATATTTGGAGGGGTTCCGGTGGTTGGATCGGGGTAGGTAAAAACATTAGAGGTACTTTGTCCCGAAGCAGGGCATGGGATTTCCGGATTATAGGGATGATCACCATTGTCCTCATCCACGATGTAAAGAGGATTGGGGTAGGGTGAATGACTAATGCAGGTTGTGCTGTATGTGGGAAAATATCCATTTGTGATAAGTGCCGTGTAACTTCCTATCGGGGTCCCTAAGTTATAATACTGGGGATAACCATAATCGAGCGCATCAGTACCATATTCATTATCGCAAGGTGTGGGAGGCACTGTAATGACACAACCACCATAGCTTGGCAAAACCCAACCAAATTTTACTACAGGCGATGCGTGGGTCACGTTGGTCGGACAAGTGGCATCAGAGGCGGCTTCAGGTGGATTTAAACAGGCCTTTACATTACGTAGTGTTGGCGAATCAGCTGGCACAGCATAGCTCTGCTCCAAAGAAAAAATATTAAACCCTTGTCCAGTTTGGCCACCGGAATTAGCAATAGCATTGATAGCATTCATCACTACAATACTGGCATTTAAGACGCACTGCCAGTCATTCACTGCACAACCCCAATCTGTGTAGCTTGATTTTGAATCATCTGGATGAAAACCAATGAGAAGATGGTTGGTGTATTTGGTGCGCAATTTGGCAATTAGGTCGGCATAAGTTTGGCAGCTCGCCGGAGTAGCCGGACACCCATTTGCCCCAGCAACTACTCTTAAATGAATTTGCTCCGCGCTAGGGGCTAATGTATATATTTTATTAACATAGGTCACCTGATCAGGTGGTGACTCCTCATCGGCCACTAAAACGCTTATCCAGGTATTACTTTCTGCATAGGATTCAGCAAGTGTTACGGTAATATTTAAAGTATCACTTGCATTCGCAGGTTGTGAGCATCCAAAAGGATTAGCGTTATTATTACACACCACGGGGCCGCTTTGAATTTTGGGTGGAATCTCGTTTCCCCTGATTCTCAAATTAAGTAAGCACGATTGCCCTTTGTTTAAAGAAATGGGATTAGAGCAAGCGCCTGTCGTGGTCGTGATTTGAGTTATACCTCTGATGTTTTGCATGACGAAGGAATGTAACTTGCTCGTATTATTAGTAATTCTGTAAACGGCTTCTGCCGAAGTATTGCTCGGTAGCGATCTAGGTGCTTTGACAACAGCTGCAATATTCAGAATGGGGCTTGCGGCGAATCCAGAAGGTGCTAGGAATATCATCATAATGGACAAGCAGAATTTGTTAATGGTCATGATGGCTCCTAAGCTAAATAGCTCAAACTAAACTGTAATTGATTCGTGTAAAGGTGATTAAATTGCAGGCCTGTTCCTGACACCTGTCCTGTTGCGGGCGACAAGGTACTCTTCCCCCAATCAGCCAACTCATAGCCAATTCCGACGTACAAATGTTGATTGAGAGCATGTTGTAGACCGGCACCAACGGTGTAGCTTAGCGTGGTTTGAGAATGGCATTTAAATGCAGGAACAGGTACCGCAGCGAAAATTTTGGGGCTCATTGCAAAATGGTAGGTTTTGTTAAAGCCTGCACCTACACCGGCACTCACATAAGGGAGTAATGTCTCACTGAAAATCGCAGATAACAGCTTACCTTTCAATGTTACACGTGTCTGAGTTATTTTGTATTGATAGGTAAAGTTATCAAAATCAGGCTCACTTAGCTCCCAAATATCACCTTGGGTCCGTGTGCCACTATTTATAGCGACTGCCAAACCAAGCTGACCATGCCATGTAGAACCAATGGGGTGTTTTTGCAATCCTAAAAAAAATTCCCCACTGGCTAATATATGCTCTTCCTGGTGAGTGACATAGGTATTGGTAAAATCAGGCTGCAAATCAATCGTTTGTGTTCGTCCTGCGTGGTACCAAGCCGGTCCCGCACTGAGCGTTGCTATTGTTGCCCAAGGTTTTGCTTCTTGTATAGACCCTGCTGTGCCCGCTAATCCAATTCCAGGCAATATCATGCAAAGCCAGGCCAATGCTACTATTTGACCCTTTTTGGTCATGAAGTCATCCCTTATTTATGGCCGAAAGGCTTCATTATGAGGGTGAAAAGGGTATTTTAACAACACAATAGGGCAGCTTTTATAGGCTTATTTTTAGATTTTTTACTACTGGGGGGAATGGTTTTGCATGTGGTAATCGTCCACGTGGAGTGCGCGAAAAACAGCGGGGTTTTTTGTAAATTTGATCATGTTTGTGATAATATTTTTAGGATTATTGGAATAAAAATAGTAAATTCAAAGGGTCTCAACATCGTTAAAATACCATTGCTATTTTAAATGGCAATGGGTGCCTTAATTGCTGCATGGCATTCGTAATTGATAAATTCAAAATCATCAAAATGATAATCATACAACGAAGGGGCTTTTTGTTTGATAAGCAATTGCGGGAGCGGTAAGGGGGCTCGTTGTAATTGCGTTTTGGCCTGAGCTAAGTGGTTTAAGTAAAGGTGACAATCGCCGCCCGTCCAAATAAATTCACCTACTTCAAGATTGCATTGCTCTGCCACCATGTGGGTTAAAAGTGCATACGAGGCTATGTTAAAGGGGACGCCTAAAAAAACATCAGCGGAACGTTGGTACAGTTGGCAGGAAAGACGGTTATTAGCGACATAAAATTGAAACAAGGCATGGCAGGGTGCAAGGGCCATTTTATCAAGCTCACCGACATTCCAGGCACTAATAATCAGGCGGCGAGAATCGGGGTTGGTTTTAATTTGTTGTAGCACGGTTGTTAACTGATCAATCGTCTGCCCATCTGGCGTCGGCCAGCAGCGCCATTGCCGACCATAGACTGGCCCAAGGTCGCCTTCTGTATTCGCCCACTCGTCCCAAATAGAAACACCGTGTTCGTTAAGATAGGCAATGTTGGTGTCTCCACGAAGAAACCATAACAGTTCATGAATAATGCTGCGGGTGTGCAATTTTTTGGTGGTGACAAGAGGAAAGCCTTCTTGAAGATTAAAGCGCATTTGGTATGCAAAAACGGACAAGGTTCCAGTACCGGTTCGGTCTTCCTTTTTAATACCATGCTTTAAAATATGTTCAATTAACGCGAGATAGGTTTTCATGTCGTTTCATCCACCATAATAAAAATCCTGTAAGTAACATTGGGAGAGACAGTAATTGTCCCATGGTTACCCAATTAAAGGCCAGGAATCCAAGTTGTACGTCCGGTTCGCGAAAGAGCTCTCCAACCAACCGACAGGTTGCATAACCCATCAGGAAAACGCCAGAGACACACCCATTTGGACGTGGTTTTGCTGCATACCACCACACCAGAATAAACAGCACAATACCTTCTAAACCACACTCATAGAGTTGCGATGGGTGGCGGGGTTGGTCATCTACTGCGGGAAACACCATGCCCCATGGCACATCGGTTACTCGGCCCCACAGTTCGCCATTAATGAAATTGCCGATACGCCCAGCCGCAAGCCCTAAGGGAACCAAAGGGGCTACAAAATCGCCTATTTCCCAAAAGGGTTTTTTTATTTTTCGGGCAAAAAAGAGCAGGGCTACGATGACACCGATGAGGCCGCCGTGAAACGACATGCCACCTTCCCAGAGTTTAAACACCACCCAAGGCTTGCTGATTAAAAGAGCGGTATTGTAAAAAACCATGTACCCTAATCGGCCGCCAATGATAACACCTAGAGCTGCAAAAAAGATCAAATCACCAATTTGTTCTGGCGTCCAAGCGAGCCGATAATGCTTGGCTCTCCAAAGGGCTAAAAGCCAAGCACTCGCAAACCCAACCAAGTACATCAAACCATACCAATGCACTTGTAAGCGGCCTACTGAGAAAGCAACGGGGTTAATCTGTGGGAAAATCAACATAATGACCTCCTCTTTGGGGTGGAGATATGCGCGAATAGATATGATGTGTTAGGGGCTTTTTTCATGATTTCCCTGCCCGAATTAAATTACCTAGCCCTTGGTTTTCGAGGGCTTTTTGCAAATGTAGGCGAATTTCGGCTGGGTGTTCTAACTCAAGCACCTCGGCTAGAATTTTGCGTGCATTGGTAATGGAAATGCTTCTAATCATCCATTTTACGCGAGGTAAGCTGGATGAATTCATGCTTAAGGTATCAAACCCCATGGCGAGCAATAAAATAATCGCGAGAGGGTCACTTGCCATTTCCCCGCAAATACTAACCTCAACACCTGCCGCGTGACCCCCTTCAACAATTTTCAGCAATGTTCTCAGCATGGCTGGGTGCAACGCGTCGTAAAGACCCGCTACTCGCGCATTGTTTCTATCCACAGCCAAGAGGTATTGCGTTAAGTCGTTGCTGCCTACGGATAAAAAATCAACGCGCTTTGCCAATTCACGGGCAAGGCATACGGCTGCAGGCACTTCAATCATCACGCCTAATAGGGGTTTTTCAATAGAGCAGCCTTCCTCAAGTAGTTCCGCATAGGCTTTATTAATTAAATAAGCCGCTTCATCCACCTCACTAAGAGAGGTAATCATAGGTAGCATGATGCGTAAATTGTTAAGACCTTCATTGGCGCGCATCATGGCACGCACCTGCAATAAAAATACGTCGGGGTGATCAAGCGTGACCCGTACGCCGCGCCAGCCCAAGTAGGGGTTTTCTTCTTCAACAGGAAAATAGGGGAGTACTTTATCACCACCAATGTCCAGTGTTCGCATGGTCACTAAACGGGGAGCAAACGCTTTAAGGAGCTGTCGGTAAATAATGTATTGCTCATCTTCAGAGGGGAAGCGATCGCGGCTCATGAAAGGAATTTCAGAGCGGTAAAGGCCCACACCTTCAGCGCCTACGCTCATGGATAGCCCTGCATCCATGGCAAGGCCCGTGTTAACTTGAAGGGACACACGGTAATTATCCGTGGTTTCTGCAGGTTTATCACGAAGGCTTTCCAAGCTCTGATTCAGCTCGTCTTCCTCTCGCATCAATAGCTTGTATTCTGCAAGCAGGGCTTTAGACGGTGAAATAAACACATGGCCATAAAAGCCATCTACAATCATGGCTCGACGGGATAAATGTTCTAATTTTAACCCACGCACACCCATGACGGCAGGCACACCGAGTGCACGGGCTAAAATCGCTACATGTGAATTATTTGCACCCTTTGCAGACACTACGCCCGCCAATTGGCCTTCAGGTACTTCAGCGAGGGCAGCGGCTGTTATTTCTTCACCCACTAAAATCGTGCGACGGGGATAGGCAATTTCTTCTTGTTGTGTGGATTGGAGCTCTGCTAAGACACGTCGACCAATGTCACGAAAATCGCTTGCACGTTCGCGTAAATAGTCATCTTTCATGTTTTCAAATTGAATTACATGTCTTTTTATGACGGTAGCGAGTGCTGCTTGAGCAGTTAATTTTTCATTGCGGATTTCTTCTACGACATCGGCGCCTAAACTATCGTTATCTAGAATATGTAAATACACATCGAAAAGGGCGTGCTCATCTTCATCAATGCTTAGTTTCATGCGCCGCCCTAAACGGTGCATGTTTTCTCGTGCCGTTTTTAGCGCTTCATAAAAAATAGCGATTTCATGCTCTATGTCATCAACCGTGATACGGGGTACGGCATCAATATCAGCTGGGGGGTAAATGACCACCGCTGTGCCAATAGCCACTCCTGGCACACTGCCGATTCCTGTTAGTGCAATTTGAACAACATCGGGCGTTGCCAAACCGACGGCTCTTGGTTGCGTTAGCTGTGCTAGCTCGCCAGTGGCCTCAGCATGAGCAATGATGCCCCCGAGTTGGGCTGCAAGCGTGATTAAAAAGGCTTCTTCTGCATCGTCAAAACAGCGTTCTTCTATTTGTTGAACGGTTAATACGCCATATAATTTACGATGTTGAATGATGGGGACACCAAGAAACGCCTTGAGGTGCTCTTCCCCTAATAAAGGATTTTGGTGAAAATCGGGGTGTGTTGGAGCATTGTTAACGTTAATGGGTTCTTCACGTCTCCCGATTAAACCAATTAAACCACTGTCCAATGCAACACGTACTTTTGATTGCGCTTTTTTATTTAAACCGTCTGTCGCAATCAATACATATTCAGCGTTTTTATTATCGATAAGGTACACAGAAACGGCATCTGCAAGAACGGCTTTGCGAACGCGCTCTACCAATGTGGTAAGAGCGTCTGTTAAATGATTCGCTGTGGTTACGTCTTGTACGATACGTTTTAATATTTTTAACATTTAGGGTGTAGCGTTCATGTTGAAATCCCTTGAAAAAGAGCTTTAGCGTGTATGATTTCCCTTTTTATTATGCCGTGCACTAATCGGGGTCCTTCGTTTTTTAAGAAAATGTTCTAGTTCTTTTAAGGCTTGTACATAGACTTGTTTTTTGAAAAAAATAACTTGGTCTTGAGGTTCAAAATAGTCTATCCAACGCCAACTATCAAATTCTGGTGAGTCACTTAAGTCAAGCCGAACTTTTTGCTCACTTGAAGTAAGTCTTAATAAATACCATTTTTGTTTTTGCCCGATAACAAGCGGGTCTGTGCCGTGGCGTAAATATTGTTTCGGCAGGCGGTATTTAAGCCAGCGTTTGGTGACGCCGAGTACTTCAATATCATCGCGCTCTAAGCCTACTTCTTCACGTAACTCACGAAACATGGCCTCAAGTGCTGTTTCGCCCGTTGCAAGCCCACCTTGCGGGAATTGCCAGGCATCATGTCCATGGCGTCGCCCCCAAAATACCAAGCCGGATTCGTTAACTAAAACGATACCTACATTTAACCGGTAGCCGGCTCTATCAATTACCATGGTGTTACTGCTTAATAAACCCTATATTTCATTGATTTTTCCACAAAAGACAAGGGGTTGGCAATTAAAACCGCAATCATTTGAAATATAATCAGCCGATGTTTTTAATGTGGGGTGAGTTCTATCGTATTTGAATACAAATTAATGTGGTAGGACGGTCTTAGCCTCGGCCCAATTCGCTTTAATTTTTTGTTGACACATTAGGGGCTGTTGATCTTTCTCTTTTAAATTACCTACGGACAAGCCGCATTACCTAGGACCTGAAGAGTAAATTGTCAAAACACCCGAACACCACCCAGCAAGTGCTAGGTAGGTGTTGTAAGGTCAATGACAATTTAAGATGAATTGAAAGCTGTGAGCAAGAAAATGTTGTTGTTTAAGGGTTTGACGATGCAGCTGAAGAGTATGAGGATGATTTCTCCTTTTGGTGCCTTTCCAATTCCTTTCTTTCTTTTTTTGACAGTGTTGTTGATGTTGAAAAAAAGGTAGATGAAGGATTTTCTGAGAGTAAACTCTGCTGATGGCTTTCAGGAGGTGAAGGTTCAATGCTCTTAATGCTTTCTTCTGGGCTTATTGCGGCGCTACTTGCTAAAGCAGCAACATCTTTTTTATATGAAGTAGGCTCCTTATCCTTATCTGGCGAACGTGCTATTTTATCAGCAGTAAATTGCACCACCAGAGAGTCTTCCATGGTGGCTTGAATGCATGCAAGAGCCTCTGACATACAGGTATCTAGGAAGCCATAACCGGGTTGAACCGAAGGTAGTTGCACCTTCATGAAGCCAAGAGAAAACTCTGCACGTTTATCGCATTTTTCACGATTATTTTTGAGCAAAATTTTTAGCGTTTCTATAACAGTCTCTTTTTTGGTTTTTAAATAGTTAACTTCCTTTAAGTGGTCGATTTTTTTTAGACAATCAGCCAGCGCTTTTAGAGTGAGCTCTTCTTTTTCCTTAGCAAGGCTTTTTTGAGAAGAGCGCATCATGTCTGGATTAATGTCGAGACTTATATTCCTCGCTACATAACGGGCGACAGCATATGTAAATTCATTTAAGGGGTCTTTGTCGTGAGGGACAAGTAGTTCCAACTCAGTAAAGCGGGTAAAAATAAGATTTAATAGATCTATAGCCTGTTGAAGGTGAGAAATAAACACGTTTACATTTAAGACCTCTGGACGGACTACATTTTTATAGTAAATGTCTTGTCGACGCGTTTGAAGGAGTGCTCTTAGCTCCTCGTAAAACGTCTTATCATCCTTAATTGGCAATTTTAATATGTCTTCTTTTAAGGCAGTGATTAACTGTCGATTTGTATCATTAAGGGATTTTTGTAATTCCATATCAAAACCTACTTTCTCCCAGGTTCTCTGAGACCTTTCTTCATTGATAGATTCCTTCCAAGTGGCCTCTAATCGTTCAATAATATATACTTTTGCTATTTCACCAAAAACAGACATAACATTACTCCTTTACTTTACCGATAATTTTTTTATCATATCAATATACACAATAATCGCAATATAAAGACAGACTGTTTACAGCTTTTCCAAGGCGTTGCCAAGAGCTGCCCACATAATAATAGGATCCCTCATCATGTCATTACATATTGTTATCTTAGCTGCAGGCCAAGGCACCCGGATGCGCTCCAATACCCCTAAAGTGCTTCATGAGGTGGCAGGGCGGCCCATGTTAGCGCGGGTGATAGACACCGCGCGCGCCTTAAAGCCTGAGGGCATTCATGTCGTTATTGGGCATGGGGGCGAGGTTATTCAGCAAGCACTGCATGCATTGCCTGTGAATTGGGTTATCCAAAAAGAGCAATTGGGTACGGGGCATGCTGTGATGCAAGCGTTGCCTCATATTCCTCCGACAAGCTTGGTGTTGGTATTGTCAGGGGATGTGCCTTTGATAACCCTAGAAACGTTACAGGCGCTTATTGATAAATGCATGCCTCATTCTGGGTATGGCGTGTCTTTGGGGTTATTGGTTGCGTCGGTTGCCGATGCATCGGGTCTTGGGCGTATTGTTCGAAATGCAGCGGGGCAAGTAGATGCCATCGTTGAGGAAAAGGACGCAACAGCTGCGCAGCGAAATATCAATGAAATTTACAGTGGTATTTGTTGCACTGAAGCTTCTCATTTAATTCGTTGGTTGCCAACACTTAAAACCAACAATGCTCAAGGGGAGTATTATCTCACTCATATTGTAGCGCTTGCCGTTTCTGAAAAATGCCCTATTGTCTCATTGTCCTCTGAAAACCCTATAGAAATTCAAGGGGTCAATAATCGTCTGCAATTAAATCAGTTAGAGCGTGCCTGGCAGTTTAACCTTGCGGAGCGTTTAATGCTTCAGGGGGTGACCCTTTTTGATGCATCTCGTATTGATATACGGGGTGAACTTTCTTGTGGTATGGATGTTGTTATTGACGTGAATAATATTTTTACAGGACATGTCGTGATAGGTGATGGCAGCATAATTGGCGCGAATTGCAGTTTAAAAAATGTAGTATTGGGTAAAAATTCGGAAATTCATCCTAACAGTGTGCTTGAAGATTGCCAAATAGGCGATGACTGTCACGTTGGTCCTTTTGCTCGTTTAAGACCTGGAACAACATTGGCTTCGGGTTGCAAAATCGGCAATTTTGTAGAAACCAAAAAAGCGGTGTTTGGTGCTAATAGCAAAGCGAGCCATTTAAGTTATTTAGGCGATGTAACGCTTGGTAAAAACGTGAACATCGGTGCGGGAACCATCACTTGCAATTATGACGGTGTAAATAAACATGAAACGGTCATTGCTGATGGTGTTTTTATCGGCTCTGATACGCAATTAATAGCACCTGTTATGATTGGTGAGAATGCAACCATTGGTGCTGGAAGCACTATTTATAAAGACGTGCCACCAGGTGAGCTTACGCTAACCGAAGCTACGCAAAAAACAGTGCCTGGCTGGACAAGGCCACAGAAAAAAAACAAGTGACCGGCACATAGGTAAGAAAGATTGCTCCGAGCCGCTCATATCGATAACAACAGCGAACGGGTCGAACCATCTTGAGGATTCGCCCCGACTTCATAACGATGGCAGGTTGAAAAAAATTATTTTTTCGAGCATAATCCATAGCCTCAAGAAAGCTCTCAGATAAAATATCATTCACTACAGGTGTTGGTATGTGTGAAAGAAGCGTGGGATATTTTTCCCTAATTCTCATAAGTGCTCGATTGCATGCCTCAATGTAAATTTTTACAAGTGCCTGATAAAATATTCCTTTCATATCCACACTATGATGTATAACAGGTAACTCTTTTTGAAGCATGTCTAAGTAGTTTTTCTTCATTGCTATAATGGTATTCATTGAGAAATCCAATTCAATATTTCCAGGCATACGTGCTGCTTCAGCCAGATACTCTTGGAGTGTTGCGGGTGAGTTATCCACATCTATAATTACCAGTCCACGATTATCAAATCCCCAATTACCATCATTATTTACTAAGTCCTGGAAAAATGTACCTGCCACAGCCAGTTTTGCTAAGCCATGCTCTCCAATTTTAGCAACGATTTGTTCCCGTTTTATAGATGATAAATTTTGAGTTAAAAAGGGATTTTTTATTTGATAAAGATGTTGTTGTCGATGTATTTTTTTTATTAACTCACGACCTGTCTCGAAATGCTGAACCGTCTTAGAAGCAACATAGAACGATGCAGGGGCAACAACCTCTATATCAGCGGGGTAGCTACCATCCTTTTCAAATGCCATGAAAACACTGGGCACCGTTACACTTAAACTATTACGAAGAAGTGCTAGATTATAGATTCCTAACAGTGAGTTTGTTTTACGGCCAGGATGCGCATTCTCTGTTTCAACCACTTTTAGATAATGTCGTATCCCGCCAATGTCACATATTTTGCCTGCACTTAGCCCATGTGTTTTTTTCTCGCAATGGCTAATATCGCGTGAAACATCCTTTACTATAAATCCTTTGTAAAATAGTATCGGCTTCTTTGGTACGTCCTCAACATACACCTTTGGTAATGCTGGTTGAGAAAAAAAAGCTTGCTGCACCCCTCTTACCCCGTGCACTTGAGGCAGACAAGAGGGCTTTTGGCGAAGAGCCAACGTGGCAATGTTAATATCTGGCTCAATCCAGCTTCGGCCACTTGCAATAGCCACCCCGCCTCCAACCAACAGTAATGCAGTAATTATTAACAGTCCCTTTTGGGTGTTACTAAGTGTCTCAAATGTATTTAAAATAAAATAGTAATCTTTAAACCCCTTATTTTTTATTTGTTTTGGACTGAAATTGATAGGCTTTGTAGTTTTTCCTCTAATGTGGTCCTTACGGTATGAGCGCGACTGAAGTTTGCGTTGATAATCTCTCATGATTACCCCTATAATTGGTAAAAATAACAACCATTATAGAAAAATAATAAACAAAAAAAAATAATTGATCAATTTAGCATGCTTGTATGAGGTAAATTAATCCACTTTATTTAGGAAAAATCAAGTTAGGCAAGCTTCTCATACTGTTGGTATCAAATATGGGTGTTGCAAGTTGTTTCATGGTGTGCGTAAAAAGCGCATTTATTCGGTGCTCCACCGGCAAAGAGCCACATATATAATTTATAATTTTTGTGTAGTCAGGCCGATTTTTTTAAGCACTTGTTACGTCGTTTGATCTGCATAGGCAACGTCATAACGTTGGATATTGTTTTCCATGAGTTTGACTAAAAGCGTCAAAAAATCTATTGCTTTATTTACCCAAGTACCTAAGGTACCTTCTTGGGTTGGGCTCAGGCTATGTAAAAAAACCAAGTAAGCTACTACAACCTATGGTCTTTTATTTAAAAGGTCTTCTTTTAAATTTAAAGGTAAATCATTTTTACCGATAGGTATAACATGTTCCTTTTCGTTATGCTTTTGTACTGCAAAAAGTGCAATTCTTTTTAATTTAGGGACTATTCGAGTCCCTGGATTTGCAAAATTTGCTCTTTTTATAGGATCGGTTTCTGCAATGATTTTCGCTGTCACGTCTGTGCATTCATTAGAGTGATCACTTAGAGTTATTATGCTTGTATTCAAAGCCAGAGCCACTGCACCTTCATGGCCTATTTCACTAGAACTGACAGTAAGATATTTAATGGTGTGGTTGCTAGCCAAAGCTTTTGCGCCCACATCACCGATTTTATTAGCACTAACATTTAGTGTGGTGATAGTTTCATTAGTAGCAAGTGTGCGGGCTCCTTCAGGACCAATTTCATTGGCATTAATATCAAGGACCCTGATGGTTCTACTCTTAGCCAAATTACTTGCGCCTATATCACTAATGGCATTGCCACTAATCTCAAGTGTTGTGATTGTTGTATTACGAGCTAAAGCGCTTGCGCCATCAGAGCCGACATTATTTCTACAAATTTTAAGTGTTGTGATAGTGCTATTATTGGCTAGAGCCGTTGCACCCGCAACCCCAATGCTATTATCACAAATATCAAGGGTTAAGATGGTGCTATTTTTGGCTAGAGCACTTGCTCCCTCGGCACCGACCCGATTAAAACTAATATTGAGTGTCGTGATGGTTTTATTGCTAGCCAGGGCGATTGCTCCTTCTAGACCTAAGTCATTACAAGCAATCTCAAGTGTTTTGATTTCAGGGTGTTCGTTTAAATAATCAGACACCAACAAAGCATCTTTGTCATTAAGCCTCATATTAAAAAAATTTAAGTGATCATCTGTAGTCCCTTTTTCTATCTGCTGAATATTTAAGGACATGCTTTAACTCCAAAAAATGCCAATTATGGACTTATATTATACATTAGCTATTAAAACAAGTCAAAAAGGTCGTTTATTTGTGATTTTGAATTTTAAATTCACATTTTTTGAAGGGGAAATTTTTATATTGATTTACATTTTTAGAGTCTTGTTGCTTGTTAGCAGGAGCCATGAGTTTAGCTGGATTGCTGGATATCTTGCTTAAAGTGAGGGGCGTTATCGCTAGGCCATGTAAATTAGACAAAATAAGTAATTTTTTTAGTTTTCCCTTTGATGTTGTTTATAGTTAAAGAAAAAGCAAAATATTTTGTGGTCTTATGTTTAATAGGGATTTAACAATCAAAGGTAAGGCATTTTTTTTGAATAGACGTGCAAGGTTCGATGCATTAATGATTGCTTTTGAGAAAAAACGTTTAATTTTTAGTTTTTTTGCTTTATTAAAAGATTGCGTATTTCTGTTAATAAAATGCTTTCTCGAGATATGTTTTCGGGTGTAGGGGCTTCTTTCTTTTGTAAGAGGGCTATAAATTTTATAGCTAAAAAAATGGAAAAGGCAATGATTGTAAAATCAATAATGGTTTGAAGAAACAACCCCCATTTTATGATGGCTTGCCCCACAGTAAACGATTTTTGGGCGATATTAATGCCACCTAATAATAGACCAATTAAAGGCATTATAATGCCATCCACAAGAGACGAGACAATTTTACTAAAAGCCGTGCCAATGACAACAGCTACGGCAAGGTCCATAACGTTGCCACGCATGGCAAAAAGTTTGAATTCGGTCCAAAAATTCATGCTTTACGTTTAGGCAGTAGGTGATAGGAAAATTATGGCATAGAAATTCGTTTAAGTGTATGCATGCTTAAAATAGATAACGCCATGAAACAATCGGACTGAGAGTGCCCCGTGTTGTTTAGTATTTCATTGGTGTGGCAAATTAGTCGCTATAGCCCTTTTTTTCTGCGAAGCCGAAGCCCCACCCAATCCTCGTCGGGATCTGCTTCTGAGGCAGTATCGGACGCTGACCTGGAGCCCTCTTCTTCAGACTCAAAAAAGGTGAGTCCTTTTGCAAAACTGTTTTGGTGCGTTGGGGTTAGTGCTTCTTGCTCTTGTGGTTTTTGATTTAGCACTAAGGGTGGCTGTTGGGCCAATCCGTTGTGATCAATGCTGATAGCTAAAGGGGTATCTACATTGAGTCTTTCTATCTCATATTTTAAAGACAATAATTTATCTGCAATTTTGGTGTCCGTGAGCAGTGCATATACGACTTTCGCCACATTTTTTGGAAGACCTAAAGCTTGGCTCATAGCCGCGGCTCTCGTATCTTCGGGCAATAGACCGGCTGCCACGACGAGAGGGTCATATTTAATTGTATCAATAATGTTAATTGTACGTATTATTTTGGTTTGTACAGCGGACCAATTTGCACGAAAAATAGGATCGCGAAAAAGCCTTTCAATAAAAATGGGATGTTCAAAAATAGCACCTAGGTTGTGTAAGGCGGGTGGCAGTAGCAAACGTACTAAAGGCATGTTAAATATACGTGATATCTCGTTAGCCTTCTGAGCCCATGGCCAAGCTAAGACTACTGTACCAATGTCTTGACGTGAATCAGAGGCGTCAAGCATTCGAGGGATTTTTACTTTTAGTCCAAGAAGCCATGTGTCTAAGTTAGACCCAATAATCCACTGAAAGGTCCCAATGGGATCAATGATTTTTCGAGAGGATGTTTGTTTTAAGGCAGGCATGTGCAGTTGAAAAGCTATGCTTATTAGTACAATAAGGGCTAACGGGTCCAGGGCATCTTGGGATAATGCCCTCGGAATGCTCGTGGTTTTTTCGATAAGAATACTTAAAAGCCACGTGATGCTTGCGTGGCCAATACCTAAGGACAGTTTTATTTCAGGATATTCTTGTAAAAAAACAACTTGATGTCGGTTGCACGCATCCGCCAATACAATCCCTGTTACATAGCGTCCCATGAGATCTAACTTCAAAATACTTGCAAGAGGTTGGCCTATGCCAGGAATAAAGCCAACTATTGATATAGCGCCTGCAGTTGCATAATAGTTAACATTATCACGAACAGTACCTTGCAAAAATCGGAGTGAGGAGCATTCGGCTTCTTTGCATACTGTTATTGGTGCGGTTTTTTTGGTCTCTTTTAACGCTTGTGCTGCACTGAGTGTGAGTATGGTGGTTCTTGTGATCAGTTGGGTTGCTGCACGTTGCTTGTAAAGCCAGGTTGCAGCTTGAAGAAAGATGAGGCCTAGCTCTAAAAGCGTCTGGGCGCTTAAGCTATTATTGGATTCTTCATTGATATATTCTTGACCATGTTCTTGAATTTGCTGGCTTACGTATGTGATGAGTACTAATGGTGCCACATCCTCAAGTAAGATACGCCCCATTTGAGAGGCTATTTTCCGCGTTGGCGTATGCGTTACCGCACCGCCAATGGCCTCTGGCAGGACACCTACTTGTTTAAATAGATAACTTAGCGTCTGATAAGAAGAGCTAACAACAACAAGGGTGGTTTTGTTATTAAAAAAACGCTCTGTTCGTTCTTTTAGTGAAGTTATCCATTTCATCAGACGCTCCATTGAGTAAGGCTATATAATCGATGCTTAGAGCCAGTATACAAATATAAATAAAAAGAGCCAAACAACATCTACAAAATGCCAGTACCATGCAACGGCCTCAAAAGCAAAATGCCGCTCGGGTGTAAAATGTCCTCGCAAGGAGCGGATTAAAATAACGATTAACATGATGGTACCAATGGTGACATGCAAGCCGTGAAACCCTGTTAGCATGAAAAAAGTTGTACCGTAAATGCCTGCGTCTAAGGTTAAATTCATCTCGGTATACGCATCATAATATTCATGTGCTTGGAGGAAGAGGAAAAAGACGCCAAGAGCTGCTGTTAAGCCCAGGCCAATGCACAATTGATGGCGCTTATTTAATTTTAATGCCCAATGTGCCCAGGTGATCGTGACACCAGAGGTTAATAAAACCAACGTGTTGATGGCGGCAAGGCCCCAAGCCCCCATGGCTTCACGTGCGCCTACAAACGCTTGATTATTTGGGTTAATGAGCACAGGCCAGGCTGCTTTAAAATCGGGCCATAAGGTAATGTGGGTGATGGGGTGTATATCACCGCCAAGCAGTGGAATAGACCAGAGTCTGCTGAAGAAAAGTGCCCCGAAAAATGCGCCAAAAAAGCAAACTTCGGAAAAAATAAACCAGCACATTCCCCATCGAAAAGAGCGATCTACTTGAAGGTCATAAAGCCCTTTCTGATTTTCATAGATGACTTGACCAAACCAGCCAAACATCATCGACACGAGAATCGACAGGCCTATTGTAAAGAGGTATGGGCCATACCAGTCAGTATGCATCCATGAAGCAGCGCCTACCAAAGTGGTTGTGAGGCCTACAGAGCCTACGAGCGGCCAATGACTGGGTTTTGGGATGTAATATGTGCCATGTGCTCCCATGATCTGATATCTCCTGTTCCTAATGCGTGACTCTATCTGTCACATCAAACAAAGTATAAGCCAGCGTGATGGTTTTCACGTTGGCTGGTAAATCGGTGTCTAAATGAAAAAGCAATGGCATGTCCATGGCTTCATGACCACCTAATGTTTGCTGAGTGAAGCAAAAGCATTCGGTTTTTTTTAAGTATTTAGCGGCAATTCCAGGTGTGACACTTGGTATTGCTTGAACAGTCATGCGGTGATTGGTTTTGTTCTCTGCGTAAAACGCAAGCTTTGCCATTTCACCTGGGTGTACTTTTAGTTTTTTAGTTTTGGGGTAAAACGCCCAAGGAACCCCACCGTTATTCGTGGCAACAAATTCAACCCAAACCTCTCTATTTTTAGAAATTTTGGCATGTGTTGCATCATAAGCAATCGCTGTTGTGTTGGTTTTGCCATTGATACCTAAGGTTTTACACAAGGTATTGTAAATAGGGACCAGGGCAAAGCCAAAGGCAAACATGCTTAATACCATGATCACCAGGGTTGTAACTAATTTTATGTGATTCTTTACAGCCATTCACACAACCTCTTAGTGAACATCCGGTGGTGTTACAAAGCTATGGTAGGGTGGTGGAGAGGAAAGTGTCCACTCTAATCCATGTGAACCTTCCCAAACACGGCCATCTACTTTTTTGCCCTTTCGTACAGTCGCAATCACATTGTATAAAAACAGCAATTGAGAGAATCCAAAAATGAACGCTCCAATAGATGAAATCATATTAAAATTGGTAAATTGCAAGGCGTAATCTGGAATTCGACGAGGCATACCCGCTAATCCTAAAAAATGCATGGGGAAGAAGGCAATGTTTACGGAAATCACAGAGAGCCAGAAATGCCATTTACCTAAGCATTCGTTGTACATGTGTCCGGTCCATTTAGGTAGCCAATAATAGGTTGCCGCCATAAGAGAAAATATAACACCAGGAACCAATACGTAATGGAAATGCCCCACTACAAAGTAGGTGTCTTGGTATTGATAATCAGCTGGAACCAATGCAAGCATGAGCCCTGTGAACCCACCAATGGTAAATAAGAACACGAAAGCCACTGCAAAAAGCATAGGCGTTTCAAAGGTCATAGCACCTTTAAACATGGTGGCGACCCAGTTAAACACTTTAATGCCGGTAGGTACTGCAATCAGCATAGTGGTGTACATGAAAAAGAGTTCCGCACCCAAAGGAACACCTGTGGTAAACATATGGTGTACCCATACAATAAAGGACAATACCGCAATACTAATGATGGCATATACCATAAAATGATAACCAAATATTGGCTTTCTGCTAAACGTTGGGATAACTTCGGAAATCACACCAAATGCTGGAAGTACTAGAACATACACCTCAGGGTGACCAAAAAACCAGAAAATATGCTGGAATAAAATGGGATCCCCACCACCGGCTGCTTCAAAGAAGCTTGTCCCAAAATGGCGGTCGGCTAACATCATGGTTACCGCTCCAGCAAGGACTGGCATGATGGCGATGAGTAAAAACGCAGTTACCAACCAGCTCCACACGAAAACAGGCATTTTCATCAATGTCATGCCGGGGGCACGCATGTTCAGAATGGTTGCAATAATATTGATAGAACCCATGATAGACGATATACCCATCATATGAATGGCAAAAATCATAAAGTCTGTGCTGGGAGGAGCAAATTTTGTAGATAATGGTGCGTACATGGTCCAACCAAAATTAGGTCCACCCCCATTTTGGAAGAGCGTTGAGCCTAACAATGCAAAAGCAAACGGCAGGAGCCAGAAACTCCAGTTGTTTAAACGTGGCAGTGCCATGTCGGGTGCGCCTATCATCATCGGGATTTGCCAATTGGCCATTCCCGTGAACGCAGGCATCACAACACCAAATAACATGATTAATCCATGCATTGTGGTCATTTGATTGAAAAAATTAGGGTCAACAAAACGGTGGCCAGGCTGAAAAAGCTCCGCTCTTATGACCAGGGCCATGCCTCCGGCAACAAAAAAACTAAACATGGCTAGCCAGAGGTACAATGTACCAATGTCTTTATGGTTAGTTGTAAAAAGCCAGCGTTTAATAAACCCTATTATTCCTTTGCCTTGTTCTGGACCATGAGCTTCATGTTCATTGCCATGTGCTAATGCGTGACTCATCTAAAACCTCCAGCTTGAGCTTTTTTAACAATTGTGGGTGATTGAATTTCATCTTGACGAACGGTTGCGACATCACCGGGTTGGATTTCATCGTCGGTGTTGTTACCCCACGCATTGCGTTCATAGGTAGTAATGGCAGCAATTTCTTCATCCGATAATTGATCTTTATAAGGTTGCATCGCTGAGCCAGGAACGCCGTTTAAAATCATAGCAATGTGTCGAGAAATGGGGTTTCCCACAGCAACTGAACTGTTTTTAAGAGCAGGATAAAGAGGCGGAATACCTTTACCATTCACTTGATGGCATGCAGAGCACAGTGCATTGTATTTTTCTTTACCCATATGCATTAATTCAGCTCGTGTCATCGTTTTTGGAACGGGCGTGCCTATCTTGGAGCTGGCATAAATGTCGACTACTTTTTGTTGTTGGCTAACCCAGGCTGCAAATTCTTCTTCACTTACAGCTTGGACAACAATGGGCATAAAACCATGATTAATGCCACAAAGTTCAGCGCATTGGCCTCTATAGGTACCGGCAGTATCAATGCGCGCCCAAGCCTCGTGCATGAATCCTGGTATTGCATCTCGTTTTACACCAAGCTCTGGTACCCACCAGGAGTGAACGACATCGTTTGATGTGACGATAAATCGAATTTTTTTATTTACGGGCACGACCAATGGTTTATCTACTTCTAACAGGTACCACGGGCCTTTGGGCTGGCGGTTTTGAATTTGATTATAAGGTGTTGCTAAGTTACTGAAAAAGCTAATACCTTGATCAAGGTATTGGTATTGCCATTTCCACTGATATCCAACCACTTTAATGGTGACGTCCGCATCGGTACTGTCTTCCATTCGCATCAAGACTTTGGTGGCGGGAAAAGCCAGGCCAATTAAAATTAAAAAAGGGATGATGGTCCACATGATTTCCAAACGTGTGTTCACATGAAATGTAGCCGCTTGATACCCTTTTGATTTTCGATGGTGAAAAAGTGAGTAAAACATAACGCCAAACACAATCACACCAATCACCCCACAAATGGCCATGGCAATCATGTGAAGGTCATAGATTTCTTTACTCAGAGGTGTTACCCCTTTGTACATGTTCATCTGCCAATTGTCTGTGGCGGCTATTGCTAATGGTGCAAAAAGCAAAGCACTGAGCAATGCTGTTATTTTGCAGAGGTTAAACTTGTTTAACATCCTCGTTCCTCATCTCGTCAAATGGCTAATAAATAGCTGGTGTTAACAATGTGTTTTTTCTTAGAGTTGAAAGCTGTATGTTCTACCACAGTGAAAAATTACCTTCTGTTTTTGATTGAGCCACCATATATTTAATGGCATCAATCACTTCTCGGGTTGAACAGTGCTCACAGCCACCATTGTTTGGATGGTCCTTGCTGTTAAGCGTTTTCTCAATCAGTATATCCATGTTTTGTGCTATCAAGGGCTTCCATGCTTCTTTATCACCAATTTTTGGTGCGCCAAGCTTGCCTTCATTGTGGCAAACACTACAGTTTTCATTGTACAAATCTTTACCGTTAGAGGGGTATTTTTCTGTTCCGCCAGATTTAACGTCTAGCCATTGGGAACGAGTCAATGATTTGTTAAGAATATAGTCAACCGAGGCAATGATGTCGTTATCGGAGCACGTTACACACGCACCTTTCACCGGCATGCTATTGTAACCGTTAATGGCGTGGCGGTATAAGCCTGTCAAGCCGCTTGATTTTAATCGCATGAGCCAATTCGAACCATTGCCAATACGTGGTGCTGTCATCATTCCGCCTTGGTGACAAATGATGCATGAGTTTACATACACTTGTTTACCGCGTTTCAATGTGGGCTGTTTCTCAGAGGGTGATACGCTAAAAGGCTCTTCACTGACCACGGTTTTAAGATAAGTGGCAATGGCGAGATGATCTTCTTCAGTCATGTAACCGAGGCTGTTATGGTTTACTTCAGCCATTGGGCCTGCAACGGGGCCGGCTTTATTAAGAAGCTCACCTTTAGTAAAGACATCAGCAATTTCATAGTGGTTTGCAGCACCTAAGCCATATTTTGTAATGTTTGGAGCCCAGTATCCATCAATAAAACCACCGGTAAGATAGAAACGTTCTTTAGGCGCACCAAAAACGTTCAATGGGGTATGACACATGCTGCAATGCCCCAAACTGTCGACGATGTATTTGCCTCGGTTCCATTCAGGTGACTGGTCTGGGTTGTATTTTAATTCGGAATTTGGGAAGAAAAACAAAAAATTCCAACCCCACAAGGACATTCGTGCACCAGGAACACCAAAAGGGAATGGCAAGGGTTTGTTTTGTAGCTCCACGGCTGGAATGCTCATAAAGTACGTATATAAGGCGCGAGCATCATCGTCCGTCATGTTTGCAAAATACACATAAGGAAACACGGGGAAATAGTTTCGGCCTTTAGGATCACGGCCTTTTTTCATAGCACGGATAAAATCAGCTTCTGTCCATGTGCCGATGCCAGTTTTTTTGTCTGGTGTTATATTGGGAGTATAAAAAGTGCCAAAAGGCGTGGCAATGGACAAACCACCGGCAAACGCTGGTGTGCCACCCTTAACATTGGTGTGGCAGGCAATACAATCACCGATTTTAGCTAGATATTCTCCCCGCACCCTTAATTGCTCTTGAGAACCAGTAGCTGAGGTGGATGGTGGATAGGTGGGATAGTAGCCATCGAGCAGTGGTTCTATTTTTTTAGGTGCACCATCAGCTGCACGCAGTGAGGTACCAAAGAGAACAAGCACTGCTAAAAAACAGGCAATAACGGCATTTTTTTGTGACAAAGAGCCCACGCTCCCTCCTTAAACAAAATTTCTTGGGTAATCTTGACAGAAAAAACAAGAAGCGCATTTTATACCCCAGGCCGGGGGGCTGTCGACAATTACTTTAATTTAAGCCTTGTTCGGGCGATTCTATTATCTTTACTGCGATGCTTTGAGCGGCTGACATCTTTAAAAGGCACTGCTATGATTCGCACTTCAATCGGTCGTTAGGGCATCATCATGGTATGGAAAACAGCTATTCAATTAGAGCATTTGCAACAAACCAATCGTCAAAGCGTTACAATAGATGGCCATAAGATACTGTTTATTTTGCACAATGAAGAAGTGCATGCGGTTCAAGCACAATGCCCGCACATGAAACTTCCTTTGGCCAAAGGAGAAGTCGACGGTGAGTGTGCTTTGGTTTGTCCTTTTCATAAAAGTACGTTTGATTTAAAAACGGGAACAGTAAAATGTTGGACACCATGGCCACCAGTGGTAGGTGCATTATTAGGTAAATTATCTAAACCAAAAAATCTACGTGTTTATCCCACGAAAATTGAAGGTGGTGACATTTTTGTTGAGCTTCAATAGAAGAATAGAAAGGGCCAATCAGTGTGTCGCCAATTGGCCCAGTGGAATGACACATAGCAAGTCCAACCTCGCGCCGAAAATATCGCATAAGTTGTGCACGATTGTCAACAATTAGTCGTTTGCTTTAAACTAAGCGTTTAATTGACCATCTATAGTAAGCAGAGAATGTAATGTTTTATGGCAATAGCGTTCAAGATACTCGACAACTTTTTTTTTCAAGCTGGAAAAAGCATTTAAAGAAGGAACCGCTTTTGCCTTTGGAAAAGCAAATTATTGATGTGATACTTATTCACCCAGAATATCACGCTTTGCTCGAGGGCTCTGCGAGTGAACGCGACAAGGCGTATTTTCCTGAGTTGGGTCAAACCAATCCTTTTTTACACATGGGTCTTCATTTGGCGATACGAGATCAAGTGGTAACCAATAGACCCGCAGGCATTGCGGATGTTTTTCATGCATTAGTGAAGCAATACCACGATAATGCAGCTGTAGAGCACATGTTTATGGATCATTTTGCTGAATATTTATGGCAAGCTCAGCGAAATGGTCGTTTACCGGATGAAGCAAGTTATCTTTACGCTTGTCAGCAGCTGATTTTTAGGCCAAAAGTATCTTGACGATAGTTAATATACATTATACAACTAGCTTGTCTTTGCAATAGAATCAATGGAGAAGCTATGAAAAAAATCATTGTTTTACTGGGTGTTTTGTTTGGATTTTCATTCGTAGCTCATGCTGAGTCAATGCAGAGTTCCCCGCCATCCGCTGCTAGTGTCACTCAAACTAATGACGCAGCTTCTACAACCAATATGGGTGATTCTTCTGTTAGTGGCAACACCATTGATAAAGTTGGGACCGGAAGTGGTGATGATCTGGATACTGTAAATGAGGCCGATCCTTCAAATGACAAAGATCCAGAAGCAGGCGACGACCTGGATACTGACGTTAAAAGCACTCCTGTGAGCCAGCCTTAGTATTTTCGGTGAACGGTTCCTAAAGTGTTTGTTTACGCTTTAGGAAACCATCTTAACGTGAATATTTTCATTGGGTATAATTTTATAATCGAGTAATATAGTCCATTCATTCTATTAATATGACAGTATGTAATGGTCGACTTAGATAATACGACGCACTTTGGGTTTCAATCGGTAGCGTGGGATGAAAAAGAAAAGAAAGTTGGCGCGGTTTTTCATTCTGTAGCCAAAAATTATGATCTTATGAACGATGTTATGTCGTTTGGGATTCATCGTTTGTGGAAATATTTTGCTATCGAATTAAGCCGTGTTCGACCAGGACAAGCGGTGCTCGATCTTGCTGGGGGTAGTGGCGATCTAGCCCTTAAACTTTGTCAAAAAGTAGGTCACTCTGGGCATGTTGTGCTGGCTGATATCAATGATGCAATGTTAGCCGTGGGGCGTAACCGTCTTTTGGATGAGGGGATAAGCAATGCTTCGGTCATCCAGGCAAATGCTGAGTGTTTGCCTTTTGCTGATAATAGTTTTCATTGCATCACAATGGCTTTCGGCCTGCGAAATGTGACGGACAAGGCTCAAGCGCTTTTATCAATGTATAGGGTGTGTAAGCCTGGGGGAAAAGTGATGGTGTTGGAATTTTCTACGCCAACACTACCGGGGTTGCAAGGTGCTTATGATTGGTATTCTTTCAATATATTGCCCAAAATGGGGCAATTTTTTGCGGAAGATGCTTCAAGTTACCAATATCTAGCTGAATCAATTCGCATGCATCCTCCTCAAAACGAATTAAAATCAATGATTGAAACAGCTGGATTTGAGGATTGTTATTATCATAATCTAAGCGGTGGTATTGTTGCTTTGCACATTGCTTATAAATATTGAGAAACTAATGTTAAAGACCTACTCGTTAATGGTGTTACAAAAAGCGATAAACCATGCCTTGGCACTTGATGACGCTATGCCGCTCAAAATCCAGGCACTGGACAAGAAGGTGTTGGAAATCATTATCAAACCGCTTAATGTAAATTTTTTTATTTGTTTCACTCAAAGCGAAGTGCACTTGCAGGGATCTTATAATGGCCAAGCGGACGCTATTATAGAGAGCAGTCCATTGGGCCTTATTCGATTAAGTTTGTTGCCTGCATCGAAGGTGCGTTCGTTGTTTAACGATAAAATTAAGATTAGCGGTGATGTGGAGTTGGGTCAGAAAGTTAAAAAATTATTTGATGAAATAGACATTGATTGGGAAGGGCATTTGGCTCAATTTACAGGGGATGTTATTGCCCATCAAATGGGTTCACTTTTTCGGCAAGGCAGGGCTTTTAAGCGACACGCTAGTGAGTCGTTACGCCTTAACGTAACGGAGTATTTGCAAGAAGAGCTTCGCGCTTTTCCTCCTCGAGAAGAAATCAATGATTTTTTTAGTGACATTGATGCACTATCCTTACGTGTAGAACGCCTATCGGCATGTGTTAACCAGCTCTTAACGAGTAAGACTTCATGAATTCTTTCAAACAATTCCTTCGGCTGTTGCAAATAAATAATACGCTCGCTAAAAATGGCCTAGATCAACTTATTGTATCCATACGATTTTTTGCACCCTTTCGTTTTATTGTGTATTTAAATCCCTGGAATTGGTTTCGACGACAGCCTTTGCCGCGTGGAGAGGCTCTTAGAAAAACTCTGGAAGAGCTAGGGCCTATTTTTATTAAATTTGGTCAGGCACTGTCTACGCGGCCAGATATTTTGCCAGCGGATATAGCGTTAGAGTTATGTCAATTACAAGACAACGTTCCGCCATTTTCTAGTGAGCAAGCGTTGGCGATTATTGAAGCAGCATTTGGTCGTTCTGCTAACGACGTTTTTGCCTATTTTGACCCACAAGTATTGGCATCAGCTTCTATGGCTCAAGTGCATGCGGCTACATTAAAAACGGGCCAGGATGTTGTGGTAAAAATTTTACGACCTAACATGCGAAAATTAATTGAGCAAGATCTCGCTATTTTAAAAACGTTAGCGGCCCTTGTGGACCGTTATTGGGTTTCTGGGCGTCGTTTAAAGCCGCAAGAAATTGTTCGCGAGTTTGAGCATAACCTTTATGATGAGCTTGATTTACAACGCGAAGCCGCCAACGGCGGACAATTGCGACGGAATTTTAATAACTCACCCCTCCTCTATATTCCAGAAATCTATTGGGATTATGTACGTGAAAATATTTTAGTGATGGAGCGTATTTATGGGATTCCGGTGTCGGATGTCGCACGTCTTAATGAAAATGGTATTAATATCAAAAAATTGGCCGAGCGTGGCTTAGAGATTTTTTTTACCCAAGTATTTCGTGATTGTTTTTTTCATGCAGACATGCACCCAGGCAATATATTTGTATCGCTTAAGCATCCAGAAAACCCACAATATATTTGTGTTGATTTTGGAATAATCGGCACACTTAATGATACTGATAAGCGTTATCTTGCAGAAAATTTACTGGCCTTCTTTAACCGTGATTATCGGCGAGTAGCACAGTTGCACGTGGAGTCGGGTTGGGTTTCGCGTACGACACGTGTAGAGGATTTTGAAAGTGCTATTCGCACGGTTTGCGAACCCATCTTTGAAAAGCCGTTAAAAGACATTTCTTTTGCTATGGTGGTTTTAAGGTTGTTTCAAGTGGCGCGGCGTTTTCAAATGGAGGTTCAGCCTCAATTGGTGTTATTGCAAAAGACGTTACTTGCTGTAGAAGGGTTGGGCCGTCAACTTTACCCGGAACTTGATCTATGGGTAACGGGCAAACCTTTTCTTGAGAAATGGGTGCGAGGAGAGCTTGGGCCTAAGGCCTTCATGAGAAATGTTCGTGAAAATATTCCTTTTTTAGTAGAGCAATTGCCTTACATGCCACGTCTTTTAAACGATGTATTGGTTTTGGTAAAAGAGCAAAAACTAACCTTAAGGGATAAGCAAGAGGAGCGCCCACACGCGTTTGTTGCGCGCAGTTGTTGGTATGAAGGGTTAGGTACGGGTGTTTTTTTAGGTATGCTGGTTTTTGGAAGCATGAGTTATTTTGGTTGGGTGAATAGCCAAACGTTAGCGATAATATCGGTTGGCGTGGCAATAGTCGGTGCGTGTATTGCCTTTATAAATCGCACAAAAAATCCTTTCTTTAAATAGGAGTTAACATGGGAATAAGTGGTATTAGCCCTTTATCATTATTGTTGATTTTATTGATTGTTGTTGCTTTGTTTGGAACCAATAAACTCAAAACCATTGGCTCAGATTTAGGTCATACCATTAAAAATTTTCGACGTGCTTTAAATGACGATGATGATAAATCATCATGAATTTTGCTGAGTTATTGTTAATTTTGGTGGTGGCTTTGTTGGTGTTGGGTCCCAAAAAAATGCCAATGTTAGCGTATCATTTGGGAAAGTTGATGCGCTATTGCTTTCATTATAAACAGAAAGCCCTTTTATTTTGGCAACAACAGTATCATTTACAAGAAAATATTGATAAAGCAGTAAAGGCAGACAAAAATTATCATTCAGAGCCCCAAGACAAAAGCACTTCCGAAAGTCATCAAAACATGTAAGTCTGAGCGCCTCACTAGGCGCTATAAGGTATTTAAAACCACATTGTGAATAGACATCCAACGATGTGAATTTATTTATTATCATCAGGCGACGCTCTGAATAGCGCTTGGTTTTTTCACCAAAAAAATGGCCATCAATAGCCCCACTTCATAAAGAGCACATAATGGTAGAGCAAGCATTATCTGCGAAAGCACATCTGGTGGTGTCAATAACATGCCAACAGTGAACGCCCCGACAATCACATAGGGCCTAATGGACTTTAAAGTAGTGATGGTTACCAATTGTGCGTGCACTAAAAATACAGAGATCAACGGTACTTGAAAGCATAAACCAAATAACAATAGCATTCGGGTAATAAAATCAACGGTGCTGGTGATATCGGGCATTAAGCGAACATGTTTAGGCACAGAGAGTGCAAAAAAATGCAACATAAAGGGTAGAACGATATAAAAGCAAAATAAAACACCAAGGAAAAATAATATCAAGCTAGTCAAGGCCGCTATACGTAGACTTTTCTTTTCTGCAGGATAAAGCCCTGGGACTATAAAATACCAGAGTTGTAAAAAAGCAAAAGGTGTTGTGCAAAGCATAGCCGCATCAGTCGCAAGTATAATAGGAATAAATAACGGTGTGGTGATTTCTGTTGCAATCAGAGGCTCATGGTTTGGCAGTACGTTCAGTAAAGGTGAAACCAGTTGCTCGAATAAGTGAGGGGCAATGCTAAAAAACAAAAAAAATAATCCGATGAAAACCCAAAGAATGTATAAAATGCGACGACGAAGCTCAAGTAGGTGATTTAGTAGCATACAAGGTTTAGTTTAAAAATAGCTAAGCACATTAACACGAGCAGATTGCGGCGGCTAGGGAGCGTTTATAATAATTTACTCGCAAAAATGCATGTAGATACGTTAAAATGGCCGATTAAAGTTCATATATTGAGCCCCAAGTGCATCACTACCAAGATTTGATTACCCTTTTTAATCATTGTTTTGCGATGGATTATAATACGCGATTGGTTAAAGGCGATGACGAGCCTATTTATCTTCCTGCAGATGCGTCTTTTTCCTACCATCGAATATATTTTGCGCATGGATTTTTTAGTAGTGCATTGCACGAATGCTCCCATTGGTTAATTGCGGGTCCAGAGCGTCGAAAACAAGTGGATTTCGGTTATTGGTATGCGCCAGATGGACGGACGGCTGAACAACAGGCCCTTTTTCAGCGTTTAGAGGTAAAACCACAAGCCTTGGAGTGGATCCTGTCTCGAGCCGCTGGTCATCAATTTCGGGTGAGTATTGATAATCTTAACGGTGAAGAATCCGATACGATAGGTTTTAAAAGGGCCGTGTATGAACAGGTGAAAATATATTGTGAGCAGGGCATATCTCAGAGAGCCGCATGTTTACGCAATGCCCTTGCCAATTTTTACAAAACATCTAGCGTGTTAAGCATTAAAGATTTTGAAATGGCGTCTTTAGGGTAAGATCTTTTTGGCACCAACGGTTTCATTAGAAAATAAAAGGCGTTTTCATGCCCGTTGTATTTTCTATAGGACCGTTATGTCATACATACAGAGTGTCCGTATCAAAAATCGCACTATAAAAGCAAAATGCCAGCGTTTCGCGCTTTATGCGCGGAATTGTACAGTCTTGATACGAGATCATATGGATTTCGCACATAAAGTACGGTATGTAGGTATGTGTGATGCCGTTGGTGATTAAAAATTAGACGCATTAGCTCTGCCTGCGATATTGATAACATTGACAATTTTGCCATTTGAGTAAGAATATATTTTATGGATTCAAAAGGAATGATATGAATAAATATGGTATAGGGATGCTACTCGTGATGAGCGTTATTCAATGCAGTTGGGCAAATAATCCGTGCTCATCCATTGCCGTTGCTTGTGAAAAAGCGGGTTATTACAAGGGCGGTCAAAATGTTAATAAAGGGCTAGTTGTCGATTGTATTATGCCCATCGTGACGCATACTAAAACGTTACCGGACGTTACTTTTAATGAAAATGTTCTTCGTCAATGTAAAGTGTTATTGATTGAAAAAATGCAGGAAAGAATAGGGGATAAAAAATAGTCGTCTGGGTACATGACCTACCTGTCGGGTACTGGGTGATGTTGGAGATTAATCTTTATACTCCATGATCTCGTTCACATTTAAGAGTATAATCATTTATTTTTAAGATTTGAGAATAAGATGGTGCATCGCCCTCGCAAGCGTTTTGGCCAAAATTTTTTGCAAAGCCATCATGTTATTAATGATATTTTGCGAGTATTTCACCCTCAATCCACAGACAATACCATCGAAATTGGCCCAGGCTTAGGCGCCTTAACAGAGCCCCTATTACGTGTCTTGGATGAATTGACGGCCGTTGAAATAGATACCGATTTATATGCTCACTTAGCGGCTTTGCCTCAAACGCATGGGTTACTTAAACTTATTTGTGCAGATGCTTTAACGATTGATTATGGGACATTTGGTTCCCATCTTCGGGTTATTGGTAATTTGCCCTACAATATTTCTACGCCATTATTGTTACACTTGCTAAGCTTTGCAAGTCATATTGATGACATGTATTTTATGTTGCAAAAAGAAGTGGTGGAGCGCCTTGCGGCAGAACCTGGAAATAAAACTTACGGACGTTTAAGCGTTGTGGTGCAATACCTTTGTGAAGTCGAGCAATTGTTTACAGTGCCGGCTTCAGCGTTTCACCCTGCCCCTAAAGTGGAGTCGGCTGTTGTTCGTTTGGTTCCCTATCAGGTATCGCCTTATCCAGCTGTTCATTTTGCAGAGCTTGAGCGGTTGGTCGCCATGGCGTTTTCCATGCGGCGTAAAACATTGGCAAACAATTTAAAGCCTGTGGTAAGCGCACATGAGCTGATGGACATGGGTATTGACCCAAGTCAGCGACCTGAGCAAATAAGTGTCAAAGATTATGTTCAAATAGCTAATTATATTAGTGTGCGCTGACAATTTGGTTTTAAATATACTAAAACCAAATTGTCAACAGATTTTAGCAATTAGTATAAAGCAAATGGGTTTAGATGGTATTTTTGAATTTTTGTTTAATGAAGATACTGATGAGTTAAGCCTTTAAACATTATGGAGGTTGTCTTGTTTCATCGTCCCGGTAAAAAAGCCACACCAGCCCGTGCAAAGCCTCTTAAGGATTTGACTGCCATTGTATCTCCCTCACAATTCTTAGCTGATGCTAAACGTAACGACTTACTTTTAAAAATAAAAGAGTTGAGTGCTTTAGAGGACTCACGTTTTGACAATCTATGCGTAAATTTAATACATCATTTGATCAATCATTGCCAAAGTATGCCAGAAACCTTCAATAGTTATTATGCTATGCCTGGTGGTTTGGTTGATCATACCTTACATCGCACGGAAGCCGCACTTTCTCTTTTTCGGCAATACATTGTGCAAGATTCAGGGGTTGAGTTGTCTGAAGAGCAAAAACTATGGATTTATGCTTTATTGACCGCCGGTATTTTAAAAGGCATAGGCAAACTACAAATTGATTACCGTGTGGATTTATTTGATGTGAACGGACAATTTTTAAAGCAATGGAGCCCTTTGTTGGAAAGCATGGCGTCTGTAGGGAGCCATTATGAGTTTGAATTTCAGCCTCAGGGTGAAGATGATTTTCGTCGGCGCTTAAATTTATTGATGGCGCGTCTATTAATGCCAGCAAGTGGGTTTGCATGGTTAGCTTCCAATACAGAGGTTTTGGCGGTATGGCTTGCTCTTTTAAATGAAGATGAAGTGGGGGCCGGAACTTTAGGTGCCATTTTGATTCGTGCTGATGCTATTGCTATACAACGTTATTTTAACGAATTTATGATCAAAGTGATGGGTCGCCGCGGTGCACGAAGTGCTAGAATTGGCACGTTTGTGGACAGTGTGCCAGACACTATTGAGAAAGAGCGTGCCTTGGGCCTTGAGTTTATTCAATGGTTAACCGCGCAATTGGCAACGGGTAAGATCATCTTGAATCAAGCGCCTTTGTTGATGGTTCCTGGTGGCATGTTGATGTCGGCTGAACTATTTCAATGGTTTGTGAGAGAGCATCCAGACTATAAAAATTGGCAAGCAGTGCAAAATGCGTTTTTTTCTCTGAATTTACATCATGAGGGCGTCGAGGATAATGCGCAAAAAAGGGTGGTGTTTTCTGACTATGCCATTGCACTGCCTGAAAGCATGAAGATTCATAATGCAAATACGGGTGAAACATCTACCATATCTGCAGTTGAACTCATTCATTTAGCACATTTTAATAGCCACGCTTTTAATCAGCAGGATAGTGGCGGAACAATAAGCCCATTAAATCATTTATCGGCTTCTGGTGATTGGCAGCCGGTTGATGTTCAAACTAATTCCTTGGCGAATTTTCTTCGTGGTTGATTACGTTATTGGTGATGTACAAGGTTGCTATGAGCCCTTGATGATGTTGTTAGAGCGGGTCGACTACAATGCGCTGGTTGATAGGCTTTGGTTTGTGGGCGACTTAGTGAACCGCGGACCGCAATCGTTAGCTGTATTGCGCTTTATTAAAAGTCTACCCATTGAGCCACGCATTACCTTAGGTAATCATGATTTGCATTTGCTGAGTCAGTTATTTGGAGATAATACCTGTCAAAATCCTGATGATACTCTAAAAGACATTTTGGTGGCTCCCGATGCTTTAGAGCTTGGCCATTGGTTGCGCCAACAACGCCTGTTATACCACGATGAAACGCTTAATGTGGTGATGTGTCATGCGGGCATTGCACCCGTATGGGATTTAAATGTAGCTAAGATGCTCGCTTTAGAATTAGAAAATGTATTAAGTGGCTCACAGTATCGAGATTTTTTAACTCACATGTATGGGAACGAGCCTGATCATTGGTCGAGTGCGTTAACAGGATTTTCGAGATGGCGCGTGATTTGCAATTATTTTACCCGTATGCGCTTTTGTGATGCGAAAGGGCATCTTGTATTAACCTACAAGGGAACGATTAAAGATGCTCCTTTGGATCTTTATCCATGGTATAACGTTCCTCATCGCATAGAAATTGGTGCTGAGATTGTCTTTGGACACTGGGCTGCGTTGCAAGGTAAATGCATGCACCCACGGGTTCATGCTATCGATACAGGTTGTTATTGGGGTGGGCAATTGACGGCTTTGCGTTTACAAGATAGGCAACGTTTTACAGTACCCGGGGTGAGGACAGCCTAATGTTTGTTTTAAAGTTGCTGTTGTTTTCTTTAGTGTATGCGCTTGTCATCAGCATGCCTTCCATAGCCCATGCAAAAACGTCAGTATCAGAAAAAAACACAGCACCATTTCGTTGGGTTAATAACCCTGCCGCTGAAATCAAACGATTGGATGCATCTGCACAACGGTTAAAAAAAGCTATCCATTCACCTGAGTACATGTTAAATAACTGGGTTAATTTACCAACATCGCCAAACACGACCTCTAGAAAAACAATACATTTGAGCTTGAGAGAGGCCATTTTATTGGCATTGCGTTATAACCCTAATATTCAAAATGCAGAACTTGATAGGATTGTGCAGCGCTATCAGTTACGATTGGCACACAATGAATTTGAGTTGCAGTATGCATTAGCAGGAACGGCCGTTGCTGAAAAAAGTCGTTACAGTGGTGTGGGTAATGCAACCACTTATAGTTATATGGCAACACCTGAGTTGGCATTAAAAAATAAAGCGGGCACGCAAATGGCTCTAACCATGGACAATGCAGTGGCGGCTATTGGCAGTTATAATCCTTTATTAAATTTCTCGCTTACACAACCTTTATTGAGAGGGTTTGGTCTTTTAGCCAATGAGGCAGGGTTACTCGATGCTGTTGATAATGAATGGCTAAATAAATTAAATTTACAACAATCTGTGTGCGATCAGATAACGCAAGTGATCATGGCCTACCGCGCGTTGGTCTTAAGTGGTAATAATTTACAAAACCAAAAACGACAGCTCAAAGAGGCCAATAAATCCTATTCCATTAATGAAAAAAGAATAGATGCCGGTCAACTTGAACCAACAGCCAATATTCAACAATCTTATCAGATAGAGTCATTGAATTTGATGGTTGAACAAGCAGTCAATGAATTTAAAATGGCAGCTCAAAATTTATTGGAAACAATAGGGTTAGATCCTGACATGCGATTGGCGGTGCCAAGTGATGTCACGCTTGAATCCGTTGTTATACCCAACATAGACGACGCTATCAATCAAGCTTTAAACCATAACGCACAATATTTGGCGTTAAAAATGGGTTTGCGCGCTGATGAACGAGCGTATGAAGTCGCAAAAAATCAACAGTTATGGCAACTAGACGCGAGTGCAAACGTGCAAATGGGCACCATGACTGGTGTTGATAGCAATGTGACCGGCGCACAGGGCATATACAATGGGCGTAATATGACTGAGTCAGCGGGCATCACATTAACCATTCCATTGCATGATATTAGCCGACGGAATCAGTTGATTGCGGCTAAAGTTCGCATTGAAAAAGACCGTCTAAATTTAATGGCTGCAAAACGTGCGCTTATTACAGCAATTAAAAATACAATAGGCACCATACAAAGCCAGGCAAAACAGTATGAGTTAGCTAAGCGGCAAGTTGGTTTGGCCGCCAAATCGTATGAACTTGAGAAGAAAAAACAAGATGCTGGTATTGCTAGCGCATTGGATGTAAATAATACACAAAACCAGTTGATTCAAGCGCAAATGGGTTTGATCGGTGCAAAAATTGCCTATCTTAACCAAATGTCAGCTTTGCAGCGTATATTGGGTACTACACTTGATTATTGGCATATTACGTTGAGGTATGGGGGATGAGAGCTTGCACAAAAGGGTTGTTGCTTGTGATGTTTATAGCGTGTCTTCTGTCTTGTGGTAAAAACACATCTTCTCATAAGGGCCCTGAGAAGACCTATGTTGTAAAGACCGAGCCCATCCACAAAACATTGTATTTTACAGGTACAGTTCAACCTCTTCAAGAATATAGCTTAACCAGCCCAATGGATGCTGTGGTAGAAGTGGTGCATTATCCCTATGGCCAACAGGTTAGAAAAAATGATGTGATTTTTACTTTAAATTCAGCGGAATTACAAAAACAATACAATGATACATTGACGGAATATTTAAAAGCGAAAGATAGTTTCTCCGTTGCACGGGCTAAATTTACGGGCACAGAAGATCTTTGGCAGGCGGGATTATTGGCCAAAAATAATTATTTAAGTGAAAAATCAACCTTAAATACGACACGTGTAACATTAATGCAAGCAACACGTAAACTCTCAGAGATGTTGGAAAAAATGGGGGATGGAACCTATCGCGATCTATCAAGATTAAGTTTTTCTGAGTTTGATAAAGTACGGCGTGCATTAACCGGTAAGCATAATTTAGTAGAGCTTAAAGCGCCGAGTAAGGGGTTGTTGCTTTACCCACCTAAAGCCAGTGATGACAAGTCTTCGCGCATAACCGTTGGTGCCACTATCAAGGCGGGACAGGTTTTAGCACTTATCGGAGATTTGAGTGGTATTCGTATCGAGATTGATGTTCCTGAAGTAGACATTGATAAAATTAGGGTCCGTATGCCTGCTATTATTCGAGGCGTTGCTTTTGCAAAGGAAGAGCTCAAAGGTGAAATTTGCACCATCAATGCGCAAGCTTCAAGTGGCGCTGGGAACACACTGCCATCTTTTACGGCTATTGTTGAAGTGAAAGCGCTTGATGTTCAACAAGTGCAACTAATGAAAGTAGGGATGAGTGCTTCTATTGAGGTGCCTGTAGATACTTCGGATAAACTTATGGTACCTATTGCTGCTGTTAGTCAAAAAAATGGGCAGAGCGTCGTCAATGTGCTTGATAAGGGCGTGGTGAAAGAACGTCAAGTGATCACGGGGCCTGCCTATGCCGATAAAGTAGTGATTGATTCAGGCCTTAAAGCGGGTGATGTGGTGGGTTATGATTAATACCTGGGTTTTACGATGCCATTGATTTCGCTGACGGATATTGTAAAAAAATATCAAATGGGGCCAATTGACAGTGTGGTTTTAAAACAGGTATCGCTCGTGGTTGAAGAGGGCGACTTGTTGGCGATTGTCGGGGCATCTGGCTCCGGTAAATCAACGTTAATGAATATTATTGGTTTATTAGATAAAGTTGATGCAGGTCAGTATTTATTTTGTAATCAAGATGTTGCAACACTAAATGATGATCAATTAGCCACGTTTAGAAACGAGCGCATAGGATTTGTATTTCAACAATTTAATTTGCTTCAGCGCTTTACTGCTGAGCAAAACATAGCATTGCCATTAACTTACCGTAACATGTCGCCAGAGCTTATTAAAAAACGTGTGGCTGAAGTCCTTGTGCGCGTTGGGATGGAGTCCTTTGGTGCTTATCGTCCTACACAATTATCAGGGGGCCAACAACAACGAGTGGCTATTGCTAGGGCACTGGTGGGTGAGCCACGGGTCATTCTTGCTGATGAACCTACTGGGGCACTGGATTCAAAGACAGGAGAAGACATCATGGCCTTGTTTTTAGCCCTGCATAAAGAGGGTCGGACAATTATTTTGGTAACGCATGATGAAAACATTGCAACGCGTTGTAGAAAACAGATTACCTTGGCGGATGGTCAAATTGTTGCCGTATCTTGATGGATGTTCTTTAAATGACATTTTCTAGTCATTGCCAGCAGGCCCTGGTGAATCTGATGGCGGCAAAACTACGCTCATTTCTTGCGGTTTTGGGTATTTTGGTAGGCACTGCCGCCGTGGTGGCATTGATCAGTAGTGGACAGCTCGCCACTGAAAAAGCTTTGGCGCAATTTAAATCATTGGGCACGGATTTGTTGGCTGTATCGTTGTATCAAAAGACATCGCCAACAGCACTTGTGGGTTCTAGGGAGTCTATTTCTCTACAATTTTGGCGGCAATTTCCTCAAATGATTCCAGAAGTATTAGATATTGCACCTTACAGCACTGCATACCAGCCCATCAGTTTTCGGGGGAAATCTTTTACAGGCGTTATTATCGGTGCGGATGAGTCTTTGGCTCGTATTATTCACATCGATGTGTTGCAGGGCAATTTTGTATCTTTTGTGGATTCTTTCGAGCATTTTTGTGTGATTGGTGATGGTTTAGCGCATCAATTAAAAGACGTTAGTTTGGATAACCCAATTGGTAAACAGCTTCGTGTTGGACAATCTTTGTACACAATTATTGGTGTGGCCAAGCCATGGGTCGAAAATGGTTTTTTTAATGAAGACATTAATCAGGCCGTTATTATTCCTATAGCTGCAATGGCTTTGGTGAGCAAAGATTCAAAAATAAACAATGCTGTTTTGTTGCTCAAGGCCGATATTCATATTGATGATGTGATTTCACATATAAAAATGATCATTAGTAAACAAGCGCCCAAAATGAGCGTGTTTATACGGAGTGCAAAACAAATCATTGCTAGCATGGAAAGTCAGGGACGAATTTTTACTTTATTGCTTGCGGTGATTGGCGGTGTTTCATTATTGGTAGGCGGTATTGGTGTGATGAACGTTATGCTTGTGTCGGTGAGTGAGCGTCGAAAAGAAATTGGTATCCGTAAAGCCGTTGGCGCTAAAAATCGTGATATTCAAGTGTTGTTTTTGGTCGAGTCGGTCATGTTATCTTTACTCGGCGGTCTTTTGGGTGTGGTTATCGGATTGTTTTTTACGCGCGTGGTTGCCTATTTTAGTGAGTGGCCATTTTCTTTTCATTTGATGCCGCCTTTAGCTGGGTTTGCGGTTTCTGTTTTTACAGGGATATTTTTTGGATATTATCCTGCACGTCGTGCGGCAGCATTAGAACCTATTGTGTCTCTAAGAAGTGAATAGCCATTGTGTTTAAATTTCAATCCATTATTTGTGTTATTTTTAAATATCCAATGCATTAAAATCATTTATAGTGTTCTTTTATTGGTCTATTTATTCTGTTAGAATAACGAACAACTGCGTTTCTTGAGCATTTTAGGAACATTATATGCCTGGCTATTCTTTTGAAAAAGAGCTTTCCCCTCGTGCGCCCATAGATCTCTCATTGTTCGCCCATATTCTTAATGATCCCTTCATTGGTGGTGCTTATAGGCTTGAAGGAAATGCATTTATAAGGACTGTGAGCTATTTGTATACCTATTTTGATACGATACCTAAGCCGTTGCCTGACGCGGTACTTATTCTTAAAAAAAAATTAAAAACCTTAGTTCAAATTACCGTCGCCATGGACAGTATTTATCAGACGGCTGTTCGTGATGTGCCGAAGGCGCAAGAAGATTTAAAGGGGTTATCGTATTTTATCGCAACCACTTTACTCACAGGTCAGAAAGAAGGGGATTATCTCTCCATGCCAGGCGGTTGGCATTCTGCGGAAGTAGGGCATGCCATGGTCTACCAATTTAAGCGCGTGGCTGATGGGTTTGAATTTTATGTATACAACACTGGCGATGGCATTCATTTTCATGAGCGAAAATCTGATTTAGATAAAGAATTATATTATCCTGTACAAGCATACCATCTGCCTTTGCCTCAAAATACAAAGAAATTAGAGACGTTTCTGCACCAGTTAATGTTGCCCCGCTTCCCCATGCTGCGCAGTCAACAAGAGCGTTCTTTTGATGCAGAGCAGTTGTACCATGAGGTGCTACCCAATATTGCTTTTTTGAATGCAAGCCAGATTTCCATCGCGGGGCGTGCTGAGCACGCGTTTACTGCAGGGCAGTTATCAGGTACTTGCGCACAGCGCGTTTTGCATCACATGTTAAAAGAAAATTTCGATGATTTACCCAGTTATCAACGTTTCATTTATGAATTTCAGCGCTACGCTCTTGGTGATTATCTTCGTGTGTTGACAAACGACAAAGGGTTAGGAGACTTTCGTATTCATTGTCTGATTAACAAGGCAATAAACACGTTGTTAAGAACATTAAACACGCCAAATCTTTTTGATGCCGAATATGTGGCTAGAGAATGTGAGTCCCTTTTGCAATTAAAGCCTTCTGTTCTAAAAGACGAGGATATAACCTTTAGGACCGAGCTCTTTTTAAACGCAGAACCTAAAGAAATAGGTCCGCTGTACAGTTATTTCATCCAAACGCGTGGTTTATCAGTAGCCATAGCAGGTGCATATGCTCCTAAAGAAGCAAGCCCTTTAAGACGTATCGAGGGAGGCATGGACCTTCTGGCTCAGCTTGACAAGCTTCTTGCTGAGGTTAACGCACTCCAAGTGACACATCCTTCGTTGATTGTAGAGGGCTTGGAGTCAGTGTTTGTTAGTTTTCCTTTACCTAAGAGTGATCGCGTTTTTTATGATCCTATTGATTATTACAAAGGTATTCGTGCTGAAAACCAGATGAAATTTTATGATCATATTCTTGCTCTAAATCAGGCTTATAGAGACGCGTGCACTGCAATTAGCTCTGAGGCGTTGTTACCTCGAATGTTTGTCGTGGGCTTAAGTGTTACAAGTGTCGTCGATTACGTGAGTGGACGGTTATCACCTTTATCACAATCCTATCATTTTACGTTTCACGATGCTTTGGGGCGATTTATTAGAAAACCTTTTGAATGTAATCAATTTAACCCATGGTTTGCAACAAATCATCCGCTTTTGGATGCTCGATTGCAATGGATTAAATCACTTTACATGAATCCAATGGAAGAAAAAGATGTGAGGCATGATTACTATTATTATGCGGAGATTATAAATTCTGAACCATCCCTGAAGGGCGTTCTACAACAGCGATATCGTGCGCCATCAGATAATGATTTTGCAAGACAATTAAAGGAGGGTGCTTTAACAGAGCTTTATTGCTTTACCTCTCAAGAGAGTGGGCTTCAACAAGAGCAAGTATTTAAACCGCTTCTTGAAAAATTTGAGGTACAACACAAAATAGAAGAAGTTATTTTAAGAGCGCTGCAAGCTTTTGTAGAGGGTACTGATAAAAACGATGTTCAAAAAATAAGGCTCAAATTTAGTTACGGTTATTTATACGCGGAATACACTCTTTCACGCTTTGCACACGCAAGGCACGTTGATTCTTTGAACGATTTTAAATATGAGCTAAAAAAAGATTCAGCCATACAATCAGCGTTACGTCTTGATTACAATAATCCTGAGTTCCGTGAATTATTATACATAAATTCATTAGTAAAAAGACAATTGAAATTAGGGTCGTATTTTGCGAACGCTATTCAAAGAGACAGCTATCTGCAACTAAAATTACGTAGTGATAATCATATCCAGTTGTTGCCTGCAAATGTTTCAAAAAAGACGTTAGCCGACGAAGACTACGCAACGATTGCAATGCGAACCATCGGTAAAGAGGATATCGTATCACGAGAGTTTTTTGTTCTTAGAGCGTCCCCCCGTCACCAAATTAAATTAACCTTGGATTATGCTGCGCGGCACCTTTCAAAATTGAGTGATATAGAATATCAAATTTACGTTGAGGCCAATTTATTTGAGCCGGGCTTATTGCTCACTGAGTTGGATGAAAACCCTGAGTTTTTAACAATGATAGATGATTTTATTGCCGATGGATTAAGGCACTTTGCTGAAAAAGGCATGCTTTCACAAACGTCCATTTTTTTTATTCGTCTTGCTTATTTGGTTAATCATTATGTGGCTATGCATAAGCCCTCTTTGCTCTCCAGGTTAGAGGCATTAAAAGAGCAATTGACCGTATTTGTAAACATTAATGCTGATAATAGTCCGGCAATTAAGCACAGTGTGCACCAATACCAATTTTTAACAGCAATGGCCTGCCTAAAAGGCAACATTAGTAAAACGATACTCGATGATGAAACACTTAATGAACTTGTTTCTGCCTATTTTTATATCAATTCTTATAATAATCCTGATGCTTTTATTGATTCAGCCTCGCGATTTGATCTTCAGTGTGTAAAAAATGAGTTTATGCGACGTTTAGCACGTTACGATGGTGCTGTACTTGGTCGATTAATCAGTCATGCCTTAGCAACATTAGGGCTTGGTGTGAGTGGGCGCTTACCCACAAAGGGCGACGATAACTTTTATCATGTCACAACGATAAAAGAAGGGATGCAACATGTTTATAAAGTTGATGTTTTACGCGGCTTGGTTTTAAACACCAAGGGTATGGCGTACTCTCCTATTCCATTGGATATATTGCACCATCCTGTGATGAAATTTTTGGAGTTAAAAGCAGGTGCGACCGGTTTAATGTCTGCGGATGCGTTATGTTTTGAGATAGGGGACGAAGCGTCCTTACGGTTTGTAAAGAAGTTATTAACTTCAGGATATCGTGTACAAAAACAATGGAGCGTTAATGGGAGTACTCAATGGTACGAGCTTCATCATTTAACCGAAGCACATCAAGAGCATTACGGTTTGGAGACAGAGCGTTGTGATCTTCCTTGTTTGCCCAATCATTTTAAAGAGCGTGAAACGCAAATATGGGTGCCTTGCACGGGGGAGAGGGCCTATCTTATTGTAGAAAATAATAGACCCTCGTACCTTTATCATAACCCTCAATCCGTAGGCGCGATGAAGCAGCTTGATGCTGACGGACATGAAACCGGCTTTTTGTTGTGTGATAAGAATCAAGAACTATCTTCTTGTTATGATGGTTTTGAGGCGTCTCAATTTACTGCCATATTAAGGAAAGGTAATGCTCTTCAAATAAAATTCTATCGGTATAATTTGACACTCATAGGCTCTAGGGAAAAAAATGGTTGGGTATTTTGTTTGGAGGATAGTCCTTCATACGTATTATCTCATCCACAAACTGTATCTCTCTCTAATGTTCCGGGACTTTTTTTTGAAGATAAACATACCTTGCAGCGGGTGTGTTATTTACCTGTTCAACAATTTGTCAGTCGGGATGAGCCTTCCCCTCATAGTGAGTTTTATAACTTAAAATTAGATGTTACGGGTGAAATCTCTAAAAAAGTTGTAGAGACAGGTATGGATGCGTATGTTGCTTCAATGCTCTTGTGGCAATATACGGGTAGCCAGCGTTTTATTAGATATGCAGTGGATGCAGATAATCAATTGCAGGCTGAAACATCTTGTGATGCCTTGTACCTTTGTTATGTTTATTTAGGTAGTCAGCAGCCCGAACAAGCGTGGCGGGTGCTTGAGTATGCTGTAAAACGCTTAGGTGGTCTGCATGGAACAGCTGATGAATTAATTGTGCTTAATTGGATCCTTAACTCCCTGCCTTGCGTATTGGATAAAGAAGATAGCAAGGCTGTTATTTCTGCGCCCAGTTATGTGGCTTGTCAATTGAAGGCGCTAGCGTTATTCGCAGCAGCCTCTAAACCCGATAAACCCGTTTCATTTCCCCATAAAACGTTTGATTTAAAAACGCCAGAGGGAATTTATCATTCGGCATGTTGGAGTGAAGTACAATCTTTTTATCAAGACCTAAATAAGTCGCTCTATTCGTTATACAGTCGCTTTCAAACCATGCGAAGGCATTTAACCCATGATTTTTATTTAAGCGATGATGAGCGAATCAATTTATTGGATTATTATCATTTTAATTTGCCCGAGATGGAGCCTAAGGCTCTCGGTGCTTTGGGGCATGAATGGCACCATTTGCGGCTTAAAGTGCTAAAGCAAGAAGCGATGATGCTCCTGGCTAATCAACAGGTAAAAGGCCCTCTGCCTAAGGCTTATGAGCAGCGATTGAAGGATATTGATGTTTTTTTAAAAAAAGAAGCAACGGTTTCTGCACACCGTACACAACTAGAATTGTTGAGGATAGATTTATCAATTCCTAAAGATCTAAGTTTTAATCCTTTAAATATTAATGAATACAACGCGTTGTATTATACAAAGAGACAGGCTATGTGGTGGAGCACTGGCATAAACGTGGTGACGTTGGACAAGGCCATGCATGCTGCTGCTGCAGCAGCTTTAACACCAAGTGTCACTGACATGCAAATGTTTGAGTATTTTCCAGTTTATTTTAAATGGGTGAGAGCCGAAAAACCTAGCGAAGAGCAAAAAAATCTTCTTGATTTTTGCGCTCAATATTTAATTGCTCATCGTCATGTGCCTCTTAATAAGCAGCGGTTTCAGACCGCTTATTTATGCAATTTATTGTACCGCTTGCATCAACACAAAGATCTGTTCTCAAAAACAGATGGAGTATATTTTAGCAGTTCGGATTTATTGAAAGAAATTCAAAAATTACCTGATCCTGAATTGAAAATTTATCAAACAGTTAATACAACCAGTAGCCTTCTTTCTAAAACATCAGAGCTTTGGACCGCATTAACAACAGAAGTCTTGGTGCCAACTACACCCATGTGCTCTTCGCCATGCAAGATAATAGCAGATTACAGTGTTGAGAGATTGATACAAAAAAGCCAATTGGACGAGCGTTTGAAAATGCGCTTTGATTATACAAAGCAAGCACGAATATTTGGTATGCCTTCTGAGGTATTAAAAGGCATGGAGGGCGCTCCACGTAACGCTTGGAATATTTTAGAACGTAAAGCTGGTCGAGAGCAGTATGAGTCTTTACAAGCGACAAAAAGTATCGCTTGCGAGATGCTTTCTGATGTATCGGTACGACAGGCGTTAAAGAAAACAACAAGTGATTTTATAGCTTCGTTAAAGGCGTTGTGTGAAAAGCAGCTAGACGATATTCTCAATTTAGCGAATAGGGGTCCAAACGATCCGCTACAAAAACAGCGGCGTGACCTTGAGTTAAAGAGTGCTGCACGCACACTCTTAGATAAAGATCGTTTGTTAGGGCTTTATTTTAAGGCAGATGAAGCGAGTTATGCTTATGAAACAGGTCTCCCAAAAGAGTGTATTGAACAATTACACTCAATCTTGAGTCATTTTGTCGCTCTTTCCACACGGCAACTCTCATTAGAGCGCTTGTACCATCAATTAGAAATTGCCGATGAGACGCCAGATACCTTGACACTTCAAAAAATTGCGCATGAATTGCTCACTGAAGATGAAGTTGATCATCAAAATGAACCCGTATTGGCTACGCTTCAGTACCATGAGGACCTCCTATTGCGGCCTCAGCAAATAAATGCCATTAAAGCATTATTGGCCTCACCTTCCGATAATCCTTACAGCTATTTTGAGTGGGTGATAAAAATCATCATGGGAGGAGGCAAATCGAAGGTGGTGTTGCCCAGTGTGGCGCAATGCAAAGCGACAGGAAACTTGGTCGTTAAAGAGGTGCCTCGGTCAATGTTTGAAACCAATTATGCGGATTTATCGTATACCTCAGGTCGTTTGTTTAACCAAAAGGCGTTTGCTTTTAAATTTAATAGGGAGAGTAACTGTACACTAAAAGCCCTGCGTTTTCTTCATTCACAATTACGTCGTGTGATGGTGAACAAGGATTACGTGGTCACGACAAAGGATGCCGTGCAATCGTTGGAGCTTAAATTTTTGGAGTGTTTATTACAAGGTCCGGTAGATGAATCCGAAAACGATACATGGGTAAGTCAAGTCTCGGGATTAGCTACATTGGTTGCTTTGTTTCGCTATCAAGCGGATGGATTGATGGATGAAGTTCATCAGGCGCTGTTGTTTAAGGAAAAATTAAATTACACCGGGGGTAAAAAGCGCCCAATACCAGCGGATATTATTAATGCATGTGTAGAGCTTTATCGGTTTTTTGATAAAATTTCATTAAGCACAACGTTGGGTGATGGGTTTAGAGGCGTTTCCTTGAGTGCCGTTTTAGACAACCCTCAATTAATAAAGGAACACAAGCAATGGGAAGTTGTTATGGCGGATGTCGCTAAAGCCTTGCTTGAACATCCGGAAAGCCCTTTGCAACTGATGCTCAGTAAAATGAAGCCGTCTTTAACCGAAAGCGATAAGATGGCACTTTATGATTATTTAATAAATAAAGGTACAGAAATTCCGGCGAGCGTTCTTCGTGCAAAAAAGAAAGAAAAAAATGTGTTTGCACTTTACAAAGAGCAACTGAATTTATTACCGAAAACATTAAAATGTAAATTTAATGCGAATTATGGCCCTTCTCAACAACGTCCAGAAGAGGATATTGCTATCCCTTATATAGCGAATGATGTGCCTAATGAAAGAAGTCGCTTTGGTAACCCACTAAAAGCTATGAACTTAACGATACAGATGTTGGTCATCGGAGGATTTAGCCGACGGTTATTGAAGCAGTCTCTTCTTCAACTTCAAGTGCAGGCGCGTCAAGAGCTTCTTAAGGTGCCGAGCTTAGACACGATAGATAACACCCCTACGGCGAGAGGGTTTCGTGGTATTGTACCCGATTTTCGTTTTACCTTAGGTGAAATTTGTTTGGATGATGAGCTACAATTTGAAGCGGTTTTTAACACGTTACGTCATAATAAACCGCTGATTTTTGAAGTGTTAAAAACGGATATATTGCGAAAAATTCACATTGATTCGGAGGTGCTGCACAGTGACTCCTCTAATCATGTGAGTATTTATAGATCGGCTCAAGGCATAACAGGAACCCCTGAAAATAGTGGCACCTATGATAGACTTCGTTATTTAAAAGAAAAAGCTGCGGCGACCGATGGGTTTATTCTCGAGGTGCTTGTCAATAAAAAAACGGCTATTCGTGCGTTGACTTACAGTTCGCCAACAGAGTTATTGCAAGCACTGTTCAAAAACAATGTGGCAGATAAACCGGTGCGAGCGCTTATTGATATTTGTGCAGCCTTTCAAGGTATTCCTAATGGTGAGGTAGCGGAGCTGCTGGCCACCTATATAGAGAAAAATCCGACCCAATTTTCAACATCAATACCTCTAAAATATATTTTATTTTTTAATAAAGAGAACGTGCTCTGTGCCTTAGACATTGGTAAGCGTAGCGCACCTATTGTTATTCGCTCATCTGACCCAGATGTGATTAATGCCACCTTGGGTTGCAAGCCTGAGGCGCGATTTACTTATTACGATCAGTCACATGTTATTGGTGTCGATATACAGCAATCGTCTTTTGCGAAGGCGTATATTCTTGTTGATCACGAAACGCATCTGCAACATTTTTTGCAGGGCAGTTTACGGATGCGCGGATTACAAAATGAGCAATCTGTTGAGGTCATTGTTCCGACGCACTTTAAGGTAGATTCTCTGGAGACATTGTTTGAGCATATGAATGCTAATGAAGCCCAGCAATTACAGCAAGATAATTTTTCTGCAGCGCAATCAAAAATGAGAAATCTTGTTCGTAATGATTTTATTCATCGTCTTTTGGCACTTAAGGATGATGTTAAAAACATGTATTGCTATGCACAGGCATTTAAACCGTATTTTGTGGAAACACCTTCAGAAGACTTTTTTACGGTGTATGGCGGGTTAGCTACCATGCGTTCTGCAAAAGATATCTTGGCATTCCAACGAGACCGTTTGATAGTAGATTGGTCTGCTATTTTAAAAGGCCTAGGTGAGAGGGTTGATGATCTTCAATCCAAACATCTTTGTGATAGTTTAAACAACATTATCAAGCATGCTTTACCGCTTTGCGGGGAGGAGTATTTAAGCCCTACATCTCAAGAACATGGAGATGAAGTCGAGGTGGAAAAAGAGACACAGATAGAATTAGAGCATCAACTAGAATTGGAGCGTGAGCAGTTTGACCCTTCTCTAAAATTAAACGATTATCAGCCATGGAATGGGGTGTTGCCTCGCGAGCCCTATCGAGATAGGAAGGATTGTGTATCGTTATCCGCAATGTGTGCAAAGGGTGCACCTAATGCGCCTCGGTTTGGTGAGGTGTACGCAACGTTGAATTATTGCCAGGTGTATCAACGCCAAGAGCAGTTTATTGGGGCTTATTTAAAGCCTGTGCATGCATTATTTTTCCGTATGCAACGAAATGGTGAAATAGATTGTTTGATTGTAAGTCAGCAGGAAGCGGATGAGTTTGCAGAGGTTCTTCATAAAAAATACGAGCCTAATGTTTGGTTAAGCACCATGCAATCAACGGTCTTGGCTGGGCGCCCCCCTCAAAACATTCAGGCAAATAAACAATATCAGCTACTTATTGAGCAAGTTTGCTTCTTTGCTGGAGCTCTTTCTTTATTACTAAACAGCAAAATATCGCTCAATTGGTTAAGTGAGCATTCAGCACTAAAACTTGAGTATTTTAAAACCCATTTATTGCCTTATCGTGAAACCACAGATAAAGATTGGGCGGTGTTAAGTCAATCATTGTCGCAACGACAAAATGCATTACGTTATATTGCAGCTCATCCCTTTGAGCAATATAAATCGTTTGAATGGCATGAGATCATCAGTGAAGAACTCAGTGATGCTGACATTGATGAGTGTGAGCGGTTAGCTACAGCATTTGAGCGTGCCAATGCACAATGGAAAGAGGCACGTTTGGATCTTCGTGAATGCGAAGCGGGACTGCAATTATCGATGCAAGCGTCTTCACATATCAGTGCTTATGTTGATCAATTAGCCAGCATAAGAAAAGATTTTCTTTTGGATGGGAAAGACAAGATAGATACGGCTCTTGATAGTTTATTGCCAGTATTGTTCAGTGAATATCTTCCTTTAGAGGTTAATGAGCACCGTATTTCATTTCAATTTGTATTGAAAAAAATGAGCGCAACCGAAGATACAAAAGCTTTTGAATCGATGGCTGAGCATTTATTAAATAAAGGTGTCAAGATAAATGAGCGAAATCCTAAAGGCTATACTGCCTTGGATTTAGTTCTTCAAGACGATGAGCAACATGCATTACAGGCTGTAAATTGGTTATTAAGAAAGGGTGTAAATATTAACGATATTCATCAGGATACTTGGCCAAAAGTGTCTTCTAAAATGATGAGAGCATTATTTACTATATCCATTTTTCAATACAATGAAGCATTTCTTCTTGCTTATGTGACGCTCATTAAGGAGGATAAAGAGGCCTTAACAGCACTTGTTCTGAGTGTTACTAAGTCAACGGTTTTGAAAAAAATTATCGAATTAGAAGACGCTTTTAGTGAAAATATGTTACTCGCCTTTTTAAAGACACTTCTTTTTGTAGGTAACACAGAGCTTGTTCAACTGTTACTTAAAAAATTAGAGGGTGAGGAGCGCGCTGAATTTATTGCAACATTACTCTTTTCCAAAAATATTGGTAACGATGTGTTAACGCTGTTGTTGCCTCTCTACAGCCCATTAAGTGTTGAGTCTTATATTGAGTTACTCGATTTGCACCAGAAAAAATTTGAAGAGAAACAATTAATAGCGATGTTAAGTGCTTTGTTTGACAATAAGCTAAAAGTGGATAAAGAGCGTCTAGCCTACTTGCTTAAACGCATTGCACAACACATGAAATATGTGTCCGAAGACATTCTTAATAGTGTCATGACGTATGCTTTAACGTTAGATGAAGACGCCTTTGAGCTTTTCTTTAATGATTTTATGACATGTGAATGGGCGTTGCTTGGGTATGACTCTATGCGTGATCTGGCCGTTAGAGCGGCTAGCAACCCTCAATTAACCTATAGCCTCATGACATCGAAAGCTTTCTCCTTGGATAAGGATAGGCTAATTTCTCAATTTATCTCATTCAACGAATCCACAGTATCATCAATGCTGCTAAATCAGAATTATATCCAACTTCAACCTAAACAATTGCTTGACTTTTTGACCATAGACCGTGCAGATCTTCAAGATTGGTTGCTATGCATTGCTAAGCACTCATCGGCAGATGTTAGTGTATTTGATGCGCTAATAGCAGCGGCTGATAATCCACCTAAAGCATTTTGGGAATTTTTGTTGAATCATCCTGAGGTGACAACCAGTGAAACCCTTTTGCTTAAAATAAATGAAAAAGCCGGTGAAGTGATTCGTGCTAGTGGATTAACTTTGCCTGTGCTATTGGGGGTTATTGAAGGGGGGATACTTCATTTAGATAAAGCGTGTGCGCTTTTTGATAACGGTGCTCAATTACAGGCATCTCACTTAACCTTAATGCTGAGAGCTTTACCATACCTACCGTCTGTAACTGAGAGGCTTAAGGCTCAAGAGCTGTTGTGCTATATCATAAAACACGAGTGTTCCACTATTGATATATTGTCCGAGGCCATTGGGTGTGCCTTGAAAGTATCATATGGTAGCTTTCAAGCTTTTTGGCACGATGTTGCTGAGAACCAACAGTGGGATAAAATCTTAGGGGATACTCTGCGGAAGGTTCTTTTACATTGTGACGTCATCGCAGACGACTTTTTCAAGTCCAGTGCATTTTTAGATAATCAAGACAACGTACGTAAAAAAATCTTTGACAGTTGGGATCCTAAGGTTTATCAAGTATTGCTTAAGGCGCACCTATTCACCATTAAACCCGATGAGCTCATAACTATATTGCGGAAATTAAACTCAATCCATAAAGTTGAGCCGGTATTGTTAGATATTGCTTTGTATCCAGCAAGTGATGCCTCGGTATTAACATTAATTATTGAATTTATGATTGAACCAAGCATGGATTTTCTCAAGAGACTAAGCACTTGTTATGTTCTTCAAAATGATCAGGTATTGATCAAACAATTGCTTGAAAAACTTGATGTGGGGGCGTATAAAAAATTTCTTGATGAGTGGGCCTTAGAGAATCCTTTGGTAAAGTCAGTGAGACTCTCTCTTGATATTCAGCGTGCTAAGGGCGATGCCTCCACTCTTCAACGGGTGATAACAGATCATCAACTGGATAAAGTGCAATTAATTTTGGTGTTGCAGTCTTTATTGGCAACAAGGGTTGTTACTGATGCCGATGATGACACTCTTGGTTTATTGCGCAGTATTTTAGCACAAAACCTGGTCGACGATGAGGTTCTTGAGCTGATGGTGACGTTTGCATTGCAGTTCAGATCGTTGTCAATGGGGGCTTTTTGGAAAAATTTTCAATTCTCTCGATGGGATACGCTTAATGGGGATATATTGGCTAAGATGGTTGCAAATTTATCTGCAGGTGCCCTTGAAAATCTATTTACATCTCAAATTTTCATGGCTAATCGAGTCTCCATTTTTGATAAGCTTTTTGAAAGTGCGGATAAAAAGGTATACATTGCATTGTTAAAAAATACCCGATTAAATCTAGACCAAGATGATTTACGACGCATGATTGATATGCCTCAACACAATGTGGTCAATAGTTTATTACCGGATATTGTGGTGCATAGGGCTGCAGATGAAAGTATTTTGGAGCGGATTTTAGATCGAGCGAGTGAGCTTTCTCCTGATTTGTTGGGTCGATTGTTAATGAATAAAACGTTTGTAAGCTGCTCAGGACTTATTGAAAAGTTGTTTCAACGTTTACCGAAAGATGGTGAGTGTCATCAAAAAGTGCTTCGGGGCTTAGCGGGTTTGTCAGGCCTTCCTAAAGAAGTGATTAAGGTCATCATTAAAGAGAATGAATACAAAATATTAGGAATTGAGCGACTTGTTGATTCATATCAGTTGCTAGATAGGGCTTACGCTGATCCTAATTATAGGCAATTGTTTCATAATATTCAAAAAATGAGGCAATATGGACAAAATTTACATGCATCAGGCTTTCAAAAGGGAAATATAGCCATAATGCTGGCGGACGACCTTAAAAAAAGGTTGGAGGGCTTTATTTTGAGGTCGTATATTACGCCGTCAACAAAAATGGATTTAGCGGCGTTTAAAACAGACTTTAATCGCGTGCTGCATACTAGAGATCACGAGATGCAAGAGCATCGAACAGAATGGAAAACAATTCTTGCAAATATTTTCATTGCATTGACAGGCATAGGGCTGCTTTTTCTGGTGGGTAAAGCGTTTGCGGCGCTTGGTTGTCAGCAAAACATTCGCGGTTTTAATAAATCACTCTTTTTTGCTAAAACTCGTTGCCAGGAGTTGGTTGAGGATATTGATAAGACGACGAATGCGGTATCTGTGATATAGATTGACTGCATTAAAAAGAGAGTGGATGGACTTTAGTCCCTAGACGTTCTATAAATTAAGGACAGTTGGTGCAATGATACAATGAAGAAACGGGCTTTTTGACGTCAAGACATATAAAAAAATAATAATAAAGGGGAATACAGTATGAGAGCGTGGGCATTTCTTCTGATGGCATGGGTTGGTGTGTTTTTTTCGCCTTGGGTAATGGCGGCGCCTCAAAGCTGGAGCTCTTGGGTGGCTCAAGTACGCCAGGAGGCTCTAGCTCAAGGTATTTCACCCACGCTTTTTGATGAAGCGTTTGCAGGGATTAAAGAGCCTAGTCGTCAAGTCAAAGGGCTTGCTCATTCTCAGCCAGAACATCGTTTGACCTACTCCACGTATTTACATTCTCGAGTTGATAATTACCGAATTTCAGTGGGTAGGCAACAATATAAGAAAAATCAAGCCTTGTTGGAGAAAATTGGTGAAGATTTTGGCGTGGATCCTTGTTTTATCACCTCTTTTTGGGGCATGGAAACCAGTTATGGAAGTTACATGGGCAATTTTCCCGTGATTCGCTCCTTAGCCACACTGGCCTATGACTCAAGTCGACGAGATTTTTTCCGTAAAGAATTATTTTTAGCGTTGCATATTTTAAACGATGGCCATGTATCACTTGAGCGTTTTAAAGGCGAGTGGGCCGGTGCTTCAGGTCAACCTCAATTTTTACCGTCCAGTTGGGTTCAGTATGCTGTAGACTACGATGGTGATGGCCGTAAGGACATTTGGACATCAAAACCGGACGTTTTTGCTTCTATCGCGAACTATATGAAAAAAAATGGATGGAAAACGGGGGAGCCATGGGCAATCCATGTTAAATTACCACCTAAATTTGATAAAAACCTCGAAGGTAAATCGATTGTTAAACCCGTAAGTGAGTGGAATGCAATGGGTGTTCGTACGTTAAGCGGTGGGCCGTTACCTTATGAGACATTAGAAGCCAGCATTGTACAGCCCAATGGTGGCCCTGTTTTTCTGGCCTACCCCAATTATAAAATGATATTGCGTTATAATAATTCTATCTATTATGCGGGAGCGATAGGGTTTTTAGCTGACAAAATATGCCAAAGGACCCCTTAAGCATAAAGAAAATTAAATGGACGCGTTTCTAGATAAACAAGCGAGCTTAACGCCAATGGCCCGAGGCGTTATGTGTAATAACGAGACAGAGGCGCCCTTCAGTGGCGCCTATAATGAAGTTGTTACACAAGGGAGCTACTTGTGCAAACGGTGCGGTTTGGCATTGTTTCGTGGTCATAGTCAATTCAGTGCCGGGTGTGGTTGGCCCAGTTTTGATGACATCATTCCCAATGCAGTGACATTAATGCCCGATAGCGATGGGCTACGCACAGAAATCAGGTGTGGTCGTTGTGAAGGGCACTTAGGCCATGTTTTTACTGGCGAGCATTTTACACAAAAAAATACCCGGTATTGTGTTAACTCATTGGCGATTGATTTTGTAAACAGCGATACCGTTTTGGATACGGAGGAAGCTATTTTGGCCGGTGGCTGTTTCTGGGGCGTTGAATATTATTTAAGCCGTCTTCCGGGTGTATTAAATGTTGAGGTTGGATATACAGGTGGCACTGTTGAACACCCAACCTATGAGGACATTTGTAAGGGGAGCACGGGGCATTATGAAGCTGTAAGAGTGCTTTTTGATGTTAAAAAAACCACCTATACCAACGTACTCAAACGGTTTTTTGAAATCCATGATCCTACACAATCTGGTGGTCAAGGGCCTGATCTTGGTCATCAATACCAAAGTGCTGTGTTCTATTACGATGATGAGCAAAAAATGCAGCTTCAATTGCTCCTAAAGACTTTACGTGACAATGGTTATGGTGTTGTAACGCGCGCATTTCTCGTCAATCCTTTTTGGCCTGCAGAGGACTATCATCAACATTATTATTCAAAATTAGATAAAAAGCCTTATTGTCATCAACCTGTTATGCGATTTGCACAGTTTAAACAGTAAGAGCCTATAATTAAATAGACTTACTATTAGAGTTGATAGCTGAAGGGTGGAAACAGAAGCACAATTTCGTATGCTTTAAAAAATGGTTTGGCAGGTTTTTAGCATTAGGTTCAAGATTTATTGAGCGAGACCGATATCTTAGGGAATGGATATGCTCGGAGAGCTCAATGAGTAAGGCTGCAAAGTTTAATATTGGTGATCTTGTGGTGCATAAACGTCAGGGATATCGTGCTGTAGTTATTGATGTGGACCCTTTGTTTCAAGCGTCAGGACGCTATAACCCCCAAGCCTGTAAGCGTGATTTTTCTAACCGAAATCCTTGGTACAGGTTACTGGTGGATGACAGTAGTCAGATGACTTATGTTGAGGAGTGTTTGTTAGCATGCGATATTAATCGACAGTTTATTGATAATCCAAAGGTGTCTCATTTTTTAGTGGAGCGTCGAGGAGCTTATCATCCTATTATACGCGGGCATTGAGGATACTGCTCAGGCAAGCACAAGATCATTTATTTTTATTCTCATTTAAAGGCGCATGATAAGGACATAAAGTGAGGTAGATTTGTGACCATTTTATTTAACAATCACGCATTCTCTGGGCCTGAGGTACAATTCGTCATCTTCTAAAACATGTTTTAGGCTTGCCATTGTTGCCGATACTAGTAATCTCATAGAGATTTGTTACTATTTTAATTTATAGGTTTAATTTTTGTATCACCAAGGCTACTTTCTTGTTTTATCAACAGATGGTTAAATGGATTTTTATTATTAGTAGCGCTTTAATGATAGCGTTGTATTTCTATAAAGATAAGCTCCCGGAGCCCTCAGCTTACGAGGCATTTAGCCTTGAAGAGCCTCTTCAGACGCCTACGTTTCGTGAACGTTTCTCTATTGAGACGAATCATCAACACTACAGCTTAACACCAAAATTTGATTATGATCTCACAGGGGTCGTTGTGAGTTATAGCAATGCAGATGGGTTTACCAACATTTGGCACCATGCTTTATGGAAGGATTTCATTAATGTACGGGATATTTGCGTCATTTGGGGAAAAAATGTAAGTACAGGCGTTTATAAAGAGGTTGATTTTACAAGTGATAGTTGGACTTGTTGGTATACCTTAAAGAGCAAAAAAAGCGCTTTGCTTTTTAAGTCCACCGCATTCTCTAATAACCATTTATTAGTGGATAATAGGTTGCTCGCATCAGCCTTATTAAAGGCAGAGATAGGTGATGTGGTGCATTTTAATGGAATACTGGTTGATTATATAAATGATGAAGCCGGTGGTGAAAGGCACACGAGTACTAATCGTCGTGATACGGGGAATGGTGCTTGTGAAGTGGTGTATTTGGATGATTTTAAGGTGATAAAAAAAGCCAACCCTATTTTGCGAAATTTTTATACGTTAACAAAATGGGTGGTTATTTTTTCATTCATAGGCTTTGTGGTGTTGTTTGTAATAACGCCCTTTGAGCCGCGCTAAACAATGCGCTAGGACTATCGTAGCATAAGCACTAAAAATGCGATAAACACAATCAATAGCAATGCCAGAATGCCCATGCTTGAAAAGCTTTTGGTTAAATTTTCACGGCTAAATTGTTCAGGGCGTCCTTTAACGTTCCGATAAATGACCCAAACAATCAAGCCGGCGCCTGCTAATCCTAATAATTGATACAACGTTTCCATTTTAGGCCTCTCCTTCAAAGCTAAATGCATCTGAAAATAACTGATCGCGCAAAGCGCCTTTAGCGATAAGCTTATCACGCATGTCATACACCATGTCAAAAGGCCCACTGATAACGACTTGCCAATCGCGAAGATCGTCTGGATGTTTTTCGATGACAAGGGAGGCCAATGTTCCTTGGTGTGTGTCTGAGCATTGTGAAAAATAATGGAAATGTCTGACATGGTTTTGCCAATAGGAGAGCTTATCATCCATGTATAATTCATTTTTAGCGCGAGCACCCCAAAATAACTCAAACATAGGTGGGGTTCCATTCGCTAATAATTGTTCGATCATGGCCTTGATAGGGGCAAATCCTGTGCCACCAGCAATAAAAATGATTGGTTTTTGTGGGTCTAGTTTGCTTAGGTTACATTCACCTAACGGTACGCGAAGAGTAACCTCGCCCTTATTTTTAATCTCCGCCAGCAACGGCAGATTATTGGGGTTATCGCGATGATGGCGGATGTGTAATTCGTATTTGTGAGACCCTAATGGGGCATTGGCAATGGAGTAACTCAATGCTTCTTGATTTGAAATAATTTGTAAGTATTGGCCCGCTTGGTAATCAATGTATTCGTCAGGGGTTAAGACAAGCTGTAAAATACTGTCCGTAAGGGGTGTAATGCTTTCGACCTGCGCTTGAATAAATTTATCGCTCACTTCATGTCTCCCAGGCCTAACTCAGACCAATAGTCCTTTACTCGTAGCAGGATGTCGTCGTCCATTTCAATGGCTTTTCCCCATTCGCGGTTTGTTTCCCCAGGCCACTTGCTGGTGGCATCTAGCCCCATTTTAGACCCTAAGCCCGAGATTGGTGAAGCAAAATCCAGGTAATCAATCGGGGTATTATCTATCATCACCGTATCTCTTAAGGGATCCATACGGGTCGTCATTGCCCATACCACATCGTGCCAATTACGAGCATCAATATCATCGTCACAAACAATCACAAATTTGGTATACATAAATTGTCTTAAAAAAGACCAAACGGCCATCATGATGCGCTTGGCATGTCCTGGGTATTGTTTTTTAATGGTGACCACTGCCAATCGATAGGAGCAGCCTTCAGGGGGCAAGTAAAAATCAACAATTTCAGGAAACTGCTTTTGCAACAAGGGGATAAACACCTCGTTTAACGCTACGCCAAGAATGGCAGGTTCATCTGGTGGACGGCCTGTGTAGGTGCTGTGGTAGATAGGATTATCCCGATGGGTTATTCGTTCTACGGTTAAAACAGGAAAAGATTGTACTTCATTGTAATAACCGGTGTGATCTCCAAACGGCCCTTCGAGAGCTTCAACGCCCGGTTGTAAATAACCCTCCAAGATGATTTCAGCATTGGCCGGCACATGTAAATCATTGCCTATGCAGCGTGCAAGTTGGGTTCGTTGGCCGCGTAAAAGGCCTGCAAAAGCATATTCTGATAAAGTATCTGGAACAGGCGTAACGGCTGCTAACAAGGTCGCAGGGTCTGCTCCTAGGGTAACGGCAACAGGAAAACGCTCATTCGGGTGCTCTTGTTGCCACGCTTGGTAATCTAGCGCGCCACCACGATGGGACAGCCAGCGCATGATAAGTTTATTTTTTCCTAAGACTTGTTGCCGATAGATCCCCATGTTTTCACGGGCTTGGTGTGGCCCTTTGGTGGTGACCAGGCCCCAGGTAATGAGTGGTGCAACATCTCCAGGCCAGCAGGTTTGTATCGGTAATGTGGTTAGGTCCACCTCGTCATTTTCCCAAACATGGGTTTGACAAAGGGCCTGATTAACATATTTTGGGGCCATGTTAAGCGCTTGCTTGAGCAAAGGAAGCTTGCTAAAAGCATCTTTAAAGCCCTTAGGTGGCTCTGGTTCTTTTAGCGCAGCAAGGAGTTGGCCAATTTCACGAAGCGCTAAAACTGAGTCTCTTCCCATGCCTAAGGCTACACGCTCCACAGTACCAAATAAATTTGTAAGAACAGGCATTGAGTGGTGTTTTTGGTGTGTAAAGAGTAATGCAGGACCACCAGCACGAAGCACTTTATCGCTGACCACGGTCATTTCAAGGTGTGGTGATACAGGATAGTCAATGCGTGTTAGTAACTGATTGTTTTCTAATTGCGTGATAAAGTCTCGAAGATCACCGTATTTCATAAGCGTTAAGAGCACCAATAACAGTGGGATGGTACAGGGTTAAAGGTTCGTTAAACCTGCCTGGTATTATGAAACGCTAGATGACTCCAGCGTTTCATTAAACGTTAATGTAGAACTTATTCCTGGCGTTTCATGGCGTCGAAAAATTCTGCATTGGTTTTGTGGTTTTTCATGCGTTCGAGTAAAAACTCAATGGCGTCACACTCATCCATGGATTGCAGTATTTTTCGCAATATCCATGTGCGATGCAATTCCTCAGGACTTAAGAGCAAGTCTTCACGACGTGTGCCTGAACGATTGATATTAATAGCAGGAAACACGCGACGCTCAGCAATGTTTCTCGACAAGTGAATTTCCATGTTGCCGGTGCCTTTGAACTCCTCATAGATAACTTCGTCCATTTTGGAACCAGTATCAACTAAGGCCGTAGCAATAATGGTCAGGCTGCCACCTTCCTCAATATTACGAGCAGCTCCATAGAGGCGTTTAGGACGTTGAAGAGCATTTGCATCCACACCACCCGTTAACACTTTTCCAGAAGAAGGGATAACAGTGTTATAAGCGCGTGCTAGCCGTGTGATGGAGTCAAGCAAAATGACAACGTCACGTTTATGCTCTACAAGGCGTTTTGCTTTTTCAATCACCATTTCAGCCACTTGTACGTGGCGATTAGCCGGCTCATCAAAGGTGCTGGCGACAACCTCACCTTTAACGGAACGTTGCATTTCTGTTACTTCTTCAGGGCGCTCGTCAATAAGCAACACAATGAGGTAACAATCGGGGTAATTTTTTTCAATCGAATGGGCAAGGTTTTGTAACATCAGTGTTTTACCCGCTTTTGGCGGTGAAACAATCAGTCCACGCTGTCCACGACCAAAAGGTGCGCATAAATCTACCACACGTGCGGTAAGGTCTTCCGTGCTGCCATTGCCTTGTTCCATGACCAAACGGCGAGAAGCAAATAAAGGAGTGAGGTTTTCAAAAAGGATTTTTCGCTTTGCACTGTCTGGGCTATCGTAGTTAATTTGATCTACTTTCAATAGAGCAAAATAACGCTCACTGTCTTTAGGCGGTCGAATTTTACCCGAAACGGTATCGCCCGTGCGCAGGCCAAACCGTCGAATTTGGCTCGGAGAAACATAAATGTCATCAGGGCCCGCTAAATAAGAGCCGTCTGAAGAACGTAAAAAACCGAATCCGTCCGCTAAAATTTCAACAACACCGTCACCATGAATATCTTCGCCTTTAAGCGCATGGGCTTTAAGGATAGCGAAAATGATGTCTTGCTTACGCATGCGGGAGGTGTTTTCTACGCCCATTTCTTGAGCGATGTTGACGAGATCAGCGATAGGTAACTGCTTAAGTTCACTAAAATTCATACTTCTCACTTGATGTGTTGGTTAAATGATATGGATATCCAGGGTAGTTTTCACAGGAAGGTCAGCTCGACGAGCTGCTGCTATAGGTACTTTGACAACTAGTCATAAGTTACAAGAAAAAATGTACCATACACAGAATCTTAATGCTATCACATATTTTTTGTAAATAACATATCTTTATAAGCAAGAATTCTATTTGTTTAAAGCAAGACACTATTGAATATTTTTAATACAAAAACTATAATGGGCTTCAATTTAACTTTTGGTTAAAAAAATGATCATTATAGCTGTGTGTGGTCCTATTGGTGCCCCCCTGAAATCATTCGTTGATAAAATGGTTGAAGATAGACGAATGAAAAAGTATAGCGTTGTTGTTTATTCTGAAGCCTGCGAAAGTACTGCATTGCATGAACCTAATCATGGCGCGTTGCTTGATAAAATAGAAAAGACGAATGTTTGTGTGATGTTTGTTTATGGTTCCCAATTATTTTTAAATCAAGACTTGTGTAAGAAGTTTGATATAAAACTATTTATGGAGTGTGCTTCGGATACTTGTTTAAGCCATTTTTTAGAAAAAAATCCCAAAGATCTTGAGGCTTGTTTAACAAATTACCTTAAGCACATAAAGCCTCTTAATGATGAGAGGATTCGTCCATCTAAAAAGAACGCGGATGTTCGGATTTTTTCTGAGGGCGATTGGAATGTTACCTATGATGTTTTATTTACGAAAATAGAGTCTTTATCTGAAGACAATGATGAGGCACTGCTTACACGATCTTTCGGGAACAGGTGAGATTTTTAGCAGCTGTGTGTGGAGTAGATGCGCCCTCACTCGGGGCGCTGGGCTAGATTATAAGCGTTTTTTAGGTGTTACTGTCTACAAAGGCACTTAATTGTGGTTTGGAAAGCAGGCCCATTTTAATGGCTTCCACTTGCCCATTTTTAAATAAAATGAGTGTGGGAATGCTCATAACGCCATATTTAGACGGTGTTTGGGGGTTTTCATCGATGTTCATTTTGGCAAACGTGACTTTCTCGCCATGGCTTTCCGCCACTTCTTCTAAAACAGGACCTAACGCACGGCAAGGACCGCACCATTCAGCCCAAAAATCAACTAAAACGGGTTTTCCAGCATTCAATACGTCTTCTTCAAAACTTAAATCAGTTACTGCTTTAATGTTATCGCTCATAAAAACCTCAATGAATATGCGTGGTTAATCTTTCATTATATACCCGTTAGCGCGTCTTTTGCGATATCTCGGCCCTTGTTTTTAAGCGCGCAAGTTATAGGTCGCCACTTAATGCTTGCAAAACCCCCAAGGCAACAATGGCCGCCGTTTCCGTTCTTAACACGCGTGGGCCCAAACGTATGGCCTTAAACCTGGCATTTTGAGCCAAATGAATTTCCTGCTCGCTTAGTCCACCTTCGGGGCCAATCAACAAAGCTATGTCATCTTTAACGGTTATGTCTTTCAGTGTTTTCGTGGCGTGGGGGTGTAGTATTAGGTTGGTGCTGGCGCGGTTTTCTTGTAAAAAATTCTCGAAAGAGCAGAGGGGGTGAACGGTCGGAACGCGGGTACGGCCTGATTGCTCACAAGCGGCAATAGCGATGGCTTGCCATTGCGCTTGTTTTTTATTGGAGCGCTCTTTATCAAGGCGCACCACGCAATGCGCGGTTATTAAGGGCGTAATGCTTGTCACACCTAATTCGACAGCTTTTTGGATGACCCACTCCATGCGCTCGCCTTTAGATACCGCTTGAGCTAAGTGAATGATGCGTGAAGACTCCCGATTGATCGAGTGAGCTTCATCAATGGTGACCGTCACTTTCTTTTTATCTACTGTTAAAATAGTGGCAGAAAATTCACGGTCATCCCCACAAAAAAGGGTTAAGGCCTCGCCTGGCTGCATGCGAAGCACGACACCTACATGCTGACTTGCCGCGGGTGAAAGCATCAGTGAGCTGCCTTTTTCATAAGGGCCTGGTTGATAAATCCGTACGGTTCTCAAGGGCGTAACTCAAAGGTGAAAGAGCTATTAGTATATCCTGAAATGGATATGACAGCAGTCCCTTTAATTATGATAAAATGGCGACAATTTTTTATAAGTGAGAGAAAGTACACCATGGGTAAAACACGCATCGAAACAGACAGCATGGGCGAAATTCTTGTAGCAGCCGACAAATATTGGGGTGCACAAACTGAGCGTTCATTGCATCATTTTAATATTGGTCACGACATTATGCCGCGCGAAGTGACTCATGCTTTTGGACTATTAAAAAAAGCCGCCGCATTAACAAATTTTGAATTGGGTAAATTATCTAAAGAAAAAGCGACGCTGATTGTTCAAGCAGCTGATGAAGTGAGTGCGGGACAACTGGACGCTCATTTTCCTTTGCATGTTTGGCAAACTGGAAGTGGTACACAATCTAACATGAATGCCAACGAGGTTATTTCTAATCGCGCCATTGAGATGGCTGGTGGGATTATGGGAAGTAAATCACCCATTCATCCAAATGATGATGTGAATATGTCACAGTCTTCAAACGATACATTTCCTACTGCTATGCATATTGCCGCAGCACTTGCCTTTCAGCAAAAATTACTGCCAGCTGTTCGTGAGTTACGTGACGGATTGGCCGTAAAGATGCATGTATTTAAAGACATCATTAAAATAGGCCGCACACATTTACAAGATGCGGTCCCCTTAACCCTCGGCCAAGAGTTTTCAGGTTATGTCGCGCAATTGGATGCGTGCATTCTGCGTTTTGAGGCGGTCTTGCCTGAGTTGTACGAATTGGCCCTAGGAGGAACTGCAGTAGGAACTGGGCTTAATACACACAGAGACTTTGCAAAAAAAGCGGCTGCACACATTGCAGACATTACAGCGCTGCCGTTTATTTCGGCGCCCAACAAATTTGCAGCCCTTTCATCGCATGAGTCATTGGTCATGGCGCACAGTACATTAAAAGCACTTGCTTGTGCGTTAATGAAAATTGCAAACGACTTACGGTGGTTGGGTTCAGGCCCTCGTTGTGGGCTTGGTGAATTAATTTTGCCTGAAAATGAGCCAGGTTCTTCTATCATGCCGGGTAAAGTAAACCCTACTCAGGCAGAAGCCATGACCATGGTGTGTACTCAAGTCATTGGAAACGATACAACGGTTGCAATAGCTGATAGTCAGGGTAACTTTGAATTAAACGTTTTTAAGCCCGTGATTATTTTTAATGTTTTGCATTCACTGAATTTATTGGCTGATACCTGCCGCTCTTTCCAAGAATTTTGTGTTGAGGGGCTCGAGGCTAATAAAGAGCGTATTGATCATTACTTAGAGAATTCATTGATGTTGGTAACGGCATTGAATCAACATATCGGGTATGACAAAGCCGCTAAAATTGCAAAATTGGCGCACGCGGAAAATACATCATTGCAGGCGGCGGCAGTGAAGCTTGGGTTTTTAACCGCTGAGCAATTCGCAGCTTTTGTTAAACCTGAAGAAATGATAGGGGCTTCTAAAGGTTAACCACGTAATGCCTTTAAATAAGCACTTACAGCTAAGGCATTATTGGTAAACAAATACGGAATGCCGCGATTAATTTCGCGGTATAAGCTAAATTTTGAGTTTACAAAACCAACCCCTACCATTTGTTGGGCGGCTTTCAGTTGTTTTATTTTCTGAGCGCTTAACAAGGCATAGTGGCTAAGGATGCCCCCATATTGGTGCTTTAGGGTGAGGTTATAAAAAGCATTGACATTGTTGTGCTCAGGCACTAAAAGCAAGGCTTGCTTTGGAAATAGGCTTAGCGCGGGTAATAGCGTGTCATCAAGGCTTAGTAAATGATAGTCTAAACAAGGGGTTAGTTCTTTTAGTGCGTCGGCCAAGGTTGCAACGGCATTAAAGGGCGCTTTAAGCTCAATGAATAAATGTATTCGTTTGCCATATTGGGCAATAACCTCCGCTAAACTGGGTAACGCAGGTGCATGGGCACGAAGTTCTTTGAAGGTGTAGGACTGAATATCAATATCATGTCCCCATAACCGTTTTAATGTTAAATCATGATTGACCACTAAAACATCGTCCGCTGAGGCGTGCACATCAAATTCAATGCCATAACAGCCTAAAGCTAAAGCCGTTTTGAATGCCGCGTGTGTGTTTTCTTGGATAAGGTGATTATTGTCATGCGCTCCTCGATGAGCAACGAGATAACTGCTGGATATGTTTTGTGCTGTTGGGCACGGTCTTGGCATATAGGCAAAATATGCATCAATGGCTTTTTCCAAGTGGTTTAAAAAACCAAAGGGTTCTTTCATCAAAACATTCGGTTTGTGCATGAGCTCATTCAAATGAGGTATTCCTATGAAATAGTAATTGACAGGGCATATAAACTTGAGTAATTTAGCGTCGATTGCCGAGGTGGTGGAATTGGTAGACACGCTAGCTTCAGGTGCTAGTGGGGGCAACCCCGTGGAGGTTCGAGTCCTCTTCTCGGTACCATTATGATATTTTATAATAGTTATTAATGGTTCGCAATCTTATCTAATCTTATGATTTTTATATAAATATTTCTTTATATATATAAACTATATTCTCTTAATACTTTACCATTTTTGTGGTGTTTGTTTCTTTGATTTTTTTCATTGCCCTCATGTTAACCCCTATTTATATTTTGTTCTATAATTAACCAATAAGAGCATTGTGACTTTAGTTTAAATGGGAGCTCATTATCATGGTGAAACATCGGGAATTTGAGCAAACACCAGAGGTTCTTGGCTTAAAAACTCTCATCGAGGACCTGCAAAACAGGATAAAAGCTATCGGGACTGTGAGCGGAATGATTCTTGAGTCAAGTGATGGCTCTCTGGCAAAAAATTTTTATCATTTACAGCAAGATGCTGAAAGAACATTGGCGTCGACAAAAGATTATTTAAAAAAAATTGGTTTTGAACATAGTGATGAGGAAGAAGCAACGATACAAGCCGTAATTCCAGTTACGGCAGAAGCGGCACGATTAGTGTTTGATAAACGGTTTCTTGAGCTGATGAAAAAGGCAACCTCCGCTGATATTTCTTCCAAAGATGTAGAAAAAATAACAAAAGGTTACATTAAAAAATTTCGAACAGATATTGACGCTAGTTTGCCTGATCCTGTGCTGGGAATTGACGCTTTATTGAAAAAAGGTGGCGATCCTTGGCGGCCTCATTTTTCTCAAACCAAGGCTGAAAACAAATTTAGTGCAACCCCTAATACATCGACATCGAGCTCAGATATTCTGGGCAAATCAGTTCAACAAGTAGGAAAGGAAATAAAAGAAGGGCGTTTGAGCAAAGACGTTGTCAACGTGGGTGTTTTTTATCATAAGGGCGCCTGGGTTTGCTCAAATAATCGATCATTTGCGGCGGCTTCAGTCTCTCAAATTCAGCCTCGATTGGAAGTGATTTTTCCAAATGAAGAGTTTATTAAGTTCTATGAGGCAAAAAAGGAGGGTGGCGGGGGTAAACATCGAAAGCAACCCGTTGATCTCCATTCAATTGCTTTAGAGGATAAATCAGATAAAAACCCCTACAATTGGCCTATGGTGAGTGTGCCTCCTGTATGGTATAAAAGCTCTGAAGAGGCTCTTGCGGCTGAAAAGCAGGCCTCTTCAAGTGCCTCAGCAGCAAGCCACTTTGGTGCGTCTTTCGAAAAAATATCTGCCGAGCCTAAAACCCTTGAGGAAAGAGTTTTGGATGAGGGTGATGAGGAAGCCGGTGAGGCAGTAGAAGACTCACCCCTTAATCCTATGAAACCATAAGGGTAATAACGACGCTAGGTATTTTGCATGGAAAGAGCCTCCATCGGAGGCTCTTCCATTTCCTTTATTATCCGAATAAATTCTCTTACTGCCCGTTCATTCAGCTGCTTGGGCGTTTTTTTGTCCACGAAAAAGGGAGCCTTGGGAAATTTTTGAGAAAGTGTTGCCATCATGTTACTAAAAATGGTTTTTTTGGCTTCTTCAAAACTTTTTATATAACTATTGGCTGTGTGAAAGGGTCTAAAGTCATAGGCAATAGCAATAGCCTCTCCTGATTCTTGAAGTGTTTGTTCGGTTTTTTCTATTGCAACATAACTTTTGGCATAAAGTTGCAAAGGCTCTGATGGTTCTGCTTTTTCTAATTGAGCGGCGCAGGAGTTAGAGATTTTAGCTAATAAGGCAAAACCTGGGGCAAGATAATCTTTTGCTGCTTGCTGGGCAAGAGCAATGGCCGGTCTGCTTAATCGTACTGGTTTGCTGTATTCCCCATGAACCATTTCCCAACAAAGCACGTCCATTGCTTCATAGTAACGAAAGACGTTTGCTGCATGCCATAGATATGATTTTTGAAAAGCAGGGGAGGTTTCGGTGTGTTCTGGTTTTAACGCTTTGCATGCTTTAATTTTTTGATATTCGTAGTATAAAAATTTTCCACTGTACAGTGTGTAGGTGTCTAAATTTGAAAGTGTGGGATATTCTTTGCCGTGTTGTGTCTTGCCTAATGTTTTCCATGCTGTATCCCAAAAGGTGCGAGCTTTTTTTACCTCTGTAGCGATTGTTTCATAGAGTAAGCTAATTTTAAGCACACAAATTACAAAATCTTCTTTTAATGCTTGTTCAGGTGATAATAGCGCTGCAATTTCGTCAGGAGACACCTGGCTTAAATATTCATAAAAAAGGTCTTCTTTGGCACTCAGAGCTATCACGTCGTCTAAGGGTAAAACCGGTCCAATGGCCGTGTCTTTCATGCATAGCTCCAGTTTGAACAGATGCGGTAATATTTATCTGCATGTTTAAGTGAGGTATTTACAGTCGTGTGCGTTGGTATCGCATTGTTTAATTTGAGGTTATTACCGTCTTTTAGTAAAGGGCGGGGCTTTATAAACATGGTTAAATGCGTCTCACACTTCTTTAGCATAGTGGTTTCGTATTTATTTGACGAGCCTGGATTATATGATTAATATTTGTTCAAGTCAATTTTTAATTGAATTTTTAGCTCATAATTTAATCAAAATGGCGTTATCTGATAAAAGGTTGCTTTCCGCGTTAATACGTCTCATTTAAGCATTTTATATGTTATACTTAAAGTGTACAAATAGGGGGCGACCTGGTTTCGACGTGGGTTGCGAAACTTGAGGTGCATGCCGAGAATGAGAACTCTCGTAAAACAGACTCAAATAAACATAAATGCAAACAATGCAAACTTTGACGAGGTAGCTATCGCTGCGTAAGCTGTGTTAGTGACTTGTCGCCGTGCGCTGGCTTAAACCCGGCGCCCCGTTGACCGAGCTCGCTTATTGGTATCGAATCAACGGTCATAGAAGATAAGCTAGTGACTTTATTGGTCCCGCATGAAGTTGCAAAACCTAGGGAATCGCCGCGTACCATCCTGCCAGTCGGAGGGTCCTCGGTTAAACTTAAATGACCAGGCTATGCATGTAGAGCTGACGGCAGAGGATTTGCGGACGCGGGTTCGAT
>CAYTZN010000001.1:0-182605 GCA_964442495.1 uncultured Legionella sp. | reverse complement strand
CACGTGATAGGGGTAGTCGCCAGGGCTTTTGACCGCCCACTAAGCGTTCCACATCCAAATCACCGGTCACTTTATGAGTGTAGGAGGTAGATTCTTGAGCTTCCTGGTAATAAAGCCAGGGTTGACAAAGATGTTTGAATTTCATTTTGAAAGGCTTGCTTTATTTCTTTATGTATTAATTGTAGGCAATTGGCGTGATTAGAGCAAATGAGTCAAATTTGAGAGCGGTGAATAATTGCTATTCATATGTTCTGGTAAAGAACAAAATGACGTTACCTTGGTACTAAACCTAATTTATTTTTACTGCTTAAACAGGCTAAGATCTTTTCGAAAGTATCTACAACTACTTTATTCGCGTTTAAAAACACTTTGACCGTTTCAACACTATCTTCAAATAAGGGATTTTCTAAGGCTGAAATCGCCTCCATCACTGCCCATGCAAAGGTTGTCCTGAGGCATATTGCATCTTTGGATCTCTAGTTCTGCTAAAAGTTGGGCAATGTCGGGATTTATTTTGGGAAGTGATTGGTGGGTTGAGGAAATAAAATTATTTATTCACAGGTTTTAATAAATGCAAATAACTCATTAAAAAAACCTAAAATATTTAAAAACCCCATGGGCTTATTGAACAGGCCTATTTTAATTGCATTCCATGTATCAAGTGCTTCTTCTAGTGTGCCAAGCCCACCAGGCATGACAACAAAAAAATCTGCAAGTGCCTGCATTTTTTGTTTTCTTTCTTGCATGGATTGGACAACGTGTAATTCGTCCAAGGCTTGAGCCTCCATAAATTAAAGTGGCGTTTGCGCTAGCTATTTCTTTTCCTAAAAGAACAGCTTCTTCTTTAAATGTAGAAATGTAGGGTTATTTCCACTATTAGCACCGAGGTACACGCAAATTGATGTCATGATGGATTCATTGAAATACAGATAAAATGGCTATAATAAATATTTTGATTTTAGATAACATAGTGGGCCCTAATGGGCCCTCGTATGTCTTTAAATATGGCGCGCCCGGAAGGATTCGAACCTCCGACCCCCTGGTTCGTAGCCAGATACTCTATCCAACTGAGCTACGGGCGCATTAATTTGGCGGAGAGGGAGGGATTCGAACCCTCGATGGGATTTTGTCCCATACTCCCTTAGCAGGGGAGCGCCTTCGACCACTCGGCCACCTCTCCGTTCAATGGACGTGGATTATATCAGGTATTCGATCTTCGTCAACCATGATGTTCGTTAAAATTTAATTTAATCATAATTCGTTGCGGTGTTATCTGAATGTTCATTATCAAGATTTCCAAATATCCATATTACTGTTATCTTTAGGTATTTTTTTTAAAACATGCAAATAGGTGTAGCTGTTGCTAGAAATAATGGCAACTATTCAGGAGGAGCAATGAAGCACAAGTCTAATTTAAATGGTAGAGATGTTTATGTCGTTGATGGAAGCCGTACGCCGTTTTTAAAAGCCAAAGGGGTGGGGCCTTTTAGTGGTTCTGATTTGGCCGTGGCCGCCGGAATGCCGTTGCTTAATCGCCAGCCTTTTTCAGCAACAGAAATCGATGAAGTTATTATTGGCTCAGCCATGCCTGGACCTGATGAAGCAAACATTGCCCGAATAATAGCGCTTCGCTTAGGTTGTGGAAACCGAGTGCCAGCTTTTACCGTGATGCGAAATTGTGCCTCAGGCATGCAGTCTATTGATAATGCGGCAATGCAAATTGCTAGTGGTAGAAGTGAGATTGTTTTGGCCGGTGGTACTGATGCAATGAGCCACGCACCTTTATTGTTTAATCAACAAATGGCCGCATGGTTGGCACGTTGGTTTAGTGCAAAAACAGTAGGACAACGCGCAGGATTATTAACCCAATTTCGACCCTCCTACCTTGCTCCTGTTATAGCACTTTTAAGAGGTTTAACTGACCCTATAGTTGGATTAAACATGGGGCAGACGGCTGAAAAAATAGCTTATCGATTTAACATTAGCCGCATGCAAATGGATCAATTTGCTTGTGACAGTCATCATCGATTAGCACGAGCCTGGGCCGAAGGGCGTATGGGAGAAGTTGTACCCATGATTGATAGTAAAGGGCGCGTGTATGCAGAAGACGATGGTATGCGCTCTGATTCATCCGTAGAGAAACTTGCCAATTTAAAACCTTTTTTTGATAAAAAATATGGCATGGTCACCGCGGGAAATAGCTCACAAATTACTGATGGCGCATGTCTATTACTTCTAGCAAGTGCAGATGCCGTCCGTAAACATGGCCTAAAGGTAATGGGACGAATTGTTGATTCAGAATGGGCCGCACTTGACCCTGCTCAAATGGGGTTGGGGCCAGTACATGCAGCAACACCTATCATGCAACGCCATCAGTTAAAACCACAAGATTTTGACTGCTGGGAAATCAACGAAGCCTTTGCTGCACAAGTATTAGGCTGTTTAGCCGCATGGAATGACAATGATTATTGTCAGACCCACTTAGGCTTGAGTGAAGCCATGGGGGCCCCATCCTTAGCTGCAGTCAATCAGGATGGTGGTGCTATTGCTACAGGGCATCCTATTGGCGCAAGTGGCGCGCGTATTATTTTGCACGTGTTACAAAATTTACAACACAACAACGGAAAACGAGGAATGGCTACTATTTGTATTGGTGGTGGTCAAGGTGGTGCAGTGTATTTAGAGCGAGTGACTGAGGTAAAAGGACATGAGTAATTATAAACATTGGCAAATAAAAACGGATGCTTCTAACATTGTTTGGTTGGGTTTTGATAGACGAAATGCAGCGGTTAATACCATCAATGATGAGGTGCTAGATGAGTTAAGTGGTTTATTGCATGAAGTTTCTCAAATCAATGATGCAAAAGGGTTGATTATTTATTCCTGTAAACGCAAAGGATTTATTGCTGGAGCAGACATTGCGGCATTCTCACAGTTTGACCATCCCTCATTAGCGGTTGATTTTTTGAGAAAGGGACAGGCTGTTTTTTCTTATTTGGAGTCATTGTCCATACCAACGGTCGCGATGATTGATGGCTTTTGCTTAGGTGGGGGGCTGGAGCTGGCTTTAGCCTGTGATTATCGAATCGCTACTGATGATAAAGACACGAGAATTGGTTTACCTGAAGTGATGTTAGGTATCCATCCCGGTTGGGGCGGAACAGTAAGGTTACCTCGATTAATTGGTGGTTTTCATGCCATGTCCGAAGTGATTTTAACTGGCAGAGGGCTTTCTGCTTCTAGGGCCAAAAGCCTTGGTATTGTGGATGATGTTGTTCCACTTAGGCAGCTTAGTCGAGCTGCTGTTTATTTTATTACAAATAAACCAGCAAAACACAAGCCAAGTTTTATTCAGTCTTTAAGCAATTACTCTTGGGCTCGTAGTTTGCTTGCTAAATTAATGCGAAGCACGGTCGCAAAAAAAATTAGAAAAGAGCATTATCCAGCACCTAACGCGATGATTGATCTTTGGGAAAAAGAAGGCGGATTTGACGAGCGCGCCTACTTAAAAGAAGCTGACTCTGTAGAGCAACTTATCACTCAAGGTGATACTGCTACAAATCTTATTCGTGCGTTTTTGCTACGTGAGCGTATGAAGGGTTTTGCGAAAAAAAGTGACTTTAAAGCAAAACATGTTCACGTGATTGGTGCAGGCATTATGGGTGGTGATATTGCAGCATGGTGTGCATTAAAAGGATTGAAAGTCACATTGCAAGATAAATCATACCATCAGATTGCACCCGCTATTGGACGTGCGCACCAGCTCTTTAAGAAAAAATTGCGCAAGCCGCGCCTTATCCAAGCGGCTATGGATAATTTAATGCCTGATCCAAATGGCGATGGGGTGTCACGAGCGGACGTTATCATTGAGGCGGTCTTTGAAAATTTAGACGTTAAACAATCCATCATGAAAGCGGTAGAGGAGCGAGCAAAACTCACGGCTATTATTGCTACGAACACGTCTAGTATTCCTTTAGATGAAATTAGCCAGATAATGACAAACCCTAATCGCTTGGTCGGTATCCATTTCTTTAATCCTGTTTCTAAAATGGAACTGGTTGAAGTGGTGAGCAGCAAGAAAACGTCAAAAGACATTAGCGATCAAGCGGCTGCTTTTGTTAATCAAATTGGTCGATTGCCATTGCCGGTCCGTTCAAGTCCTGGCTTTTTGGTGAACCGGGTGTTAATGCCTTATCTCATGGAATGCGTGCAATTATTGAGCGAAGGCTACCAGCCTGAGGTTATCGATGATGCTGCGTTGTCATTTGGTATGATGATGGGGCCCGTCGAACTTGCTGATACGGTTGGTATTGATGTTTGTTTGGCGGTTGCTCAAAACTTAACAGCTCATTTCGGTGGTGCTGTTCCTGAAAAATTACACCTTTTGGTGCAAACCGGTAAGCTTGGTCGTAAATCAGGGGAAGGGTTTTATCGCTATAAAAACGGTAAACCTGTAAAAGAAAAAGTAACTAACACTGCTGGAAATGACGAAATTGCTCAGCGTTTGATTTTACGTATGGTGAATGAAGCCGCTGCCTGTTTGCGAGAAGGGGTTGTGGCGGACAGTGATTTGCTGGATGCAGGCATGATTTTTGGTGCGGGGTTTGCACCTTTTAGAGGTGGACCAATGCATTATGCTGATCAGTTTGGTCATGACAAATTAAATGCTCTTTTTACAAAGCTTGAAACCCAATATGGTGGTCGGTTTAAAGCCGATACGGGGTTGTAAATAGATGAGCAAGGGCCTTTTCTTTCTTCGTTGTGGTGCTATTGGGCCACAATGGAGTAGACAAGCGCTATTTTCTATTATTGGAATTCGTTTATTTTTTTTTAATATCTCGTATGCAACCACGTGGGTAATACCACCTTCGGGCGATATTATTGGTGAAACAGAATACGTATATCCCGCTGCTGGAGAAACCTTGGTTGATGTCGGACTGCGTTATGACATGGGCTATCATGAAATGACTCGTGCCAATCCTAACATTGCCCCTAATACACCGTTATCGCCAAACGTGCGTTTGCTAATACCGTCTCAATATAAATTACCGCCTGTTTCTCGTCGGGGTGTAGTGATTAATCTCGCTGAGTTTCGACTGTATTTTTTTCCTGAACATGACAACGTGGTCATGACCTACCCTGTAGGTATTGGTCGTAAAGGCTGGAGCACGCCTCTTGGGGTAACCAAAATTATTGCAAAGGAGAGAAATCCTTCGTGGCGGCCCACGGCTAATGTTCTTAAACATGCTGCTAAAAAAGGTGTTCTACTACCTGATGCTTTTCCTGCGGGTCCTCATAGCCCATTGGGAAAGCATGCATTTCGCTTGGGCTGGCCTAGTTACTTGATCCATGGCACAAATAACCCTAATGGTGTGGGCGAACGTGTGAGTGCAGGTTGCATTCGAATGCTACCCGATGATATTGAATACCTCTTCGACCTTGTTCCTTTAGGGACCTCTGTGCGAATTGTTAATATAAAATACTAACTGAATGACAATATAGTTAATGGACTTAAATTTAAATATCGAGTAATGGCTCAGGAATCCTGTGCATTTGTTTTATCTCTTCATTTAGACCAAATATTTGCTATATCGATTTTTTTGTTATAATTGCTGTCCAAGTAATGTTTTGAGAATGGAGATCTAAATGCTTACCATTGATGCTAATTGGGAACAGTTTTTAGTTAAAGCGAAAATGCCAGAAAAGGCTGAGCTTATCGTTAGCAACTTAGAAAAAAACCATGAGGTTCAAGTAACATTCAAAATGATGTCTACACCCAAAACCCTCTGGCGCCAAAAAGGTTCTATCATGGTTGAAAATTTCTTGCAGTTGCTTGGGATAATCAGAAAAGATATAAAGGAAGAGAATTTATTTGTCTCATTTATAGATTGTAGTCTTGATAATATTCAATCTGTTGACCTGGTTACTTTAACGAAAGGATTGGAAGTTTTAAATGCAACATGTATATATATGGGCATGAAATATCCTCCAAGTAGAATACCTGCGTTAAGAAATATTATACAAAAAGATATAGTTAATCGTCATCAAATTGAAACGGAGCAATTGCTTCTAAAAACAAACGAGTTAATTGAAAAAACAGCAAGATATTTTGAGGCAAGCACTTCACAAATAGGCACTGAAGAAACGATAATGCAGGAGAGGAGCGCGTCCAGTGGAAAAGCACAATCTTTAGAGGAGACTTACTCCTCAGATGCCCCTGAAAAAGACGACCCACACTTTAGTGCATTTTTGACGATGGAGCTATCACCTGAAGAAATAGAGAGCTATTGGATATGGAGAGAACTGCAAAAAAAGGGAAAGTCTGAGATCCAAACTGAGTCCGTTTCCAGTGGAACATGGCCTAAAGAAAAATCTAAACATAGCCATCATCTTTATCATCGTTTAGAGACGCATTCTTCTCAATCTTTTTTTTCAACTCCAAAGTTTGCAAGCTTTGGTGACGCTGAAGAGTCTAATGAGTTTAATATCTTCAGTGGTCAATAGACCCTAAAGAGAATTATAGTCAATTGAGTTCCAAATGACTGACCCCTTAGCTTGTCAGATGTATTGAAGAAGATTTCTATGTGTCTCAGAAAAGCCAAGGCACATGGATATTTAACGAACACAGAGAACATGTCATTTAAAATGTTATCTGGAAAATTATGGCGGTGTCAGGTAAAGATTTGGTGCAGGGTTTAATGTATTTTTTATAGCCTTTATATGAATAAAATAGTAGGCGCCATGGGTCATAAGAATAACAATAATGCTACCCAAAATATCAATAGGATAATGCCACCCTAATAAGACACAAGACATCGCTAGTAACACATTAATAGGTAACAGTATTTTAAAGAGAAGCGGAAGGTCTTTTAATAAATAGAGGCATAACCATGCCCAAATAACATGATAAGAAGGAAAAGCTATCATTCCGCCTTCCATTGTTGTGGGTTGGAGATGCTCATGAAGTTGTAGGAATTTAAGCCCTGTCGCCCTTTGTCCTTCACTATAATAAAGGCTATCGATAACACTTGCGGGCCCTGTTGTTGGAAAAAAATAATAAAAGGTAAATCCAATCAGCGTGCTAAAAACGAGTAAAAAATAATATTCTCGAACAATGGCAAATCGTTTGGTTGCAATGGTGAGTAGCGGGATATAAACCATTTGATAGGGCAAGGTATCATAAATAAATTCCAAAACGGCTTTAAATGAGGGTTTTGTATGAGTCCATGCCAGAATTTCGCTATTGTTAATGTGCAAAGATGCTTCGAGTTTAAGAATGTGTTGATCGATCGTATCAAAAGGTGTGTATTGAGCCGCGTTAGAGGCTAATCCTATGATTGTCATCACCATAAAAAAATAGAGTATTTCTCTAAGTGATTTGGTGTAAAAACTGTTTGGACCAAATTGTAACAACAAGCCTATGTACATCAAAATTAAAATAAGCAGAATGTATACAGTTTGAGGGGGGAAATAATTATTCCCCGGGTATTTAAAGATAAAATAATTAACAGAAAGAGCAGTGCAAGATAGAAGTGATAAAATTAGAGCAATTGACAGAATAAATTGATTTTTCTTCATGAGTATCAATCAATCATTATTCGATAATGGCTTGCTGCTTTTCTTTAATAGCATTGTAGATCTCTTCGCGATGCACGTTGATAGAAAGTGGTGCTTGCACACCAAGTTTGATATTACCATGCTCTTGGGTTTTGAAGGCAACTAATTGAACAATTTCCCCATCTACAGAGATGATAAGGGGTTCCTCAAATGAAATGGTTACGATGTTCATGAAAAAAACCTTGTTATTTTTTAATATGTTATAACTTATTGTTGTAAAAAATGCAATATTCTAGCTGTGTTCATGCGCCTAGGATTTGGCAAAAATAGATCAAAAAATTGCTCGCATTTGGTAAATGGGTTATGATGGGATGTTTTTAAAACCTTGCCTTACCACGAATACTATTTCTGGAAGGCTATAATCCAAAAGGAGATACCATGAGACATTACGAAATCGTGTTTCTTGTGCACCCTGATCAAAGCGAGCAAGTTCCAGCAATGGTTGAGCGCTATGAAGGGATCATCAGCAAGCATGAAGGCGTTATTCATCGCAAAGAAGATTGGGGCCGCAGACAGCTTGCTTATCCTATCAATGATGTTCATAAAGCACACTATATTCTATTAAACATCGAATGTAATCAGTCCTCGCTTGATGAATTAAAAACAGAATTAAAATTTAACTATGCTATTTTAAGAAACTTGGTCATGGTTCAACGATTTGCGATTTCTAGTGAATCAGTCATGATGAAGAAAGAAAAAGAAACGCGCGCAGCTTAATGGAGAGCATTTAATGTCAGTATATTTTCGTCGTAAAAAAATGTGTCGGTTTACTGCCGATGGAGCAAATGAAGTTGATTACAAAGATGTGAACATGTTAAAAAATTACATCTCTGAAACAGGTAAAATTGTACCTAGCCGTATCACAGGTATACAAACACGTTTTCAACGTCAGTTAGCTAAAGCCATCAAGCATGCAAGATTTATAGGTTTGCTGCCGTATTGCGATAGCCATAAATAAAAATGACTCGGGTGAGCGAATTTATTCGTAGTCAGGGAACATCTCTGCTAGAAAATAAACGGCATGCGTTATTGAGTGTTGTTTTTCTAGCATTGTTACCTTACACCGCATGGCTATCTGTAGCCATTGTGGCGTTGGTAACATTAAGAAAAGGTTGGCGAGCAGGGGGGTGGTTACTGTGTTGGGGGATAATGTCCCAAATAGTTTCCTCCCTTGTGTACATATCAGTCTCAATGGCTTTGGTTAATGCGCTATTGACATTTATTCCCTGCTATTTAGCAGCATATGTGTTGCATTTAACCATCAGTTGGCGGGCTGTTGCCGGTGTTTTTTTTCTCCAAGCCGTTGTCGTCATGCTGTTAGTGCAGAGTCTTATGCCAGATTTTATCATGGCACAGTACTTGTATTTGCAAGCAGCGCTTCGTGAGATACAAAGTGAAAGTGCACTGTTAGCTATTATTAACGACAAAACCAGTTTGAATCCCATGATTCTGGCTAGTTATTTGCTGGGCTTGCAAGCTATTGGGCTTGTTGTTTCAGCAGGCATGTCATTAGTGCTAGCTCGAGCGGTGCAATCGCAACTTTTTTATCCTGGAGGCTTTAAACGCGAAGCATTAGCGTTTCGTGCTGATAAGGTAGGATTTTTGTTATTGGTTGTAGTCTTTATTGCAGCTCACTATCAAAGCGTGTTTGCAATGTGTCTTTTACCAATGCTGGTGTTCTATTTTTTTCTTGCAGGCTTAAGTTTAAGCTTTAATGTTTTGTCTAAGCAAAAACCCTGGCGTTCACTTTTTCTATTGTTGGTAACACTTGTGTTGTTGCCATTCGTGATGTTGCCTGTTTACGTCATTTTCGGTTCATTGGATAGTTTATTTAATTTGAGGTTATACCTGCCTTCTGATGCAGGGAAAATAATATAAGGGGTTAGTTAAGATGCAAGTAATTCTATTGGAAAAAGTTAGAAACCTAGGAAATTTAGGTGACAGCGTGAGTGTAAAGCCTGGTTATGGTCGTAATTTTCTTATTCCACAAAACAAGGCTGTTTTTGCTACTGCGAAAAACATTGAGCAATTTAATCTTCGCCGTGCAGATCTTGAGAAAAAAGCGCAAACCAATCTTGCCAACGCTGAGCAACGTGCTGCTAAATTTAATGACACTACCATTATCATTTCTGCTCAAGCAAGTGATGAAGGTAAACTTTATGGTTCTGTAGGACCTAATGAAATTAAAGAAGCTCTTGTTGCTAAATCAATTGATGTCAGCAAACGAGAAATTGTAATGCCTGAAGGTCCTCTACATTCTGTTGGTCAGTATGTGGTTGAAATTCATGTCCATAGCGATGTCATTGCTAATTTACAATTGGAAATTGTTTCTGCAAAATAAAGAGTTTTTTTGCATGTGTTAATAGTTAATTCTTAATGTCGACATGTCTTTAGCCTCTTTTTTAGGGCTACAGACATGACCGGTAAATTAGTACCCAATTAAATTCAATAACTCTATGTAATAGCTGCAAGACGTTATAAGTCAAGCTAAGTTATACCCGCTATAAGTCTATGCGTCTGGCTATAACCTTATCTCTCAAGCACCTAAAGATGAGAAGATCTGCAACAACATCGGATTTTCTAAAGGCTCATTTCACGCTAAATTGTGTAATGTTTTATTTACTTTAATTATAGGGTTTAGATGGGTAACGTTTTCGTTGCCGTTTTAGTGCGTCTAGAGATTTACCCTTTAAACGGATATGCCTAATAGAGAGCCAATGCCTGCGCTTATAAGCATCGCTAGCGATCCCCAGATTACAACACGTACTGAACCTGTGGCTATTTTAGCGCCGCCAACGCCAGCGGCCACCGCCCCAAGTAGCGCTAGAAATAGAACAGACATTATTGAGACCAAAGAGATAATATAAGCCTCCGGAACAATAAAAATAACCAATAAAGGCATTAGTGAACCGAGAGTGAAACTGCAAGCAGAAAAAAGTGCTGCCTGGAGTGGGCGGGCGGTCAGCGTGTCTGTAATTCCAAGTTCGTCGCGGGCATGTGTGGCCAGCGCATCTTTAGCCATCAATTGCGCTGCAACTTTTTTTGCAAGTCGGTGTTCTAATCCACGATTCACATAGATAGAAATTAGCTCTTTAATTTCATTTGATAAATTTTCTTGAAGTTCAGTTTTTTCTCGAGATAAAGCCGCTTTTTCTGTATCTGCTTGGGAGCTCACTGAAATATACTCCCCCGCGGCCATGGACATGGCACCAGCAATTAACCCCGCAATTCCCGCTACAAATATTCCATGATATGGCGTATGAGCCGCTGCAACACCAATCATTAAACTAGCCGTGGAAATAATCCCGTCATTTGCGCCCAATACTGCAGCACGCAACCAGGAAATTCGCTCTATTCGATGATATTCTTTATGTTGCATATAGTCGAACACCGTAGAAGAATAAATAGCGTTATAATGATTATAGTAGCACCAATGGACATTACTGTGTATATGGTAATCAATGGATGATAGATCACAAAAAATAAGGTCGAATACCTTGAACTTACTCTACAGGTCTTACGTGCCCCAGAGAAGCCGTGGTTTTATCATTACCGAAAACTCTGCCTGATATAGTTAATTATCCCGCGAAGGCGGTAATCTAGTTATATACTGAGCCATTCGCTGAGGTTTGGAATGGGTTTCTGCCTGTGCGGGAAAGACATGACCGGTATGTTTTATAACCTTTTGTTTATAGAGTTTAAATATACATGGGTAATAATATGGCCGGGGTAGGTAAGCACCTTAGGGCATTTAAAGGTGAGTTATCCAGACTCTAGGTTTCATGCTATTCCTTCCATTTAATATTGCAACCAAGACTTGGCTTTTGATGTTGAGGCACGGCTTGGTTTGATAGTATGCAGTCTAGTGCTTCGCGGATGGAATTTCCATTGACATCAATGTTGTTACCTGGGCGTGAGTCATCCAATTGTCCGCGATAAACGAGTTGATTGTTTTTGTCAAAAACGAAAAAATCAGGAGTGCATGCGGCTTGGTAAGCCCTTGCTACTTCTTGTGTTTCATCCAACAAGTAGGGAAAAGGGTACCCCATTAATTGGGCTGTTTTTTTCATGTTTTCAGGCGAATCATCAGGATAATTATTTGTATCATTTGAGTTAATGGCTAAAAATAAGACGTCTTTTTTCATGTAGTCCTTGGCAATACGCGTTAACTCGTGGTTCACGTGTTTAACATAAGGGCAATGGTTACAAATGAACATGATGACCGTTGCTGCATTATCATGATGTTCATTAAAATTTACTGTTTTATTATTAACAGGGTCAAAAAGAGAAAATTGTGGCGCTTGTGTGCCCAGAGGGAGCATCGATGATGGTGTTTTAGCCATGGGGCCTCTCCATTATAGGTTTAAAATATAAGTCTAATAGCGGCTATGATTGCAAAGAGCATATTAAGAATTACCCATATGATTGCAACACGTCGTCCTTGCATAACTTGGTGAATTGAAAAAATAGCTATACATAGGCTTCCTAAAAAGAAAACCCATTGGTTTTGGTAGGAAAAGCCAATGGAAAGAAGCGCTATACCGGCAATGCCCGTTAAGCGAAAAACATTGCCCAACTGACCACTCAACACATAATAGGTTAATAATTGAATGGAGAGAAGGATAGGTAATACAAGCTGTGAGACAGGGCCCAATCTCATAAGCATTGCCCCATGACCGGCAATTAGAATGAGCTCCAATGCTATAAAATAAGTGAGCTTAAAATGCAGTGCCGTGGCTAGAAGAAACACGGCGCCTACTACAAAATAAACCTGTGCGGTTGTTTGTGCCAAACCAAATAAAATGACAAGTGCACCAAGGAGTCCTGAGCAAAAAAATATAGAATCCTTGCTAGTAACGCTCACATCATCTCCATTTTAGCCAAATTCCCTTAGCCACAGTATCCTTGATAACTTGTGCTTGTTCTTTATTGGTTGAAACCCAATAGTTCCCCATGTTGCTTAATGCAAATTTAACATGTGGATATTGACATACATCAAGCACATTTTTGCAATTGATAATGGTCGTGTTTTCCCCATCTTGGGTATAACATTTTAAATGTTGATTTTGCACATCTGATGCGAAAGCAGACCATTGAAGTGGGTCTAATTTGCTGTGTAATTTAGGGCTCATGAACACTTCTCTTGTTTCATGAAGCTCAATTTGAATAGGTTTGTCTGAGTGGTTTTCAATAAGATAAAAAGCTTGGTTTCCATTTTCATTTAGAAGCAGAAAATTTTGGTTAAAATCAAATCCTGTGACTTGGCATCCAACAGGAAATGTAGCTGAAGCCGCAGTACTTGAATAAGCCAGTATGGAAGAGAGAGCAAAAATTAATTTTTTATCCGAAAACATAATGTATTCCAATGTAAAGTTTATGGGCACTATTTTAGTTCATATCAAAACAAAGTCTACATAAGGGGTGAAACTAATCTCATGAAAATTAAAAAAATTCGGTTATTGGTTATCTATTTTGTCTGTAGTTAATGGTTTAATAGTTCTATAAAGACTTAAGCCCGAATACATCATGATATACCCAAGAGATATAATTAACCACATGGGTTTAATTTTTGGATAATTCCATAAAATGAATGCTGAGCTTACTCCATATAAAATTGAGCAGCCATGCATTAACATTTTTAGGTGCTTTGATGTGGTTAAATAATTAATTCTTGAAGGATAGACATATTTAATGGGCACAAAAATAAGCGCGCACAACACAAGCAAAATCAGTGCGTTTGTCATCATCGATATGTTAAAAATAAACATATAAAACACGGCAAAATTCCAGTAGCAGGGAAAACCTTTAAAAAAATGATCTGGTGTTTTAGCCTCCTCTTGACAAAACTGGTATGTCGAGGCGAGCGTTATGGCAATAATGATCCATACTGAGTATTCTGAAGGCAACATGTCTGGCTTTATCAATAAGAAAAAGCAAGGGGTAATAACATAGTTGAGAAAATCCACAATATTATCAAGAAGTGCTCCATCTATTGATGGTAAAACGCTTTTTACCCTTGCTAATCTTGCGAGAGAACCATCTACAGCATCAATGCCAATGGTTATGCCCATTAATACTAAAGCATACAGAAATTCATGCTGTTGAATTTTTACAAGGGTTAATACGCCAATAAAAGCAGCGCTGGCTGAAAAAATATGTACTAGCCATGCATAAACGTATTCTATAAATTTTGGCTTGTAGGTTTTAGTTGTCATTTATTTTATTTTCAAGAGTTTGACTCTTGATTCTCGTCGATTACACTTAAGAATGTAAAGTATCTTGGACCATTTTATGACGACTATCCAAACAATTAACCCATCAACTGAAGAGCCGATTCAGCATTATGCTTTGTATTCAGAAGAAAAAATCATAGAGTTGATTGAGGCGGGGCATGCTTGTTATCAGCGTTGGCGTAAAACAGACCTCAAATTACGTAAGCAACACATGCTCACGTTAGCGAAGCTTTTGCGTTTTAAATGTGACATTTATGCAAGGCTCATGGCCTGTGAGATGGGCAAGCCACTTGAGGCAGGACGGGCTGAAATATTAAAGTGCGCCTGGGTTTGTGAGCATTATGCGGAAAATGCTGAGCGCTATCTTGCACCTAGAGACATTCAGTCTGATCATGATAAGAGCAAAATCTGTTATGAGCCCCTGGGTATAGTGTTTGCTGTTATGCCATGGAACTTTCCTTTTTGGCAGGTTTTTCGGTTTGCAGCTCCTACAATTATGGCGGGCAATGCGGCTATTTTAAAGCATGCACCCATTTCTACAGGTACGGGTAATGTAATCGCTGAGTTATTTTTAGAAGCGGGATTTCCTCGGTATTTATTTCAACATTTTCTTCTTGATAATACGTCCGCTGCAAGGGTGATTGCGCATGAAAAAGTAGTTGCTGTAACACTGACTGGCAGTGAGCAGGCAGGTTGCATTGTTGCCGCAAATGCAGGTAGTCATTTAAAAAAAGTGGTTTTGGAGTTGGGCGGAAACGATCCGTATATTGTTCTTTCTGACGCAAATCTCGCACTTGCGGCTGATTGTATTGTGAAGAGCCGATTAAATAATAGTGGTCAAGTTTGTATTGCTGCTAAAAGGATTATCGTGGTTCAAGATGTTGCTGATGAGCTTACGTCTCATATGATGACATTAGTTAAAACATACAAAGTGGGTGACCCTCTTCATCCGGCGACTAATATAGGCCCCCTTGCTCGAAAAGATTTACGTGAAAAAGTTCATCAACAAGTGCAAGAGACTCTGGCGAAAGGCGCACGACTGTTAATGGGTGGAGAACTACCTAATGGGCGTGGATATTATTACCCACCCACCGTGCTTTCCAATGTTTATTCAGGTATGCCCGCATTTGATGATGAAATTTTTGGTCCTGTTTTATCCATAACCATTGCTAAAAATGAGGAAGAAGCTATTCAACTGGCCAATCAAAGCAAATTTGGTTTAGGCGCAGCTGTCTTTACAGAAAATCTTGTTCGTGGTGAGAAAATTGCCACACACGAAATTGAAGCGGGGACTTGTTTTGTGAATGCGCTCGTCACCTCTGACCCAAGGCTTCCCTTTGGGGGAATTAAGCGCTCAGGCTTTGGTCGCGAGTTGTCACAAGAAGGCATTTTAGAGTTTGTGAACATTAAAACAATAGTGATGAATGGAAGACCCTATGAATAATCAATTGATCATGATTTTATCCGATGCTCAGGTTCTTAAATGTTATGAAAATGACACGCTTAAAAAAATATACCCCATCTCTACGGGCAAAAATGGGCTTGGAGAGCAAATGGGCAGTGAATGTACTCCAAGAGGTTGGCATCAGATTCACCGTATTATTGGACTTGATAATCAAATTAACAGTGTTTTTGTAGGCAGGTTGTGGACGGGTGAGATTTATACGCCTGAGCTTGCATTACAGCATCCAGGTCGAGATTGGATCCTAACGCGAATATTGCAACTGGATGGCTTGGAATTAGGTCGAAACAAAGGCGGGCAAGTTGATAGCCTTGAGCGCTATATCTATATTCACGGCACACCAGATACTACCCCATTGGGCATACCCGGTTCACGAGGGTGTATTCGAATGAACAATAGAGACATTATAGATTTAGCCGTTTGGGTGCAGGTAGGTACCAGGATTTGTGTCGAATAAATTTTTTGAAACATGCAGAAAAGGTTGTTTTTTTGTAAAAAACATAGGTGATAAATGCCAAAACAGCATGATAAAGCGAAATACCCTTCGCAAAACGTGCAGCGGATAGGTATAATTTGTATCAATATTTATTGCGATGCATTGTTGGGGTTATTGAATGTCTCATAAATTTGAAGAAGGTAAAGACTTGATCATTGATGCTGTTATATTAAAAATACAGCAAGAAATGAGTCCAGAGCAAGCGCATTTATGCTCGGAATTTGTTCGTCAATTTTACACCACGGTCGCCTTGGATGATTTACGTGAGTGGGACATTGATGATTTGTACGGTGCCGCCATTAATTTCTGGGCGCTAATTGATCAGCGTGCGCCAAATGAGATAAAAATTAGAATTTACAACCCCGATTTTGAGCGGCATGGTTGGCAAACAACCCATACGGTGGTTGAGCTCATATGTGATGACATGCCTTTCTTAGTTGATTCAATGCGCATGGTTATTAACAGGATGGGGTTGGCGTCGCATCTTATTATTCATATGGGTGGAATGCACGTGCTTCGGGGTAAGGACAATGAGGTTATTGCCATTTTACCACGTCAAGGCACCTTGCCAGAAGGCACACGCACAGAGGCGCCTATTCTTATTGAAATAGACAGGCAAACTGACCCCCACGTTCTTGAAGAGCTTTATAATCATTTTGAGAGAGTATTAGAAGATGACCGCGCTGTCTCTGAAGATTGGCATGCCATGCGTGAGCGAGTTCAGCAAGCTATCAATGAATTGGATAAGGTGAGGTCGGTACTTGATACCAATGAAGTTGAAGAAACAACAGCTTTTTTAAATTGGATAGAAGATCATCATTTTACCTTCCTGGGTGTTCGTGATTATGAGTTGGTACAAAAAGGTAAAGAGACACTTTTATCAGCAGTTCCTGGTACAGGTTACGGTTTGTTAAGACAGGGAATGGGTAAAGGAAAATCAATCGCCCGCAGTATTTCTGCAATGGCCCCAGAGGCCCGTGAACTGACATTGTCATCTCATATTTTAGTTACCTCAAAAACCAATACCAAAGCCAGTGTTCATCGTGATGTGTACACTGATTATATTGGTGTTAAACGGTTTAATCAGGAAGGGCAAGTGATTGGTGAGCGCCGTATTATTGGTTTGTATACATCAGCAGCTTATAACACCAATCCTAAGCATATTCCTTTTTTACGCCACAAAGTGGCGTTAATCATGACTAACTCTTTGTTAAACCCTCGAAGTCATGCAGGCAAAGTACTGTTAAATATTCTTGAAACATTGCCCCGTGACGATTTAATACAAGGCTCAGAAGAAGAGCTTCTAGAAATTGCGATGGGTATTTTTTACATGCAAGAACGCCGTCGTATAAGAATGTTTGCACGTATGGACCTTTACCACCGTTTTATTTCATGTTTAGTGTATGTCCCTAAAGAACGGTTCAATTCGGAACTTAGGCAAGCCATGCAAACGGTCTTGAGTGAGCGTTTTAATGCTACTGAAATTACATTTACCACCTATTTCTCTGAATCAGTTCTTGCGCGTATCCATTTTATGATTCGTATCAATCCAAAAGATACAATGGAATATGATTTTAAAGAGGTGGAAAAAGCACTCATTGAAGTGGGGCGTTCTTGGACCGATGATTTACAGTATTTTTTATCAGAATCCTTCGGGGAAGAGAGTGCGAACCGTTTGTTTGCACGTTATAAAAGTGCATTTCCGGCCGTTTACACAACCAATTTTTCACCAAGAACAGCTGTTTTTGACATTAAGCATATCGAACAGCTTTCGCTAGAAAACCCACTTGGTATGAATTTTTATAGACCCTTAGATGAGTTCTCTGATCATTTCAGGCTTAAAATATACCAGCATGACTCGACTATTCCCTTATCTGATGTGATACCCATTGTTGAAAATTTAGGACTAAGAGCTATTAGTGAGCGTCCTTATTTGCTTAAATTTGATAATGAAAAAGTGGCTTGGATCAATGATTTTTCTGTGCATTACACACAAGGAAGTGACTTTAAAATCGATGAAATCAGGGAGTTGTTTCAAAATGCATTCAGTAAAATATGGTTTCAAAAAGCTGAAAACGATGGGTTCAATCAACTTGTATTGGGAGCAGGTCTTGATTGGCGGCAGGTCGCTGTTTTACGCACCTATGCTAAATATTTCAAGCAAATTGGATTTACCTTTAGTCAAGAATACATAGAGACAGCTTTAAACAATAATGCGGTTGTTGCAAAAAAAGTAGTTGAGTTATTTGAGTTACGTTTTCATCCAGACATGTCAGAGCATCGTGAAGAGAAATTTAATGCGCTTGTTGCGGATATATGGACTGATTTAGACAGTGTGGCGAATCTTGATGAAGATAAAATCATCAGACAATATGTACAGGCTATTACGGCCACGTTACGAACCAACTATTACCAACGAACTGAAAAGGGTGACCCTAAAGATTATATTTCTATCAAATTAAACAGCAAGGCTATTGCTGGTGTGCCTCGGCCTTACCCTATGTTTGAAATATTTGTCTATTCACCTCAATTTGAAGGCGTACACCTTCGCTGCGGAAAAGTATCTCGCGGGGGGTTACGGTGGTCTGATCGGAAAGAAGATTTTCGCACGGAAATATTAGGCTTAATGAAAGCACAGCAGGTAAAAAATGCAGTGATTGTGCCCAGTGGAGCGAAAGGTGGCTTTGTTGCTAAACGATTGCCTGTAAATGGATCGCGAGAGGAAGTGCTTGCTGAAGGCATTTCTTGCTATCAAAGCTTTATTCGTGGGCTTCTTGATATTACCGACAATTATCAAGAAGGTATTGTTTCCAAACCTTTAGATGTTGTTTGTTATGATGAGGATGACCCTTATTTGGTGGTTGCAGCGGATAAAGGCACGGCTACTTTTTCAGACATAGCCAATGAAATTTCTCTGCAATATGGGTTCTGGTTGGGAGATGCTTTTGCTTCCGGTGGCTCTATTGGCTATGACCATAAAAAAATGGGCATTACAGCAAAAGGAGCATGGGAGTCTGTTAAGCGACATTTTTATGAAATGGGCGTTGATATTAAAACAACAGATTTTACTGTTGTTGGTATTGGCGATATGGCGGGCGATGTCTTTGGCAATGGCATGTTGTTGTCTAATCATATCAAGCTTCTTGCGGCCTTTAACCATGCTCATATCTTTATTGACCCAGAGCCTAATCCATTAGTGAGTTTGGTAGAGAGACAACGTTTATTTGATTTACCTCGTTCAACTTGGGCGGATTATGATAAAAAATTAATTTCTAAAGGCGGTGGCGTATTTAATCGCAATGCCAAGTCCATTGTGGTTAGTAAAGAAATGAAGCATGTTTTTGGTATCAAACAAGCATCTATTGAGCCTAATGAACTGATAAAAATTATTCTTAAAGCAAAGTTTGACCTTCTCTGGAGTGCAGGGATTGGTACGTTTGTGAAGGCATCCACTGAAACAAATGCGGAGGTAGGTGACAGAACTAATGATGCTATCCGTATCAATGCTAAGCAACTTCGCTGTAAAGTTGTAGGTGAGGGTGGTAACTTAGGATTCACGCAGTTAGCGAGAGTAGAATACTCTTTAAACGGTGGGTTAATTTACACTGATTTTATCGATAATTCCGCAGGCGTGAGCTGCTCCGATAAAGAAGTAAACATTAAAATTTTACTCAATAGTATTGTTGCCGCAGGTGATTTAACATTTAAACAACGTAATGAACTCTTAAGCGACATGACAAATGAAGTGGCCGCACTTGTGTTGCGTGAGAATTATCTTCAAACGCGTGCCATTAGCTTAGCTACAACACAATCTATTCGTTCAATTGAACTTCATAGTCGTTATATCAGTGAATTAGAGCGTACAGGAAAGCTTGATAGGGCGCTTGAGTTTTTACCTAATGAAAAAGCCTTGATGGAAAATAAGTTGATGGGTAAAGGCTTGAGCAGCCCTGGTATGTCTGTGTTGCTTTGTTACAGTAAAATCATTTTGAAAGAGGCGATTCTTGCCTCAAATGTGCCAGAGGACCCTTACTTAAAACAATATTTGGTTGGTTCATTTCCAAAACCCTTGCAAGAGCGTTTCAGTAACGAGATGCAACAACATCCTCTAAAACGAGAGATTATTGCGACAAAGCTAAGCAATATTATTGTCAATGAAATGGGCTTTAGCTTTGTATACCGAATGCAAGATGAAACAGGAGCTCCGGTTGCCGCAATTGTTAGCGCTTACATCATTGCGCGAAGCGTATTGAACATGGAAGCCATATGGAAGCAAATTGAAACATTGGATAACCACATTACTGCAGACACGTTAGCCGAAATCATGATGTTGTATGTGCGCTTACTTCGACGTGTAACCCGTTGGTTTTTGCGAACACAACGAACGCACCTCGATATTACACAAGCGGTCGAGCTATATGGTCCTGGTATGACGGAGCTAAAATTAGCAATGCCAAGTGTTTTTGGAGAAGCACACCGCACTCAACACATTAAGCATCTTGAGCGGTATGAGAGTTTAGGCATTCCTAACGACTTAGCTCATGAACTCACGATTACACGGGGTTTGTTTGCCTCAATGGACATATTAGAAGTTGCACAGCAACTTTCGATTAATATTACACGCTCAGCTGAAATGTATTTTAATATGGGTGAGTTTTTGGACTTGGATTGGATTCGTACCCAAATTATTATTCATCCTACAGATAATCATTGGGAGGCCTTATCTAGAGAGGCTTTACGTGACGATCTAGACTGGCAGCAACGCCAGTTAGCGGCCGGTATTATTCTCAGTGATGTAACGTCCAATGCAGATGATTTAGTTGAGTATTTTAAAACGTGGTCGCAAAATTATGTGACATTGATTGAACGATGGCAGCATATTTTGACAAACTTGCGTTCAAGCAGCGTGCTTAATTACACCATGTTTTTTGTGGCTATTCGAGAGCTTTTGGACTTGACACAAACCATTATACAAGAGTCTGAAAATAGAGGACTATTACAAAAAGCATGATATAAAAATTAGGGATGGTAGGGCAAAAGTGCGTGTGAATAAAAATGAAAAGGACAGGGATTGTGTTCAGAGCAAACGCATCTAATTTTTAATCATAAATGGCATTGTGCTTGCCTATATAACGTTCTTTATGTGCGGAAACCATTCGATCTCGTATTAAGATCGTACTGGATTCCGCACTTAAAGCGCGGAACGTTGGCGATTAGATTTTATAATGGATGTTTAGATGCTTTTATCTTGCCAGATAGGGCGTTAACTTTTTTTAACGCAATGGGTTGTAAGGTGCCGTGAGAAATTCCCAGGATGTGGGGGTAAAGGATTTTTTTAATAAGGACATAAAAATGAACAAAAATATTGTTACTCACTATTCTTCAGGCTCAAAGCTATTCCATTGGGTAATAGCTTTTATTGTAATCACCATGTTGTCCGTTAGTTTTTTTCTTGAAAGTGTTCCGGAGCAATACCAATCGCTTGCTTATGCTATTCATAAATCATTAGGCCTTACCGTATTGTTTTTAACGGTCTTACGGTTTTTTTTGATAATGTACCGTGGTAAACCTGTACTTCCTCCAACAGTATCAATGTGGGATAAAGTTGTCTCTCGCATTGTTCAATATAGCTTTTATTTGTTTCTAATCGTTATGCCCATATGTGGATGGATAATGTCAGTTGCTGCGAATAGGGTGCCTGTGTATTTGGGCCTGATTCCAATGCCACTTCCTATAGAAGCCAATAAGGCACTTGCAAAATTGATGAATCAAGCTCATGAAACCATTGCATGGGTATTAATAGTATTGGTTGTTTTGCACGTTGCGGGCGCACTAAAACACCACTTTATAGATAAAGATAACGTTTTAAAGCGCATGCTACCTGGTAAGTAATGTGCTGTGTTGACGAAAGCAGGCTCTCTATTCAACTACCCGAGCACTATCAAATCAGAATGGTGCTCGAGCTTAATCTTTGATGGTGCTTCTAGCACAATGCTTGTTGCAATGAGATAGGCATTATTCCCGATGGGGCAGTAATCGACAAGCTCGCCAACCTCCGTGGTGCCATTTTCACTGAATATCTTTTGACCTGATTGTAAGGCGGCGTCAGTTTGAATAGTATATATTTTTAAACCGTGTTTAAGTTTTGCGCGGTAATGGGTTCTGGCAATGATTTCTTGTCCCTTATAGCACCCCTTATTAAAACTTAAATATTGCGTGTGTTGTAGATCAATTCGATGAGGCAAGAATAGCCCGCGTGACTCGGGGTAAATCTCCAGGTGCTTACTTGCAAGCTGTAATGCATGCCATGCAAGAGAGCCTCGCCATTGTGAACGTTTGATAAAAGGCTGTGTGAAGTCTCTTACCTGTTCGGTTTCAACCATAAAAATGAATAAATTATCACCAATATAGTAACCGCAATAATGTTCTCCTTGAATACACTCATACTTGTTGGATGGGAGATTCTCATCCATAGGTGTCGTATCCATCTCATTTTGTAAATAAAACCCAAACATTTGGTAGTTGGCTTTGGCTGTGAGAGTAACTCGAGAAAACAGGGCTGTTTTGGCTAAATTTGCTTGCGTTTGATGAAGAATATCCGCTGGAACAATCAATTGAAAACCATGCTGTTGCCATTGAACAATGTCGAGTAGGGCGAGTATTCGGCCTTTTAAATTACACAATGCGCCTTGACGACACTGCTGCAGGCTTACTTCATTTACATCACAGGTCACTTGGCCTTGCAAAAAAATTTGCGCCGCTTCTCCTTCAATGTGGATACCCGCTAAGTATGATAATTCAAAAAGATAGTTTGTATTTTTTTCAAAGGAGAGTTCATTCTCTATTGGAGTAAAGCAGGTGTATTCTCTGGCGTTAATAGGATAATTTGCTGTTGTCATGTTGTTGTATTCATTGCAGTGATTATAGGACCTAGTGTAGCATCAATCGCGTTGTATACAGATAGGATGGCTCTTATGATTACTCCCGAACGAAAAGCTAAAATAAATTGGCAATGCCGACGAGGCATGCTTGAACTCGATTTAATGCTTCAACGATTTTCACGTTCTAAGATTGATAATTTATCCGAAGAAGAGCTTGGGCTTTTTGAGCGTATATTAGAGGTCCCTGATCCTGATTTGTACGCGTGGTTAATGGGGTATGAAAAGCCCACAGATAAGGAGTTTGAAACTATTGTTGCCTACATCAGACTTTACGATCACCCTTCGTCCATCAAATGATTATTTGCGGTGTGTTGTTTTTATACACGCAATGGCCGCTATTGTAATATTGCGCTCCGCACTCCCTTGGGTGGTCATTGGTTTATATTTGCTGCTTTTAATTCTATTGTTTGTGGGTTTAGTCAAGAATAGAAGGCCTTTGTCTTGCTATTGTAAACTGACGTACCATCCAGGTTATTGGCTGTTGCACGAGATTAATGGAGTCTCCCTCAGATATGAAGAGGCGTTCTTACTGTTTGATGGGGGGCTTTTTACCTTGTTAACGTTAGGCGGCAAAGGTAAGCAAAAAATTCTTACTCTTTTTAATGATCAAATGTCTCAAGAACAACATAGAGTATTAACGTTTATGGTTCAGCATAAATTAAAAAAGCGGGGCGCAAAACATTAGCATTAATAGAGACTCCCCATTTTTGCATCCATTGATTTGATTAAAAAATGTAAAATCATGAGGTGTCGCGTTATAATGGGAATTTTGAGCGAATCAATAGGATAAGTTATGCATGAAACAAGCCTTTTTCCCCAAACACGACTTCGTCGATTAAGAAGAAGTGATAAGATGAGGGAGTTGGTAAAAGAGCATACTGTAAGCACTCAAAAATTAATTTTACCTCTTTTTATTAAGCATGGCACGGGTATTAAGCATCCTATTGCCTCTATGCCGGGTCATTATCAAATCAGTTTAGATAATTTAGAAGCCGAAATTCATGCGCTCCTAGTGCTTGGTATTAAAAATATTATTCTATTTGGTATTCCCGAACACAAAGATTCTTTAGGAACGGACTCATATTCTGATAAAGGCATCGTTCAATCTGCTATTGCTATCATTAAAAAAATAGCTCCAAGCATTCTTGTCATCACAGATGTGTGTTTTTGTGAGTACACTGATCATGGTCATTGTGGTGTGGTGACTCAGCTTGAGAATGATTCAGAATTTTATGTAGATAATGATAAAACCCTAGCATTATTAGCGTTACAAGCCGTAAGTCATGCAAAAGCCGGGAGCGATGTGATTGCTCCAAGTGGCAATATGGATGGAATGGTTCAGCATATTCGAATTGCTCTAGATAATGCCGGTTATCAACACCTTCCTATTTTAAGTTATTCTGTTAAGTATGCCTCTTCCATGTACGGACCTTTTCGGCAAGCTGCTGAAGGAGCCCCCCAGTTTGGCGATAGAAAGACCTATCAAATGGATTACTCAAATGGGAATGAGGCGATAAGGGAATCAGCATTAGACGTAGCAGAAGGAGCTGATATGCTCATGGTAAAACCAGCGCATACGTATCTTGATATTATTTACAAAGTGAAAAAAGCCTACCCCCATTTACCGCTTGGCGCTTACCATACCAGTGGAGAATTCGCTATGCTAAAGGCCGCAGCCGAAAAAGGATGGATTGATGAAAAAAAAGGTGTCTTGGAAGTGCTCACCTCAATTCACCGTGCAGGGGCAGATTTTATAATCACGTACTATGCAAAAGAAGTGGCCGTTTGGCTTCGTGATGCACACTAAGCATTGGATGCGGTGAGCTAAGGGTTTACTATAAATTAGATTTTTTTGAACAGCGTATAGAGCTTGATAAAGGATAACCATAAAAAGGTATAACTCAAGGCATACAATAAAGACGCATTTTGTGGAGACGCCCATCCAAACAAATGTTGGGTAAGATATAGGCGTAAATTTCCTAACGAGCCATCAATCATTGGCATCGAGATGATGGCTTGGACTTTAAGGAATATGACGTGTAGAACAAAAGCGAGCATCGCATGTTTGCCAAAGAACTCAAAAGGTTTTGACCACTTAAGCCACGCTTTAACCTCAATTAACCAATAGCATAATGCCAACAGAAGCAATGCTAACCCCCCGGTCCATAATACATACGAGCTTGTCCATAAGGTTTTATTGATAGGAAAAAATCCCCCCCAAAGCATTCCTGCTAACATGGACAGTATTCCTGCTATCATCATGCCCGCAATTTTTTTAGTAGGACTCTCCACCCTCATTAACCATGTTCCTGTGAGACACCCCATTAAGGCAGTTGCAATAGCAGGTAACGTGCTTAACAAGCCCTCTGGATCAAATTTTTTTCCGTACAAGTGATGCGATGAAAAAATAAGCCTATCAACGTACGCTGCAAAATTGCCTTCAGGCGCTAGACGTGGCCCTACATAACCAGGAACGGGACAATCTGTCATGATAAGGTAATACCCCACTATTATGCTTAAAAAAAACACGGATTGAGTGGCGGCGCGGGTGGTTAGGAATAGAAAGGAGACGACTAAATAGCAAATAGCAATCCGCTGAAGAACACCATAGAACCTAAGTGTTGAAAAATCGAAATGGTGGGGAAATGCATTGAGAGTGAGGCCAATTAAAAAAAGTATCAACGAGCGCTTAAGTATTTTAATAAAGAGGGATGTTAGCGAAGTATTACGTTGTTGAGCATAAGTTAAAGTAAATGCAGAGGAGGCACCAACGGTAAAAATAAAGAAAGGAAAAACTAAATCAGCCAATGTACAGCCATTCCAATCAGAGTGAGCAAGGTACGCGTAAGGTGTTTGATTACCAGAACTATTGACGATTATCATGAGCGCCACGGTAATCCCTCGAAATACGTCAAGAGATACTAGTCTTTTAAGTGATTTATTTATTGTCATCAATATACCTATTAAAAATCGGTCTATATGCTACCATATTTGCTAAAATTAAAACAATTCAGTTTGGCATCGCACTAAAGTTTTTAGTATTGTAAAGGTAACTTAAGGAGCATGGCATAGGCCGCGACTATATGAGTACAAAGAGACAGTTACATGTACATAAAGCATGCAATAAAATGTAGACATACTATCTTCTGTTTTAATGGGTAGATCCCTTTATAAGCTGTGTTAGAATGGTTTATTTAATCTTATTGTAGTTCTTCATGTTAGAAAGCGACCGCCTAATTAGTGTACAAACCACTGTGTCTGAAGATGTTTTGGATAGAGCCATACGTCCTTTGAGCCTCGATGAATACATTGGTCAGGATGAAGTGTGTTCTCAAATGCGAATTTTTATTGAGGCTGCTATCAAGCGCCAGGATGCACTTGATCACGTTCTTATTTTTGGTCCACCTGGTCTTGGAAAAACCACGTTAGCGAATATCATTGCCCATGAAATGGGAGTTAATTTACGTCAAACATCAGGACCAGTGCTTGAGCGCGCGGGCGATATCGCGGCGATTCTTACTAATCTTCAAGAAAATGATGTGCTGTTTATTGACGAAATTCATCGGCTCAGTCCGGTCATTGAAGAAATTTTGTACCCGGCAATGGAAGATTACAAATTGGATATTATGATTGGAGAAGGCCCTGCTGCAAGGTCCATAAAATTAGAGCTACCTCCTTTTACATTGATTGGAGCTACAACTCGGGCCGGCTCATTAACGTCTCCTTTACGAGATCGCTTTGGGATTGTTCAGCGCTTGGAGTTTTATTCAATAGATGCGCTCATGAGTATTGTGACGCGCTCAGCTAAATTATTGAATGTATCAACCGAAGCTGACGGTGCCAAGGAAATTGCTACGCGTTCTCGAGGTACGCCTCGTATAGCAAATCGTTTGTTACGACGTGTTCGTGATTATGCTGATGTTAAAGGCACAGGCATTATCACGGCAGATATTGCGCGCCTTGCTCTAGAAATGTTACGCGTTGATGACCATGGATTTGATATCATGGATAGGAAACTTCTTTTAGCCATTATTGAGCGCTTTGATGGTGGTCCGGTGGGTCTTGATAGCGTTGCAGCAGCTATAGGTGAAGAAAAAGGTACCATCGAAGATGTTATTGAGCCTTATCTTATTCAACAAGGATTTTTAATGAGAACATCACGCGGAAGGGTTGCTACGAACGCAGCTTATCAACATTTTGGTTTGACGATGATTGAGCATGGCTGAGGTGATTTCAAATACAACAGAATATTCATTTGCGTGTAGAGTTTATATTGAAGACACTGATGTAATTGGAATTGTCTATCACGCTAATTATTTGCTTTTTTTTGAGAGGGCGAGAACGGAGGCCTTGCGGGATAAAGGATTTTCTTTGACGATTATGGCAACTGATGATACATATTTTGCTGTTCATGATGCTCATCTTCGTTTTTTGTACCCAGCCCGACTTGACGATGTGTTAAGCATCAAGACAACTTTTTCTAAAAAAAAATCCTGTAGCGTAATGTTTAGGCAAGTCATGTATAATCAGTTGGGGCAATTATTGAGTGAAGCCACAATTCAAGTGGTTTGTGTCAATCGCCACTTAAAGCCAAAGCGCTTACCGGATAAATTAATTTAATATTGAATGCTGGAGGGGAACGTGGTTCATCATGCAAATGCTATAGGTTATTTTTTGCAAGCAGGGATGATTGTAAAATCAGTCATGCTTATTTTATTGGTTGCATCAGTTTCCTCCTGGACTTTAATTTTGCAGAGAGCTTGGTATTTTAAGCAGATGAAGCAACAATACGAGGCATTCAGTCGGCGATTTTGGGCGAGCAGCGATTTAAGTAAACTTTATGCTGATATTGATAGTAATAGTGAAGAAAAACAAGGTTTGGCGGCTATTTTTCATGCAGGTTTTAAAGAGTTTATTCGCGTTCGACAACAAGGACGTGTTGAGCTTGAGCCCATTCAGCGGGTCATGCAAATTAGCCATGCGAAAGAAGCTGAAGGTTTAGAAAATCATCTTCCTGTTTTTGCTTCAGTGGGTTCTATTGCGCCTTTTATTGGTTTATTTGGAACAGTGTGGGGAATCATGACCTCCTTCCAAGCGCTGGGCCAGGCCCAACAAGCGACTATTGCAATGGTCGCACCTGGTATATCTGAAGCATTGGTTGCTACCGCGTTGGGTTTATTCACGGCGATTCCAGCAGTTATTGCTTATAACCGTTATACCACGAGTGCCAATAAATTGCTAAATCGTTATGACTTGTTCCAAGAAGAGTTGGTTGCATTGATTTCTCAGCAAACTGCTGTGCCTGTAAGGGGTTGAGAAAAATGATAAGAAAAAAAAATCGACGCACTAATCCCATTTCTGAAATCAATGTGGTCCCCTATATCGATGTGATGTTGGTGCTGCTCGTTATTTTTATGATAACAGCCCCCATTCTTACGCAAGGTGTTACCGTTGACCTTCCTAAGGCTGCGAGTCAATCCTTGAAAGCAGCGGATAGAGAGCCTGTGATTGTTTCTGTTAATCGTGAGGGTGAGTTTTTTTTAAACATAAGTACATCGCCTGACGTTCCCATGGAGCCACAGGCTCTAATGGTTCGGGTTGCCGCGGAGTTAGAGCTTGCTCATCAAGCAGGGCAGGCTTTGAATGTTTTAGTAAAGGGGGATCAAGGTGTGCCTTACGGTAAAGTGGTCATGGCCATGAGTTTTCTAAAGCAGGCGGGAGCTGAACAAGTGGGCTTGCTCACGGATTCATCTGATTCGGCTGAGGGGCAAGCATGATGCAATTACTCAGTTATCGTAATTCCCTTATTGCAGCTGTAACTATCCACGTTTTGATTGCCTTTATGCTCATGTATGAGTCAACTAGCAAGCATCCGGTCTTAATGGCTACAAATAAATCTGCTCTCAGTGAAGAGCACCCCACAGCAATTCAATCAAACAATGAGCCGATAAAAGCTGTGAGTGTAAACAGTGAAGAGGTGATGAAAACAGTTAATCATCTAAAAGAAGAGCGGTTGCATCAACAACAAGCCGAAGAAAATCGGCAACGCATGTTAACGCAGCAAGCCGAGGCTGCTCGGTTACGACGTGTTGCAGAGCAACAGCATTTAGAAAAACTGAAAGAAGAAGCGGCCCAAATTGCAATTAAGCGGCAAAAACAAATGGAGGAAGAAAAACTTCATCTAAAGCAATTAGCCAAGCAAAAAGAAGCCGAAGAGAAGAAACTGGCAGAAATGAAAAGCCAGCAACTTCAAATGCAAAAGCAACAAGAGCAGGAAAAAAATAAGCTCGTTGAGTTGCAAAAGAAAAAAGCGGTCGAGCTTGCTCGTGCAAACGAGGCAAAGGTTGCAAAGGCCAAAGAAGATTTAGCTCAAAAGCAACGGGCAGCTGCAGCTGAGCAAGCGGCGGTTAATGCTGCAAAAAATGCTCAAATGGCGGGTGAAGTTGATAAATACAAAGCGTTGATCATCGGAGCTATTAGCCGGCAATGGATTTTACCTGAGAATGCAAACAGCAGTATGTCCAGCCAGTTTCGTATCCGTCTTGCGCCAAATGGCGTTGTTTTAGAGGTAAGTTTGACCCGCAGCAGTGGTGACCCTATTCTAGATCGTTCAGCTCAATCAGCTATCTATAAGGCTTCACCTTTACCTGTGCCAAACGACCCGCAAACGTTTAACTTATTTCGTGATATTAGCTTAACGGTTAGACCGGAAAGTGCTAGGGGGTAATTTATGATGATACGCGTAGTGTTACTGTGCTTAATTGGATGGATGGGAACATCCTATGCCTTGGATCTTGAGCTCACGCAGGGAATTAATGCGGCTTTGCCTATTGCTATTAATGCGTTCAATGGCGGGGTGCAAGCCGAAGATGTGGCTGATGTTGTGCAAAATGATTTAGGCATGTCTGGTCAATTTAGAATAATACCCTCGCCTATGCAGGGTGGCATGCCCTCTGTGGAGCAGTGGAGCCAAGCTGGAGCGGAAAGTGTTTTATCAGGACGGGTTCAACAAACCGGCTCTCATCGTTACTTGGTGAGCTTTGAGTTAGCGGATGCAGCTGCCCATGGCCGTGTGTTATTGGCAAAAGAATATCAAGTTGACGATAGTGAACTACGAGCCTTGGCTCATCACATTAGCGACGAAGTATACCAAAAGCTAACAGGTGAGCGTGGAGTTTTCTCAACACGAATTGCCTATATACTGGTGCAACGCAGTGGAGATAAAGCAAGATACACTTTGGATGTTGCTGATATTGATGGTAGCAACCCACAGAGTTTGTTGGTTTCAACAGAGCCAATCATGTCTCCTACATGGTCGCCGAATGCTCGAGAAATTGCCTATGTTTCTTTTGAAAAAAAACGCGCTCAAATTTTCACAGTATCCGTTGAAACAGGTAAGCGACGTTTGTTAACAGACTTTACAGGAATTAACGGTGCGCCTTCGTGGTCTCCTGATGGTAGGCAACTTGCCGTTGTTTTATCGAAGGGCGGAAATCCAAAAATTTATAGCATTGATATGTCTTCAGGCAGCTTAAAGCAACTTACATTTGGTGATGCTATTGATACAGAGCCCCGTTTTTCACCTGATGGGCGCTCAATTCTATTCACGTCAGGACGTGGTGGTTCGCCACAAATATACCGATTATCCTTAGGGGATGGAAAAATTAATCGCGTCACTTACGATGGTAATTACAACGCACGTGCTTCCTATACACCTAATCAAAGAAATATTGTGATGTTACATCGCGAGGATAAACAATTTAATATTGGTGTCCAAGATGTGGATAGTGGGCGTGTTACCCTCTTAACCTCCTCTCAGCTGGATGAGTCACCATCGGTTTCTCCTAATGGTCGTTTAGTGTTGTATGCAACGCATTATCAAGACAAAGGTGTTTTATCCATTGTCTCTATTGATGGCCGAGTTAAAACACGGCTGCCTTCTCGGAGCGGGGATGTTCAAGAACCGGCGTGGTCACCTTATTTGGGGTAGCTGTTGTTAAAAAATATTTCTATAACGATGTTTTTTTTAGGTATGTTTCCATCTTTTGTGTTTGGATGGAATGCCGTTGGGCATCGTTTGGTTGCAACTATTGCGTATAACCATATGACGCCTCATGCCAAAGAGACCTTTAATGGTTATAATGAGGCGTTAGATAAAGTATATAAGCCTCAAGGCTTTGTAGATGCAGCAGTCTGGCTTGATTCATTGCGATACCAAGATATCAGTTGGTTTGCGCCTATGCATTACGTGGATTTTCCCTTTTCTGAAGATGGTACACCTTTGCCTATTCTCCAGGATATCAATGCAATATGGGGTATTGAAAAGGCGACTCATGTATTACTCAATAAGTATGCGACAGACTTTGATAAAGGTGTGTCACTGCGAATCCTTTTGCATGTGGTCGGTGATATTCATCAGCCGTTGCACACTATCACCCGAGTCAGTAATGAATTTCCAGAGGGTGACCGTGGCGGAAACCTCGAGCTTTTAACGGAGAACAGAATAGCTCCAAACCTTCATGCCTATTGGGACCGCGGTGCGGGATTATTAAGTGAAAAAAAGCACTATAGCTTTCAGCAGATATCAATGTTAGCCACAGAACTAGAGATGAATTGGCCTTGTGAAAATACGGTGATGAATCCCCAGCAATGGGCTCAGGCATCGCACAAAATTGCAGTGGAAGAGGCATATCGATTTCCTGTTGATGATAAATACCAGCAACGTGCTATTAAAATTTCAGAGCAACAAATTAGTTTGGCAGGTTGTCGCTTAGCCCTGCTATTAAATAAGTTAGATGAAGAGTTAGCGAACAGATATCTTCATTCAAAAAATCATCAAAAAATCGTACGCAAGAAAAAACATAATCAAAGTGAAAGCGTCAAAATGTTTTACCACAACAATCATTCAATTATGTTAGCTAGAGCACGGTAAAATAGTTTCGGTATTTTTCACGGCGATTTGAATAATATGGTTGTGTAGTAGTTAATGAAATTATAAATGGTAGAATCCCTACGTATAACTGCTTGTCAGCGATATCCATAAGATCTCTATGTATATTGGAAAAGCTAACACGCCTATGCATTTAGTTAGCAAAAACAGTGTGCCATTTAAAATTCAATCGATTATATTGTAATGTTGTTTTGGCATATCCGTTTAGAAAATAAATCAAAGAGGGTGGTTTAAAAATGAACTTGTATTATAAAAAATTAATCTTTGTAGGTTTATTTGTGTCATCGGGTCTAGTAATGGCTCACTCACAATTATCTCAACGTGTGCCCCAATTTTCGAATGAAAAAGTGTCCGTTTGGAAAACCATTGTATATCCAAAAGCTCCGCACATCTTAAAAATGCATCGCCATGAACATGATAGGGTCGTTATAGCATTGAGCAATGGGGTTTTAAAGGTGACCAACAATAAGGGGGTAACGCATTTTTTAACACTTAAAAAAGATACGGCTTATTTTCTTAATAAAGATGCTCCTAATGAGTTTCATACGGATGAGAATATTTCGCACACGCCTATTAAAGTGATGGTAATTGAATTAAAGCCTCACAATGGCTAACATCCTACTGAATATTAAGCTCTTTTTTAAGTTATTCTTTCCAGATTATCTCCAGTATGGTTATAATTAATCATTTTTTACTGGCGGATTTCCCCATGGCTCTAAGCAGACGACAAAAAACCATATTAAAAAGATGTGGTTATGAAAATTTTATACCTGCATTGGATTCTTTGTCAGAAATTACTTTCGATTTATTTGTAAGACATGAAGAGAAACTACGTGATAAAAAATTTTCACGAGAGTGTATTGTTAATGTCTTTAAGCAAGAGGCTGTGAGCAACGAAGAAGAACTAAATGTTATCTTTACATTAATAGATAATTTATCTACGTTATTGTTAGATTTTAATATGATTACTAGGATTGCTGCTACTATGCATGGCCCTATGAAGTTGGCGTCACTGAAACAATTCATAGCTGTCGGGATTTTCCTACCTCTTTTGCCAGAAGATTGGGTAAATATTGCTATGCATGACGATGGTTGTCTTCGTATAAAAACAGCCATTAAAAATGCTAAACAGTTTAATAGTGAGGGATGGAATCGTGATGAGTTGCTTGAGCTTTTGAATCCTATGGTGGATTATACCGATAAGAATTTGGTCATTGAGCAACTAGAAAAAGCGCGAACTAAAATAAGATGCCGGGTATTAACCGAAAAAGGATATGTAGCATGGTTACCGGAGCTTATGAAATTAGCACCTAAGACGCTGAATAACTTTATGGTCCTTGAACAACGCTTGCGTGAAATAAAAATTCCGAATAAAAATATAGTTGATATTGTCTTGGCAGAAGAGAATGGTGAAAAAAATCTGCACGAAGCGATTCGGTATTTGAATCATCCTATGCAACAATTTTTAAAGCCCATGGAGTATGCAACTGTAGCTGCTTCAAAGTGCGGTTGGCAAAGAATAATAGCCTTGTCAATTTGCTTGATACCACTTCTTGAATGTGGGTTAAAAAAAAGTGACATTCTTAAAATAATAGAGTCATCGGCTTTGTATGACCTCTGTCTCTATTATAATAAAAAAACTCAATTACCCCTTAAACCTGAAGATCTAGCGAGTATAGCTCAACTTGATAATGCTACTTTTCGTGTGAGGACAGCAATGGATTTTCTCGATTTACCAGGCATAGAAAGTATTAAACGAGACGCTTTATTGTTTACCTTGAAGGCGCCTTCTGTACTTGATATTCCTTATAGAAAAGCTGCTATTTTTCCAAGCACCAGTATGTTTCCTCCTACAAAACGCACTTGTGTTTCAGAGATGCCTTATGGTTTCTTTAATAGCAGCACATCGGATCATTTATCGTCAACTCAGAAGTTAACGTTTATTTATTCTGAGCAATTAGCGAAGATTGCTAACTCCCTGTGAATATAGCAATTATTTATGCTGCATTTTTCTTTCCTGCAGCCGCTACGACGCTGTAAGAAGGACCTTTATTGACCTTTTTTTAGATGAAGCATCATATGCCAGAACTTCCTGAAATTGAAACTATTTTACGTGGTCTAGAACCTTTTTTTGTAGGAACTGTGGTTCAAGATGTGGTTGTTCGTCAATCCAAATTGCGTTGGCCAATACCCTTTGGTATCCAAGGCAATTTGATCCACCAAAAAATTATCTCATTACAGCGTCGGGGAAAGTACCTGTTGATGAGGATGGATTCTGGTGCACTTATACTTCATCTTGGTATGTCGGGTAGTTTATGCGTGGTGGATTCTACTACATCCTTAAAAGCCCACGATCATGTGGATATTATTGTTTCAGATAATCTAATATTGCGCTATAACGACCCTCGTCGCTTTGGGGCTATATTATGGACAAAGGACGATCCGTTGCAGCACTGGTTGCTAAAATCGTTGGGTCCAGAGCCTCTTTTAGGGGATTTTACGGCTCAATATTTAAAGAAAAAAGCAAGCAATCGGCGCATACCGATTAAAGTGTTCATTATGGACAGCCATGTGGTTGTTGGCGTTGGAAATATTTATGCTGCGGAAGCGCTGTTTTTAGCAGGTATTCATCCCATTACTCCAGCCGGAAAGCTGTCGTTGTCGCAATGCAAGTCGCTGGTCGCATCCATACAGTTAGTTCTTCAATCGGCCATCCACATGGGGGGTACTACCCTTAAAGATTATGTCAATAGTGAGGGAAAGCCAGGATACTTTGCACAGCAATTAAATGTGTATGGTCGAGCGGGTCTAGCGTGTACAAAATGTCAAAATCCTTTGCAACGGATAATACTAGGACAACGAAGTACTGTTTTTTGTGAGACTTGTCAGGTTTCAGTTAATTGATTTTTAAATAACGTTTGTCCGTCTAATTTCGCTTATTAACGACTCCCAGGAGACGCTCCCTAATTTTATAGCACCTAGAAATAGGGAGTTGTCTGGAGCGTGTTATACAAAATTTAATCTACTATAATCAAGTTAGTGCTTTGGGGTATTGATTTTTTAACTTAATTTTAAACACTCAAACCACACTACATAGTGCTTCTTATTTTAATTAGCGGGTGAGCGATGAATTTTTTATTGCTATTAATATCCTTTCTATGTTTTTTTACCACAAACTTGGCATACGCCTCATCTGTAAAGCTACGTGATAAAATAGGTCAAATGTTGATTATAGGGTTTGAAGGAAGTGATGTTGACATTCATTCACCCATTGTTAAAGCCATTCAAATGGATAATATTGGTGGTGTGGTATTATTTGATTTCAATCCTAAAACGGCTCATTTTGATAAAAACATTATAAACATCAGCCAAGTTAGAAAGTTAACCCATGATTTGCAGCAAGTTAATCATGATGCACAGCTAAATCATCATCGAGAACTATTGCCGTTAATCATTTCTGTGGATTATGAAGGTGGTGATAGAGCCACTCGATTAAGCCCCTCTCATGGTTTTCCTCAAACACTTTCTGCTAAGATGGTGGGGCATTTAGGTGATGATGTGGCAAATAAAAATGCAAATATCATGGCCAGTAATTTGCACGACGCGGGGTTAAATTTAAATTTTTCGCCAGTTTTAGACGTTAATGTTAATCCTAATAATCCAATAATTGGTGCATTAGGACGCAGTTTTTCGGCAAACCCGAATGAGGTGACACATTATGCGGAAATCTATTCAAAACACTTTTTAAACCATCATGTTCAATGTGCTTACAAGCATTTTCCAGGGCATGGCAGTTCCACTGCAGACTCTCACCTTGGATTTGTTGATGTAAGTCAAACATGGCAGCCTAAGGAGCTTCAGCCTTATTCTCAATTGTTAAAGCGAAAAACGTCTTGCGGCATGGTCATGACGGCTCATTTGGTCAATCGTCAATTGGACAAATCAGGGTTACCTGCAACGTTATCATACAAAATAATTACCCAAATTTTACGAAAAAAAATGAAATTTCAGGGGGTAGTGATTACAGATGACATGCAAATGAAGGCCATTACAAATTCATATTCACTTGAGGAGTCAGTAACATTGGCCATCAATGCTGGGGCAGACATGTTACTGTTTGGTAACCAATTAACAGATGCGCCACAAGATATCGACGCCCTTATCCGTCTTATTGAACAAAAAGTAAGGTCTAAAGAAATTAGCGAGCAACGTATCAATGACGCTTATGAACATATTGTGCGATTTAAAAATACGTTACAGTAGTTTTTTATACGGGTAAGCCCATGTCCATGCGGTTTTGGTTGGCTTCCTCTAGATTTTTTTTCTGACGTCTTGCAAAAATACTGCCAATCAGTAGGCCCGTTCCTAACCCGGCACCGGTGCTTCCTATTGAAATAGTAGGTACAAAGGGTAGTGTGGCTGCTGCTACGCCACAAGATGCTAGAGTAATCGCAACAATGCCCGCAATTAACATTAAGCCTGCAATGATGCAGAGGCTAGTACTTGCTATGAGTTTTAAAAAAAATCCAGGCGGGATGTTGTCATATTTTAAGTCTTTATTGAGCTTTGCTGACATCATAGCTTTAAAGGATTTAACATCATCTTTTTTATTAAAGTTTGCAGCAAACATTGCACGTACATATGCACTCCGTGTGGCAGCATATGTATCTCCATATACATACAAGGCAGCTCGCTTGGCTTTCTCGAGTTTATTGGCATCATTTCCATAGGACATGGTTTCATGCTGCAAGGTTATTTTTATACGAGATTCACATGCCGTGGTATAAATATTTTTAATAACAGGGGATAAGCGTTCATTTTCCTTATCAGCCATTGCTATGGCCATTTGTTCACTTTTTGCTCCATAGGAGCGTTGTGCTATTTCATAATGTCTATCAAGCTGGGCTTTGTCATTACTGATTTCTGTAATACGTGCAGAAAATGTAGCCGCTTCTGTTGTTGCACAAACCAGTGTTGTTGCGGCAATAAGGGCTGCTGTATTTGCATAATCAGGATCATATTGCGTAGCTGCCGCGACAGCTGCATGATGAGCTGCCATTCCTGCATACTTTGCTGGCGGGGCCTTCTCGTTAAATGATGTTTCAGCTAGCGCTAGTAATTCATTGATGGTTTCTTGTTTCATAAAAATTCTCTTCAAAAAACAGATAACAAATTAGTAAACAATGGGGTCTTATTAGGTAGATAAAGAAGGCAAAGTATTGTTTGTGCTAAGTTGTCTTGATTGTAGGCTGTTAAAATAGACGCATTTTATCCATGGTGCAGACTATTTAACCATTTGGTTGCATGATATAGAAAATATCGGGATGAGTCACTCTTTAATTTTAGAATTTTAGGTGTTCTATGACGTAAGAAAGAGCAAATCCAATACTGGAAAGACTTCAGTACGAAGAGAAAGATTTTTTACGGTTTTGTGAAAAATCCTCGGATCTTTCGCTACGCTCTGGATCACGGGTCTTGTGAGTTCAATTAGGTAATGGGAGTTGTCCGTTAGGTTCTGGGTGATGGGGCTTGTTAGTTTGGTTGTTGTAGATCTGTTAAAAAAACCGCATTCGTCATCCAGAACGTAACGAAGGATCTGCTTTTAGTTGCATTGCGCTAAAGCAGGGGTCCATCTTTACGCTTTGGATAACGTATTCAATAGGTTAGGGTTGTTGAAGCGATTCAATCACTGCACCAAGGAACCGCGTTGCTTCTCCGCCTGTGACCGCTCGGTGATCAAAGCTTAGGGACAATGGCAATAGATGATGGGTTTTTATCGCACCATTCTCACTCACAACACCTTCGTATAGTCGGCCTACTGCAAGAATGGCGACCATTGGCGGAACAATAATGGGGCTTGCAAATCGGCCGGCAAATTTTCCAAAATTAGACAGTGTAATGGTAGCACCTTTTAATTTTTCAGGAGGCACTGCACGTTCACGCACGGCACTTTTGTAATCATTGATCAAGGTCCGCAGGTCTTTATCCGTATGTTTTGCTACATCATGAATCACAGGCACAAAAAGACCCTCTTCGCTATCCATAGCAAGACCTAGATGGAGGTTATCGAAGCATTTTCGAGCCTTGTGGGTCGTATCAAACCATGCATTGAGAGCTGGCTCTTTGGTGCAGGCTGACTGAATGGCACGGATTAGTCGAAGAGTGATATCAGATTGTTCTTTCCAGCAATCAATATCAGCCTCATCAAAAATACTGACAGGCACGACTTCCTCTCGAGATTGCACCATGCTTGCGAGCATTGCACGGCGTACGCCACGTAGAGGCTCAAAACCTTCAGGAGGGGTAGATGCTTTCTCTGCGGCAGCAATGACGTCTTCACGTGTTATCATGCCATGCTCACCACTACCTACTAGTGCGTGAAGATCAATGCCTCTTTTTTTAGCGAGCATTTTTATAGCTGGGGTCGCTTTTACTCGTGAATGCAATGTGCCTGAACCCACAATAAAATCATCAGGGCTTACATCCGTGCTTTCTTCCAAATTACCAACAACGGTACCTTTATCAACACGAGGGGTTTCTGCTGCAGCAAAGGCGACTAAGGGCTCCCCGGTTTTAATGACATCACCTGGTTTACCGAAAATTTTAGCAATCGTGCCGGTTTGAGGGCAGGGGACATCCACCACCGCTTTAGCTGTTTCCATGGAGACAAGCGGCTCATCAAGTTTAACCGTGTCGCCTTCCTTTACAAACCATTCATGAATTTCTGCATCGGGTAAACCTTCACCTAGATCGGGTAAATTAAAAATATTCATCATCACTCCATTAAGCTCATAACACTTTCTTTAATCCGCAAAACGCTAGGGAGATAGTGTTTTTCCAATTGAAAATAAGGCATAACTACATCATAACCCGTGACTCGTTGCACCGGTGCTAGCAAATCTGGTAAACAATTTTCCATGATTTGGGCTGAAATTTCAGCGCCTACGCCGCAGGTTTTCGCACCTTCATGAACTATCACACAGCGCCCTGTTTTTTCTACCGAGCCTAAAATTGTTTCAATATCTAATGGTTTGATAGTAGCAACGTCAATGACATCACAAGAAATGCCTTCATCTTTCAGTTGTTTTGCGGCTTGAAGTGTTTCATGCATGCTAGCACCCCAACTCACTAAGGTTACATCACTGCCTTCCTGTAAGGTAAAGCATGTCCCTAAGGGAAGGGCTTTACCATCGTCCTCTACGGGTTGTTTTACCAGTCGATAAATACGTTTGGGCTCAAGAAAAATCACAGGATCAGGATTACGAATAGCCGCAAGCAATAAGCCATAGGCTCGCTTAGGGGAAGAAGGAATAACCACTTGTAAGCCCGGTATGTGAGCAAACAAGGCTTCTGTACTTTCTGAATGGTGCTCTGGTGCCCGAATACCGCCGCCAAAAGGGGCACGAAACACCAATGGACAATGAAGGCGACCTCGGGTACGGTTTCTCATTCGGGCTGCATGTGCAATGATTTGATTCATTGCTGGGTAAATAAAACCCATGAATTGAAATTCCGCCACAGGTTTTAGGCCCTGTATTGACATGCCAATAGCAAGCCCTGCAATCATTGATTCAGCTAATGGCGAATCGAACACGCGGTGTTCGCCAAACCTCTCCTGGAGGCCCACTGTAGCTCTAAATACACCACCATTTTTACCAACATCTTCACCAAACACGAGAACATTTTCATCATGAGCGAGTTCATAAGCTAGCGCTTGTGTTACTGCTTCTACTAAAGTTATATCAGCCACGAGCTACATCCTCCATTGCTATCGCTCTTTGCTCAATCAGATAATTGGGTAAATTTGCAAAATGATAGTCGAATACGCTAGAAATTTGTTGCCCAGGACGGTTTAAATACTCGTCAACGGCCTCTTGAACTTCAATGCTGCAGGTTTCAATTAATGATTTTTCTTGGGCAGCACTCCATCCATGATGGGCCTCTAAAAAATGTTTGAAACGCTTGATAGGCTCTTTAAAAGAGGCATTTTCAACATCTTCTTTAGGCTGATAGCGTGTAGCATCATCGGCTGTGGTGTGATCACACAAACGATATGTCATTGCCTCAACAAGGGTAGGGCCTTCTCGCCGACGTGCTTTTTCAATGGCGTTGCCAATAACTTCTCTTGTGGCTAAGAGATCATTGCCATCCACTTGTATGCCATCAAAGCCCGCGGCTATTGCTTTTTGAGCGATGGTTTTTGTGGCGGTTTGTTTACTAATGTTAACGGATATTGCCCACTGGTTATTATTGACTACAAAAACGATGGGTAAATTCCATACGCCAGCAACGTTCATGGCTTCGTAAAAGTCGCCTTCAGAGGTTCCTCCATCACCAATACACACAACAGCTACTCGTGGTTCTTGACGGTATTTGAACGCAAAAGCAACACCGGCTGCGTGTAAACACTGGGAGGCAATAGGGACACAAATGGGTAAATCTTCTGAAGCACAAGCAAACTGGCTACCTCTTTCATCCCCACCCCAGTATGCTAAAATCTCTGACATTTTAACACCACGTTGAAATTGAGCGGCATAATCACGGTAATAGGGCACAAATATATCTTCGGCTTTCATGGCATGCCCAATAGCTGTAGAAATAGCTTCCTGACCATTAATAGGGGCATATGTTCCCATTTTTCCTGTGCGTTGCAGTGTGATGGCTTTTTTGTCAAACGTGCGGGCTTTTACCATGGTGCGGTATAATTCAAACAGTACCGATTTTTCATTAGCGAATGAAGGCAGGTCCCTGCACAATTCGCCATTATCATTGAGGATTTGAACATAGGGTATTTCAAAGCGGGCAACAACTGTTGTCACGTAAGATCTCCTTGTAAGCAACATGTTGGCATAGAATACTCATATTTATTTACAAAAACCAGCCACATCTTAACTACAATGGGATATCAGCATGAGTCTAGCCAGATTGCTGATTTGCTCATAATGCGATGCAAGTGAGCGCCCAGGCTATTTTATAGTCAATCATGCGCAGCCCTTGCTAGTGGTAGTTATGTTTATTAACCAGTTAAAGGATACCTAAACTTGATTGTCGATTCTCTAGACTACACTGATGATTTAATTCTTCAGTATCAATCATTAAGTGCCTTGCCGGGCTTCGTATTGCTTGAGAGTGGTGACAAGCAGCGTGGACGTTACGATATTCTTACTGCGTACCCTTATGACACGTTTAAAGTAATGCATAATACGTCGTTACCATTAAACGAGGTGTTTGATGAGTTTCAGAGCCGTTTGTCGATAATAGAGTGCAAAAATTTATCAGAGTTACCCTTTCAGGGCGGGGCTATTGGTTATATTGCTTATGATTTTGGGGAAATGCTTGCGGGTCTTTCCTCTAGACCACATCCTTGTAATGACATGCCACTCATTGATATGCAATTTTACGATTGGGCCATTGTGGTTGATCATCATCTAAAACGCATTCATCTGCTGTCAGTCAATTCAAGAGACGAGACGGCTGGGATTGTTTTAGAGATACGTGCTCGATGGGAAGCAAAGACGACGAGCACACATTTTTTTGAATTAAATAAAACATTTATGCCCTTGCTTCATAAAGACGCTTATCGCGAAGCGTTTGATTCTATTCATGCAATTTTAAAAGCAGGACGGGCGTATCAGGTTAATTATACCCAACCTTTTCTTGCTCACTACAGTGGCGATTCATGGGAAATTTATAAGCGTGTAAGATTAAATAATCCTGTTCCCTATGCCGCTTATATGAAGCGTCAAGAGGGTGATATCTTAAGTTTTTCACCTGAGCGCTATATCTCTATGGAAAATGGACATGTGCTTACCTCTCCCATCAAAGGCACGGTAAAACGCTCAGCAAATCTAGAAATAGATAATCAATTACAAACCCTTTTGAAAAACAGTCCAAAAAACCATGCTGAAAACGTGATGATTGTTGACTTGCTACGCAATGATTTAAGCAAAATTTCAAAACCGGGAAGTGTTAATGTAACGTCTCTATGTGAAGTGCAAAGTTACAAAGCGGTTCATCATCTTGTTAGCCATATTGAAGCCGAATGTTTAGATACTGTTACGGCGTTAAATGTATTTTTAGCTTGCTTCCCAGGTGGCTCTATTACAGGAGCCCCTAAACGTGAAGCAATGCATGTGATTAATGAACATGAGCCTTTTTCCCGTGGGGTGTATTGCGGGAGTATCGCGTATTTTTCTGCTCATGGACGAGTAGACAGTAACATTGCTATTCGTACCATAACGGCTAAGGAGGATACTTTGTATTTATCTGCAGGTGGCGGCATTGTTATTGACTCCCAATGGGAAGATGAATACTCTGAATGCTTTACCAAACTTGCCGCTATTGTGAATGCACTCTCCTAACATTTTGAGCTCTAATGAACCATCGCACCCTGCAGCTGTGGTTGTTTTGCATGAAAAAGTGACCGATGCGTTGATTCTCACTCAACGTAATGTTCGTTTACGCGCTCATCCAGGCCAAATTTGTTTCCCAGGTGGGCATTGGCAAGTTGGTGATACTAGTTTATGGAAAACTGCTTTAAGGGAGTTACATGAAGAGTTAGGTGTTGATGCCACGAGAGTGCAGTGCTTAAAACAGTTGGAGTCAGAAGAAACCCTTGGTGGTTCCATTATTCATCCATGGCTTGCTTCTATTGAAACTTTGATACCCTATAGCGCTAATGTCCACGAAGTCTCTGCAGTGCTCAGTTTACCAATGATAGATGTAATGGCTCCAGAGAACTATAAAGAAATCATTTTAGATAAAGATGGAGAGATGGTCACAAGCGTTCAATTTATAGCTTGTGATTATTTTGTTTGGGGAGCCACCGCACGTATCATGAAACAACTTTGTTTGTCTAAAATAAATCTTTAATGCTAGGGTGTACCCTCAATTTAAAGCCATTAATTAAGCGGTTTTGTTAATTTGTAAGCTTCTTTTATTCATCATTAAACCAATCTCTCATTTCAATTTAAGCTAGATTACAGAACATGCTAATTGAGAACAAGGCGTTCTTTTTTAAAATCAATTTATCCTCAATGTCAAAGACGACATCATAATTTTAAACACAATATGTTTAAAACAAGATCCTTTTGTTGACAAAATAACACGCATGTGCTCAAATATAAGCCATTTCGTGTTTTCATTACTGAAAAAGCGTGGTTTTTATCAACATCAGGAATTCTAGTATGTTAAATAAAGAAGACATTTGTGCTTTGTTAGATGCTGGCGATCAAAGGCAGGAGGTTGATCAATATCTTCATGCTATCAAATACAACGCCCAGTTACTCGATATCGAGTGCTTGGTCGCCATTTTGAGCCACCCCAAATCAACGCCATCATTAATTGCTAATGCTCTCAATACCTGCGGTAGGTTAATAAAAGAACTTGCCAAAACAATTTCATTTTCTAAATCTACAAATACTGATCCGTTAAAGAAAAAATTGGTTGATTTGAAGCAAAATCATGAGATCGTACTTTTAGCTATAGAGAAACATGCCTGTCAAATGAGCCCTTTAGAAATTGCACGTAGCTATTGGGGATTAGGCTATATGGAAATACATTGGGAGACAATGACGGTACGTCAACAAAATATTTTGGTTAATAATTTAATTCATAAAGCAATCGAAATGCCATTAAAATATTTGATTAATACCCTGTGGGCATTAGCACGTTTTAAATTTCCTTGGAAAAAACTAAGAAAAGAAATACAGCAAAAATTGCTGGATCGTATTAGCGAAGATAACAGCGCTATTGAATTGGATAGCATGAAAATTTTTTTGTCGACTGCAGCACGTTATGGTATCTTTTGGTCTGACTTAAATGAACAGCTTTCTGCAAAATTACTCCATACAATAAAGGTTAATGAGCATAGAATACCACTTGAATACATACCTATTTTTCTATGGGCACTCGCAAGAATGGGTATTACCTTATCCTCCCCAAATAATGCTCTTATAATCAATTTATTCAAAAAATATTCTAAAATGTACAGGACAATAGACTCTTTAAAAGAAGGTCATCAACGAATTATTATGGCTTATTATTACTTTGAAAATAGAGTACCAGGACTTTCGTTTAAGGTTAAAGATTATTTAGAGAATCATATTTTTGATACAAAAAGTACATCAGCCATACAGCAAGTAATTACTAAACAAATAAAACGGGCATTGGAAGCAAACACTGGCACATCCAATGATAAAGATTGGATAGATGAGGCCCTAATCTATGGTTTTAGGGTTGATACATTTTTAGCTAGATACGGTATTATTTTAGAAATTGATGGTCCCCATCATGCGCAATGGCAACAACAATTGACAGATGAATTTCAAAATAATCTTTTAGCAGAACGAGGTTACACAACCATTAGGGTTTGTATAACAAGCTACGATAAATTGGATCAAAAATCAAAGTATGAACTCATCAATGATATCGTCTCAGCTATTATCAGGCCTGTTCAGTATGAGCTTGATCATCGCCAGAGGCTGGTGATATCCGGATTGAAATTACTATTACCTAAATCAGATCAGGCTATTAAAATTACTCTTAGTAATCAAGCTCTGGTAGATACAATAACGGATAATGTGATAGAGCTGAACGCTCAGGATATTGTTCACAGCTTGGGAATATTGGCACGCCGAAATATACACTGGAAAAATTTATCACCTGAGCTTATTTTTATCTTAAAAAAGAGCCTGCTTCGTGATGTTTGTGAGATGAACAACACAGAAATCTCTGAGACTTTACTAGTGCTTGGTCAATTAAATGCCCTTTGGAGTTGGCTTGAAAAGCCTCTTCAAGAAAAGCTGTTTATTTCTCTAAATGCTAATCTTTGCAGCATGGGATTAGAAGATATTTATTTGTGTTTACAAGGCTTGCAGCAGTTAAAGTTATCATGGCATAGCCTTCCTTTGTATTTACAAAAGGCGGTTGCCAACATAGTGGTTGAAAAATCCATTGACACAAGCGTTATAAATTTTAAGAGGACCTTCTTAGCTCTCACAAGTTTAATGTTTACTTGGCAAGATTTACTTGAACAACAACAAACAGACTTGATTAAAGCATTAACTGAAAACACGCCTTTTATGAGCGCTGAAAATATTGCCGATATTTTGCATACCTTGCATAAGCTTGAGATTTTAAAAACTCATGAGTCAATAGTGCTTATCAATCTATTGTTTTTTAGGCTACAAAAGATAGACACGCCAACTTTACTCGCTCCTGATAAAAAACAACAAATTACCCAAGCGTTTTATTTTTTCAAACCATGCTCGTTGGAGACCCATTTTACAGTGAGGCACTATGAAGAAACTTCTGTGCTAACAATTGTAAATACAATGCCGCAAATTGCTCCAAAGGCACACACAGTAGAAAAGAGTGTTGGGTTAGAGAAAAACCAACACACTGATTTTCATGATGAAAATAAACACCCATTGGGTGACATATCATCTAAAAAGCAAGGTCAGCTACCTATTAGACATTTGGGGCTTTTTGAGGCGCGTGCTAAAATCGAAGCACAGCGCTCGTCTTCACCGCTGTCACCTCAATCTTCAAGTAGTTCAAATCATTAGGGAAATTCACCAACCAAGTTTAGGCCTGATAGGTAAGGGCAGAGCAAATGGTGTAAACAATATTATTAAAATAATTGCGCTCAAAAAGTACTTGGTAGTGTTTTTTGAGCAATCATATGCTCTTTAGGTTCCGAGGAATTATTTTAATGCACGCCTTAAAATTTTGCCGACGTTTGTTTTGGGAAGTTCGTCATAGAATTCAATGATTTTAGGTATTTTGTAAGCTGTTAAATGTTCCCGAGCATGTGCAATGATATCTTCAGCTGTGAGCGCAGGGTCGCGCTTAACAACGCACGCTTTAACTCGCTCACCACCGGACTCATCGCTGCTCACGCCTACAACGCCGACTTCAAGCACACCCGGTAGAAGGCTTATAACTTGCTCAATTTCATTGGGGTATACATTAAACCCTGAGACAAGAATCATGTCTTTTTTTCTGTCAACAAGGTATATGAAACCCTTGTCATCCATTTTCGCAATATCCCCTGTGCGCAAAAAGCCATCAGCCCAGAAAATTTCAGCAGATTCCTCGGGACGCTCCCAGTATCCAGAGGTCACTTGTGGGCCTTTAATGCACAACTCACCAGATTCCCCTAGCGCTACTTCGTGTCCTTTATCATCACGTATGGAAACATCGGTGGACGGTAGAGGTAATCCAATGCTACCGGTATATTCTTCCATATACATTGGATTGATTGTTGCGGCAGGGCTCGTTTCAGTTAAGCCATAGGCCTCAAGTACCCTAGAGTTGGTTTTCTCTTGCCATTTTAAAGCAACATTTTTTTGGAGCGCCATTCCACCTGAAAGGGCAAGTTTCAATTTTGAGAAATCAATTTGATCACAATTGGAATGATTTAAGATCGCATTAAACAAGGTATTTACTCCCGTTATGGCGGTAAACCCAGTGTTTTTTATGTCATTAATAAATTGAGTCATGTCACGCGGATTGGTGATGAGAATGTTCTGCGCGCCTGCATAAAAAAACGTAAGGCAATTCGCTGTTAAAGAAAAAATATGATAAAGGGGCAGTGCCGTGACAATAATATCACGCTCATCTAAAGACAAAGGGGATATCCACGCATAGGCTTGTAAAACATTTGCCACCATATTTCCATGAGTAAGAATGGCTGCCTTGGGTATGCCTGTAGTACCACCGGTGTATTGAAAAAACGCAATGTCCGAATGAGTTAATTCAATGGGCGAGAAAGCTCGTGACGCACCTTGCTTAAGGGCCTGCCTGAAACCAATCGCATGAGGAATATTATAGGGCGGGACCATTTTTTTTATATATTTTACAACAGCATTAACAATGATACGTTTTACAGTGGGAAAAAAATCACCGATTTCTGTGATGATGATGTGTTTTAATGAGGGTAGTTTGGGGAGTGCTTTTTCAATCGTTTGTGCAAAATTTGCAAGAACAATGATTGCTTCAGCCTTTGAGTCAGCTAACTGATTTGTTACTTCATCGCACGTATAGAGTGGGTTCGTGTTTACCACAATGTAACCTGCACGAAGGATTGCAAAAAGTGCTATGGGGTATTGAAAAAGATTAGGCATCATGATGGCAATGCGAGCCCCTTTCTTTAAACCTATCTGTTGTAAGTAGGCCGTAAATTGTAGGCTATATGAATTTATTTCATCATAAGTAAGCCTTGAACCCATGTTTGTATAGGCAATATTCTGTTTGTGTTTACGACAAGCCTCATTAAAAAGATGAGCTAAGGAAGCATATTCATTGGCATTGATTTCATGAGGAACGCCGTCTTGATAATGCTTCAACCACAATTTTTCCACGTTATTGACCTTCTGTTATTTATTCTTGCGTGCTAGTATAAACAAAAAACAGGGCGATGGATATCGCGGTTATGAACGATAATATATTGAAATCACAAGCATTTAAACTTAAAGGCAGGCTTTACACGTTTACTGTCATGCAAATCATGCATACTGACCGTGCGTTATTTGCGCAGCATTTGGCTGACGTTATCATCAAAGCACCGCGTCTTTTTGATAAAACACCGGTTGTTCTCGATTGCACAGCAATTGATAACGAATCATTTGACTTGCAATGGTTTTGTAAATGCATGCGTGAGCAAGGGCTAATGCCTATTGCTATTCAGGGGGGTAACCCTTTGCTTGAGACCTTAGCGCAATGCCACGGGCTCGCTGTATTAAACGCATCATTAAATCATGATAAGCCACTAGTGAAAAAAAATAAGGAATCCAAACAGCTCAGTTCAGACAACATCAAATCAAAACTATTAACCACGCCTATCCGTTCTGGTCAGCAAGTGGTGAGCAAAGGAAGTGATCTTGTTATTACTGCGGCAGTTAGTCATGGGGCTGAATTATTAGCCGATGGAAACATTCATGTTTATGGTGCATTGCGTGGACGAGCGCTCGCAGGGCTAGCTGGTGATAAGACCGCTCGTATTTTCTGCCAATCGTTAGAGGCTGAGTTGCTTTCTATAGCCGGTTTTTACCTTTTGAGTGACTCATTTGAGCCACTAGCGTGCCCCTGCCAAATTTTTCTTCAGGATGAGCAGATTAAAATTGAGCCGTTATGATCGATGCGGTTTTTATTTCTGACCTTCATTTACATCCAAATCAACCTCTTATAACGAATCGTTTTAATCGGTTCGTTAAATGGGCTGCAGACAACACACGGAATGTGTATATTCTAGGTGATTTTTTTCATGCATGGCCGGGTGACGATGCGCTTGATGACTGGAGTCGTGGCATTGCGTTGCAATTGGCAAGACTCGCTGAAAAAGGAATTAACCTATATTTTATGCACGGTAACAGGGATTTTCTGTTAGGCAGTCGTTTTTTGACGTTGGCCCAGGTTACTTTTCTTAGAGAGCCAACCGTCATTACATTAGACAACATGAAAGTATTGCTTGTGCACGGTGATAGATACTGTACAAAAGATACATCACACCAATGGTTAAGACGCCTAACGCGCAATCCTCTGTTTTCAAAGTTTTTTTTAAAGCTGCCTTATTCATTTCGTCAAAAGTTGGTGAATAGCATCAGGCAACATAGTCAGTCTAATAAAAGCAAGCCACCGTCCTATATGGACGTTGTCCCAGCAACATTGCTTCACCACATGCAGCAAATGGACGTTAAAATCTTAGTTCACGGGCATACACATAAACCAGGCCTTACTCAACACCAGTATCAAGGGTCTTCATATCGTCAATTTGTTCTTAGTGATTGGGATGACAATCCTTTGCTGCTGTGCTATGATAACCCAAACGGCTTCTATTTTAGACTATTTTTGGAGTATTAACATGGCAATGTCTCCTGAAGAACTTAAAAAATTACTACACGAAGAGCTTGTAAAAAAAGCCCGTGAAAAACAAGCTAGTCTTAAAGCTTCGGCAGTTCAATACGCGGCTATTGCAAGAAAAGAAGAAGAAAAGCGCGATAGTGAAAAAGCTGATAAATTATGGGGTGAGCTTGAAAAGAAATCAAAAGAAACCGTAGAGTCAGCACTCAAAGGTTATGAGACATGGACTTCCTCTATCTACGCAATTCTTGAGCTTTGTTATAAGCTTCGTGAGGTTCTTAATGCTGATAATCCACTCAAATCTGTTGTTAATTCCGTCATTGATAAAGTTGCTCCTATTGTAAGCACACTTAAAAACACGGTGGTGGATAAATTTTCACCCGATCCTAAGGTTATTCTGCCAACCTTAGAGCAACATGTGAAATTTACCGAAGAGGATACATTGGAAATTGGCTCTCTTCCGACTCGTTCTGATGGCAAACCGTTCACTGCAGAGCAAAAAGCTGTGCTCAATAACGTTGATACTGGTATTAAAATGGGACTTAATACGTGGTTGGGTTCCAATGGGTATATTGTAAATCCAGCAAAAGAAAATAGTTATGTCAACGAAGTAACCGAAGAGCCCTTAACCAAAGAGACGTTTGAAGCGTTACGAGATGATCCTGATAGGGGCTTGAACAAATATTTATCTGGAAAATATGATGTAACGTTTGGAAAAGCGCCTGCACCAACCCCACGGCCTCGTGGATAATCAGCTATATGGGCTCCGGTATTCCGCTATGAAAACGAAATACCGGATCTTTTGCTAAAATCAATTCATTTTCAATGTCTAGAAATATGGGTATTCGGCTTTCAACGTCCTCTTTACAGTAAAGATAAGCTAGACGAAGATACTCTTGAAAGTGGCGTGCCTCGGCTTTTGCTAAGGTAATATAAAATTTCCTCAATTCCTCATCCGTAAATAGTGGTGCAAGCGCTGCAAAGCGTTCACAAGATCGCGCCTCAATAATGGCTCCGACAATAAGTTGGTCCGCTAATCGTTTTTTTCCATCCTTTTGAGTGATATTTTTATGTAGTTTTTGGGCATAAATGGACGGTGTTAGAGGCCCATAGGCATACCCGCGAGCGCGTATCAGTGACATGACCTTTTCAAAATGAAGCAATTCCTCACGAGCCAAAGGGGCCATGATATCAATGATTTCAGGTTTTTCAGGATACTTACTGATAAAATTCAATGCAGACGCTGCGGCTTTTCGTTCACAATGGGCATGATCAACCAATAAGCTAGGTATATTTTCAAGTGCCTTTTCTATCCATGCTGGAGGGGTTGCAACGCGAAGAAAATGGTTAAGTGTTTGCAAATCATCACTATTTGGCTTTAACATGGTTTAATACACTATAATTTAAACAGGCGTTATAACATGAGCGTCTTGTAATGTGTAGATTTGTAAGCGTTCAATTTAAACAAATACCTGACTAGCTACAAAAAATCATATTGGATGAATTATGACTGATGACAAAACACCAACAGAGTTATCCATGTGGTTATCTACCTATGGATTACTCACTTCAAAGCGTATTTTTGAGCGGTTTAACATTGACGTGGATACCGATGAATTAATTGCTGCAATAAAAAATCCAATGAGTATTTATCATCAATTATTGAGCGTGCCATTAAAAAATATTTTTAATGGCATTATTTTTCAGCAAGCTAAAGATTATGAGTTATATGCACAAAAATTATTTATTGACTATTTATTATCCGGCGAGGGAAGTAAAAATGATGACTCCCCTGGCGGTACTACGCGAGAGGATTTAGAGCTTTTACGGACAAAGCTTCTTGAGGTAAGCGGGGAGTTTGAACAGCAAGAGTTATCACAAAAACAATTGATTTCTGAGAGTCAATCCGTGCTTATTCAATTATCAAGCGAGCTGCAAAATATATTGCAGGTAGCGTCAACAAAATTGGGGGAATTGTTAAAAGAGAAGGGTATCATTAAAGGCGATAAGCTTATTCAGCATGCTCTTCAAAAAGCTTTTATTCATTATGTTGAGGATGAGGAGCAGATTTTAGAGATTTCTTCAGCATTTTGGGGAAAGCTATCTGAAGTGGTGGATGTTGCGTTAACCAATGAGTGGCGTGAAGAAATGGCCGTACCCTTACGTTCATTTATAGATCTCAAAAAATCCATGTTAAGCAAACTCAAGCCTTTTATCCAAAGGGCAGATGATGTGGGTATCGAAGTACGGAGTTATCGCCGACAATTTTACGATATAGTTCTTCGAACGACAGAATTTATCAATTATTTACCTGATTATCGTGTTGATGGTGCAAGAGACACTGACAATCGTTCTTCGCTCTACTTTGATTCATTAATCGGCGGAGCATAGGTGGTCTTGCTTTAAACTCGACAAAAAACTATTTTTTATTAGCTAGTTCATGCCTTTTTCGTGTATAATGCGCCATTTTAATTGGAGTTTTTATAATGGCTATTGAGCTCACCTTGTCTATCATTAAACCGGATGCTGTTGCTAAGTCAGTGATTGGTCAAATATACACGCGCTTTGAAAATTCTGGGTTAAATATCATTGCCGCTAAAATGAAACAATTGTCACGTGCTGATGCCGAAGGGTTTTATGCCGTTCATAAATCACGTCCATTTTTTAACGATCTGGTTTCATTCATGATTTCTGGCCCTGTCATGATTCAAGTTTTAGAAGGCTCCGATGCTATCCTGAAACACCGCGATATCATGGGTGCTACAAATCCTAAAGATGCGGCTCCTGGGACAATTCGAGCTGATTTTGCTGATAGCATCGATGCGAATGCTGTGCATGGTTCAGACAGTGCTGAAACAGCTGCACAAGAAATTGCATATTTCTTTGAACCTCACGAACTTTGTTCACGAGCTTAACCGGTTAAAGTGTTCTGATGAATCCAAAAATTAATTTACTTGATTTTAATTATCAACAAATGCGCCAATTCTTAAGCGATATCGGTGAAAAGCCTTATCGCGCCCAGCAATTGATGCAGTGGATTCATCAGACGGGCTTTCATGATTTTGCTGAAATGAGTAATCTAGGCAAAGTATTCCGTGAACAATTAACAGAAATAGCAGAAATTTGTTTACCTGAAATTATTAGTTGCCAAAAATCCAGTGATGGCACCCATAAATGGTTGTTGAAACTTGACTGTGGGAACTGTATTGAAACGGTTTATATACCAGAGAAGAAACGAGGTACTCTATGTGTTTCATCTCAAGTAGGGTGTGCTTTAAATTGCAGTTTTTGTTCAACCGCAAAGCAAGGATTTAATCGAAATTTAACCACAGCAGAAATTATTGGCCAAGTATGGTTGGCTGTGCGTGAGTTATCACAAAAACAAGGTGCTCATGATAAACGTGTTACAAATGTTGTGATGATGGGCATGGGTGAGCCTTTGCTTAATTTTGATAATGTTGTTTCTGCCATGGGTATCATGATGGATGATTTTGCTTATGGTTTATCTAAGCGACGAGTCACTCTCAGCACGTCAGGTGTCATTCCAGAAATGATACGTCTGCGTGAAGTAAGTCCCGTTTCTCTTGCTGTTTCTTTGCACGCTCCAACAGACGAGCTAAGGGATAAATTGGTTCCTATAAATAAAAAATATCCGCTAACCGAATTAATGGATATCTGTGCTAACTACTTTAAAAATGAGCCCAAGCGCGTCGTTACCTTTGAATACGTCATGCTGAAAGGTGTAAATGATCAACCTGAGCATGCTGCGCAATTAATCAAGTTGTTGAAAAATATACCGTCAAAGGTCAATCTAATTCCTTTTAATCCTTTTCCTATGACACAATATGAGCGTTCTTCTCAAGACACCATCAATGCGTTTCGTGATCAACTTGTCTTGAAGGGAATAAATACGATTACCCGTAAAACGCGTGGCGATGATATTGACGCTGCATGTGGGCAGTTGGCTGGAGAGGTTAAAGATAGAACCAGTCGCGCTCAACGTTGGCAAAAAATGCATTTTTCACCAACTGCACAAAAGCCAGATTTGCAAGCACAACAATAATCATAATTTTTTATCTTGCTTTTTATTTGGTTCATGTGCGATAAATTCATAAAAATTGTTGGTAATTAAGCTTTGTAAACGGGTTAAGAGACACAAAGCTTTTTAATCCAAGGGTTCAAAGTTATAATAATCCACCCTGCAAATGCGATGCGAGTATGTATTGAAACGTTACTACCTTTTACTGATTATGGGCTTATTGCTCCAGTCATGCCAGCACAACAGTGATGTGAAGGGAACATCTCCTATGAGTGAAGCAAAGCGCAGTGATGCAGCAACTTATAATACGCGATTGGGGTTGGCCTATCTCAATCAAGGGGATAGATCTCGCGCTAAGCGAAAATTATTATTAGCATTATCTCAAGATCCTGATGCGCCTAACGTAAATGCATCGATGGCATATTTTATGGAAAAAAGTGGTGACCTGGAAAAGGCAGAGACCTATTATCAAAAGGCAATGGCCGCATCACCTAAGGCCGGGACTCAATTAAATAATTATGGTGCATATTTATGTCGACAGGGGCAGTATAAGCAAGCCGAAACTTATTTTTTAAAAGCAGTAAAAGATATTGAATATGATCATACCGCAGGGGCTTATGAAAATGCTGGTCTTTGCGTAATGGCCATTCCTGATTATGAAAATGCCGCTAAATATTTTAGTAAAGCGCTAGAGCAAGATCCTTCGCGTGAGCAATCTTTATATGAGTTAACAAATATTAGTTTGAAAAAAGGCAATATTGAAGAGGCAATGACGTATTTACAAAAATACCCAACGCTTACGCAAAATAATAGGATGCTGCTTGCTATGGCAACGGCGGTGGCTCATAAAGCAGGAAAATTTGAACTGGAAGCGGATTATAAACAACGTTTAAACAGTTTTTCGGACAATACCGGAGGAAAAAATGAATACAACACAAACAATGGATGAGGCTGAAGAACAACTGGATGCTAGACCAGGTGCTCGATTAGCCACTTTGCGCGTTCAACAAGGTTATAGCCCTGAGTATGTTGCAGGAAAGTTGCACTTGCGTGTGAAAACGATTGAAATGCTTGAAGCTGATGAATATCAGGGGATGCCTGAGCCTGTATTTATAAAGGGTTATATTCGCGCTTATGCAAAACTGTTGGGTGCGGCACACGAGCCTTTACTTGAAGTGTTTAATCGTTTGTATAAAGTGGAACACAAATCAGAAAAGGCTTTATGGCAAAGTCGACGTGAAACAAACAAGGCGGAGCACGCGATTCGCTGGGTGACGTTCTTTTTTGCTGTAGTGGTTTTTACCGCTGTTGCTATGTGGTGGTATACAAATAAAGAAAATGAACAATTGTTTCCTTCAAGCATTAGTAGTATTGATAATGCTTCTAATAAAACAGAAACAGAGATTCGATTAACTGATCTTTCTAAGATGCGCTCCTTACTTTCATCACGACCTCAGGTAGAGAGCGTGGAGAAAGAAGGTGGTTGAGCGACTTAAAGCAATACGGGGCATGAACGATGTTTTGCCCCATCAAAGTTATGCGTGGCGTTTATTAGAAGATACCTTTGCTCAATGCTTAGCAGACTATGGCTATCAAGAAATACGTTTACCTATATTGGAAAGCACACAATTATTCAAACGTACTATAGGCGAAATCACAGATATCGTTGAAAAAGAAATGTATACTTTTGACGATTTAAATGGCGATAGTTTAACGTTAAGACCAGAAGGCACTGCTGGTTGTGTTCGCGCTTGTTTAGAGCATGGATTGCTTCACAATCAACAACAAAAATTATGGTATTGCGGGCCTATGTTTCGGCATGAAAAGCCTCAAAAGGGTCGCTATCGTCAATTTAACCAATTGGGTGTGGAAGCTTTTGGTATCAGTGGCGTAGGTATAGAGCTTGAGTTGATTGCTTTATGTAAACGGTTATGGAATAAATTAGGCATTGCAGATTTCGTACACTTAGAAATCAACACATTGGGTTCTTTAGAAGAGCGTCAAACCTATCGTGCTCAACTCATTGATTATTTTAGACCCCATTTTTCGTTGTTAGACGAAGACAGTCAAAGACGATTAGAAAAAAACCCGTTGAGAATTCTCGATAGTAAAAATCCTGAGATGCAAGCGCTTGTACAAAATGCACCTACCTTGGTGGATGTAATCAGTGAGGAAGGCCGAGCCCATTTTTTTAGCCTGTGTAACGGTCTGGATGCTCTAGGAATTTCTTATACAGTTAACCCATTTTTGGTCAGAGGTTTAGATTATTATGGACACACTGTTTTTGAGTGGGTTACCGATAAATTAGGTAGCCAAGCTACCGTGTGTGCTGGTGGTCGGTTCGATGCGCTGGTTGAGCAGCTTGGGGGAAATGCTACACCCGCAATTGGTTTTGCAATGGGAGTAGAGCGGCTATTATTATTGATGGACGCTGTTTTATCAGCCCCTGTTCTATCCCCATTGCCCACAGTGTATGTGATGGCAATTGGCGACGAGGCCATGCATTGCGCGTTGCTGTTGGCTGAGTCTTTGCGTGATCTATGCTCAGTGGTTGTTCATACAGGTGGTGGTAGTTTTAAAAGTCAATTTAAAAAAGCAGATAAGAGTGGCGCTCGTCTCGCATTAATATTAGGTGCAGACGAAATGAAGGATAAGTTGATAGGCATTAAAGATTTACGTCAGCAGGGAGAACAAGTCACGATCCCTCAGAATGATTTAAGTGCCTACATCGAGAATTATTTGTAATGAGTTATAGGAGAGAAGTATGTCCGTATACATGACAGAGGAAGAGCAATTACAAGCGATAAAAAAATGGTGGAAGCGTTATCAAAATGCAATAACCATCGTTCTTGCTATTGTTCTATTAATGGTATCCGCTTATAAATACTGGAACTGGCATCAAGAAAAAATCACTCATCAGGCTTCTAATGCTTATGAGCACCTTATGGTTGCATTTTCAAATCAAGACAATAAAGGTGTTAGAGCTTATGCTAGTCAATTGTTGAATGACTATAGTGACACCGTTTATGCCGATGCTGCTCATCTGACATTAGCCAAACTTTATGTGATTCGTGAAAATTACACGAAAGCTCAAAAAGAATTAGAGTCTGTTGCTTCGCATTCAAAAGTACCAACATTGCAACAAATTGCAAAAATCAGATTGGTTCGATTGTTTGTTGCAATCAAATCTTACGACAAAGCATTATCAGAACTTGAAACAGTAGATGATAAAGCATATCTCCCTGTTGTGAATGAATTAAAAGGCGATATTTATGCAGCTACAGGGCAGTATCAAGAAGCTGTTCTTTTTTATCGAAAAGCTATTACTGAAGTACAAACCCACGGCATGGGGAATCCATTCTTAGAGATGAAAACAAACGAGTTATTTGCTCAAACGCAATCAATGAAGATTGCAGACCAAAAAATACAAACGGTATGACTGTGTAAAGTAGCAACGCCAACTTGATGTTTATCGTTAACTAATGAGGGTTTATGGTATTTACAAATCGAAAATTAATGGTTTTAGGGCTTTGTGTTGCATTGCAGGCATGCACCCAAATAGACGATTACATGTTGGGAAAAGACAACACCCTAAAGCCATCCCCACTACCTACAATCACCCAGAAAGTTAACTTGGTTGATCATTGGTCATTACCAGTCAGCAAGTCGAGTAAAACCAGCACCTATTTGAAATTAAAACCTGTTATTCGTGGTTCTATCATTTATACGGCCAATGCGAATGGTATGGTCCAAGCTATTGACAGAGTAAACGGTCATGTCCTCTGGTCTAAGCAATTAAAAGAGGGCGTGGTGAGTGGTCCTACTGTTTCAGAAGGTGTTGTGGCTGTTGGAACCAACCGTTCTAAAGTGGTTTTATTGGGGGTAGCTGATGGTAGCGAGCTTAAATCACTTAAAGTATCGGGTGACGTATTATCAAAACCAGTCATTAAAAATCATAAAATCATAGTTAAAACCATCGATGGTAATTTATATGCGTTTGATCTAAAAACTGGCTCAAAGCTATGGGCATCTGAACATGGCACTCCTCATTTGATTTTAAAAGCGAGCTCATCTCCTGTTGTCAGGGGTAGCATGGTTTTAGTTGGGTTTTCCGATGGTAAATTAGATGCCGTAGACGTACAAACGGGACGAGTAGATTGGCAACGTAGTATTGCGTATGCCAGTGGGTTTAGCGATGTTGAGCGCTTAGTCGATATTGATGCTGACCCGATTGTCAGGGGAGATATCGTTTATTTAGCAAGCTATCAAGGTTATGTCGGTGCTATGTTATTATCGACGGGTGAGTTTTTATGGAGAAAACCCGCCTCTGTTTATAAAAATTTAGCGCTGGATGCGAATACGCTGTATCTTACGGACAACAATGATGTTTTGTGGGCGTTTAATAAACAAAATGGTCAGGTAAAATGGAAGCAAGAGTCTCTTAAAGCGCGGGGATTAACGGAGCCTGTATTAATGGGGCATTACTTGATAGTAGGCGATAAAACTGGTTTCTTACATGTGGTGGCTACGCGAAATGGTGAGTTGGCCTCGCGTGCCCAGCTGAGTGGACCCATTGATATTGCGCCGGCTGTGGCAAGCAATAACATTTATGTTATGACTGCTAATGGTAAATTAAATCGTTTTTCTGTGAGTTAATTGATGATTCCCGTAATTGCCTTCGTCGGCCGACCTAATGTTGGAAAGTCGACTCTGTTTAATCGTTTAACGCGAAGCCAAGATGCTTTGGTCGCTGATTTTCCGGGTCTTACCCGTGACCGACAATATGGCGAAGCCATCTTTGAGAGCAAGCCCTTTATTGTAGTAGATACAGGTGGGGTAGGTGTTGATGATGTAGCCGTTGATGCGTTGATGTCTAAACAATCTGAATTTGCGCTTAATGAAGCCGATATTGTATTTTTTATGGTAGATGGTCGAGCAGGGTTAACGGCCGTTGATCGTAACATTGCAACACGGCTTCGAAAAATCAATAAGCCTGTGTATGTTGTTGTTAATAAAACCGATGGCATGGAAGAGGACATAGCTTGTGCTGATTTTCAATCCTTAGGGTTTCCTGAGGTGTATGGTATTTCCGCCTCTCATGGCCGAGGTATGCTGCCTTTATTAAAATCCGTGACACAATCATTTGAGGCCACAAAGGATAATGAACCATCACTAGACGCCATTAAGATCGCATTCGCTGGCCGCCCAAATGTTGGCAAATCGACTTTGGTGAATCGTATTCTAGGTGAAGAGCGTGTTGTTGTTTATGATATGCCAGGTACCACACGGGATAGTATTGCCATTCCCTTTGAGCGTGACGAGCAAAAGTATGTTTTGATTGATACGGCAGGGGTTAGACGACGAGCTCGTGTTGATGAGAAAATTGAAAAATTTTCAGTGATTAAAACGTTGCAGTCTATCAAAGAATCACATGTATGTTTGATGTTATTAGACGCGAATGATGGTTTAACAGATCAAGATTTGCATTTGCTCGGGTTTATTATTGAATCAGGGAAAGCATTAGTGATCGCCATTAATAAATGGGATGGGCTAGATGATGAGAAGAAAGAGCAAGTTCGCCACGAGCTTACACGAAGGCTTCATTTTGCTGATTTTGCAAAAATCAGGTTCATTTCTGCATTGCATGGCAGTGGGGTAGGTGGTCTTTTTAAAGATATTATGCAAGCCTACGCATCTGCAACCCAAATTTTTTCAACACCACAGTTAACACGATTACTTGAAGACTTGACGACCAAACATACACCGCCATTGGTTAATGGGCGGCGTATTAAAATGCGATATGCACATACTGGTGGTCATAATCCGCCAATTATCGTAATCCACGGCAATCAATTAGAGTCCTTACCAGACAGTTACAAACGTTATTTAGTCAAAGGATTTACTGAGCATTTAGGTTTGATAGGCACTCCGTTAAAGGTTGAATTTAAAGGCAGTGCAAACCCGTACAAAGATAAGAAAAATAAACTAAACAAACGTCAAATCATGCGAAAAAAACGCTTAATGAAACACATAAAGCGGGGCCGAAAGTAAAATAAGGTTTAGGGGAAAAAATAAGAAGAGGCATAAAATAAATAATAATAAAAAACCAAGCCGCTCTGGGAAAAGAAAATTGTACTCTAAATCTAATACAGAGCCCTGGGTTCTTGTCTAGTCTCTTCCACTAACGACTAAAAATGCAAACCTAGCCGTTAATATCTATCGCTAAAGAATGAGAATAGAGGAAAATATTAGAGATACCAAATGTCCGTTAGGACTTAAAAACAGCAACTCTAAATCTTCTGCACGATTGGGTGTTTTGTTGCTTATTGCCGCCATCGCTACTTTTGCTGCTTGGCTTGCGGGAATAGAAACAAAACGCCGAGGACTGGCTGCTGATTTTCAAGCCCATTCGGCAAAATTCAAGTCTTCTTTATCTATCATTTTTTTAGGCAGACAAGCGTTAAAAAAAGGATTTAAAATCAGTAAAATACAACTTTTTTGAGCCCTGAAAATATTACTTCAGATAAATAAGGAGACTCAACTGGAGGCTCCTATATAAAAAGTGAGGATCGTTCAGGGACAAGCCGCAGTACATAGGCGTGCGAGAAATTGTCAAAAAGCCTTATATTAAACACAATAAAATAATACCCAGCGAACAAAAAAGACCAACGCCCCAAACAATTGAGCGTAAGGTTGAGTAGTTCATTAAATAAAGTAGATGATATACACCTCTAGCAATCAAATACCCAATAGCGAGACCTTGGGTGTTTGCGTTGATGGTTTGAGTTGCTAAAGCGGTAACTACGGCACTTGAAAAAATAATCAATGACTCGAAGCTATTTTGATGTGCGGCAAGAGCTCGAGCTCCAAATCCAACGAGGAGTGCTTGCTGGGTTCGTGGATGGTTATTATCATAGCCACCCGGTTGGCGACTCATGGCGATTGCTATCGGAACTTTAGAAAGATAAGGCAAAAGGCATGCGATAAAAAGGCAGAGTATAAGCGTATGCATCGTTTTTCCTCTTTAATTAAAGTTAATTTGAAAATGTTTTTTAAAAAAACCATCCAGAAAAAGCATGCTCGTCACTGGTGGATCAAACCACATAAGGAATAATTTTATAGGGCACCATTTCACAATATTTAAACCAGCCTTTGCCATATTTGGCGGCACAACGCTTATCATCACGAAAGGCTCTGTCCGTCAAAAGTATGGCCAGAAAGCACACATAAAAATAGGGTGAAAAATGGGTGAAAAGAGCCGGTACTGCCCAGAAAAAGCTTGCCGCAAGCTCGGGTACATAATGAAAATGCCTTGAAATGCCCCACCAACCAGATGCAAGTAATATGGACTGCTTCGTTTGGCCTTGCTCTGTTTTGTAATGGACTTGGAGTGTCACAGGTTTTTTACCCCAAATGGTACAGTGGCCATCCGTTGCACGAATGCGAAGTCTTTGTCTATCTGCAAGGTAATTGATAAGGATACTAACTGCACCTAGTGTAAAAATAGAAACAGCCCAGAACATGCTTAATTGTATGGGGTGCAAAACAAGATACATACTAGGGGACGTATAAACGCATGGAACCCAAACCAAACAGCCCCAGCAAATATAAAAGCCAGCACGGTCATGCATAATATCCAATGAGCGAAGGTAGCCGTGTTCCCATACAAAAAACTTAGTAATATAAATGAATTGTAATGCTACAGAGACAAACATTGAATTGGATAATCCGCCAAGTTCTGTTTGTTTTGCACCATAAGAAAGAAGCAATAATCCCCAGCTCATCATGCCAAAGCGGCAGGTAATAAATTTTTTAATGCTGATACCACATAATTGTGGGTAAAGCTCTGTTCCCCAATAATAATCAAACAACATGTTTTTTGTGATACCGGCATCTGTTGATGACGGAAAATAACGGCCTTTAACATAGAGCGCCATACAAACAATCAGGCTAAATAGATTGAGTGCACCAAAAATAGAGCCTAAATTATCATATAAAATAGTGGCAGGAAATAAGTGCAATCCAAACGATGCAACAGAGAACGTTGCCATTGTCGTTGTAAAAGCCAAAACACCGTTGGTCTTGTAAACAGGCACATTCCCTTTTGGTGTGGTAGGGCCGTAAAATAATTTTCCAGGAAGTAGGCGCATGAGCGTTAATTCAAACGCTATAAAGCAAAAAATAATGCTCCAAGCCGTGCTAGAGCCCCAAAAATAGGGTTGCCATACTGCATATAAGACATTTAAAACACCTTGTTCAGAGAATAGAGTCCATAGTTGAGACAACGAGCCGTCTAAGGTTGTGTTTGTATACCATATTAACATTACAAACGGAGGGCATAACAAGATGAGCAGCAGGGGGCCAAAAACATTTCTTAGGCGATTTAACATTTAATGTGTCCTTACATCATTTATTAATAGTAAAGGTTAGCATTAATATACTTTGAGGCCTATCTAGAAAAGATATTTTTTTGTCATGCCAAGAGAATTTATCGAATGTTTGCTGTTATTTGAGCATCATCACTTAATCGAAGAGAGTCTAGCGTGCGTTGTGCTTCTGTAAAGGAGTGATATTTTTGTTTGGTTCGAATCAAGCGAGCAATGTCTTTCGTATTTATCCCAAGAGCACTGCTGTCACCGCTTTTCACGCGTTGAAATTGAAGCATTCCTTCGACAATTTCATTTCGTAACTCATCTCTACTGTACCCATTAAAGCGGTTTGGATTATCGAGAATCACGGGTGAAAAGCCATTTTTAATCAACTCTCTGTTTAAAAGAAGAATACAGAGGGTTCTGCAATTTGCATCCCTAAAAGGATGCAAGCGCTCTAATTTGATAATCAATTCAATAATAGAATAAAGATGAGCTTCTTCATGAGTCGAAAATAATATATTTTGGTGATAATTTTTTAATATCTTCTCGACTTCTTTTTCAATGAGGCATGATTTGAGTGAGAACATATTAAACCTGTGATTATAGAGTTCACTAAAGCTGCTACCGTCTATCTCTGCATTTAGTTGAATAAGACCTAAAATTGAAGCATTTTCATTTAGGGTTAGTCTAAAACCATTGTCGGTCATATCGCGTATACGCCCTGGACTGTGAGAGCTATCGAGGCTAATGACGTTAGAACTGCATTCAGCATGCAATATTTTTAATAACGTTATGTTTAAGGGCATTGTTATACTGTGCTTTATGTATTTAAATCCACTTACCATGGCTAATATGAAGTCAGGCTCTCGCATCTCATAGTCTAACCAACCATGCTCATTTTGTTGTTTTACACCATCAATAAATAATCGCCATAATTCTTGGTGAGGAAAGTCACTAAAATGAACATTAAATTTGTCTTTATCGTCATCACTGGGCGTTGAAAAAAAAGGGCTAATATCTTTTTTAGAGGGAAGTGATAATTTAGGCGTGTAAAACTCTAGAAGCAACGTGTACATGCTCTTATTTTTGATGCCTCCAAACATGGCTTGGTGCACAATGTCCCAATCCGGTAAAGTTTTCTGTACGGTTTCATTTTCGAAAAGACGCTTTAATAACGTTTCACGGTTAAAGCGAACGCAAAGCAATAAAATAGAACGCTTCTCCCCACAATATTCTATTGTCGAATAAATATTAAAGGGTTTATCTGCATTTTTTTCATAAAAATCCAATCCACTTGATCCGTCGCACCAAGATCCTGCAACAGAATCTCTAACAACTCCCTGTTCGTGGGTTCTAATGACGATTGCGGTATATGCATTGCTCGCACAGGGCAAATCAAATCTCTAAAAAATCGATACATAAATCTAGACATTAATATAATGACTCACAATGGTAATATAAAATAACATTATGATGAACATGTGCACATAATGCTCCGCTCAAAACGTGGATTAAATAGGCGCATTGATATACAATATGGGCAATAATTAATGTTTTTGGTTGTGTTTACATGTTGAGTCTATTTATTAAGCGGTACACCGAAGAACAAGCATCAGGAAAAGACAATTTTTCCGCTATGAATGTAGCCTTAAGTGAACTTAAGCAGGTATGGCAAGACAAACTAGAAAATAAAAAACAAAACGTCACCTCAAAAAAATGGTTAGGTTTTTTCAATGGGTCGCTTAGCCCAGAGAAAACCATTATGGTGTTAACCGCGCAATTAGAACTACTGAAGGCACTTCAATTAGCCCTTCAAAATAGAAGCACACATACTGATATTCCTGCTGTTATAGAGATATTCAATACGCATTTACAAACATTTTCTCACGTTAAACAGGCAGATGAATTGCTTTCATTTTTGATAAAAAATATTGGCGTTAGTTACAGTCCTATCCCTTGTAGCTTAGTAACTTCTTCTGAGGTTGCTTTAATCCCACCGAAAGATCATTCTGTGCTGATGAGAAGACTCTATGAACTTTTGGTCAATAAAGAATTAGAGCCCACAATATTTATTAAAAACCCGCATGAATCGCTAAACCTTCAAAGCCCTCTATCTGAACATGCGGGTTGGGTGTACAGAAATATATATAAGGTTGAGTATCCGGGTGAAGTTCCACGATCTTTACATGGAATCCAGCATGCTTCTAGGGTGGCGCTTTATGTGCCGGTGTTAGCTAATATTTATAGAAAATTTAATGATGCTGAAGCCTTGGACTTAAGCGAAGAAGATATTAAATTACTGCAAATTGCCGCATTGTTTCATGATTCAGCCCGTGAAGATGAGTATCAGGATAGATGGGATCATGAAAGTGCTATTTTTCTATACGCCTACCTGACTCAGGTATTGGACGTTGATAACGTTAAAGCGAAGTGTATTGCTGAGGCTACTGCAAATAAAGACTCAGATATTATGGATAAGTCTTTTGAAATCAGAGAGGGTAGCATTGGCGGTCAAATAAGTTGGCGGTTTATCAAAAACCTTAAGACCCCCAAAAATATCCATCAAAAAATAATACATGATGCGGACTGCTTGGATATCATTAGGGTGCGGGCTCATTTTCAATCTGATTATCTTGATTTCTTCAAAGAAATAGCTAGTAAAAACACGGATGCATTCGAAACAATGGCACATCTTATTCCTGAAGTTAGAAGTCTTATTGCACTCGGTGGCGATACATTTAAAGCGAGCAAAAAAACAACCAAAGTAGCCTATGAGCAGGAGGATGGATATCTTAACCTGCTAAACGACGTCGCTTCTGATATTCATCCAATTATTCACGCGCTTCATTCCCGAATATTAAGTTACGATGAATTATCTAGCATAAGGTTATGTCCTGAAAGAACAACTTACTCCTCTGCGGCAGGCATTACTGAAGAAAACGTGCGTTCTGCAATGAAGGAAGGCAAAATATTTGTTCGGGGGATTGCTGAGCCATCAATACTTATAACTAAGCCAGGCAGGCTAAAGCCTGAGACAGCCGCTCATTTAGAAGTTCGTAAAACAATGCGCGCCATGGGTATCCCAACACAAACCATTAAAGCAAATCGAGAGATGAAGCATGGTAATCCCGCACGTTCAGTATCTTTAATTGGCTTTGGTGCTAGTGTTTTTGCAAGTGCAGGAGCAATGATTCTAAATCCAAACCTTAAGGATTGCAGGGATATCTCCGCAAGTAATCTTAATAGCGGGTTTGGTAAGAGGAAAGCCCTCCAAGTAGTGCCATTGGGCAAGATTTCTCTGGAAGAGCAACAATAAAAATTGATGACCGTATTTTATCAACTAAAAAAAGGTGGGCAGGGTAGAACCGATAGTTATAAAGGAACCCAAGTTGAAATTATTTATGATATCACCCGATGGGATGCGATTTATTACTGTGAAGATCCAAATATTTCCAATACCTATTCGAGTGAAGATGGGTGCCCAAAACACCCTTATGCGCCTATTTTGCAGGCAATAATGTTACGTAAAGAATATGAACAACAATATCAAAAAACCAAATCTGATTTTATGCGCCTTGGCGATGAGCGTGCCGAAGCATTGTTTTATGAGCGATTTGGAGAAACAGGATTATTGCCCATTTTTCATTATTCAGGTCTGCATCATCAGCTAGAAATGGTATCTGAATCGCAATTAACTGATAAAAAAGTGATTGAGTTGTGGTTAAACATGTGCGGCGATTTTATTACAGAGTCCCTTTATAATCATAGTGTTTCTGATATTTCGACCATGTCGATGCATGACATCAAAGTACAAGCAATGTATGGTGAAATGACATCTAGCGCGCCGAATTTTAGAGGCAAAGTACGAAGCGCTGCAGATATTAATTATACAAAAGAGCTCCAACAAGACATCAATACGGCAATTGAAAAACAAAGAACATTCTTAATTGAAAAATATGCCGAGGATTGGCGGCAAAAAATCATGTCTGGACAGCTATCGTTAGTTGATGATGGCGTCTTTAAGGACATAATGCAAAATCAGATGTTGCGGGCAAGCTTGCCCAAATCTTGGCTAGCAGATGCCGTTTTTAACATTGCTAAATCACCTAAATGGTTTCAGGAGAGGCTCTTTAAAAAGGAATGTCTGACATACTCCTTTGCTCTACCTTTAACGGATCTCTTCGCACCAAATCGTGAAGAAAAGCACAACCTAATGTTAAAGAACCAGGCTGTTAGACTTTATGCAATCGCTAAATTGGCAAACAACGATGAGCTAATTGAGCTTATCCAAAAAAGCGTTATAGACTTGGCATTAGCGTATATAGAAAAAATAACATTATCTACAAAAGATTTCTCCGGGAACTTGTACCCCGTTATGATGAATGAGCTCACGGAATTAGACGATGTTGTAAAGGGGTTTAACATCGATTTAAAAATAAAAGAACAATTAGATGGCATGAAAAATGAGGTATTTAAGAAAATCAGTATTTATCCATATCCTGACGCAGGAGACGCTCAGATTTGTAGACAATATTTACCTGCAATTCAAAAACTCTACCAATTGCAATGGTTTAACCCAAACATAAACATGAGTCCAGCAGAAACTGTTATGGGGCTGTTTGCAACGCAACTCATGAATTCAAATTTTGGCGGTAAGGGTGAATTGGTTATTGCTATTATTAACGCTTATTTGAATCTTAGTGAGCTTTTGAGACAGCCGGTTCACAAAGACGCAATTAAACAGTACTTATTTAAAAATATTAGAACCTTTCAATTTAATTTTATGTTATCGGGTGATTCAGTATTTCGCGCTATTTCAACGCACCTTCCACTCATCGATGAATACAATGATTTGTTTGAAATTATTATATCATCTCGCTCCAAGGTTTGGAATTTAGAGTTATGGTTAAGTTATCTTAAAAATTTAAAAATGATAATGCCACAGAATAAATTCACTGACAAACAGGCAATAATTTTAAACAAAGAGCTAAACGAAATATCTGAATGCCTGTTGGTAACGCAGGCTGAAAAAGGTAACGCTTTCGATGGTTTGGTAACCAATATTAGGATTTGTAGTGAAATACAATCCATGAACATAGCCTTAGATGTTCCCCGTTGTATCCTACAATCGCTATTCGATTTTTTGTATCAATATGCAGAGCAATTGCCCACATTACCTCAGATATTTATTTCACAGAAGGACCGCCTGCAATTTGAAAAAAAACATATTTTTGAGATAGAACGCATTTATAAAAAACTAGCAATACATAGCCCCGAATGGGTTTGCCTAATTGCGCGAATTAAAGGAACCTCACCTGCCGGGGCAATGCTTTTAGGTTCACCTTAATACGTTGCTATAGATTAGTTATTTCTTACGCTTTTTTTCTTGCCATGTCTGTAAGACTACATAAAAGGTTGGAACAAAGACTATTGCCAAACAGGTGGAAGCCAACATACCTGATGACACGGCTAATCCAATAGAGCGCCTGGCATTTGCTCCAGCACCGGAGGCAAAAACCAACGGCATAACACCCATAATAAACGCAAAGGATGTCATTAAAATGGGTCTAAACCTGGTTTTTGCTCCCCACACAGCTGCTTCAATAATAGATTTATTGTCTTTTAAACGCTCTTCACGCGCGACCTCTACGATTAAAATCGCGTTTTTGGCCGACAAAGCTATTAATAACAATATACCAATTTGAGTATACATATTGTTTGCAAGGCCCAGTGCGCCTAGAGCTAAAACAGTTCCTAATAAAGCTAAAGGCACACTGAAAAGAATCGAAAAAGGTGTTAACCAGTTTTCATATTGACCAGCTAAAATTAAATAAACCAAAATTAATGACAAAAGAAACACATAATAACTTAAATTGCCTGCAATTTTTTCTTGATAAGCGGTACTTGTCCATTCATAAGAGACACCTGGCGGCAATGAGTTTTTAGCGAGCTTCTCAAGTGTTTTTATGGCTTGTCCTGAGCTATAGCCAGCCCCTGAAATTCCATTAATGCCGCTTGATGGGTACAAGTTATACAAGGAAATCAACGCAGGGCCCACAGCATAATCAATATCGGTGAGCGTTCCTAAAGGCACCATTTGTCCATCCTGATTTTTAACATAATAATGCCGAACATCTTCTAGCGTCATCCGTGACTCAGGTTCAGCTTGAACATACACTTGAAACACTTGTCCAAATTTAGTGAAAAGATTGACATAAGATGAGCCTAAATACGTTTGTAAGGTGTCAAAAGCATTACCTAAGGTAACCCCCAGGCTCTCGGCTTTGGTTCGATTAATAGGGGCTGACACTTGTGGAACAGAAGCTCGAAAAGAGGTCATTAATTTTTGTATTTCAGGTTGGGTATTTCCACGCTGGATTAATTGATCCGTGACACTTTGTAGTTTTTGATAATCAAAAGAGCCATCTTGTAACTCCAATTGCATTTGAAATCCGCCTGAGAGCCCCAGTCCTTGAATGGGCGGAGGAACCACCACTAAAACTTTGGCATCCAAGGTTTTTGACGCTACGTCATTGAGCTTTGTATAAAGAGCGAGTAGATCTTCTTTTTTACCGCGAGCACTCCAGTCCTTAAACATCACGTATAAAACACCCGAATTTGCGAGGCTTGTATTGTTATCTAAAAGAGAAACCCCATCGATAGCAATTGCGTTCGCTACACCGCCAATGTTGGAGACTTCCTGAGTCAATCTATCTAACACTCGTTCGGTACGCTGTAGGGTTGCACCATCTGGAAGCAATACGCTTAAAATCATATACCCTTGGTCTTCAATAGGGATAAATCCTGTGGGAATGCGGCTTAATCCAAAAATGGCCAATCCAACCAAAACTGCCCCAATGACACATGTTTTACCTGCATGAGTCACCAGTTTATTAATAAAACGGGTATATGAGGCTTCCAATGGGGTATAAAACCTGTCAAAGGTGCGATAAAAAATATTTTTTGTTCTATTGGGATCAATTGGTTTTAACCATAACGCGCATTGGGTGGGTTTTAATGTCATGGCGTTAATAGCACTGATAAAAGCACTGGCAGCAATCACCAATGCAAACTGAGAATACATAGAGCCTGTTAATCCTGGCATAAAGCCCGCCGGAACAAACACGGCCATGAGCACCAGAGTAATGCCTAAAATAGGTCCCATTAGTTCCGCCATGGTTTGTATGGCGGCTTTTTTAGGTGGCACACCCCGTTCTATATGGTGTGATACGCCCTCGACGATAACAATAGCATCATCAACAACAATCCCAATGGCTAAGACCAATGCAAAAAGTGTTAATAAATTAATGGTAAAACCAAGTGCTAACATGGCAATGAATGTACCAATAATAGTGACGGGAACAGTCGTTGCGGGTACTAAAGTAGCTCTCAAATTTTGTAAAAAAACTAAAATAACCAACAATACCAATATGCCTGCCTCAAAAAGTGTTTTGTACACTTCATCAATCGACGCTTTGACGAAAATGGTGGTATCGAAAGGAATACTGTATTGAAGACCTGGGGGGAATTTAGTTGCCATTTTAGCAATCGTTTTACGTACTTCTTTGGCAACCTCCAAGGCATTAGCACCTGGTAATTGATATATTCCAATGGCTGCGGTGGGTTTTCCATTTAATTTTGCCATCTGGCTATAATTGGATGAGCCTAGCTCTACGCGGCCTACATCACGAATGCGGATGATTTTTGCACTGCTGCTCCCTTTGGCTGTTTGGTTAGGCTTTGTGGGCTGGGTTTTAATTATGATATTAGCAAACTCCTCAGGATTGGTTAATTGTCCTGGAACATTCACGGTCAATTGATAGGGTTGAGAACCATTTGAGGTGGGTGGTGCCGCAATTTGTCCTGCTGATATTTCCTTATTTTGATTATTAACAGCATCTAAAACATCTTGAGGGTTCAATGAGTACGAGTACATTTTTTTAGGATCAAGCCAGATTCGCATGGCATAAGATCCTGAACCGAAAATAGACACGTTTCCTACACCAGGTAAGCGCTCTAATTCATTTTGCATGTTGATGGTGGCGTAGTTGTTTAAAAACAAACCATCATATTCGCCGTGCTCAGAGGTTAGCGTAATAAATTGGAGAATGGCTGTGGACTTTTGTTGAACCAAAATGCCTTGCTTTTGTACGGGAACGGGCAGTTGTGCCATGGCGGCTTGCACGCGATTTTGAACCAACATTTGCGCCAGGTTTAGATCAGTACCAATAGCAAACGTAACAATTAAATTGTAGGCGCCACTGTTTGTGCTGGTTGACTGCATGTACAACATGTTTTCGACGCCATTCACTTGTTGCTCAATGGGCAGGGCGACGGTTTTAATTAATGTTCCAGCATCAGCGCCAGGGTATGTGGTTGTGACTTGAATGGTAGGGGGGACAATGGCAGGGTATTGAGATACCGGTAAAATATAAATAGCAATGGCGCCCAATAACATCAAAAAAATGGCAATTACGTTTGATAGTACAGGACGTTCAATAAAAAATTCAGAAATCATGCTTGTTTCCCACTCTGAATAGGCGTTACCTGTTGGCCCAAAATTGCATTTTGTAATCCTGATATAACCACATTATCATCAGGTTTTAATCCATGGCTTATTGCGCGAGAACCTTCTTGTAACGCACCTATGGTTACACGTGACATGGTGACAATATTATTTTTATCTAAAATCAACACGTAGGGTCCTACTTGATCATATTGGACGGCAGGATCTGGAACAGTGAGTTCGACTTTTGGTGGGCCAATGGGGATGCGAACTTGAACAAAAAGACCTGGCAGCAGTACATTGTCCTTATTGGTTAAAAGTGCTCGGAATTCTAATGTGCCCATCGATGCATCTAGGCCTGTGTTCACAAAATCTAATTTTCCTTTGTGCATAAAGCCCTTTTCATTTTGCATTTGAACATACACAGGGATTTTGTTGAGGTCTGATGGCTTAAAACCACTTGCTTTTGCGGCTTCTCTGATTTTAATAATATCGAGCTCATTAAGATTAAAATATGCATAAATAGGATCTATTTGCTGGATGGTTGCGAGATCCGTGGCTTTACCATTTCCCACCAAATTTCCCGGATCTACCAAATGACGTCCAATGCGCCCATCAAAGGGTGCATGAACGTGTGTATAGCTGTAGTTAATGGCGGCAATGTCTTCATTTGCTACTGCTTTAGCGATTTCTGCTTCAGCTTGCTCAGCCTGGGCCGACCATTTTTCGACATTATTTAACGAGGTTGCATTTTGCTTATACATGCGTTTTTGACGTTCGTATTCGGCTTTTGAATAAGCGTAAGAAGCCTTTTGCACAACAACACTGGCTTGAGCTTCTTTTAATTTGTCGAGGTAGGGTTTGGGCTCAATGACAAACAACACGGTGTCTTTTTTCACATAGGTACCGTCAGTGAATTTATTGGCTATTAAAAAACCTTCTATCCGCGCAACCAAATCAACCGAATTGTAAGCCACCATTGTACCTGTTTGGGTAATGTAGGTAGCTATCTTTAATGGCTTTGGTTTTTGAACTACCACTGAAGGTGTCGGGTTTGTGGGCGTTTTACTCCGAGTAAAATGAGTTACTATTCCTACTAAGAATAAGAGTACAACGCCTGTTATTAGGGCTGTTTTTAAAATTAAGCGCTTGTCATGGTCCATCATAATCACCAAGTGGGTAGATAACGTTCTTTAAGTTGTTGTTTTCGCGATTTAGGCGGCTCATGATTTTGCTGCTTGAGGAGTGTTCCCCAATTGGTTCGTTGAGCCATTTCCTTTTTGATCTGCAGCGGCACAATGTCGTTACAGCCGCGAATTTTCCAACCACCGCCCAAGGCTCTATAGAGTGTAACCAGTGCTATGGAAATGTCCCCGCGGGCCGTGGTTAAGGATGTTTGTGCTCTTAATTGTTGTCTCTCTGAATCAAGCACAGGTGTGTAATCTGACTCGCCCTCACGATACCGCACAAGGGCTAATTTCATAGATTTAATGGCTGCATTATTTGCTATCACTAAATCATCCACTGATTTTTTGGTTTCCACATACAAGGTAATATTGTCTTGAACTTCTTGTTGGACTTTTAAAATTAAATTTAAATAATTAAGAAGAGACTGCTGAAAAATAGCGTCCTGCTGACGAACAGCATTGGTAATTTGACCATAATTTAAAATAGGCCAACTGAAAGAGGGCCCCGCACTTGTGCTGCGATTGCCCCAAGTTAATAGCTCGCCCAATGAATTAGAGCCTATATTGTTGGAAGAAAAAGCGAATGTCCCTGCCAAAGAAAATGCCGGAAAAAGATTCGCTTTAGTAGCTCCAATATTTTCAGATTTTGCAATGGCTTCCATCCGCGCTTGGTAGATATCAGGCCGATTAGCAAGAGCTTCTTTAGGAATACCGACAGCCACCATTTGTGGTAGAGCTTTTGGTATTGCACGACGTTTGCCTAATAATGCATCAATACAATCTGGAGTTGTGCCTAACAAGACTGCGAGAGCGTCTTTTTGCCGTTGTAAATCAGCTCTGTATTTGGGAAGAGTTGATTCTGTTTGATATAGCTCTGTTTTTGCTTGCTCTACATCTAATAAACTGCTTTCACCATTTTTAAAGCGCGATCTTGCAATCTCAAGGCCTTGTGCTTGGACTTCAATGTTTTTTTCAGTAACGTCAATTAACTCTTGGATGGTACGTATATTGATATAAGTTGTAGCGATATCGGCTGTTAGGGTAACAAGGGCGTAATCATAAGCCGCGTAGGATGCTAAAAATGTCGCATCATTAGCTAAAATGGCTCGTCGGTATTTACCCCAAAAATCAAGCTCCCAAGTGGCTGAAGCACCTAACGCCGCCGTATAAAAATTACTCGGGAGCACTTCTTGCAAAGAGGACCCACCAATACGTTGGTGCGTAAAATTGCCCATTGCTGCTTGTTGTTGTGGGTAAAAGGCTCCAACAGCTTGTGCAAGCTGAGCTCTTGCTTGCAAAACGCGAACGCCAGCACTCTGCAGTGTTAAGTTATTTTTATACCCTTGGTAAATTAAATCTGTTAGCGTTGGATCGTGAAATACTTTCCACCAAAGGGCGTCTCGCAGAGGCTTTTCTTGAATAAGTTTGTCATGATTTAACCAATGAGGAGTAATTGTTTTAACAGGTTCTTTATAATTAGGACCAATCATACAAGCAGAGAGTAACAAATACGATAATATCGTAAATAATTGCCACATATAAATGACAGTCCTTTGTATGATTTTTTTTACAGACTCAATCTAACATGTTGATATTTAGATTTCTAGTGGTGAGTCAAGGCGTATTTTTTCTAGAATAAAATCACACCGTTGGTTTATTGGTAGTTTGGGAACCTCTACTAAACTGTATCCGCATTTTGTGTAGCCGTCTATTAATGAATGATATGTTGCTATAGCTTCTTGGAAACTTTGCTGACGCTCAGCATCATTTTTATAGATTTCAGGCCATGGTGGGAATAGAAACACGATTTGGTTATATCTGTATTGTTTGATAGCCGTATTTACAAAAGATGTTACACCGCCACAATATTGGTGAGTGTAACTGTAAAGGTCTGGTATACCGCGGTCAAAAAAAACAGGCTCATCCGTGTTTTTTACGCATAAATAATCAGCAATGGATTTCTCTAACATCAACGCTGTGTACGCTTGTCTATTTCCCATGTGATGAGCATCACCACCGTTGATTTTTTGTGTTTGGATAATAGCCCTTGCAACTTCAGGCATCACGTTAAAGCCTCTTTGTTGGAGGGCATTTAATACGGTGGTTTTACCGGCACCTGGGCCACCGGTAAGGATAAATAAATGAGATAATAAATCCATGTATATATGGCTTAATTATTTTTTAAAATAGGCATACAAGTCATCAAAACCACCAATATGCTCATCATCCATAAAAATTTGCGGTACGGTACGACGTCCGGAGAGCGTCATCATTTTCTCCCGCTCCGCCTCATCTAGGTCGACTCGTATTTCTTTATAAGTAAACCCCTTTGCTTCCAAAAGTTGCTTGGCTTGTACGCAATAAGGGCAGGTAGCCGTGGTATAGATAAGAACATTTTTCATGCAAACCGCTCCAACGTTTTATATGTATTCGTACACGTTAGGACTATATACTATAACTCATTGTTTTGAAAATAAGATCTAACACTCCTGTGGGCTTAGGGTTTACAAATCCTTGGCTTATAAATTCTAAAGCGAGTGAAAGCTTATCAATATCGTCTTCCGAGAGTAGCGGGGACGTTGGAAATTGAGCTGTAAGTGATTTATTCGCTAACAGTTGGTGATGATTTAAAAAATTACTCATATCTGTTTGTGGTTTTCTTAAGGTATCCGAATTGAATTCTTTAGCCATACTTTTTAAAATATCAAGCAAAGGGGTCAATACAAAATCACGTATGTAGCGACGATTACCTACTGTGGATTTGATCAGTAAGTATGCATTTGTTAATGCAAGGGCTCTATCTACATTTGCCGTTGGTATGCTTTCATTAATATTGATATCTAAAAAACTCATTAATGTATTAAGAACAATGAACTCTAACGGTTGTTTTTTAAAGTCATTATCAATGACTCCCAAAAATTGAATTTTATTGTTTCGTTTGCAACAAAAGCGCGCTTTATTCTCTTCATATACGTTTACGTTTGGTCTGATTATCAAAATAATCAGACCAAATGGATGTTTAGGCGCATTTTTGTGGAGTTCTTCCCCTTTAGTTAAAATAGAATGTGGGAAAGCTTTATTAAGAACGTATAAATTAACCGACATCAGCTCCACCAGCTAACGCCGTATAGACTTGCACAAGACTATCAAGCAATTGAGCCTTTTCCTGTACTAAACGGAGTTTAGCGCGTTCAAGATTAATTTTAGCGTTCACTACATTACGATAATCTTTTGCACCAGCTTTATACTGTGTCATAGCAATTTTAAAGGTCTTTTGAGCGGCAAAATAGGCTTTACTCGTTTGCAAATAAGTCCTTTTATTCATTTCTACATTCGTTACATTGTCGTCCACATCAGCAAATGCAGATCGCAGTGTTTGTATGTAATCATAATAGCTCGTCCTTAAAGCCGCTTTGGCAACTTTAATATTTTGATACGAACTGGCATTGATGATATTAGCATTAGCATTGGCCTGGGCAATCCAAAATGTTGTACTAAGTTTCAAAAGTTGGGTCAAATCAAGAGAAGCATTTCCTATTAAACTGGTTAATGCGATGGTTGGAAAAAAGGCTGAGTACGCTACACCAACTTGTGCGTGAGCCATTTTGATATTATTCAAGGCAATCATAATATCGGGGCGTTCTTTTAGTACGGAAGAAGGAATAGATTTAAGCATGAGAGGCTTTATGTTTAACGCCAATAGTGAGTGGTGTGTTTTTAAAGCCCCTGGATTGTCATTTATTAAAAGGTGTACTGTATTTTCGGTTTGTGCGATTACCTTTTTAATTTGTGGAATTTTAGCCTCTTCTTGTGCAATTTGTTGTTCTATATTGGTTGTTATTTCAATATCGTTAGCACCGCTGGTAAAACGCGCCCTTTCAAGCTGATGTAATTTTTTTATGTCCTTGTTTAATTCACGCTCAATAGCTAGCTGTTCTCTTTGACTCAAGAGCATAAAATACGCGCCCGTCGTTTGACCAATAATGCTAAGCCGCATCGTTTGTGCTTGTGCTGCCTTCACTGCTAAAGAGGCGTTAGCTGCTTTAACATTACTGACATTATTTAAGATATTGAAGGTATAGCCTGGCGCAAAACCAGCATAATAACCATGAAAGCGTAAATTTGAGATATTAGAGAAAATGGAGGTGGCCGCAAGAGAACCCATGGGTTGAATATTTGCGCTCCAAGTCCCTCCGGTAAATCCATTTACCTTCGCATCTAAGGTGGGAATCCATGCAAATTGAGCGGCATTAAGTTGTGCTTGTGCTTCTTTGATGGTTTCATTAGCACTTCGTATTTGATTGTTACAAGCTAACGCTCGCGCTATCAGCTGATTGAGGTCGTTATCGTTTATTTTCCTCCACCATGCTTTGTGGTTTAAATCAGGCCCATTGGCCACATACCTTATTCCATGACGCGTTTTACTTGGATAATCCATATTGGGGGGCAAAGGAATATAAAAACGATGGCACCCGCCAAGAAGGATCATGAATGCAATTAATAAGATAATTTTATTTTTCATGGTTAACCAAGCTTTGTTTTAAATATTTTACCCGCTAGAAAGATCAGAATCATCGCAATCAAAACTATTGGTAAGACATTCGGTAGGATTTGAGCCAATGTATTCCCTTTTAATAAAATACCCCGGGCAATTCGAGTGAAGTAAGTCATGGGTAGACAATACCCGATGGTTTGCGCCCAAGCAGGCATTCCATAAAATGAAAAAACATAGCCTGATAAAAACATGGATGGAAGTTGGAAGAAAACACTAAGCTGCATGGCTTGCATGGGTGTTTTAGCAATGGTAGAAAAAATCATTCCAACCATTAAATTGGCAATGATAAAAGGTGCTATAGCTATGTAAAGCAAAAATAAACTACCCTCCATTGGAATACCAATCAATAATTTGCTAAAAATCAATATGCTCGTTAACTGTAAATATCCAAGTACAACATAAGGTATAACCTTACCAAGGATAATCTCAGTAGGCTTTAATGGCGTAATTAATAAAATCTCCATGGTTCCGGCTTCTTTTTCTGAGGTAATTGCAGTTGAAGTAAGCATGACCATCGTTATTGTCACTAAAACACCAATTAAACCCGGAATAATATTGTAACTACTGATATTGGATTCGTTAAATAGCCGATGACTTATCAACTGCACATGACGCTCTGCGTTAGGTACTGCAGAAAAGCCCAATCCTTGTTGATTAAATTTACTGATGGTTTGATCTAAAATGGGTGATACTGCCCCCAGTGCTCCGGCGCTACTACCAGGATCAGAACCATCAATTTCAACCAATAATTCAGGATGTTCATTACGAATGTATTTACGAGTAAAATCAGGTGGTATCGTAAATGCGACACTAATCCCCCCTCTCGCAAAATTATTGTTCTTTTTTTTCTCATCATTCGAATTATCTATGATTTTAAAATATCGTGAGGACTCAAGAGCACTGATAAAACTTCGAGTTAATGGAGAGTTATCATAATTAATGACCGTTGTTGGTAAATGTTTAGGATCAAACTCAATTGCAAAACCAAAAACAATGAGCAACATGATTGGCAATATTATTAATAAAGCAATAGTACCCCGATCACGCGCAACCAAAATAAATTCTTTACGAATCAACCCACCCAGACGGTGCAAAGAAAGACCATAAATGGTTGTTGTTTTATAACTCATGGTATTAAGCCAATAAAAACTTCTTCAAAAGAAGGACGTACCGCCTTAAAATTCAAACCATTCAATTTATGCATGACACCTCGTAAATCATGCTCTTCTGTTGATGAAATTCGTAATTCATTATTGGTGATTGATGTGACAATATCTGGATTTAATGCATGGATTTTTTTTAGGATCTGATGCTGCTCCTCAGCATGTCCATCTAACATATACGATTTTACATTTGAGTCTAAAATTAAATTTTTAGTCGTGCCGGTGTATAATAATTTTCCTTGATTTATATAGGCAATGTCAGAGCATTTCTCAACCTCATCCATGTAATGAGTTGTTACCAAAATGGTTGTTCCATCCATAGAAATTTTCTGTAAATAGTCCCAAAATTCTTTACGGGCTTTAGGATCAACACCAGCAGTCGGTTCATCTAAAAACAACAGCTGGGGTTTATGTAGTACACTGCAGGCAAGGGATAGTTGTTGCTTCCAACCACCCGACAAATTGCTTGCATGCACATTACGGTAAGGCTCAAGACCAATCTCTTTCATTAATGTATTGATTGATTTTTCAGCATTATCAATCTGAAAAATATCCGCGATAAAACGCAAATTTTCATATACGCTTAAGCCACGATAGTAGCTAAATATTTGAGGCATATATCCGATATTTTTTTTTATTTCTTCACTTTGTGTGATGATGTCATACCCTAAACAGGTACCCTTCCCTTCAGTTGGTGTAATCAAACCACAAATCATTCGTATGGTTGTGGTCTTGCCACTGCCATTGGCCCCCAAAAAGCCAAATATAGCCCCTTTTTTAACACGTAAAGAAATATGATCAACAGCAATTTTTGTATCAAATATTTTTGTCAAGTTTTGAACATCAATGGCTAATTTGCTCATTAAGTTAATTCCAACGTGACAGGCTGCCCTAAATGAATTTTTTCTAAATCAGGTGTATCAATTTTTGCTTCAACTCTAAACACCAGTTTGTGTCGCTCTTCACGGGAATAGATGATTGGCGGAGTAAATTCAGCAATGTTAGAAATATAAAAGATATGACCTGTAGCGAATGGGCTGTTAACGTCAGTTTTAAGATTTACATGCTGATTTAGCCGCATTTGAGCTAATCGCTCTTCTGGTACAAAGAAAACAACTTTGATGTTGTCTTTAGTCACTAATGATAAAACAGGGTTTCCAGCCTGGACAAATTCACCCTTTGTGTAATAGGTATCAAAAATAATACCTGTCTCTGGAGCAGAATTTTCCTTGCGTGCCACAACCCATTTTTTTTGAGCCGTATTCACTTGAGTGCTTTGAATTGTCGCATTGATGTCAGCAAGTTCTTGATGTGAACGTTTTAAATCACGCTCGGCAATATCTAGGTCGCTTTGACTCGCAGCATTCATTTTTCGCATGCCAACGGTACGCCGATAATTGATATCGTTATAATTTAATTGAATTAAAATTTGTTCGCGTTGTGCTTGTAGCTCTTTAGTATTGAACTCACTCATTTTTACATTATAAAGCTCAGATGTCTGTTCCAATTTAAATAAAGTCTGATGCTCATTAACAGTCTGTCCCCGATTAACGGGTAAATTTACCAGACGGCCAGCAAAATCAGATGATAAATAAACCAAATCGACATCAATGTAGCCACTAAACGTCTTATCACTGTCTCTACAGGAGACTAAAAAAACCGTTATTAGAGCAATGCATAAGCATTTACGCATTATAATTCATCCATGATATAAGTAATTTTACTTAATTGGCGAGATTACAGGATAATTAAACACTTGAAAAGCATCGCTAACAGAACGCTTGACGAATGCATCTAATGTTTAGTACAAATGTCATTATAGTCTGCTAGTTACTGTGCTTTATGCATGGTATCCAAACAAATTCGCAGACATGTCGCGATAGATTTTGCGCATGAAGCATGAAAACCAAACACTCTTATTTTACAGTTTAAGCCAGGTTTTAAAGTCTCTAATAAAACCATATTGGCTTTCATGTCTTCTTTTTACTTCGTTAACGACAAACTGTTGACAAATTGCTTAGATTGTTGCTGAGTTAATCCTGTTATTTGAAACTCAGCCCCTAACTTGCTTTGAATGGTTGGGGAGGATATAACAACACCATTTAAAATCATCATCAGTTGTTTTCCTACGTTTTCTTCACTAAGCCGCTCTATTTGATCGGCTACAGTAGGCGTTAACTTAATCCGTAACCCGTATGAATCAGTAGGACTGGAGGGAGGAATTAGAGTTGCAGACTCAATCATTGATCTATCAATAACGAGCTGATTTTGAATAATTTGAAACACCATTAAAGGCTCTGAATTCACGCTTGAATCATGAGTTGTTGTGCCTGAAGCAAATGCCCCTGAGAAAAAGACTAACCAGAATGTGGCAAGGAAAATTTTGATAGGTGTGTTCATTTTTGACCTATTGTAATAAATAATAAACTATCATAATACATTTTTTCCCCTGCTGTGCAAAATAAAGCAATCCTGGTTGGCCTAAATGTTGAATCATCCTATAACTATATTGCATACTTCGACTCATAATAAGCAAGCGAAGATAATGTATGAGTCACCTAGAAAAAATCTGTTGTCCAACCTGCAACAAAAAGAATACTTGGCAAGCACAAAATTCTTTTAGACCTTTTTGCTCAGATCGATGCAAGTTGATTGATTTAGGAGAGTGGGCCAGTGAAAACCGAAAAATTCCCGCAGAGCCAGTATATCCTGATTTGTTGCCGAATGGTGAAGAAGATACTATTGATGGGGATTAGGACGATATAAAATGGGCCGTGTAGGGTTCGAACCTACGACAAAGAGATTAAGAGTCTCCTGCTCTACCAACTGAGCTAACGGCCCAAAACCCATGTAGTATATCTAACTGCAATCCATTTTACATCTATTTTCTCTCAAGCACAGAGCAAACCCTTCTCATTTTTCAACACAAATGGCATCGCCCTTGCCGACGTACTTTTCATAAAGCACGGTATCGATTCGATATCGCATTAGATTCACGCAGAAAGCGTTAATAGTGAACGTTTTGATGCGCTTATCCTGGCTTAGGCATCATCATTCTTTTTTTATAAGAAAAGAAGTTTGATGGAATTACCTCTGCCCTACTAGAGGATTCTAGCCTAATGATGAATTCAAAACGCCTCTTGTTGTGCCTCTACTTTAACTGAGCGCATGCTTGATAAGTTGATGTAAAGTCCACCAATTACTAACAGTCCTGAAGCTAATTTCCAAGACTCAAAGGGTTCACCAAAAAGCATTACGGAACTTAAAATACCAACCACAGGTACTAATAAGGTAAAGGGTACAACAGAGCCCACAGGGTGCTGACTGAGTAACCAGTTCCATACACCATAGCCAAGCCATGTTGATACACATACGATATAAAGGAGCGACGTTGAGCCAACCCATGTTAAATGGTTATAACTATAGGACAAGCTATCCGTGCCCTCTAATATAAACGATAAAATAAACATAGGGATACAAGCAACAAAACATCCCCAGATAACCAGAGAAAACATGTTTACTTGAGTCATTTTCTTCGTAATAAGATTACCAATTCCCCATGTGGCTGACGCGCCTAATATCAGTAGAAAACCTAAAGTTGAGATATTTTTATCAAAGTGAAAAGCCACCAAAGCAATACCACCAAAGGAAACTAAAGCCCCTAACATTTGAATCATCTTTAATTTTTCATTCAAAATAAAAGCGGCAAAAAACATACTGAAAAAAACCTGAACTTGCATAATTAAAGACGCCATTCCTGGTGTCATACCCACATTTAATCCTACAAACAAAAGTGAAAATTGCAAAGCAAACATGACCAATCCATACAACGCTAATAGCCTAAATGGCACGGCAGGTGGTTTAATAAAAAATACAGCCGGAACACTGGCGAGTAAAAAGCGTAATGCGCATAGCAAGAGAGGAGAAAATTCTTGAAGGCTAAAGGTCACAAAAATAAAATTAAACCCCCAAATAATGGCAACCAACAAAGCTAATAAAATATGAGTAATGGGCATTGTAGACACAAATATATATAGAGAAATGATAGTTTACATTAAATCATAGAAAATAGCTTATATATTGAACAATTTTTTGGTGGCTTTTATCATAAAAGCTGAATATTTTTGAGGCCCAGGAGGCTTCAAACAGAAAGTAAACACGTATAAACATTCATCAAGAAATCGTAATGCCCACGTTCCGCGGAATCCAGTACAATCTCGATGCGATATGGAAGAAATACCGTGCTTACTGTATAACTATTTAGACCCAATAGCGATAATCACCTGTAACGTGTCCTTATAAGGTAATGAAACGTGCTCATGGATTAATCGTTTAATAATTTTATGAAAAAACCGTGTGGGTATAAGTGGATGATTCAAGCCACTAGCAAACCAACCTCCATCAATAAAAAATTCAAAAATTTCTTTCTCTGTTTTCAAGTTAATTTCAATATCAACTAACTGTGCATCGCAAACTTTTAACTTACTTGCTGCAAAAATAGATGCCAAATGATCTAAGTTTTCGGGAACATACACTGTTTTTAAAGCTTGTTTTACATGGTAGCTCACAAATTTATTGAAAGGATTGGCTGAGTTTTTCATCTTATTCAATATAGTTTGCATTTTTGAAAAAGATGACATGGTATTGGTTACAATAGAAATCAACCCCTGTTCAGACATGATTTTTTTGCACTGATTAAGTGTTGTGGTAATAGGAACATAAGCACACACAAAATGGGCAAGGATGAGATCAAAATCATTTTTATCAATAATGTTGGAAGCCTGTGCAATATCGCCATGAAAAACCTCACAAGCCAATTGTTTTTTTGCTTTTTGAAGCATGTTTTCTGATACATCTAATCCATAAAGCATAGCATCTGGGTATAATTTTTGATAAGGAAGAAGGCAAACCCCATCACCAACGCCTAAGGCTAAAATAGAGTCTATGGCTTTATTTTTGCTGGTAATAAGTGAAAATGCCGTATTATTTGCTGATGAAAGAACGTCTGCGCTAGCTTTTTGGTTATATGTTTCTGCAATATTATCGTACAACTTTTCTATTTTCATGTTCCAAACCGCCCCAATTAATGTGATTCTATTCCGTATGAGCCCACTAAGGGCCCGCCTCACTACCTGCGGGAAAATATTTCATGGTTAATGAAGGGGTTAGGATATCATGAGCTTTTTCGTGATCACAAGCTGAGGTACTTTAATTCATCTTCTATTAAAGGCCAACAATCTTAAATGGTTGTAAGCAAGAAGTATTCAATGGTTAAATAATCGATATCTTTTTTATCGCAGATCTCATTTATTAGATCACTATCCTACGTAGCGCAGACAAGCTGCGGTATGTAGGTACTTTAAAATATTTAAAACCAGATCATTTAATCCGTTAAACATTATCATCAAATGATAAAACAGGAGTTGGATGTGGAACATGAAACAATGGAGTACGATGTTGTTATTGTGGGCGCAGGCCCTGCTGGGCTATCAGCAGCCATTCGGCTTAAACAACTAGCGGCTGAACAAAACCAGGTGCTACAAGTGTGTATTCTTGAAAAAGGATCACAGGTTGGTGCGCATATTTTATCTGGAGCGGTTTTAGACCCCCGTAGCCTAAAACATTTATTGCCTGAAACGTGGCAAGAAGCCCCCTTAGATACCCCAGTGAGTCATGATAAATTTCTATTGTTAACATCAAAAAGTGCCTATCACCTCCCTACCCCATCACCAATGAAAAACAAAGGTAATTTTATTATTAGTTTAGGTGAGCTGTGCCAATTTCTTGCTATACAAGCCGAGCAATTGGGGTGTGAAATTTACCCAGGCTTTGCGGCTACTGATGTTCTTTATAATGATACTGGCGATGTTATTGGAGTGGCTACAGGCCCAATGGGTGTAGATAAGGACGGAAATAGAGGTGTTAATTACCAGCTAGGCATGCATTTACTCGCAAAACAAACCCTATTTGCAGAGGGATGTCGAGGCCAACTCAGTCAACAACTCATGCACCGCTTTGATTTACGAAAAGATGCTTCTCCACAAACCTATGGCATTGGCCTTAAAGAAATCTGGCAGATTCCTGAGGCTCAACATAAGCCAGGTGAAGTTGTTCATACTGTAGGCTGGCCACTTGATAATGCCACCTATGGCGGCTCTTTTATTTATTACTTCTCTAATCAGCGTGTGGCAATTGGTTACGTGGTGGGTTTGGATTACAAAAACCCATGGCTTAGTCCTTTTGAAGAATTTCAACGTTTTAAAACCCACCCGTTAGTACGTGAACTGTTAAGTGGGGGGGAACGAATTGCTTATGGAGCCCGCGCTTTAAATGAAGGGGGTTGGCAGTCACTACCTAAGCTGACCTTTCCTGGGGGGGTATTGATGGGGGATGCGGCGGGTTTTCTTAATGTGCCTAAAATCAAAGGCATTCATACAGCCATGGAGTCAGGCATGCTTGCTGCAGAAGCATGCTTTGAATCTGTCGTCCAAGCCACTGCAACAGTGCCATTGGAACTTGTAAGTTTTACTCAAAAAATAAAACAATCGTGGATGGCAAAAGAGCTATACAGCGTGCGCAATGTTCGTCCGGGTTTTAAGTATGGTCTTTTTTGGGGGCTTGCAAATGCTGCATTTGAAACGTATATTTCTAGGGGAAAATCACCCTGGACCTTGGTTAATCATGCGGATCATTTATCCCTTAAACCAGCATTGCAATCTAAAAAAATTGACTACCCAAAACCCGATGGGGTTCTAACCTTTGATAGGCTATCTTCGGTTTACTTAACCAATACCTTCCATGAAGAAAATCAACCGTGCCATTTAAAGCTCCGAGATAAAGCATTGCCCATTGAGGTAAATTATAAAGAATATGCATCCCCAGAAACACGCTATTGCCCTGCCGGTGTTTATGAAATTATTGAAGAAAAAGGTAAAACACGCTTACATATCAATGCACAAAACTGCATACATTGTAAAACATGCGATATTAAAGACCCCTGTCAAAATATTGTTTGGTTAGCGCCAGAAGGTGGTGGTGGACCAAATTACAGTGGAATGTAATCCGTCTTAGAAACATCTTTACTCTAACAATTGTTATTTATAGAGGACGACGGTAAACTTGGCACGCTATTTGTAGAAGTTCCCCAGTCCCAGTGGCGCAGCTGGATAGCGCGGCCCCCTCCTAAGGGGCAGGTCGGCGGTTCGAATCCGTCCTGGGACGCCAATTAAATCAATGGGTTATAAATAATAATTTAAAGTATTTAATGTTTTTCTATTTTTCGGCGCCTATCTGGGTACCTAAAAAGAGTAATGTGATGAGTAAATTATATCTTGTAAATTTAGAAAGAATAAACGTTTACCTATTGCTATACCCCAATTGGAAAGGTTCCAGGCAGAGCTGAAATATAGATGTCAAACAAGAAAAAACTTATAAGTCTTAATGTGGAAACACTAGTACTAGTTGCTGTTTGGGAAAATCCTTTTATTTTTCAAGGATGCATAAAAATCACTGAACTACATAAGAATAGAGAAGTTCTTTATTTCTTTAGATGCCAATCTAGTCACAGAGAGCAGAATGATATCTTGAATAATGATTTTTCACCCGATGATTATAAATTAACTCATTTGTACAATGAGTCAGGATTTATTCAGCTAAACGTTACAGATCCAACGAAAGAATATGCTTTGGAAATGATGAAATATGCTTTGCATGTCACGTTGAGAGAAATGATATCTAACAGGAAGGTACATTTTACATCGATTGATGATATAGCAATGCAAGCAATGATTAATAAAATCAAGCCAATATTGAATAAGAAATTGACCATACCAGAATATGATCATATTGGATTTGCAGTCGCCATGGATTTTTCTCCACAAGAAAAGATGGGGCATTTGGCTGTGCAAGCATTGCTTAATAAATTAGAAAATCAAGAGCAACCTCACTAGAGAGCTACTTATTATATGGTTATATGGTCAAATTGAGTTAACCTCTTTTATAATTTAATGCATTTTCATGCCATTAGGAACACAAGGCTCAATAGTGGTAAGACATATTGCACCCTTTAGATCTGAAAAACCGACCAATAAAAATTGTGATGTAAACCCAGCAATATTTTTTTCACCTAAATTAACACAGCCAACAACCATTTTTCCGACTAACAACTCAGGTGTATAGTGTACGGTTATTTGCGCTGAGGTTTGAAGTATGCCCAGTTCTACTCCAAAATCCACCCAGATTTTATACGCCGGTTTCTTTGCACGTGAAAACTCTTCTACCTTCACAATAGTGCCAGAGCGTAAATTTACTCTTTCAAAATCTTCATAAGATATTGTCATACCAACTTCTCATCGTTTTGCATACATTGCAATTGAAAATATAACCATCCCCATACCAATAGACTGCCACAGAGTTAATTGCTCCTCCAGAAATACCCAAGCAATTATGACTGTGACTACAGGCATAATCGCTGTAGACAATGATGCCATTACCCCATCAACTTGCTTGTAACCAAAATACCAAAAAACGTAGAACAGTCCTGAGCTTAAGCCTAAGATAATTAACACCATCCAATCTATAAATGTAATACCTAATCCGTTCCATGAACTAAATAGAAGGATAAACCAGAAGAGCAGTGCATTAATTCCATTAAGCAAGGCAGAGATTAGAAATACTGGAAGCGAATTACTATGCATTTTACACAGGATGTAATAAATAGCCTCTGGCAGAAGAGATAGCAGAACCAGGCTATCACCAAAAAAAGAATGACTAACTTGCACTCCAGTAGGCTTATCACAAGCAATGACAACTAAACCTAGGGTTGCAAAAAAAACACAACTCATTTTTTTGCCTGATATTTTTTCGCCTAATACCAGCCAAGACATCACTGCAATAATTGCAGGCAGTGCACTAGTAATAATGCCCGCAACATTGGCATCTGTATAATCTAATCCCCATAACATAAGAAAATTAAAGAAAATTCCAGCAGAAAATCCTTGCGCAATAATAAAAATCCAATCCCTGCGTTTTAATTGCGAAAAATAAGTGCCTATGGAAATTTTCCTGGCCGGTGTAAACCAATGAAGCGGCAATAAACTAATCGTTGCTAAGGTAAAGCGAATCGTTAATATAAATAGTACGGGAAGCGAGGAAAGAACGTATTTGGAAAATACAATGTTCACTCCCACCATCATCTGGGCTAAAACGAGAAATAATAAACCCTGCAGGGAATAAGCTTTGCTTTTGCTCATATCAAAAACCATTTAATCTTAGATCCATTAAATCAGGCCATAGTCTATCAAGATTAAATCTAAATCACTTATCCGTATCACGCATTCTCTTTGCAGTTTGTGCTTCATTTCGCCATTGGGAAGGAGATATTCCAAAGATCTGACTAAACCGTCGGCTAAATGCTGATATATTTTTATAGCCCATCTCAAATGCAATCTCTTCGATCGACGGATGGTTGAAAGATAGTAAGTATTTAGCGTGCTGCATTTTTTTCATACGCCAATATTCTGCAATGCCATAACCTGTATCCTGTTTAAATCGACGCTGTAACTGACTAGGACTTAGATGACAATGCCAACCTACTCTGTCCACATCCACTGGCGTTGTAAGGTGCGCATGGATCCATTTTTTTGCCTCTACAACTTTTTGATCCCGTTCGGAAAGAAATTTTTTTGATGAGAAAGTTAGCATCAACTGATTGATTAAAGAGTCTGTGTAAAAATCCCTATCATTATTAGCTAAATAAGAGCGTGCAAAATATATAAAATTTTTAACATTTTTTGTTAAGCTAAAAACATGAGAAGATGATTTTTTGCTTAAAAAATCATCTTCCTTCGCAACATCAACCACTAAAAAAAGGTTATTTTGACTCCCTGAAAAACAGTGACGATCATTCGGAGCAATATATACTCCAACATGAGCATTAATCAAATCAGCGTGCTGACCCATTTCAATTTCCATAGAGCCAGTAATTGGTAGGACTAGCTGAGCAAACTCATGAGCATGGCTACAGCTTTCTATATGATAAGAGCGTAGCTCCATATGACTTGTTAACAAATTAATTTCCTTGCCAAGCATTACAGCACTAATGCGCAATTATAACACAACGAATAATTAGCCCTCAAAACTTCAAAATATTACTTTTTGATCAAAAATGGCTCTTTTATGAGTTGGCTCGCAGAGAATTTAAGAAAGTTACGCGGTTGATATCTCTTAAATAGGTAACTCCATAATAGGTAACTTCATTCTCATGGTTCTTTCTTGATGATAATCGTCACTATCTAAATAAAATACCTACAAATTAAACACATTCGGATCAATTTGACTCCGATTGATGACAACAGCTTTATGTCGAGATTTAGCCCCTCGCTTTAAGGTCACTTGTTTCAGAGGAATTTCAAACAATTTGGCCAAATAAATTAACAAGGCCTCATTTGCACGTCCTTCAATGGGCTGTACGTTTAATCGAATTTTAAGCGCATTGCCATGTAGCCCAGCAATTTCCGTATGCTTAGCGCCAGGTTGGACATACACATGGATGATTATTTTATCAAGCTCACGTCTATACCACATGAGAAATGACCTTTTTTAATGTATAAGATTTAACAAATTGTATATCGCAACATGCATTTTCATTCCATTGGGGATACATAGAGCAAAACTATTGAGCCATTCGCATCAATTAACTTCTGCCAACCATTGCAAGACACGTCCTGATTCAAGTTTTTCATCAAAATGGCTTAGAATTTTTTCGACACGTTGGGGCTCATCGAAAAACTCAAGCACCATCGGTAAATCAAAATGCAGATCTAATAAGCGTGTCTCTCGCATTTTACCACTGACACCAAAGCCTTTAACACCCCTAAAAATGGTAGCACCTCTAATTTTTTGCTCATGTAAATAATCAAATAACTCTTTCAAAAGAGGCGCTTCTTCACTTAAATAAACCCGTACTATTTTAACTTGCATTATCTCATATCCCCCATAAAACGGCCCAACAACAAGCCTAAAACGACCAATACAATGGCTATAAAATTATTTAATAGAAGATTTAACAAGGCCATTAACCATTGGCCATTCATATAAAGAGCCCATGTTTCCCAAGCAAATGTTGAAAAGGTCGTATATCCTCCTAAAAATCCCACCACGATAAGAAGGCGCCAATACTCTACATCTGCAAGTCGCTCCATGTATAAACTCATGAATAAACCGATTAAAAATGAACCCAAGCAATTCACGAGCAAAGTTCCTAAGGGGAATCGCCCATTGAATAATAATTGTGTAGCCGTGATTGTTAAAAACCGTGCAACAGCACCAAAAGCGCCGCCTGAGGCTACGACAATAACCGATTTTAACATCAAACATCTCCTTGTAGCTCTATTAGCTCATCATTGCACAAGTTTAAATTGAGGTAAAATTTATAAAAAACAGCATGTTATTTCATCACTATTTGGTCTTCAAAATTGATATAAACATTAGATAATGCAATAATACGTCCAAATTATTAACAATTATTCATTATGCGAAAAATTAAATGCGCGGTTATTGGCGTGGGTTATTTGGGGCGCTTTCATGCGCAGAAATACCAATTGATAGAACATGCTGAGTTGGTTGCTGTTAGTGATGTTAATAAAGATAGTTGTATGTCCGTTGCGAATGAACTGAATGTGCCTGCCTATTTTGACTACCGTGAGCTGTTTGGGAAAGTAGATGCCGTGAGTATTGCCGCTACAACAAGTGCGCATTATGAGATTGCTAAACATTGCTTAGCAGAGGGCATTCACGTTCTCATCGAAAAACCCATCACTGAAACCGTAGCTCAAGCAGAAGAACTGATTGCACTTGCAGCAAAGCATAATGCAAAGCTACAAGTAGGACACTTAGAGCGCTTCAATTCAGCACGTCTCGCATTAGATGCACATCTTGAACCCCCCCTTTTTATTGAATCTCATCGCTTGGCACCTTTTAACCCAAGAGGCAGTGACGTTAATGTCATTCTTGATTTGATGATTCATGATATTGATATTATTCAAACGATTGTTCACAGCCCTATCAAACATATAGAAGCTCAAGGGGCACCCATTTTATCATCGTCCATTGACATCGCTAATGCCCGCATAACCTTTGAAAACCATTGTGTAGCTAATGTAACAGCCAGTCGCATTAGCTTTAAAACCGAGCGCAAAACCCGCATATTTCAGGCCAACACCTATATCTCAATTGATTATCAAAATAAAAAATTTGCCGTCTTTCAAAAAGGCAATGGTGAGATGTTTCCTGGTATTCCTGATGTTATCCGCCATGAATCTATGTTTGAGGCAGGAGATGCTCTGTTGGAGGAGGTTAAATCTTTTATTCAATGTATTTTAAACAACACTACGCCTCTGGTAACCGGCGAAGAAGGCTCCGCAGCACTTGCCACTGCTGAACAGATCACCGCACTGATTCACTACCAATTAAATGAAAGATATGCCAGAGATTAAGCGTATTGTCATCATTGCAGGTGAAGAGTCTGGCGATTTACACGCAGCTAGAATTGTTGATGAACTTAAATTAAACCATCCTCAATGGCACTTCAGTGGAATTGGTGGTCGTCACATGCAAAAAGCCGGCGTACACCTTACCAGTAATCTTGCGCAATTTGGTGTAACGGGCATTTCTGAAGTCTTACGTCATTTGGTGGTTATTCGCCGTGCCTTCAAAGATATTCAAGCGCATTTAAAAGCGCATAAACCTGACTTGTTAATTTTAGTAGACTACCCAGGATTTAATCTTCGTTTGGCTACATTTGCAAAAAAAGAATTGAGTATTCGTACGCTCTATTATATTAGTCCTCAAATATGGGCTTGGAAAGCAGGCCGTATTCATACGATACGTGACTGTATAGATCACATGGCGGTAATTCTCCCCTTTGAAAAGAAACTCTACCAGGATGCTGGTGTGCCTGTATCTTTTGTGGGCCATCCTTTAGTAGAGCATCAAATCACAGAGCCCCTTTATCTCATAGACACCCTAAAAAAACTGGGCTTACTAGAGAAGAACAAACGCCTCATTGCGATGCTTCCTGGAAGCCGACTGCATGAAATTGAGCGTCATATGCCGGTATTAAAACGCAGCGCCGAATTATTATGTCAGCAATTTAGCGACCTTCATTTTGTTATACCCGTTGCAGGAACGATTGATCCTTTGTTGATTGATGCCTATTTTAAAGACTCGTCCGTCCCCTATACACTCACCCATGGAAAAGCTATTGAGGCCGTGTCTTGCTGTGATTGTGTGGTCGTTGCTTCAGGTACAGCATCATTAGAGTGCGCCCTTCTTGAAAAGCCTATGTGTATTATTTATAAAGCTTCTGTCATAACTTACATGGCAGCGCTTAAATTTATGAAAGTTAAGTATTTAGGGCTTTGCAATTTATTGCAAAATGAGATGATTGTGCCCGAATTATTACAATATGATTGTAACCCTATTGAAATAACACGCATTGTCATATCACTTCTAGAAACACCTGACGTTATAGAGCGAATGCAAACCCGTTTAGCCCAACTAAAACGATCATTATCTTCCCATAATGCAGATTGTTCTATTGTAGATCTCATAGAAAATGAAATTATGCATGAAAAAAGCACTATTTAGGGCGAACTAACTAGCGTATCAATTACCCTTGATGTACAATTAATCTTGCTTTCAATCTATTTGAGAGCTAGTGGACAGTAAGATTTAACTAAAATAAGGAAGTTAAGATGAATGTTTCAGAAACACAAGCTGCTGCTGTTGAAACTAAACAAGATCAAGGCCTACAAGATTTAGTATACGGATTAGTAAGCCGTTTTCTGGTTGAAAATAAAACCAAATCTATCGATGATTTATACGACATGATTCTTTCTGAAGTCGAGCCCCCTCTTTTACAAGCTGTTATGGAAAAACGTAGAGGCAATCAATTACAAGCCGCTAAAATGCTAGGAATAAGCCGCGGTACAATTAGAAAAAAATTACAACGTTATTTCGGTACAAAATATTTTCGTTTAACAGAAGAATAATACCTAAACGAATAAATGAAAAAGGCTCGCTAAATAGCGAGCCTTTTTTTTAAAGTGCAATTAATAATTGATTAATACGGCTTACAAAATCTGCCGGATTGTTTAATTGCCCACCTTCCGCAAGAACTGCCTGTTCAAATAACACCATAGACCATTGTTCAAACTTGTCATCATCTTCTGTAGCATGTAATCGTTTGATCAAAGGATGCTCTGGGTTGATTTCTAATATCGGTTTGGTTTCGGGAAGCTTCTGACCTGCAGATTGTAAAATACGCTGCATTTCAAACCCCATATCTTGTTCATCTGCTACCACACATGCAGGGGAATCCGTTAATCGATTTGTAATTTGCACATCTTTGACACGCTCACCTAAAATGTCCTTCATTTGTTTCAACATAGGTGCCCAGGTTTTTTCCTGATCTTTAACGTCTTCTTTAGCGTCATCCAAATCAATTTTGCCTTTGCTGATGGATTGGAGTTTTTTCCCTTCGAATTCGTTCAAATATCCAACCAACCACTCATCAATCCTATCGCTTAACAATAAAACTTCTATCCCTTTCTTTTTGAAAATTTCCAAATGAGGGCTGTTTTTTGCAGCATTGTAACTAGAGGCCGTAATATAATAAATTTTATCCTGACCTTCCTTCATACGAGCTACATAATCACTTAATTTAACCGTTTGTTGTTCTGAGCTACTGGTTGTTGTGGTAAAACGCAAGAGTTTTGCAATAGCTTCAGCATTAGCAGTATCTTCTACAGGACCTTCTTTCAGTGCCAAACCAAAAGCATCCCAAAATTTTTGATATGAATCATCTTCTGCTGAGCTCATTTTTTCTAACATGGATAAAACGCGCTTAGTACACGCTGCACGAATACTATCCACTTGTTTATTGTCCTGAAGGATTTCACGCGAAATATTTAAAGGCAGATCGCTTGCATCGACAACCCCTTTAATAAACCGCAAATAACGAGGTAAAAATTGCGCGGCATCATCCATAATAAAAACACGTTTAACATAAAGTTTTAAACCATGCTTCACTTCTTGCTGCCAGAGATCAAACGTGGGATGCCCTGGTATATACAGAAGGCTAATATAGTTATGCTTTCCTTCCACGTGATTATGAGACCACATGAGTGGGTCTTCATAGTCATGTGAAATATGCTTATAAAGAAGTTTATAATCTTCATCAGTAATATCTGATTTTTGCATAGTCCATAACGCTGTTGCCTTATTTACCGTTTCAAACTCAGCATCTTGCTTTTTGTCTTCAGCTGGCTTTTTCATGGCAATAGGCCAGCAAATATGGTCTGAATATTTACTTATAATATTGCGTAATCGCCAATCGCTTAAAAATTCCTCAGCATCATCTTTCAAATGTAATATAATCTCAGTGCCTCTAGTTTTCTTTTTTTCATGGCCGATAGTAAATTCACCCTCGCCCTGAGACTCCCATACGATCCCTTCTTCTGCAGCCACACCAGCGCGTCTAGATTTTACAGTAACTTTATCTGCAACAATAAATGCCGAATAAAATCCCACACCAAATTGACCAATCAGTTGAGAGTCTTTTGCGTGCTCACCTGATAATTGGCTAATAAAATCTTTAGTACCCGATTTTGCAATGGTACCTAAATTTGCAACAGCTTCATCCCAGGTTAAACCAATACCATTATCGGAAATGGTTAGTGTTTTTAACTTTTCATTAAATTCAACCGTGATACGAAGATCAGGCTCGTTCTCATATAAAGACGAGTCAGCCAACGCTAGAAAACGGAGTTTATCCAATGCATCAGACGCATTTGATATCAACTCTCGCAAAAAAATTTCTTTATTGCTATAAAGTGAATGCACCACCAAGTGCAGCATTTGTTTGACTTCTGTTTGAAAGCCCATGGTTTGTTGCTTGCTCACCATTAATAAATCTCCTGTTAAGCAGTGGGTTATATTAAATATCGCGGCGTCATTCCTGGATGGCCACTCCAAACAGAAATGACTGAATTTCTGAAGTACATGTTTATATATGAGGTCGTTGTTTTAGATTTCAAGGGCTGTTTTTTGCCATTCCTTCTCGAGGAGGCATCATAAATATAGTGATAGGATCAGTGGTGCCTATAATGTTGCCTTTAGCGTCACTAAGTTGTGCTGCTAGCGTGTGTGAGCCACGGTGAACATCTTGCAGAGCAAAAACTGTGGTAGCTCGTGGTTTATCAATAGGCGTTCCATCAAAAAGAATTTGCAATTTATCACCAGGCCTTAACTCAGGTTTAAGGTCAATTAAAATCGACACGTACCCTTGTGGGCTACGAATAGTAACTTGATCCTCGGGTTGTGCAATGGTAAAGGTTTCATAAGCAGGTTTTTCATCATCTGATTCCTCTTTTGCTACTGGGGTATCTGTTGGTGGAGCAGCAGGTGAGGAATACGTTTGGGTTTTAGGCAATATAATTTCTTCAGCGCCCGGGTGAGGTTTATCACTAAAATGTACATTCCCATTTCCATCCGTCCATTTATATATTTCAGCATGCAGTGACCCAAACGCTAGAAAAATACAAAATAGCAGAGAATACTTTCTCATCATCAATGCTCCCTATTGTGATTACATTGCAAACTTAGGTTATTCTATGGCTTAGAATAACCTAAAAAGGCTAAGCACTTAACTGCTATAGTATAATTCAAACTCAAATGGGTGAACCAAACTCCGTACTTGCTCAATATCCATTTCACGCAATGAAATGTAACTATTGATAGTATCTTTACTAAACACGTCCCCTTGCAATAAAAATTCATGATCTCTACGCAAGCTTTCAACAGCATCTTCTAAAGAGGATGCAACCGTGGGCACGTCCATTAATTCTTCAGGAGGTAGATCATACAAGTCTTTATCTATTGGATCGCCAGGATGGATTTTTTTCTGTATGCCATCTAAGCCTGCCATCATCATCGCGGAAAAAGCTAAATAAGGGTTAGCACTAGGGTCTGGGAAGCGAACTTCAATCCGTCGTGCCTTAGGCCCACTCACATGAGGTATCCGAATAGCAGCTGAACGATTGCGTGCAGAATAGGCAAGCAATACGGGCGCTTCAAATCCTGGAACAAGGCGCTTATAACTGTTGGTACCGGGGTTTGTAAACGCATTCAGGGCGCGGGCGTGTTTGATAATGCCACCAACATAATACAAAGCAGTCTCAGAAAGCCCCGCGTATTGGTCACCTGCAAATAGATTAACACCGTCTTTCACTAAAGATTGGTGGCAATGCATACCACTACCATTATCGCCAACTAAAGGCTTAGGCATGAAGGTTGCTGTTTTACCGTAATTATGTACAACATTGTGTACCACGTATTTCAGTATTTGTATTTCGTCGGCTTTTTTTGTCAACGAATTAAAGCGTGTAGCCACCTCACATTGGTTGGCTGTTGCCACCTCATGATGATGAGCTTCCACCACAATACCCAATGCCTCTAATGTTTGACAAATGGCTGAACGAATATCTTGCGAAGAATCCACGGGCGGCACGGGAAAATACCCGCCTTTAATGCTGGGACGATGGCCTATATTGCCCCCATCTATCATTTTACCGGAATTCCATTGAGCTTCTTCGGAATCAATTTTATAAAATGATCCACTAATGTTTGTTTCCCAACGCACATCGTCAAATATAAAAAATTCAGGCTCGGGTCCAAAAAGAGCTTCATCGGCAATCCCTGTGGATTGCATATAGACCTCAGCACGCTGAGCCAAAGAGCGAGGACAACGCTCATAGCCAAGCATAGTTTGGGGGTCAACCACATTGCAACGAATAATTAGCGTACTGTCTTGATAGAACGGGTCAGGAAGGATATGACTTAAATCAGGAATCAAGGCCAAATCTGATTGATGTATTTTTTGCCACCCCTTGAACGATGAACCATCAATCATTTTACCATTTTCAATAAAATCATCATCTAAAGCGGAAATAGGAATAGTGATGTGCTGCTCTTTTCCAATTGTATCCGTAAATCGCAAATCAATAAATTTCGCTTCATGTTCTTTAATTGCAGAAAGCACCAAATTTTTACTCATCACTCCTCCATGTAGGGCAGATACAGACCTTAAATTCGCCTGGGCTAGTTTACCTGGCACAATCAACTTGTTCAATTAGCTATTGGAAATAGAAAATGCTAGTGTTGCTCATTAAATTTGAGTATTAGAAATATACTCATCTTCTATGTGTGATGTTTTTTTAAACAACATGGTATGTTGATATTTCACTTCATAACGTAGGATTCATATGTTTAATCGTTCATATAAAACTTATACATGGAATATGCTACTCGTCTTCTTTTTTCCTCTGATGTGTTTTGCAAATACTGGTTTATTGTTTAATGTTACATCAGTAGGGAATGAATTAACCGTCAGAACAACCATTCCTAATCACCTGTACCCAAAAGCGGGTATTAAAATTAAAACACCAGGTTTTGCGATAACCAATTGCACACCTTCAAACACTGGCTATTGTTTGTTTACGGTAAGCGATACAACACCTTACACAACATCCATTACAGGGGGATTAGGAACTATAGATATCACGCTATGCCTAAACGGCGCCGGTCCTACTTCTTGTCAAAACCGCACGATTTCATCTGGACGCTTTGCATACATAACAAACGTAAATTCAACCGTTATTCAATGCAGCGTCAACTCAGCCACGTCCCGCTTAAGTGCCTGCAAAAACTCAGGCGCAACAGGATTAAATTTTCCATCGGGAATTGCTTTAAATGCCACTAAAACGTTAGCTTATATAGCAAATGCCGGTAATTCCAGTGTGTTGCAATGTGAAATAAACCCAAACTCCGGCGCACTAAATGCCTGTATTGATTCAAATGCGACAGGATTATCGCTACCAGAAGGCATGGTTTTACTTTCAACAGATAGTTTTGCCTATATTGCAAATGGCAATCCCAGTAGCGTTACAAATTGTGACGTTAACACAAGCACTGGCAACTTCAATAACTGTGCTGACTCTGGTGCAACTGGACTAGATTTACCTGAAGGGCTGGCATTAAATGCAACAAACACCCGTGTTTATATTGTTAATTTTAATAGCAATAGCGTGACACAATGTAATGTAAGCGCCGGTACCAGCACTCTAAGTTCGTGCACTAATTCTGGAGCAACATCATTGTTAAGCCCAGTAGGCATTCAATTAAACATAGGAAATACACGTGCATACATAACCAATAACGCCAATAATAGCGTGACAAAGTGTGACATTAGCGCAGGTACAGGTGCCCTAGTAAATTGTGTTAATTCAGGGGCTACTTTATTAAATGGACCCGAAGGAATCATATTCAATTCAAATAATACAGTGGCTTATATTGTAAATTTTAATTCAAATACTATTTCTATATGTAATATAGATTCCATTTCTGGCACATTAGAAAATTGCTCAGACAGCGGCGCATCATCATTGAACCTTCCATTTTTTATGGTGTTGGGTTGAGTTAAAATATAAACTTTTAATCGCGACTTTCTGGTTTAGGTTTCATGTCCTTCACACAAGTGACATGTGCAACACGATGAAGTACACTTAACAAAGCATACCTTCACTCACATTGATGCACTACTATGGGCGCATACCAATATCAAGCGCTAAAAAAATCGGGGAATACCTGCAAGGGCGTCATTGAAGCTGATTCGCAAAGGCACGCTCGTCAATTGCTTCGCGATCAGGGTTTAATTCCCACCCTTATCCTATCACCACAATCTTCACACCTTATAAAGCGTAAAGATAAATTAACAACCCAAGATTTATCGTTGTTTACACGTCAATTGGCCACCCTACTTGCTGCCGGAATCCCTATAGAAGAATCACTTAAAGGAGTAAGTGAACAAACAGAAAGGGATAATGTTCGGCGTTTAATCATTGGAGTACGCTCTAAAGTCATGGAAGGGTATGCACTTGCTCAAGCCATGGGTGAATTTCCTGACATATTCCCTGAGCTTTATCGAGCAACAGTTGCTGCTGGTGAACAAACTGGGCGATTGGACGTGGTGTTAGAAAAGCTTGCCGATTACACCGAAAATCAACAACAAATTAAACAAAAAATTCAACAGGCACTTATTTATCCGGTGATAATGATTGTCGTTTCATCAGCCATTATTAGTTTTTTACTAGCCTTTGTCGTGCCAAAAATCATTGATGTTTTCACGAGCAGCGGGCAATCTTTACCAGCCATGACGATTGTTCTCATTACTTTGAGCTCGTTTATTAAAAAATATGGTCTTTATGTATTAATGGTTATTATTTTAAGTTTGGTGATGTTTAAGCGTAGCCTAGCAAAACCTAGTTTTCATACCGCATGGCATCGCACGTTACTTAAATTGCCTATAGTTGCCTATTTGATAAAAACCGTAAATGTTTCGCGTTACATTCATACATTTGGCATTTTATTTGCTGCTGGAGTTAGTGTACTAGAAACCATGCATGTTGCATCAAGTCTGATTAGCAATACCATCATGCAAAAAGCTTTTGAAACGGCCACCACCCGCGTAAAAGAAGGCGCATCTATCAGCCAAGCTTTAAAAGATACTGGCTTTTTAGGACCAATGGCGGTTCACCTCATATCAAGCGGAGAGAAAAGCGGTCAAATTTCAGCCATGATGGAGCGAACAGCCCAACACTTAGACAATGAAGTCAAACGTCTTATTGATACAGCACTAACGCTTCTTGAGCCTTTAGTCATTCTTTTCATGGGGGCCGTGGTACTCTTTATTGTATTGGCAACCTTGCTACCTATTTTTTCCATGGAGCAGCTGGTTACTTAATGATAATATTTTTTAAATTATTGGGAGTTTTATATGATGAAAAAGCAATCTGGCTTTTCACTGATTGAAATCATGGTGGTTGTCGTAATTTTGGGAATTTTAGCCTCAATTGTGGTACCAAAAATCATTAGCCGACCTGACGAAGCGCGCGTGGTTAAAGCCAAACAAGATGTTTTAGCTATTCAAAATGCACTTGATCTCTATAAACTCGACAATGGTTTTTACCCAACAACTGACCAGGGGTTAATGGCTTTGGTTGAAAAACCATCGAGCAATCCAATACCTCGAGACTGGAAAATTTATTTAAAATCAGTCCCCAAAGACCCTTGGGGCCGTGATTACCTGTATCTAAATCCAGGGCAACACGGCGAAACAGACGTTTTTACCTTGGGCACAAATGGCCAATCTGGCGGCACTGGAATTAATGCCGAAATTGGTAATTGGGATGCAAAATAAACAAGGATTTACACTCATTGAAATCCTGGTGGTAGTGCTCATTATTGGCATTACCCTAGGGTTTGCACTGCTTGCCTTTGGTGACTTTGGTCGTCAGCGTCGTATTGTGATGGCAGCTGAACAGTTTGTGAATTATGTTAAATTTTCTGAGCAACAAGCCATCTTAGAAACCAGCACCTTAGGGATTAAAATTTACCAAAATCGCTATCAGCTGTTACGCTTACAGCCCTCAGAACAATGGGAGGCCCTGTCTCAAAACAGTATTTTTCAACCCCATTATTTTCCAGATGGCACCATTATTCATCTAGACAGCCCTGTAAATACCGCTTCAGAACCTCAATTGATTATCAATTCATCTGGCGATCTCACCCCGTTTACCCTGTATTTTGGTATAGATGACAAACCGTCTATAGCAGCGGTTATTGGTAAACATAATGGAGCCATTGCATTACAACTGGGCGCATCATGAATAAGCCATTCAAAAACAAAGGCTTTACTCTGATTGAAATTTTATTGGCTTTAGCGATTATCGCGATTGCCCTCACTGCCCTTCTTCGCAGTAGCTCACAAAATATTTCAAATACGACTCGTATTAAAGAAAAATCCATTCATCATTGGGTAGAAATGCAAGGCATTGCAGCCATTCAGCTCGGACTTATCCCTATCCATTTAAACCAAGAGATATCTCAAATGACCACCATGTGTGGGCAAAAAGTATATTGGCGGGCAAGCCTCATGCCTACGGATATTTCTAGTACAGAAAAAATTATCATTAAAGTCAGCAACACCGCGACCGGACCTTTTACGGATGAACTTATTGCCTACAGGTATGTATCATGAAAATCAACCGAGGGTACACATTGATTGAAGTGATGGTGGCATTAGCTGTTTTTGCAATCCTCGCGGCCATTACGTCTCAAGCGCTATACCATGCTTTTGATACACGAGCGCGTGTCAATCAACAAGCAAGTCAATTAAACGAACTACAATTAGCAATGACATTGCTCATGCGAGACACGCAGCAAATGGTAGAGCGCCCTGTGCGCGGAAATGAAATGCATCTTTTCCCGCCTTTTGTAGGGCAACCTCAATATGTTGAGTTTACACGTGGTGGGTTGGTTAACCCACAAGGCAAAGAGCGCCGAAGCACATTAAAGCGTGTGGCCTACCTTTGTGAAGGACTAACGTTGGTACGTCGCACTTGGGAAAACTTAGATTCATTAAACAGAAAACAGTACCAAGATAAAATAGTGCTAGATAACCTTAAAGAATGCTCCTTTGCCTATTTAAGCCAGGCCCGACAACTTTTGCCAGAATGGCGAGAATATGCAATACAACAAAATCAAAAAAAAGAAACCCTTCCTATCGCCATTCAGTTAACATTAACCCCTCATTGGGGAAACATGAGTTTATTGTTCATTATTCCTGAGGCTCTTTATGGTGGGTAAATATCGAGGCAGCGCACTCATTACGGCATTGTTCATCATGACGCTCGTGGCCATTGCGGCTACTGCAATGAGTACCCGCTTGCAACTTGATATTTATCGTACACGTTTAACCCTGACGAGCGATAAACTCTACTTAGCCTCTCAAGGGGTTACCTTCTGGGCGATGAATTTACTCTCAAAGAAAAGCATTTATCAATTGCTAGATGAACAAACGGGGAAAATTGCCGATTATCCTGCAAAGCTTCAAGAAGCCTATCCGGGCGTCATTTCTAAAGGAGCGCTCTATGATATGCAAGCGTTGTTCAATCTAAATAGCCTGCTTGATCCTAAATCTCATTTATTATTTTATAATCTACTTAAGAATGTTTTAAAGTCAAATTCATCCACAGACCAAAAACGCCTTATCAGATCTATCTATCAGTGGATAATCCCTTATCAACCAGGCCACGGACAAGATAAAGAATTAAATTTTTATCTAAATCAAAAACCCGCTTATTTACCCGGCTACCAGCCACTGAAAAGCACTTCTGAATTACGCATTATTCAGGGAATAAACACAAATAAATATCAAGCATTACTCCCTTTTATAACGGTTTTGCCTGAAAAAACGCTTATCAATATCAACACTGCGCCTAAAATCATCCTTATGAGTTTAGGTGATGGTTTAAGTGAAACAGAAGTCGATGAGATAATCCAAGAGCGGTCAAAAAAAATTAAGCATTTAAATGACATTTCGCCCCTCCTCCAAAAATTAGATATTCCTACGGATCAGATAACCATTGAAAGTCATTATTTTTTAAGTGTTGCAACAGTGAGTTTAGACAATCTTAACCTAACAACCTATACCATTTTAAAACGTGGTGAAAATAATAAAATCACGCCACCGAGTATTAGCATTGTCAGTGAGCATTTAAACACACGTTAAGATGAGAAAATATATATTTTACTGCTTTAATTCATTCTGTTAAAAATAGAATAATGATTAATAATCAAAGCGTTTTATTTTTTGCAGCCAGCTTTTTTTTCTGGTAAAGTTTCTCGTCAATTGTCTATTTTCTAATGAGGAACCAGGGATTATGAAAAATTTTTTGATTGCTATTGCATGCTGTATTAGTTTCTCTTCTTTTGCCTGTCCGAATGCTCAACCGACTAACGACGTTAATTTTTGCCCCACCTTTAAAACAGCAGCCACATGTTATTGCACATCATCAGGGCTGCCAGCGGGCATGTGTCAAGACATGCGAGCACTTTATGCTCGAATGATGGTCTTTTTTGGTTCTCTTAAAAAAGCATGTGAACGCCAAAATTACACGACCACACAAGAATGTATGGATAACTGGACCTGCTACTTGGATGGTGGTGTTGACTCCCAAAATAGAGCCTGCAGCTCCAATCAACGTTCTTGTCAATAAGCCATTTTTTTAATTTACCCCTTGTTTGACTCATCTGAAATGGGTCAAACCACTTAAGAGTATTCATCTGTGATAACTAGAATGTCATCCTTAACAAAATTTGTTAGCCTTTGTCTTTTTTCCTCGCTTTGCCAAGCCGGTCTTCTTGAAAATCACCAAGACGGCCCAGTCGGAAATATAAGGTTCAATCCTTTTTATATTGGGGTCTCTGGGGGTTACGGCTCAACCACATGGAACGGCTTAGTTCCTACAGAAGCCAATAAAAACGAAGCACTAAGTCTTTCCACCCCTATAGAAGTTCAGGAGGGAGGCGGAGTGTGGGGTGTTTTTGCAGGGTATGAGCTAACGCCAACCTTTGCACTTGAAGCAAACTATATGCACTACCCAGATGCTAATATTGCTTTCGAGTCGTTCAGTCTCTTTAGTTATTCAACCAATTTTGAACAAACAGAATTCATTACGCACACCGAAGTAGCCAACCTCATGGGAAAAATCATGTTGTTTATACCGAATACAAATGTGAGAGTATACTCAGGAGCCGGGGTTGCAAGTGTACACCGGCGGGATACACTGAAAGACAATTGGCTTTTAACCCCTACCTTTGGGGTTGGGTTGAATTATCATTTTGCAAAACATGTTTTAGGAGAAATAGGCGCCAATTATACAGCAGGGTTTGGTGAATCGAATTTAAACCCATCAGACTCCTATTTTCCTTTTCTATACTCCGTTGCTTTTCGTTTAGCGTATTGCTTTTAAAGAAGCCCCAAATATCACCATGGAGCATCAAGCGTGACGCCTAAAATAATTTTAATAACCGGTTGCTCTACAGGGATTGGCTTTGATACGGCATTTGCATTAAAGAATCGAGGGCACACAGTCATTGCCTCTTGCCGAAAACAAGCCGATGTAAATAACTTATTGAGCCTAGGGCTTGATACCGTTCTTTTGGATGTTGCCAATGTTGAATCAGTTAACAAAGCGTTTACAGAGGTTTTAGCAAAAACAGGCGGAAAGCTTGATGTTCTTATCAACAACGCAGGTTATGGTCAAGGTGGAGCATTAGAAGACATCCCACACGAGGTGTTATGCGAACAATTTGCAACAAATGTATTTGGCTTAATGGCGCTTTCACGTTTGGCGATTCCCATTATGCGTCGACAAAATCAAGGCCGCATCATTAATATCAGTTCCGTTTTAGGAATTATTAGCATGCCCTTTCGAGGCGCTTACAATGCCTCCAAGTATGCCGTTGAAGGGCTGAGTGACACATTACGTCTTGAGCTTAAACCTTCAGGAATAGATGTAATCACCATTGAACCGGGGCCTATTGCAAGCCGATTCAGAGATAATGTTCTTGATTATTCATTAAAAAAAATTAACATTGAGCACAGTCATTTTAAACAACAATACCTTAAAATGTTAGCGGGTTTTCGTGAGCAAAAAGAAACCTCTATCTTTACAAAGCGTCCTGACGTTGTCATCAAAAAATTAATTCACGCCATTGAAAGCTCACGTCCCAAAGCCAAATACCCTATTACGTTTCCGAGCCACTTTTTTTCACTCATGAAGCGTCTTCTAACAGTAAAAATGTTAGACCGATTAATTGCTTTCCTTTCAAAAAGGGAAATTCATTAGCTTTATCGGAAAGGATGCGATAATGTGTATTCCTCTTCATCACTACCTGATTCGTCTGGTGGATTAAAAAAGACTACTGGGCGCCTAAGAGGATTTATATTTTTGGCTGAAGATAAAAATCTTGTATGACTATTATCTTTCTGCTGAGTATCCGTTGCGTCCTCTTTCGAAGGTGATTTTTCTACTAACGAAGGATACACATCAAGCTCTCTAGACAATAATTTTTTAAACCTTGATGTTTGTACAGAAAAATCATCACAGTGTTTTGGGCCATACAAAACGTTAAAATAGTAGAGATAACTTCTCCAAGCCATCGCTCGTCTTTCATTAAACTCTGGATCAATAAGGGCTTGTTGACTAAAAAATTGGTTATAATTCGGAGGGGCCGCTAATTTACCCTCTTTAGGAACCTCCACAATATATCCTGGGACCAAATCCAACGAGTACTGAGCTGGACCAATCACTTCGTGAAAACTATGAAAGCCTCCACCAACGATATAACTAACAATGGCTGATAAGTAATTCTTTTTTAAATTTTCGTTTTCAAAATTAGCTAAGATTTCCATTTGATTTAAAAGTACAGACGTCATTCCTGATGGTCCGGCAACATAGACAGCATCATTTTCAATTAAATCAATAACATATGGCGAATTCAAATCGACAGATTGACTTTTACAATCGGCAACCCATGATGAAGAATGTTCACCTAAACCGAGCGCATAACTATCTTGTCCTTTTAGCATTAGGCCAAAATAGTTAGTACGAGCAGGATCTATTTTATCACCTCGCCCTCGTTTTCCATCAACAGCCATAAATAACGGTGAAGCATACATTTCTATATTTGAAATATATGAGCGATAATCCATTTCTAACTGCTCAAGAGAAAAAATCGCTGATTTGAAAAAATCCTCAGGCTCTCCCTTATATATTTTTTGAATAATAGAGAGAAGCTTACCAACCGGCTTTCTTACTGGCGCGCGCTTTATACCGACGAAGCGAGTAATACTTTGTCCAAATTTAAAATGCATGTGCATGATTTCTATAAATTGAGCAGGATCATTTTTTTTAAGTAATGTCTTTATTTCGCTGATGGTCATGCTTTTTTTAGGTGCGCCTAAGGCTATAAAATGACCACTTTCTATAAATAAATCATTCACCACCGCTTGTATTACATGAGGGTAATCTTCCATCAATTTTATAATTTCAAGTGAAACCCTATGTACGGGAATCATCATTGCGTTCGTCGGTTTTTTTAACAACTGAATGGCAAGCTCAGATTCGGCTCTACGCGCCAATGGATTTTGAAATTTCTCTAAAGGAGTTTGTTGATAATCACTACTTTTCAAATCATGTTGTAAAGCCAAAATAATTTCTTGTGCGTTTGCTCCTAATAATGGTTTAACCTTTTCTAATATATCCCAAATGACATCTATATTTTGCTCATGATTTTCCATAGCAATTTTAACGTCATTAAGAGCCCTTCTAACCACATTGAGATTTGGTAATGATCTCTCACCAAATTTTTCTTCAATAAGCGTTAAAATCAAAATAATGTAGGAATACGCTTCCGTTTTAGATGAAAACTTCATGTTTGCGACCCAATTTTAAATATTAGTGCAAATAATACACTGAATAGATTAAGGCAAGATTAATTATCGCGGAAGAAAATAACAGTAAGTATAAAAAGAAATCTGCTCTTCAAACCAAAAAAATTGTAAAAAATTACCATTACATGAAATTAAATGATACTATTTGTTATATTAAAATTCATGAAGCAACGTAGTATGTCTATATTTTTTAATGAAGTAAAACAATTACCAGGCAAGCACCGGACAAATGTTTACGCCCTGCTTATTTTAAAACTATCGAACTATAGCCCCACATTGCCAGATGATATAAGTATTATCAAATCATTACTGTCTGAAATCAAAACGTGCTTTCATAATCATGAGCAACAATTTTCTATTTTAATCTTTTTTTTAAAACAAAATCTTGGACAATATAAAGAGATATCTCCTGATCTTCTTGCATTTCTGAACGATGTCCTTATGTCATTAAACAATAAAGCATTTAATGATTATTTTACAAAATCAAAAGTGCTCCATCGTGATTTGGAATGTCGTATACAGAGAGTTTTTGAATCTCATATTGCTATTAAATTGCTAGAAAATCCCAGTATACATACATGGACTAGCGTCAACGCCATTAGCCATGTGATTGTTAAATTTCTTGAAGAAAATAAAACCCATAAGAATTTAATACCCTTTTTAAAGAATTTAGGCCCAGATGAAATCTATGAAGAATACCCAAAACTACCGTTGGCTTTTAGACGCTTTCTAAAAACACCATCAGTAGACAATGTCATAGCCGCATTAAAGACAACATCTGACCTCGGCAGAACCATGCTAATTCACTTCATGTTCATGAGAGATGCCTACTACCTATGTGAAACCAGCTATCCAAAGCACTTAAGTGAATATTCGGGCGACTTTGCAAGATATTTAGAAAATAAACCATCACAAGAAAATCCAATGTTATTTTTTGAGGACTATGTCAACCAAGCGCCCCAGCTTTATAAAGATAGAGGCAGAGCCGAATTTGATATAATTGATTCTAATCACCTCGGCATCACTATCACCAAAGAAGATAGAGAAACATTCCCTAGCGTTAACACAACATGGTTTCCTGATTGCCTCTGTCAACAAGCGGATCGTTCATCACCCTATGTTTCTTCCTTACTAATGAAAGACATTCCTTATGTTGCTGGTCCTTCGGGCATGACTTCTGTTCTTTGTGCAGCGATGGCATTTTTAGGCGAATGGGAAAACATTGAGGAACAGCATTATTACGTTCTTGCCATCGTAGCCTTTATAACAGGGGGCGGATTGCATAGTATCCACGAAGTGCTTACCGTTCCTCATGCACGTCTTGGACTACTTCCAGAATATCATAGTAAAAACAGCTCCAACATGGCTAATTACCAGGCATTTTTCGCTTTATTTAGCCGTGATGAGGTAATCACTAATAACATTCGAGACGCTTGGAAAGCAACAACGAAATGGATGTCTCAAACATACCCTCATCTGAAGACAATACAGTTATCTAAGCCGCTTGAGGAAAAAGATGATAAAGAGACATTTACAAAGAGCAAGTCGTCGTGCCTCATCTCTTAAGGAATTAGATTAAGCAAGTTTCTCTTGAAATCGTAAAAGTGCATCACGGGGGATAAATAGCCAATAATAGCCATCATTTTTCATTCGACCTGCAATATTGGTTGCCCGTTCACCAGCACCCCAATAAACATCGCCTCGTACAACACCCTTGATAGCACCACCGGTATCTTGAGCTATCATTAAGCGTTGAAATGTTTTGTGATCATCAGACTTGTCTGAAGGTCTTGTGGTGTTTAGCCAAATAGGAACACCTAAAGGAACCCACTTTCTATCAACCGCTAAAGAGTACCCAGGTGTTAGCGCTACGCCTTGGGCTCCAAGAGCCTCTTGATGTCGTAATACGCTAAAAAATACAAAAGATTTATTTTGGTTTAAAACAGGATGAATGTCTTCAGGGTGTGCTTTTAAATAAGTTCGGATATGCTGCATGGAGGCATTGTCTCGTGTCATGACCCCTTTATCGATAAGCACCTTTGCGATAGCCGTATAAGGCGCGCCGTTTTGAGCAGCGTACCCCACCACCAACTGTGAGCCATCAGTTAATTGAATAACACCAGATCCTTGTATCTCTAAAAATGAGCGCTCAATAAAGCTGTCTACCCACGCAATCACAGGCGCTGATGTTTTTATAGCACCATTATTAATCTCTTCGCGGGAATAAAAAGGTATAACGGTGTTCCCTTTTAAACGACCGTAAATTTTTCGATGTTTTAAATCAAGATAAAACGTGTCCAAATTAACCGTTACTAAATTGTTCGGCATACCATACAGGGGTACGTTAAAGCGTTTGGTTTTTGTTAAGCTACCTTGGAGTAATGGCATGTAATAGCCTGTAAACAACCCATGAACCGGTTTTTGATCAAAAAAAGCGACAGGGGTAAACCATTTTTGGAAAAAATGCCGCGTTATTGTGTGCGAATTAGTACTTAACGATAACGCTTCATTGCAAGCAGGAAACCAATCTTTTACTTGTAAATCAAGGTATTCACTTCCCACCGATTTATTAGGATCTTGCTTTAAAAAAGCTTTGCACGAAATTTGAAACGCGCGCAGCGATTTGCGGGTGTCTGTTTGATTCCACCCCGGAAGCTGTGAAAAAGAGGCTTTTTTGAAGGTTAACTTATGGGGTTTGGGTTGCCATAAGCTATAACCAATTAAAAAAAGCACACCAATGATAAGAATATAAGGGATTTGTTTTTTCATAATTGAGTAAATTTTACACTATTTGAAATTAAACACAACCTATATTTTGAATAACATGTATTTTGAGGCAACTCGCTATATAGACCACCACAAAAAAATACACTGATTTTTCGCTATACTAAGATTAAGGTAATCAATGGAGAACACCCCGTGAGAATAGCAATATCAGGCTCGCACTCATTAGGTAAATCTACTTTTGTACACGACTTTATTGAAAGCCACACCAACTATGCCTTTGAAGACGAGCCTTATCGTGCACTTCGTGAAAACCATGAGATTAAATTCGCAGAAGATCAAACACGTCATCACATCATGCTGCAATTAAATCATTGCATGAATAGATTAAAAAAATATAACCGAGGGGATAATGTTATCTTCGATAGATGCCCAGTGGATTATATTCCTTATGCTAGCTACACCGTGGATCATGGTCATACTGATATTGACAAGGTGTTTATTCAATCCCTCTATCCACTAGTCCAAAAATCATTGCAACATCTCGACTTAATTGTTTTTGTTCCAATGTCTTCACAACACCCCATTGCATTAGAAGAAGATGGACATCGCCCCACTCATGATATTTACAGAGATTGGGTAGATAATGCGTTTAAAACGTTGTACCGAGATCATTTAAATACAATTCTACCACCCCATCATCCGCTTAAAATAGTAGAAATTGTAGGCGACCGCCAAACCCGATTAACCTTATTAAATGACATTATTAAGGACATAGCATGAGTGATGATAACCTACCCGTGTGGTTACAACCCGGTCCTGCTGAAAAATACTATCAACGTCATTTGGAGCAAAAGCCGCTTCGTGATGCTTGGGTCGACATGATCCGTGATAGATGGGGTGCGCCTAAAAACCCAGGTCTTTTGTTATACCCAGAGATCCTCCGTGAAGACAAAGTAGTTCCTAAAACCATCGACGTTGACGTACCTATCACCCAATTTACACCCAAGCATCCCTCAAAAGATAGTTTGATTTATATTCATGGTGGTGGTTGGGTTATTCCGGCCTCTGGTAAACATCTTGCTTTTGCAAAAAGACTTGCACACATGAGTAACATGACGGTGATGAGCGTTGATTATCGGCTATCCCCGGAGCACCCCTTCCCTGCAGCATTATACGATTGTATAACGGTGTATATGCATGCTAGACAACAATCAACTGGGCGAGTTTTTGTGAGCGGTGATTCTGCTGGAGGAAACATGGCAGCAGCACTAGCACTCTATTGTGTGGATAATGGGATACAACCGCCTGACAAAATTTTATGTCTTTCAACTTTTTCAGATCATTATTTTGAACGTTACCCATCAATGCAAGCACTTGGAATTGGAGGCCCTTATGTTGAAATGAGTGTTATTGCTTTTATCAGGGCGTTTTATGTTCCTAACGTAAAAGACTGGGCAAACCCTTATGCGAGCCCTATTTATGGTGAGCTTAGCGTGATGCCACCGACGTGCGTTTTAGTAGGAATGGATGATCCACTCCGAGATGATAACTTAGCTTTCGCAGGAAAATTAAAAGATGCAAACAATAGCCTTAATTTGCTCACGTTTGAAAAAATGCCCCACTCATTTTTCACCTACCCTGACGTATTGCCTCATCCATCGGAAAAGGCATGTCAGGATATGATTAAATTTATCATGAGTGAATAAATGAGGGCCAATCATTACCAAATAACGCAACGGTTTTTATTCACCATAGGGCTTTTATTGGGTAGCGAAAATGCCGCTTGAAATTCAGGCATGTTAGCAAGAGTGCCATTGATACGATAGAGCGCTGGCGGATGAGGGTCTGTTGTGATGAGGTCCCGCATTTTCTCTGGTCGAATATTCATAGCCCATACATGTGCCATGCCTAAAAAAAACTGCTGTTCCGGGGTATATCCATCAATTTTTTTGGCAGTTTTATAGGCATCCGAATTCATAAATGCGCGATAAGCTAAAGTGACCCCACCGAGATCAGCCACAGCCTCGCCCATGACAAGCTTACCTTGAACTGAAAGGTCACCATTGACTTTATAGCTTGAAAATTGGTTCATTATACAAGACGTTGATGCTTGAAATTTTTTCAAATCCTCAGGCGTCCACCAATTTTTTAAGTTCCCTTCCCCATCAAATTGCGCACCTTCGTCATCAAAACCATGTGTCATTTCATGCCCAATGACAAATCCAATGCCTCCATAATTAACAGCGGCAGGGGCCGAGGGATCAAAAAATGGCGATTGTAATATTCCCGCAGGGATATTAATGTTATTCATAGACGGATCATAATATGCATTAACTGTTTGTGGCGTCATTGCCCATTCTGTTTCATCAACAGGTTTTCCAATTTTATTGCAATCGCGAGCAAACAAAAACGTTTTAGCGCGCTTCACGTTCAATACATAAGCTCCACGGTCAATCATTAATGTTGAGTAATCCCACCATTTACTTGGGTAACCCACCCTATCTTTCATTAAATCAAGTTTTTTTAATGCCGCTTGGCGCGTTTTAGGCGTCATCCAAGACAATGTTTTTATATCATTACGTAAAGCTTTACGAACATTTTTTACAATGGCCAAGACCTCTTGCTTTGAACTTGCGGGAAAGTGTTTTTCCACATATTGTTTTCCAATTGCAAACCCCAGGGCTTCATTTTCAGCATTTACCACACGTTGCCAGCGTGGCAGTAATTTTTTTGTTCCATTGATAACCTTGTTCATTTGAAACTGCTCATCAACAAAAGGCGTTGAGAGATAAGGCGAAAAATTTTGAACCAAATGCCAACGTAAATACATTTTCCAATCGGCTAAAGACACCTGTTTTAGCATCTCATTTATTTTTCTAAAAAAAACAGGCATGCCTAGATTTATTTGTTGTAACTGTTCAAGATGAATGGCTTTAAAATAACGTGGCCAAGAAAAATTAGGGGTAATGGCGTCCAGCTCGGTAAGATTCATCATGTGATAAATAGCATGAGGGTCACGTTGTTCAATTTGCGAAAGAGAGGCTTTTGCAAGCTCAGTCTCCAATCCCATGACGACATTTGCAGCTTGAGAGGCGTTTGAAGGTGTATCCCCTAACAACTCAAACATTTTAGCCATGTGCTTTACGTAAACGTGGCGAATTTCGGCAAACTTTGTATCCTCTTTTAAATAATAATCTCTATCAGGTAAACCGAGCCCCCCTTGCATCCCTGCCCCAATCATTTCTTTACTGTTTAGAAAATTTTGCATGCTTCCAAAATTAAACACGGCATTGACCCCAATGCTTTGTAAATGGGTTATCACATCCTGTAGATCAGATATATTTTTAATAGCATCTATACTATCAAATTCAGATTGAAGGGGTTTAATACCAAAGTTATTAATAGATGCTTCATCCATTCCACTAAAATAAAAGTCCCCAATTTTTTGCTCAATACTGCTAGGCTTTGCGGACTTATGTTGTGATGCTTCAATCAGCATTTGATGAATATTTTTTTGTACCTCTTCATTTAGAATATAAAAGGCACCCCAACTCGCATAATGAGCAGGAATAGGATTTTGTTTTTGCCAACCGCCATTTGCAAAGTCAAAAAAACTTTCTCCTGGCATCACTGATGAATTTAGCCAATCTAAATGTAGCTTGTTATTTTGAGGAGAAACTATTGCAGCACCCATTGAGGGCATTGCAGACAAAAACAAACAACCCAACACCGCTATCCTTAATTGCATTTTTTTATCCTTTAAAAATCATAAAACATTGCAAATTTAGTCAATGTTTGTAAATTTGTGAGCCCTTCAATCATGACAACGATTTTTTAAAAAATCAAACCACCGTCGCAGAGGCAGCGTATGAGTGGTCGTTAAATAACCTGCTACCAGACCTTAAAGCAATAAAGCTGTGATCATACGTCCGTTAACTGTCAATCGACTAAATTTAACACACCAGTCATATCTTGTTTGATTTTCCTCGTTTCGCACCTTTAAACGAGCGCTCATTTTTCAAAAATTATGCTATGCTAACTTGATATCACTTTAGGAAATCAGTAATGCCTTCTTTTACTCGGTTATTACCAACCATCATTGGATTGATACTTAGCTACAACCAAGCGGCCTTCGGCGCGTGTCCCGACTGCTGTGATAAGATGGGTGGCATTCACTACTGTGACTCATCTTCTGGGCGCTATGTGTGTAAGAACGGGTATACCTCATCGTGCTACTGTACAAGACACGCTGTAATGGATTTACAGCGGATTGAGGGGTGTTGCTTGTGGCAAGGCGGCGTGATGGTGGTGGATGAAGTGGGTTTGGTTATCTGCAATGATGGCGGTGTGTCCGAACTTTGTAGTTTGCAAACCCCGGTGAAATCCGTTTCCATTTGGTAAGCTACTTTTTTCCCTATTTTATAATCTTAAGGGCCTCTACTTTAGTCTTTTCTTCACCTAAGCATAACGCCATGAGCAACAGGAAAAAATAACCGGAACCTGAATAAAACAGTAAGGAATCCGATAGATTACCTAGCATAAAAGGCAGCATTAATGCTAACGCAATGGGCCGCATGGATTCAAGACGAAAGCTCGCCCAAAGCAAGCTTCCAAAGAAAAACAGCAGCAGTATTACACCAAAACTACCAAATTCAGCAGCTACCAACCAATATTGGCTATGAGGCTCAAGCAACGTTTCCACCCATGAAGCAACAGGCTTTTGCACTCGGAAAAAATAGGTGAAACTGGCTGTGCCATTCCCAAGCCACGGATGGTGTTGGTATAAATTCTTGGCAAACTCATGAAACTGCATTCGCTGGCCAATAGGTGTGTCTTTATTTTGTTGGTAATGCTGCCAATTGCTCAATGCCTCATCCACTCGCTGGTGCATGACGTTACTGTTTACATAACTTAAAGCAACCACAACCCCACCCAATAAGCCTGCGATCACCGCTTTTCGCCAAGGCAATACTTGCACCATCAATAAGCCCATTAACAATAAATAAATGACATAGCCTGTTCGTCCGGAATTAATAAAAAATAACTGATAGCTAAACATTGTAAACAATATTGCATAAAACAAACGGGACCAACCACGATGTTGCATCAAAAACAAAGCGGACAAATAAGCAGCAAAGGCCATCATATGGCCGAGCATGATGTGATTCCTAAACACCATATCAGGAGCAGTGCCACTAAAATGTAAAAGCCCTATGGCTTTCATCATGGATAATGCGCAAATGATCCCCATTGACGCTAAAAACGCATGTGTTCCTAAGCGTCTAGCGCTTGGCTCCTTAAAGCCTACGACTAAAATGGGCAAATAAAGCAGTTTACTGTACTTACCAATCACTAATATTTTTTCATTGAAAGTTGCAGGACTCCACACACAAGCAAATAATGCCATAAAGAATAACAATAAAGCCGCCCGGCACCATGGCCTATAAAGTGTCGCCGATAAATCTCTCCGATAACTGGGCGTTAGCACAATAGAAAATAACGCCAAAGGCATCAAAATACTTTTCAAAGAAGAACTTAAAGGTACCGCAAACACAGTAGCTGCTAAAAGCATTGGCACCCATGATTCTAATGGCCATTTCTCATAAGAGGTTCTAATACTACTTATTATCACGTGCCAACTCCTTGCTGGAATTTCTACATACCGCTGACAGCCTCGGTACTTAGATAATCAATCAACTATATCACTGGTGGTATCACAATATATTTGCTTAATACCGCGATAAAACGTACCTTGAGCACTTAAAAAAGAAAATAACAACCCTTCTTTTCCATCTAAAAAACCACGTTGTAAAAAATAACACCTAAAAAACATCCATCCTGTACCCAACAGGGTTTTGCTTAATCCGATATTTTTCTGATTTTTTATACGAATCTTTGCGCTGTAGGAAGAGTATCGATTCATTTTATAAAGAGCATGGCTTACATCTTGAAAGGAATGATGCAAAATGGGGTGACGTAACTTGGCAACGCGGGCGTCCATAGGCAGCTTAATTTTTTCATGAACAATATCGTCACTGTAAGATGCCCCTTTACGCTTAAATAAGCGAATATGGCGTTTAGGACTAGACGAATAGCGCAACGGTTTATCATAAAAGCACATGCGAATAGGGATACGATAACCATCAGCAAGATTAGATGATATAGCCGTGCATATAGCATTTTTTAAAATGCTATCGACTGACTCATCGGCATCAAGGTTTAACACCCATTCACTTTTTGCATAAGCCAGAGCCCGTTGCTTTTGAATACCATAACCTTGCCAATCAGCGGGCTCTGTAGAATAAACATGAGGTGTATATTCTTTTGCGATCGCGACTGTTTTGTCTGTGCTTCCAGAATCTAAAACAATAATTTCATCCGCCCACTGAACGGACTCAAGGCAACGCCTAAGGTTTTTTTCTTCATTTTTGGTTATGATAACAACACTTAACATCGACAACATCACTGGTCAGGATATGTACTAGGCTTGATTTTAACTAAATAATATTAGAATTGTAAGTGCTTGTGGAGACCATCATGACCCTCTAAGGGATAAATAGCACTACAGCTCAGACAAGGCCTGAGCTGTGGTGCTAATCGTCTACTATTTGCAAAATACATATACTCTAAAAAATTAGCAGACCCCTTCACGGTGATCGAGGCTTTCAAAATGAAGCTTTCCATCTTGTATATTCAACGTTACGTGTCCACCATTGGCTAACTTACCAAAAAGCAACTCTTCAGCCAATGGCTTTTTAATGTTTTCTTGTATCAAACGAGCCATCGGACGCGCACCCATGGATTTATCATAGCCATGTTCTATTAACCATTCCCGTGCGGGTTTTTCAACTTTAAAGGTGACACCCTTATTTAGTAATTGCTCTTCAAGCTCCATGATAAATTTATCGACCACCAAACCAATGGTTTCTTCATCTAAAGATTTAAAATTAATCACCCCATCGAGTCTATTTCTAAACTCAGGGCTGAAATGACGCTTTATAACATCCAAGCCATCACTGGTGTTATCTTGTAATGAAAAACCAATGGAGTTACGGCTGATTTCAGTCGCACCCGCATTGCTTGTCATCACTAAAATAACGTGACGAAAATCAGCTTGTCTTCCGTTGGTATCCGTTAATGTCCCGTGGTCCATGATTTGTAACAGTAGATTAAACACATCAGGATGGGCTTTTTCGATTTCGTCCAACAAAACAACAGAATGCGGGTTTTTGGTAACCGCTTCCGTCAACAACCCACCTTGGTCATAACCTACATAACCAGGAGGCGCTCCAATTAAACGAGAAACCGTGTGTTTTTCCATGTATTCAGACATGTCAAATCGTAATAACTCAATGCCTAAAACACTTGCCAACTGTCTCGTGACTTCTGTTTTACCAACGCCGGTAGGACCTGCAAAGAGAAAGCTACCCACGGGCTTTTCAGGTTCACGCAAACCGGAGCGTCCGAGCTTTATTGCGGAGGCAAGAGCGATGATGGCGTCATCTTGTCCATAGACCAACAATTTAAGATCGCGCTCTAAATTTCTTAACGTGTCTTTATCACGAGCAGAAACTTTCTTCACAGGAATTCTTGCAATTTTTGCCACAACGTTTTCAATTTCAGTGACGCTAATGATTTTTTTGCGCTTATGTGAAGTTAATAGATTTTGATAAGCACCGGCTTCATCAACAACATCAATCGCTTTGTCCGGTAAAAATCTATCATTGATATACTTAGCAGACAATTCAGCTGCAGCCTTAAGCGACGGGATTGAAAATTTCACACCATGGTGCTCCTCAAGGCGCCCTTTCAGACCTTTAAGTATCTCAAATGTTTCCTCAACACTAGGCTCTACAATGTCTATTTTTTGAAATCGTCTAGCCAATGCTCGGTCTTTTTCAAAAATACCACGGTACTCTTGGTAAGTGGTGGAGCCAATGCATTTTAATTCACCATTGGCAAGCAGTGGCTTGATAAGATTTGATGCATCCATCACCCCACCAGAAGCGGCACCCGCACCAATAATGGTGTGAATTTCGTCGATAAATAATATACCACCATCTTGCTCACCGAGTTGTTTTAAAACGGCTTTCAAACGTTTTTCAAAATCACCACGGTATTTTGTGCCGGCTAGTAATGAACCGAGGTCAAGGGAATACACAACAGATTTGCTAATGGCCTCTGGAACTTCACCGTCCACGATTCGTCTTGCCAAACCTTCTGCTATAGCTGTTTTTCCAACCCCTGCCTCTCCCACCAATAAAGGATTGTTTTTGCGACGACGGCATAAAACTTGAATAGTACGCTGAATTTCTTCATTTCTACCAATAAGGGGATCAATCTTTCCGAGTTTTGCTCGCTTATTGAGGTTCATGCAATAACTTTCTAAAGGCGATTCATTGCCTTCACCGCTCATCATGTCCTCGTCCATTGAAGGGTTCATACCTTCGTTCATGTCATTATTTTGATACTTGGCCACGCCATGGGATATATAATTGATGACATCTAATCTGGTAATATTTTCGCGTCGTAAAAAATAAACGGCTTGACTCTCTTGCTCACTAAAAATTGCAGCAAGCACATTAGCACCACTTACTTCTGTTTTTCCGGCAGACTGCACATGAAAAACGGCGCGTTGTAAAACACGTTGGAAGCCTAATGTGGGTTGTGTTTCTCGATCGAGCTCATCTTCTGGGATTTTAGGCGTGGTTTCATCAATAAATTCAATTAAATCACGTCTTAGGGAATCAATGTTTGCATCACAGGCTTGAAGCACGTTACCTGCAGCAGGATTGTCGAGCAGCGACAATAGTAAGTGTTCAACAGTCATAAACTCATGACGTTTTTCTTTAGCTTCTTTAAAAGCTAAGTTTAGTGTAAATTCAAGCTCTTTATTTAACATGGTCGTTGCTCCCCGTCGAGACATATCCCGTCAATCCGGCTCCATCCTGCACAGCAATGGATGTTGGTTCATCCTGGCATAATCATTAACCAAAACCACTTTGGTCTCTGCTATTTCGTGTGTGAATACCCCACACACACCACGTCCTTGAATATGAACCTGAAGCATTACTCTTGTCGCATCGTCTTCCGTTAAATGGAAAAACTGCTTCAGTACATCCACTACAAAATCCATAGGGGTATAATCATCATTTAGCAAAATCACCTTGTATTTTCTAGGCTCTTTAAGCTTAGGCGAAAAAGTTGAATCTGTCGCCTTCTGCTCCACAATTCCTACTTCAAATTGCCCGCTCATTTCATTACCCTTATAACTAATTTTATAGACGTACATCGCAGGTTTGGCCAGTAAAAAAGAATTTATATTGCTTAAAAGCCCATATCTGGTTAATAAAAAAACAAAAACACCTTGAATTACTCTATTTTACATTGCCTTTCGTCAGCTCATTGGCCCCTTTTTTGGAGTGTTAAAAGGGGCCATAACAAGCCTTATTTATTACATGTTTTTAATAATAGCCTCACCAAAACCTGAACAACTCACGCACGTTGCACCGTCCATTAAACGCTCAAAATCGTAAGTCACGGTTTTAGCTTCAATTGCGCCTTCAACACCCTTAATGATGTAGTCAGCGGCTTCAAACCAACCTAAATGACGTAGCATCATTTCAGCGGATAAAATAAGTGATCCCGGATTAACTTTGTTTTGGCCTGCATATTTAGGAGCTGTACCATGTGTTGCTTCAAACACAGCCACGTCATCACCAATGTTTGCACCTGGAGCAATACCAATACCACCCACTTGAGCCGCTAATGCGTCTGAAATATAATCACCATTGAGATTCAAGGTAGCAATCACGCTATACTCTTCAGGACGTAACAAAATTTGTTGTAAAAAGGCGTCAGCAATAACATCTTTTATAATAATGGGTGCTCCTGTTTGTGGATTAGTAATTTCCATCCAAGGCCCACCTTGAAAGTCTTTGGCCCCGAACATATCCCGAGCCACTTGATAGCCCCAATCTTTAAAAGCACCTTCGGTATATTTCATGATGTTACCCTTGTGAACCAATGTCACAGAGTCACGCTGATTATCAATTGCATATTGAATGGCAGCTTTCACTAAACGGGTTGTGCCTTCTTTGGAAACAGGTTTAATACCAATACCGCAGTGATCAGGAAAGCGTATTTTTTTAACGCCCATGTCATTGAGTAAAAACTGAATGACTTTCTTCGCTTCTACTGTATCTGCCTGCCATTCAATACCTGCATAAATGTCTTCTGAGTTTTCCCTAAAAATGACCATATTGGTTTTCCAGGGCTCTTTCACAGGACTTGGCGTACCAGTAAAGTAGCGAACTGGGCGCAAACAAGTGAAAAGATCAAGTTCTTGACGAATAGCTACGTTTAGCGACCGTATTCCGCCACCAACGGGTGTGGTTAAAGGGCCTTTGATAGAAACTACAAATTGTTTAATAGCGGCCAATGTTTCTTTAGGTAACCATTGATCAGCACCATAAACAGTCGTCGCTTTTTCACCAGCGTAAATCTCCATCCAAGCAATTTTTCTTTTGTCGCCGTAAGCTTTTTTAACAGCTGCATCAACCACTTGAATCATGGCAGGTGTTACATCCACGCCAATACCATCACCTTCAATAAAAGGAATAATAGGGTTATTAGGAATATTTAATTTCAAATCAGAAGTGACAGTAATTGCCTTACCGTCGGTGGGAATATGAAGTTTTTCAAATGTCATGACCTGCTCCGTCTGGTTAAAGTCGGGAATCATAGCATAAAGTACTTTCCGCTAGTACTCGTGCGCAAGGCCAAAAAAATAGACTGATAAGGGTCGTGCCTAAAACCATCCACCAATGGTTACTGTAACCCATGAAAACGTCAAGCACGTAAATGATCAATAAGTAAATAGCGCAAAGGGTAGCGACCCAACCCATTTGCTGCCCCATTGAGAAAAAATTAAAGCGACGTGCTTTTCCAGAAGCAAGCAGTGTAACAAAGGTAAGGGCAAAGGCATGCTCACCTATTGCTGTGGACAACAACACGTCTAAGCAGAGTCCTAAAATAAATAAGACGAAAAGATTAAAATATTCTGGCAAATAAAACTGTATATAAAGAACAAAAATCAACAACCACGGGGGTCTAAAACCTGTAAGCAGCTCAGGCAGAGGAATAATCGTCAGCACCAAAGCAGTAAGCATTGCTAAAAACAATCGGACATTTAGGGTTTTCATAACACCCTCTCAAAAGACGCCAAAGGCTTCCTCATGCATTCTCATCCATAATATTCATCCGTTCATTGATTTGTTCTGTCAACGCTGCATGGTCTTCTTCTGGCCAAACCACTAGTACCAATCGATTGCGATTTAATAATGCGATAGGACTCACGCTCACTTTAATAAAATCATCACCCGGGATGTTTTTAACGTCCTCAACAAGACCTACAGGATAGCCTTCTGGATAACGGCGCCCAAGTCCAGACGTTACCAATATATCGCCCTTCGTAATCATGGACGTTTTCGGTAAATTAATAAGCGATAATACATCCATGCTGTTGGTTCCAATCAAAATTGCGCGTTCGCCTGTACGATCGTTTCGAACTGGAACAGCTGATTTTGAATCTGAAATAAGCAACACAGTACTGGTCATTAAACCAACATCAATCACTTGCCCCATGACGCCTTTTGCATCTAAAACCGGCAAACCACTAACCACACCGTCACGCTTGCCCTTATTAAGAACTAACAGTTGACGCGAGCTTGTAGTATCCACCGCGAGAATTTGAGCCGCCATGGCTTTTACGGGCTTTGAAGACGTTGCAGATAAGAGTTCTTTTAATTGGGAGTTTTCACGGGTAATGACTAACAATTGCTGTAATTGTGCCTCTAACACCGTTTGGTGGTAACGCAGCTTTATATTTTCATTGATCAATGCTTTTTTAGAGCTCATCAAAGACGTCAAAAACCCCATTATCCGAACAGGGTAATCAACAATATATTGCACAGGAAATACAAGTAATGAAATAGCACTACGAACACTACTCAGGTAACTGTAGTGGTAGTCAGTCATCATAAAAGTCAAGGATATTGCCAAGCCAAAAACAAAACCTAAGGATGAGCGTTTAGTCTTGGCAAATAACCTGCTTCGAGAACTATTCAGTTGAGAGGAAATCACCGCCACGTAAGTCCATGGTTTCTAATGCTTTGCCGCCACCACGTGCAACACATGTGAGTGGATCTTCTGCTACCAATACAGGCAAGCCAGTTTCTTCCATTAGCAAAATGTCCATATTTTTCAACAGAGCACCGCCACCCGTCAAGACCATACCTCTCTCTGCAATATCAGCAGCAAGCTCAGGCGGAGCTAATTCTAGCGCCGCTCTAACTGCACCCACAATTCCTGATAGAGGTTCTTGTAATGCTTCTAATATTTCTGCACTGGTCAACGTAAAACTTCGTGGCACACCTTCGGCAAGATTTCTTCCACGAACTTCTATTTCAAATAAATCACGACTTGGGAAAGCTGAACCAATTTGGTGCTTGATACGCTCAGCTGTGGTTTCGCCAATTAAGGTGCCATAATTACGACGAACATAAGAGACAATAGCATCATCAAATTTATCGCCGCCGATACGAACTGACTGGTGATAAACAATTCCACTTAATGAAATGATAGCCACTTCAGTTGTACCGCCACCAATATCAACCACCATGGAGCCACTGGCTTCATCAACAGGCATTCCTGAACCGAGTGCCGCAGCCATAGGTTCTTCAATTAAGAAAACCTCACGCGCACCAGCACCCATTGCAGACTCACGAATAGCCCGTCTCTCAACTTGTGTAGAACCACAAGGTACACAAACCAGAACACGGGGGCTAGGTCGTAAAAAGCGATTTTCGTGAACTTTATGAATAAAGTGTTGCAACATTTTTTCAGTAACAAAAAAATCGGCAATGACACCGTCTTTCATTGGTCTAATAGCATTGATATTGCCAGGAGTTCGGCCCAGCATCCGCTTTGCTTCAACACCAACTGCTGCGACTCTTTTTTGGCCTGATTCATTGCGTAAAGCAACCACGGAAGGCTCGTTTAAGACGATACCTTTATCCCTTACATAAATTAAGGTATTTGCAGTCCCTAAATCGATGGACAAATCGTTTGAAAATGCACCTCTGAGTTTTCTGAGCATGAGCTGTACTACCTCGTTCTTTTTTGGTGAGCACTTTAACCCAAATCTGCCGAAAAATCGACAGATCTTTTGTGTTTTGTTATAAAAAAACATTCTATTTTTTTCATGTGAGGGAAAGCCCTCACATGAAACCATGAATTTACTCTATTCCACAGCAAAGACGCTTTGCAGTTGGTCCAAATGGCTATTTACAAAGGACTTGCCCAGACCGCGGATCTCGGCTAACGCTCCTACTGATTTAAAAGCGCCATTTTTTTCACGGTGCGCAACGATTGCTTCAGCACGCTTTTTACCAATACCTTTAACAGACTGGGTTAACGTTTGAACATCCGCTTTATTAAGATTTATCTTGCTTGGAATTTGCTCTACGGGAGGTGGCGTTTCAGAGACACCATCAACCTCAGCTACAGCAGAAAAGGATACAACAAATAATGACAATACAACAGCAAACAACGTTGCTTTCATAACGATCTCCTTGATTGATTGGACTATACGGTTCTTGCTAAACCGCTGTTACCCTTACCGCTTCTACGGTAAAGACGTCGCAGTATCTCAAGATTTCAAAGGGCTGTCGATAGCCTTTTGCTGAAAATTTTGAACAAAACCAGGAGCTTAAAATTTAATTATTTGCATGTGGTGTCACTTAAAATTTAAATGACTGTACCGTGCATAAAACACGGTAAGTAGGTAAATACGAAGTCATTTGTGCTTAAATATCGGATGCGTTTGCCCTGAACCTAATACAACATTAAGCCTTTTGTAAACTTTGTTGATGTAGAATATAAGCCACACAAGAAGTAAGTTTTTTTACCATATCAAGGTGTAAAAATTCATTAGGCCCGTGTGCGTTCGAATGGGGGCCTAAGACGCCTGTAATTAGAAATTGTGCTTCCGGAAACTTTTCTCCTAACATTCCCATAAACGGTATCGTTCCTCCCTCACCGATGCATGCAGATGGATGATTAAAAAAACACATTGAAGCATCATCCGTGGCTTTGGCTAACCATTCAGCCAATAGAGGCACATGCCATCCCTTTGCAGCATCATCAACGCGAAATGACACCTTGGCCCCATAGGGTGAATTTTCAGTTAATGCTTTTTGCAGGTGAGAAGAGGCTTCTTTGGGGCAAATGGTCGGGGGTAATCGCATGGATAACTTCAATGCGGTTTTAGGCCGCATAACATTTCCAGCGTTAGCTATAGATGGAATTCCATCTGCTCCTGTGACGGTTAAAGCAGGCCGCCACGTACGATTCAATATTAATTGCTGTTTATCCTCTGTTACAGGTTTTACACCAGCATGAAATGGATAGGCTGCATAGATTTCGTCGCCTAAAATTTTCGCACAATCAGCGGCCTCTTGAAGGCGTTTGGTTGGAATATCACAATTCAATGCACAAAGTTTTATTTCACCACTAACCTCATCCTCAATTCGGCTTATCAATTGCGTTGCAACTCGAAAACTATCCGCCACTACCCCACTGGCATAACCTGAGTGCACACCTTCCTGGAGAAGCTCAACGGATAACTCTCCAACAATATTCCCCCTGAGCGAGGTGGTCATCCACAATTGTTGATAGTTTCCAGCGCCTGAATCAAGGCAAATCACAAGTTTTGGCTCACCAATACGATCTTTCAAAATATCAATGTAATAAGGCAAGTCATAACTTCCACTTTCCTCACATGCCTCGATAATCAAAACACACCGCGCATGAGTTAATCTCTCGGATTGCAGGGCTGAAATTGCGGTAAGCGACGCATAAACAGCATAGCCATCATCAGCAGCACCTCGCCCATACAAGCGCCCATCTTTTAATACAGGTTTCCAAGGGCCTAAATCTTCACGCCACCCTGTCATTTCAGGTTGTTTATCTAAATGCCCATAAAGAAGCACTGTTTCATCCGAGTTTCCAGGGATTTCGATAAACAAAAGAGGGGTACGTCCTGGAAGGCGTAAGACATCTAAGACCATCCCTTTCGGTGCATGCGCTTTACACCACGCCACAACGTGGGTGACCGCTTGCTCCATATAACCGTGCTCTTGCCATAAGGCATCAAAATGTGGGGATTTATTTGGGATTTTGATGTACTCAGAAAGACTGGGTAGAATTTCTTCTTGCCATTGTTTTTCAATAAATGTATGCAGCTTTTGTGGATTTAACAAGATAAACTCCTCAAGATAAACCACAAATGCGGCGTATCAAACCCGTTATTTTTGTTGTGGCGGAAACAATCCCCAACGCGTTTATTTTTTCAATGATAGCGTCTTGGTGGGTAAGAACATCGTTCACTGCCACGAGCAATGTTTTGGCCGTTAAGGCCTCCTCTTTTACCACCACACTAATACCTTGCCGTTCAAAATATCGAGCATTTTGAACCTGATCTCCACGGCTAGCTTGCTCAGAAAGCGGGATCAACACATGAGGTTTACCCAATGCTAATATTTCATAAAGCGTGTTCGCACCAGCACGTGAAATGACCATGTCACTGGCCGCAAACAAATCAGGCAAGTCTTTGTCAGCATATTCAAATTGGCAATACCCCGGTCTTGTCAATAAACTATTATCTACCTTACCTTTCCCACAAAGGTGAATAATCTGAAAACGCTCACATAATTCATCAAGAGCCAATCTCACACAGTCATTCAATACTCGAGCACCTTGACTCCCACCAATGATCAATAAACAGGGCTTTTCATCATTAAACCCACATAATGAAAGCCCCTGAGTTTTATTGCCCTCAAATAATTCTTGGCGAATCGGTGTGCCTGTTATCTCTACTTTATCTTTTTGTTTAAAATGCTGTTTTGCTTCAGCAAACGTCACACAAATTTGATCAACAAAAGGGAAACTCAACCGATTGGCAAGCCCCGGGCTCATGTCTGACTCATGAGCAATAATAGGAATGCTGTTTAACCACGCACCTACGACCACAGGAAAAGCCACGAATCCACCCTTTGAAAAAACAACGTTTGGCTTGATTTTTTGCAAGAGCCAAAACGATTGCCAGATCCCGCGAATAATATTCAAAGGCTCAAAAAAATTTTTCAAACTAAAGTAACGCCGCAATTTGCCACTGCTGACGGCATGGTAAGGTACATGAAGAGAGGTCATCATGGTTTTTTCAACACCGTCTGGCGACCCAATATACTCTATATTCCAACCCGCAGGTTTTAACACATGCATCAACGCAACATTAGGAGTAACGTGCCCTGCCGTACCACCACCGGTAAACACTATCTTTAATGTCATGCCACATCCTTAATAAGTAGACTTAAATCAATTGCTTTTATTGATTTGGTGATAGCGCCCACGGAAATAAAATCCACACCCGTTTCAGCCACAGCTTTAACCGTTGATAAATCAATACCACCAGATGCCTCTAACTCACAACACGACGACTGGCTAAGGTTTACCGCATCCACTAACATGTTGATACTAAAATTATCCAACAAAATTCTATCGGGGCTCGCTGCTAAGGCCTCTCGAAGCTCGTCCAACGTTTCAACTTCAACTTCCACCCATAAAGATGAGCTCATTTCTCGAGCTTTCTGAATTGCTTTAGTAATAGAGCCACATGCTTTAATATGATTTTCTTTAATTAAAAAAGCATCATATAAACCCAAACGATGGTTCACTCCACCAGCACAAGCTACCGCGTATTTCTGGGCTAATCGTAAACCAGGCAACGTTTTTCGAGTATCAAGTAATTGTGTTTTATACCCTTCAAGCGCTTTGAGGTAGTGATATGTATTTGTTGCTGTGGCGGATAACGTTTGTAAAAAGTTTAAGGCCGCTCGCTCGGCGGTTAATATACTTCGAGCCAATCCATGAATATGACAAAGCGTGGCAGCCTCTTCTAGCCATGTTCCCTCGTCAACACACCAACTTACCTTCACTGACGGATCAATAGCTTTAAATACCGCGTCTACCCAAGGTTGGCCACAAACCAACATGGGCTCACGTGAAATGATCATTGCTTTGACCATCAAATCGTGAGGAAGCAAAGCGGCGGTCACATCGCCGCTACCGACATCCTCATGAATGGCTCTTTGTACATCCGATATCACGTCCATTGGTTTAAGAACCGTGGGCGTACATTTTTTGTTTAGCATATCGCGCCTTAAGCCAAATAGGTGCAATGAACGTGGTCACTATCACCATTAATATAATTGCTGAAAACAACTCATCCGAAATAACACCTAAAGTTTTACCAATGGAGGCAAAAACAAGACCCACTTCACCCCGCGGGAGCATACCAATTCCAATTAAAAACCTATCGTCCTTACGGTTAGCACCTACCCCACTGATTAATTTACCAAGGATAGCTGCAAAAATTAATCCTGTTGCCATAACCAACACATGCCCATTAAGAAACGTCTCCATTTTAACTTGAATACCAATCAACATAAAAAATAGCGGCGCCAAAATAGCTTCTAACGGCGCCATTAGCTCTTTAATGCCTATGGCACGGTGATGTTCACCATCACGGACCTTAAATAGTCCATCATGAATAATTACCCCTGCGGCAAAAGCACCAATAATGGTTGCAAGTTGTACTATTGTTGCAAACCATGACAGGCTCATGACAAATAAAAACGCAATGGTCAATTTTGCTTCCCAAGGCTCTAGGAACGCAAAAAAACGTACTGCTTGACGTAAAATCCAAGGGCCAATCCACAAGACTGCTGCAAAAAATAACGTAGCAAAAAGAATAATTTGACCAATCATGGCCATGTTTACAACACCACGGATCACCAAGCTGCTAACAATTGCAAGAATCACCAAGCCTAAAATATCATCAATCATTGCAGCGCCTAGTATGGTTCTAGCTTCTCGCGTGCCTAGTTTTTTCATTTCTTTAAGAACACGAGCAGTAATGCCTACACTGGTTGCTGAAAGTGTTGCTGCAACAAAAAGATGTGTGCTGAAGAGAGCATCGGGTAATAAAACATAACTCACCAAAAGGCCAAACAAAATAGGCGCAAATACACCAATCACAGCAACTTGAAGGGATTCACGTCCTGTGGTTTTAAGATCAGCCACTGAACTTTCTAAGCCCACCATAAACAACAAAAAAATAACGCCATATCGAGAAAATGCATCAACCACATAAGCAACTTTAATCAAATCAGGGCCTTGATTGCCACTTAAAGCCAAAAACATTTGTTGAGCTGTCGCTGCATTGCGTATTACTGCATTGATGGCGTTTGTTAAAGAGTCTCCCGCTAAGAGATCACGCATAATGCTAAATATAGCAGGCCCCTCACGTAAGATAACCGCAAGTTCAATGCCAAAAAAATAGCAAATATTACCGACCACAACCCCCATCAGTAACTCACCCAAAACACCAGGCTGATGGAAACGTAACGCAATATAGCGCCCCATGACACCGCCCAAAAAAAGCAGTGTCACCCAAAAAATAACGGAAGCCGCAGGGTCTAAATGGGGCAGGGAAGAGCTAGCAAAGACCGCAACGGGAAAAAACCCCAGCAAAGCAATGGCGTATCCTAAACGTTTCATTTATTGCTTCGCAAGAAAGAGACACGTTTCCAAAACAGAGTCAGGGTTTAAAGACAAACTATCAATCCCCTCCTCCATTAACCATTCAGCAAAATCTTGGTGATCAGAAGGGCCCTGCCCGCAAATACCAACATATTTACCTTGTTGTTTACATGCAACAATCGCCATGTGCAATAAGGCTTTGACGGCCCCATCACGCTCATCAAATTGAGAAGCAACAAGTCCTGAATCACGATCTAACCCTAAGGTTAATTGGGTTAAGTCATTAGACCCTATTGAAAACCCATCAAAGTGCTCTAAAAACTCATTAGCCAACAATGCATTTGAAGGCAGTTCACACATCATGATAATCCGTAAACCATGCTTACCTCGCTCAAGGCCCTGGGATTTTAGGACGTCAATCACCTGCTTCGCCTCGCTTACTGTTCTCACAAAAGGAATCATCACTTCCACATTAGTGAGCCCCATATCTTCACGCACACGCTTTATTGCTATACATTCAAGAGCAAAACAGTCCGCAAAATCGGGTGAAACATAACGTGATGCGCCTCTAAACCCCAACATCGGGTTTTCTTCATGAGGCTCAAAAAGGGCTCCACCCGCAAGGTTTGCATACTCATTTGATTTAAAATCGGACAATCTTACGATAACAGGCTTTGGGTAAAAAGCCGCGGCAATGGTGGCCACCCCTTCTTTAAGGCGCTCAATATAATATTCAACGGGAGAGGCATACGCAGCCGTTCTTTCATCAATCAATTGCTTTAATTTTTTATCTTCTAACACATCATACTGTAACAATGCTTTAGGATGTATCCCAATGGTACTGGATATCAAAAACTCAAGCCTTGCAAGTCCAACACCTGCATTTGGGATAGACTGAAAAGCAAAAGCACGCTCAGGGTTCCCCACATTGAGCATCACTTTTATAGGCAGTTCAGGCATGGTATCCACATCGAGCCGTACCAATTCAAAAGGTAATATCCCTTGATAAACATAACCTGTATCACCCTCAGCACAGCTAACAGTGACTTCATCACCGTCACGAATAACTTTGGTGGCATCACCACACCCCACAACAGCAGGAATGCCCAGTTCTCGGGCAATGATAGCCGCATGGCATGTTCGTCCCCCACGATTAGTGACAATCGCTGAGGCGCGCTTCATGACGGGCTCCCAATCGGGATCCGTCATGTCTGACACCAACACATCCCCGGCTTCCACCCGATGCATTTCAGAACTATCTTTGATGACTCTCACACGACCCTGGCCAATGCGTTGACCAATGCTTCGTCCTTCACTCAAGACGTTGCCTTCGCCTTTAAGAGTATAACGCTCTAAAATTTGTTGGCTGGAACGGCTTTTTACCGTTTCTGGACGCGCTTGCAGAATATAGATTTTTCCGTCTTTCCCGTCTTTTGCCCACTCTATATCCATCGGGCGACCATAATGCTGCTCAATAATTAAAGCTTGGGTTGCTAATTGTTCGATTTCGACAGGTGTTAATGAAAATTGACGTTGTTCGTTAAGATCCACATCAACCGTTTTAACCGTACGAGTCTCTTTAATATCATCACAGTAAATCATTTTTACAGCTTTGCTGCCGAGATTACGGCGTACAATTGCTGAATTTCCTGCGCGAAGACTTGGTTTGTGCACATAAAACTCATCTGGATTAACAGCGCCTTGAACCACCATCTCACCTAACCCATAAGAGGAGGTGATGAAAACCACTTGATCAAACCCTGATTCAGTGTCCATGGTAAACATGACACCACTTGCCGCCAAATCACTGCGGATCATTTGCTGAACACCGGCTGACAATGCTACATCAGAATGAGCGAACCCATGGTGAACTCTATAAGCAATAGCGCGGTCATTAAATAAGGATGCAAACACCTGTTTAATGGCGATTAAAACCGCATCAATGCCTTTAACATTTAAGTAAGTTTCTTGTTGCCCTGCAAAAGACGCATCAGGCAGATCTTCCGCTGTAGCTGAAGAGCGGACCGCCACACTAAAGTCATCGTGGCCAATAGATTTTGTTAAATTTATATATGACGTACGAACAGCATCCTCGAGTCCACCGGGCAAGGGAGTCTCTAGCATCATCTCACGAATTTTTTTACCAACGGTGGCTAATTTACAGACGTCATCGGTATTGAGTGTTTGCAGTAAGGCATAAATTTTTTCACCCAATGCCCCTTGAGCCAAAAACTCACGAAAAGAGTCAGCTGTGGTTGCAAACCCACCGGGAACAGATACACCATTGGCGGATAAACAGCTTATCATTTCACCTAAAGAAGCATTTTTTCCACCCACCTGCTCTAAGTCATTCATCCCTAGATGCTGTAGATCAACAGTATATGTATTGACGGCCATATTGAAATTCCAAATCCATAAAATGAACGTCATTCTACTCAAATTACACGGTCTAATTCAAACTAATTCAACTGTAAACAAATGAGTAGCCGTTATGGGCTTTTGGACGACTCACCTTTATTCCCGGAGTATCCAAAAAGGTTATGGCTCATAATATAGTTCCAAACGGGTGTCGGAAGGTATGCACTTGCATCTTGTCCCGTTTGAATACACTCACGTATAGTAGTTGAAGAGATGGCATACCAACCCGCATTGCACCGAAAAAATCCACCATTCGCTTCCAACGAGAGCAACGCCGCATCTGTTATTTCATTAAGTTGACCGCTGTCTATTTTGTCTTGCAAAGGAGATGCAAAAAGCATGGCCTCGCAATCAGGGCGCTCAATGACAATTAGATTGCAAAGCGTCATTATCTTTTCCCACTCTCGCCACCGGTGAAGATTATTAAAACTGTCCATCCCAAGAATCAAACTAATAACCACCCCGTCAGTTTCCTCTTTTTGAATATCCTCAAGCGTTTGAATCATAAACGACGGTGTTGGTCTTTCAACCTCATGCATATCCATCTTAAATTGTGGATAGGAAGCCAAAGCAAGCGCTAGCATGGCTAGACGATGCTTTAGGGAAGTCTCTGGCGTTTTATCCAAAACCGGTGCTTTGTTCGGTAAAAATCTAAATTCATCAAATTTAAATTTATTTTGAAGAAAGCAAGCAATTTTAAGATGTGCATTATGAATAGGACAGAACGTTCCACCATAAATAGCGATGTGTTTAAGTTGCTTTAAACCCATAAAGTTACACCCTAAAATTAAACGGTATTAAACAACAATATAAGGCGATGCTCGACTGCTTGAATCACTCGTGGGTGTAGGAACGGCTCGTTCAATACATGAAAGTATACCTTCTTTTTTAAACACCGCTTCACGAATGTTGATAACCAACGCATCATCATCAACGTTGTAATCCATCAGCCGCAAAATATCTTTGATAACGTTATCCATTCTCGCATTCACACTATCACTATCAACATCTTCAGCAATTTTAACAATATCGCTCATCATCGCAGCTATAATATGCAGGTACCCTAATGGACGCGCCATGATCTTGCTTTTTAAGGCAGATGCGTTTTCAGAACATGACGCGTCGGCTTCTATTAGAGATACCATACTTTCAATTAATAGAAAAATTGGTAACAGATTTCCTTCAAAATTATCCATCTTACACTTTAATTCGTCTATTTTTTTAGTTTGCGACTTCAGCTGTTCCTCAATTTTTCTGATATCAAAAAAGCTTGTTGTCATAAGGCCTGCATTTTTCAATTCAAGACTGTGTATTTCTTTTACAAAATGAATATTACCATTCTGTAAAAAGTGAATATCATGACGAAGTTTATTTACCCGGAGATTTGCCACAGCATCTAAAAAATCATCCGCCTCCTTCTCTGTCTCCTGAAGCTTACTAAACAGATAATGAATGTACAAAGCGAACCAATCCGATAATTCCGCTTTATCCATTTCTATCAATAGATCATCGGTATTCTTAGAACCAGAAACTAGGGAAGAAAAATAGATAGAAGCAACATCAATTTTAAAGTGTATTCGCTTTTTTAAACCGGGTTTAAATAACCTCATTTACATCTCCATTTGAAATAATATAAAGCAAAAAGAATCCACTTTAATCATTTTAAAAGGACAATACAAGAGCATCTTTTCGATAACGCTTCAATAATTTGCCATATCTTTTATTCACATCTGGTCTCGCATCTAATATCATACGTACTTTATAACAGTGGCGAATCGCTCATGACATTATCTGCTTTAAATGCCATCTCTCCTGTGGATGGACGATATTTTAAAAAAACACGCGCATTAAGCCCTTATTTTAGCGAATTTGCACTGACTTATTACCGACTATTGGTTGAGGTTCGTTGGTTGGAATCCCTTGCTGCCAATGACATGATAAAAGAAGTTCCCGCAATGGACGCAGCATCCACGGCTTTTCTCAAAGATTTACTCGCGAAATTTGATGAAAATGAAGCACTTAAAGTCAAAGACTACGAAAAACAAACCAACCATGATGTAAAAGCGGTTGAATATTATCTAAAGGAAAAATTAGAGCAATCTGCCTCACTTAAAAAAATCAGTGGGTTTATTCATTTTTCTTGCACCTCTGAAGACATCAATAACCTAGCCTATGCGTTAATGATGAAAGAAGCGATAGCCCAAGTTATCCAACCCACGTTGGCTGAAATTATTGGCAGTATAACCCTGCTTGGAAAACAACATGGCGATGCTGCTATGTTAGCAAGAACACATGGGCAACCAGCAACCCCAACCACGCTCGGCAAAGAACTTATTAATTTTGTGTCCCGGCTAAAACGGCCCATGCAACAATTGGCCGAAGTATTGATATCAGCGAAATGCAACGGTGCTGTGGGTAACTACAACGCTCATGTTGTTGCCTATCCAGAAGTGGATTGGCGCAAACATTGCTCACAATTTGTGACACATCTGGGTTTATCTTTTAATGCCTATACGACACAAATTGAACCGCATGATGGCATTGCTGAAGTGTCCCATTTATTAATTCGTATCAATAATATTTTATTAGACTACACAAAGGACATCTGGAGTTACATTTCACTAGGCTACTTCAAGCAAAAAACCGTGGCTGAAGAAGTAGGCTCATCCACCATGCCTCACAAAGTAAACCCCATTGATTTTGAAAATGCTGAGGGCAATTTAGGCCTTGCCAATACGTTGTTTAGTCATTTTGCTAATAAGCTTACACAATCACGCATGCAACGCGACCTTTCCGACTCCACTGTTTTACGTAACCTAGGCGTAGCATTTGCTTACTCACTCATTGCTTATCAATCCATGGTAAAGGGCAATGAAAAATTACAAATCAATAAAACAGCGCTGCAAAATGATCTTGATGAAAACTGGGAGGTATTGGCTGAAGCCATTCAAACGGTTATGCGTCGTTATAATGTTCCCAATGCCTATGAGCAAATGAAAGATTTAACTCGCGGTCGACGGATTAATGGTGATGACTTAAAGCAATTTATTAAATCACTCAACATTCCTGATGCGGCTAAAAAAGAGTTATTGGTCCTGTCTCCTGAAAGTTATACGGGCCTTGCACGGCAACTTGTGAAAGCTTTTTCATGAGCAATCCGTCTTCACAACAAGGACAAACCTATGAGTTTGATGTCTTAGTCATTGGTACAGGGCTCGCCGGACTCCATTACTGCATGCAATTATTAACCTTCCAACCGCATATAAACATTGCACTCATCAGCAAAGCCGAAGCAAATGAGTGCAATAGCCGCTATGCTCAAGGTGGAATAGCGTCAGTATTTACACCTGAAGACTCTCTTGAATCACATGTTCTTGATACCCTAGAGGCGGGAGATGGCCTTTGCTACCGCCCCACCGTTGAATGTATTGTTCGCCAAGGTCCGTCCGCTATCCAGCAATTAGAAGCTTATCCGATTCATTTCAATACCTCGGCTTTCGGTGAGTATGAACTTGCACAAGAAGGTGGGCACTCTCACCGTCGTATCTTTAATTGTGGGGATCAAACAGGCTTAACAACCATTGAAAAACTCCTTGAGGCAGCAAAACAACACCCACAGATTCACTTTTTTGAACACCATATAGCTGTTAATTTAATTACGCATTACCACCCACATCGCACTGATAACCAAGGCGAAGTTTTTGGTGCATATATTTTAGATTGCCCCCAAAACCGCGTTCATACATTTTTGTCTCGCTGTGTTGTTTTAGCAACGGGTGGAGCTGGAAAAACATACCGTTACACAACAAACCCCATGATTGCCACTGGAGATGGGGTCGCTATGGCTTACCGTGCGGGAGCCAGGGTGGGGAACATGGAGTTTTATCAATTTCATCCCACCCTTTTACATCACCACTCTCTGAATAATTTTCTAATATCCGAAGCGGTACGTGGTGAAGGTGGCTTACTCAAAAATCCTGAGACGGGTGAACGATTCATGTCTCGCTATGCACCTACACAATTAGAGCTCGCAACACGTGACGTGGTTTCCAGAGCTATTTTTAGTGAAATTGAACAAAGTCAAAGTGGTTTTGTTCATTTAGACATTACTCATCAGTCAAAGGCTTTTCTAAAAAAACGGTTCCCTCAAATTTACAAAACATTGTTATCCATTGGCATTGACATGAGCCAAGACATGATTCCTGTGGTTCCCGCAGCCCACTATCAGTGTGGTGGCGTACTCACCGATATTGATGGGCGAACTGATCTCAAACGCTTGTATGCTATAGGTGAAGTTGCATTTACGGGCTTGCATGGTGCTAACCGCTTAGCCAGTAATTCCCTGCTAGAAGCGGTCGTAATGGCTGCGAATGCGGCACGATCCACCCTGAAAGACATTACAACGCCATTAAAACCATTAGACAGCATCCAAAACTGGAGTTCACCAGGTGAGGTGAATAAGCGACGAGCGAGTCAGATTAACGCTCATTGGAGAAGTCTTCGGGGTGAAATGACGTCTTATGCGGGTATCGTTCGAACAGAAGCCGGTTTAGAGGATCTTCTGCAATTGATCATGAAGCGTAACAAAATAATTGAAGAATACTATTGGAAGCACTCTATTACGCGTGATTTTATTGAGCTTCGTAATATTATACTGAATGCTGAATTAATTGTACGTTCAGCCCTCTCTCGAAGGGAGTCAAGAGGCGGTCATTTTCGTGAAGATTTTCCACACAAAAATGCCCTGGCACAAGAGAGTATTTCTCGCATGAACGCGCCACAATATCCATTTATATAGAGGTAACTCCCGTGTTTACATCTGAAGGCATTTATCAACCTGAAAAAACACTCATGCGTATCACCAATGACATGAGCATCTGTCAAAGTGATTATCCACTCGACTGGTATCAAGAAGAGTTTATTCCTTATGCTGAAGAATATTTAGCATTGCCAGATAGAAAGTTAACCACGGTCTTAGCATGGATGAGCCCTTATATTAAAAAAGCGCAAGATCATTTTGGTGACAAATTGTTGTTGCTTGCCCATTATTATATGGGTGGCGATATTGTAAGGTTAATTGAGAAATTTGGCGGGCGAATTGGTGATTCTTATCAGCTAGCACTCATGGCTGCTGACCACCCTGAAAAATCAGTCATTATCGAGTCCGCAGTCCACTTTATGGCAGAATCAATTAGCATTTTAGCCAAGCCGAATCAGCACGTTTATATTACTAACCCTAAATCAGGCTGCACAATGGAAATGCTTGCCAAAGATTTTATGGTAGAGCCGGCCTTTTTAGATCTAAACGCCCGCTATGGTGCTGAGAACATATTGCCTGTATGTTATATGAACACATCTGGGCGTGTAAAAGCCATGACAGGTGCTCAAGGTGGCGCTGTTTGCACAAGTTCTAACGTTAAGAAAATTTTCCAGTGGGCACAAAAGCAAAATAAAAAAATATTGTTTATTCCTGATCAACACATGGGTGAGAACGTTGCTTATTGGCTTGGGATTAAAAACATTGCTTATTGGCCCGGTGGCACTGCAGGCGCACAATACTCACTTGAAGCGCAAGACCACGCAACACTTAAAACGTTTGATAAAGCAGAATTAATTTTATTTGCTAGCCAATGCGCCGTGCATACTCTTTATGAGCCAGCAATGTGTGATTATTGGCATAGCAAAGGTTACACAACCATTGTGCACCCTGAGTGTCGTAATGATGTGATACGCGTATCGCAGCATGCTGGGTCTACCGCGTTCATCTGGGATTACGTTGTTAACGATAGAGCTTGCACAAAGCGTTATGCCATCGGCACTGAAAACCATATGGTGGAAAACTTAAAACAACACTGCAAGTCGTTAGGGATTGATGTGGTCAACTTAGCAGAGGCGCCTAAAGCCATGGAAGGTAAAGGTGTAGGTTGCGGTTGCGCCACCATGTCACGAAATGACCCCCCTCACTTGGTAGCATTGCTTGATCTTTTACGCCAAGGAAAAACAATGGCGTACAATGAAGTGAAGGCTGGAGATGTTGTGAATGAATTTACAGGATCACGTCAGCGCTTACAAACGGCTGATCAAACGTTTGTCATTGAAAATGCCAAACGCGCGCTCCAAATGATGATTGATATTACTGAAGACCGGATTTAAACCCGGGGTTCGCACGCTAGCCTTCAAAGGTGTGAAATAGGCAGGCGTCAATCGATTGTGTGCACTCAAAACCGGCAAGGCTCTCTATCCAGTGATAGTCTATCCTTGCTGGAATTTTAACGTTCACAAACCACCAAACGGAATAAAAACCTGCTGAATTTTGATAATTACAAACCATACCACGCCCTCTCCCGCCAACGACTAATATATTGGCACGCATAAATTGTGCATCAACATCCCCTTGTGGCTGCGTTTCCGAAAAAGGATCTATTGACCATGGTGGAGGCACGATGCCCCACTTTAAAGAGCTTGTGTTAGGATCAGGGCAAAGTGCCGCCCACCCTGTTAATGTGGTTAACAATAGCAAAATGACAAAACCTGACGTACGGAGCACTAAAAACATGATGAATTTACGCCTATCTTAAAATAAAAGTTATTATGCCATTGTATCACTAATTTTCTTTGATATAATGTCCGCCTGTGCCGGGGTGGCGGAATTGGTAGACGCGCCGGATTCAAAATCCGGTGGTGGTGACACCGTGTCGGTTCGAGTCCGACCCTCGGTACCATTAATAGGTACGCCTGGCACAGAACCTCAAAAGATATCTACGATAACCCTTAGCCCAAAAGACCTTTCTTGATTCTTAAAAAAACGCTAGCCTTAGCGCGATGAATTAATAAATTTTGCAATCAATGTGGAATCTCACTAAAAACCTCACCACTATCATGCAGCACTGTCTCATGAGGCATTGTTTGTTTACGTATCATCACAAGAAAAGGCACAAACCCCAAAGCTAATACAAACGAGAGCTCATAGACGCCGCTCCATCCTAGCCATAACTGCAAGAAACCAGCAATGGGCCCAGATAAAATACGAGGAAGGGTTGAAATGGCCACAAACAATGAAAATTGTGTGGCCGTGTACTGTTTATTAACAAGCCTCATGAACAATGCCACCAAGGCTGTGGAACCCATTCCTGCAGCGAAATTATCACTCACAACCGCTACTGCCAATAATGTTGTATTTTTACCACAGAGCGCTAACGCGATAAAAAAAATGTTTGTCATCGCTTGAAGCAAACCAAACCCTAACAAAGCCTTGTAAAGCGACCAACGCATCAATAACACCCCTGCCGTTAGCCCTCCCAGTAAAATCGCACCTACCCCCATCATTTTATTTACATAAGCGATAGTATCTAATGAGAACCCGAGGCCTTGAATTAAAAAAGGCATCACAATACCGCTGGTCGTCGTTGTGAACGCTTCGCCTAATTTATAAAAAAATACAAAACACAGTAACGTGATTATTCCGGGTCGAGAAAATAGCTCTTTAATAGGTGCTATAAGTGATTCAGAAAAACGAACCTTAGGCGCAGGCAAGGATGGTTCTGGACTGCACAGTGTTGCAATCATACCAAAAGACATTAAAAACCCCATGATGCGATATGAGGCCGCCCAACTGATGTGTTGTGCAATAATCAAAGCCGCGCCACCAGCGACCAATAAAGCTAGGCGATAACCAAATACCGCTAACGATGCCCCTATTGCATGTTCGACTTCTGGTAAATACTCAGTACGATGAGCGTCAATCGCAACATCTTGAGTTGCAGAAAAGCACGCGAGCATAAAAGCAACGATGACCATTAATTCAGGGGATGTGGTCGGTGAAAACCAAGCCATGGCATTAAAGCCTATCAATAAGAGAGCTTGCATCACTAGCATCCAGCTACGGCGCTTTCCCATGGGCAGCAAGGAATAACGATCCAGCAAAGGACCCCATACAATACGGTAAACATAAGGAAGACTTAAAAGACTCAAAGCACCTGTGGACAAAACAGACATGCCTGTAGCTGCAAACCAAGCTTGCAACGTGCTACTGATCAAGGCCAATGGAAGGCCTGAGGAAAATCCTAAAATAAAAACAATCAGTAAGCGCCTATTCATGCAGGACAATTCTCATAAAAAATAAACAGCTTCGAACCTTGTTGAGTGAACATCAGGGCATAAATACAAAAAAACCAATGTGATCTATGATTTTCTTGACAATTATCATTTATAAATGACCAATCCAATCAACGCCAACACAATCAAATCCTATGTGCCGCAGATTATTCGCGGTACGTAAGGTCTAGGCATGCCATGGTTTATATGCGAAACAATAGCGCATCATTAATATTTACGAAGCTTAAAAATAAACGACGAGTCAACCCAAAAGCCAACTCGTCGTCATCAAAAGCCCCAATGATGTATTATTTTTTTACAGAAATCAAATGAATATTGAACACAAGTGTTTCATTAGGACCAATTGGGCCACCAACACTGCGTGATCCATAAGCTAAATTCGCAGGGACATAAACTTCCCAAGTTGAGCCTGCTGGCATTAATTGCAATGCTTCAGTCCAGCCTGGAATAACTTGAGATAGTTTAAACGTGGCAGGTTTACCTGCTTTATCCGTGCTATCAAACACTTCACCAGCAATGGTTTTACCAGTGTATTCAACCGTTACGGTGTCTTCTTTGCCAGGTTTTGCACCAGTAGCCGCTTGGACGATTTTATACTGTAAACCAGACGGCAGTGTGACTACGCCAGGTTTTGATTTATTTTGAGTGAGAAATGCTTCACCTTTTACTTTGTTTTCGTCCGCCTTTTTATTAAATTCAGCGGTGCGTTTTGCCATTAGCTCTTTTTGGAACTGATTAAGAACGTCTTTCATTTGTTGCTCTGTTAATAACAAAGCACCACCCGCCATGCCATCTTGAATCCCTTTCGCCATCATGGGTGGATTGATCTCGATACCTTGGCGTTTAAAATTTTTCCCAAGATCTGTACCAATGCTATAAGAAAGCTTATCCATGTCTGTTTTTAAGACAACCGTATCATTTGCAGCTATTGCCGTTGTCATCGCCAAACTCATAGCAACAGCGACCAATTTCATCTTCATAACAATCCCCTTAGTTTCTTATTATAAGCTTGTCAGCAAAATACCTAACAAAAACGCCATTTAGTGATTTTACTGACAAGCCTTAGCAATCCAAAAATGCCCAATCATTCTGCCTAAATTCATTTGGAACCACAAGTGCAATAAGGCAGTTATGCTGATAAACTATTGCTTTTATTTGTAGTGAGCCAACGTTTTTCGTTCTGCCTCATGCACAGCACGTTGAGAAAAACAAAAAGATGCCTTTGTCCCTTAATCCCAACCCAACATTAAGCGCTGCTTCTATGCAAGCAATCAGCACACGAACATACATGACATCGACCATTGTTCTTATTGCTTTGTCACTTTTGGTAAGGTTTTTGTACATTGGTGCCAATGATTTACTGGTTGAAGAAGCCTATTATTGGAATTATGCACAGCACCTTGATTTCAGCTACCTTGATCATCCCCCCATGGTGGCATGGCTGATTAAAACGTCCACCGCTATGTTTGGCAATAACGAATTTGGGGTCCGTATCCCTTCTTTATTTTGCTGGCTATTAACTGCATTTTTTAGCTTCAAACTAACCCAATTAGTGTCTCGAGGTGCAGGCCTTTATGCAGTCATGCTGCTTTCTATACTGCCTTTCTTTTTCTTACAATCATTAGTTATTACACCTGACCAGCCCCTTATTGTTTGTTGGTCTGCCGCACTCTATTTTCTTTATCGCGCGCTTGTTTTAAAGGAAAACAATGCTTGGTATACATCAGGCGTATGGCTTGGGCTCGGCTTGCTTTCAAAATACACCATTGTTCTCTTAGGCCCCACCACACTTTTGTATATATGCATTACACCGAGCGCCCGATTTTGGCTCCTTCGAAAAGAACCTTACCTTGCCGCTCTGATTGCACTTCTTTTTTTTACACCTGTTCTTTATTGGAATGCACAACATGAATGGGTCTCTTTTTTATTTCAAACCACGCGACGACTTGAAGCGAACACGATTTTTTCTCTCCACCACTTATTGGCTTTATTATTCTTCTTTTTAATGCCCTCAGGCATTCTAAGCTTAAGCCTCTTATTCAAAAAATCAGCTGTAAAATCTTTAAGTAACTCTAGCGAGGCTTTACTTTTTTTTCAGATCTTTATTTTGCTACCATTGATGTTTTTTGGATTATTTAGTTTAACGCATGCCGTAAAGTTCAATTGGATAGGCCCAGGCCTCTTGGCAACCCTTCCGTGGCTAGCTATTCTCATGAAAGAGTCCATAGATTGCAAAAATTCCTTGCTTTATCAAAGCTGGTTGCTTACTGCAGTCATTCTTTTAATCTCATACAATGGTGCATTATTCAGTATTAACTTTGGCTTGCCTGATCTAATGTACCGGACCTTCTTTACAAAATTTATCGCATGGCATGATTTAACCCAGCAAATTCATGCCTTAGCTGAAAAAACCGGGACTACCCCCGTTATACTTCCCTTGGATAGATATGAAATCAACAGCGAATTTAATTTTTATGAAACAAAAGATGCTGAGCAAGGACTTATAAAAAATCATTATGCTATCCAAGGGCAACACCTCTTTGGAGGCGAAAGTCTGATGTACCAATATTGGCTAGAAAACACAAACCTGACTGGAAAAGCAGTTCTTCTTATCTCTAACAAACAAAGAGACTTTGAAAATCCCTCCCTTATAAAAAAGATAACTGATGCCTCCCCTATCAGTAAATTTTGGGCTCATAATCAGGGGCGTGGCGCAAATATCATACCTTATTATTATCAACTAGCAAAAATTAAGTGACATTTACGCATGGGGCACTTTGGCCACACTGCCTCTCGTATCATAAATTCCAATAGATTAGCCCATTGGTTTGTTTAGATTCTTTTACGAATAAATTAGGTATATCAATGACGATAGCGGTTTTTTTACATAAACTTACTATTTTTTTAACCCAAGGTCACGGTAATAATCATGGCCAACAACAATATGCCGTTTAGCTTTAAATGCTAAACAATGTGGATCAATAGAAATATAGTACATTGACTTCATATTGATTAGGACGTTTTTATAATTCCTAAAATTAACCGGAGATAGGTGCTTTTTTTTCACGCCAGATAAGGCGCGAATAGGTCATGTAATTTAAAAACGAACCTATAACCATCCCCATAAAAATAATCAGATTTTCTTTTAAATACCCTTCGCCCAGATATTTAATACCTAAATGCAGCCAATAACTTTGAAAAAGCACCATTAATGCAGAATACCCTATAAATAAACCAAAAGATTTTATCTTCTCATACCGATGAAATTTAGGAATCTGCTTGAACGTGAAACGGTTGTTTAATATAAAATTATTAATAATTGCCGCAACCACAGCAAAAGGTGCTGCCATTAGCGGTGACATGCATTGCCGAAGTATATTATAAACCAAGCCCTGAATAGCGACACCTGATAGGCCCACCAAACACACTTTAAAGTACGCTTTTAATTCGTGAAAACGCAATGTAAAAAGAACCCGCAACGAATCTATAATACTATTAGCAGGTAATTTACTGACACCTTTTTGCCTATCAATAAATTCAATGGGTAACTCACAAATGTTAGCCTTATTTTTATGAAGCAACCATAAAAGCTCAAGTTTATAAGCGTATTGATTGGATAAAAACTGTTTAGGGAGAGCCCGTTCCAGCAGAGCTCGACGAGTTGCCCTAAAACCACTGGTAAAATCTTTATATTTAGACGTTAAAAGAAAACGGGCAATGTAATTACCACAAACGGACAATAACTTACGATGAGCACCCCACTCTTTAGGAATGCACCCACCGGGCACATAACGACTTCCAACAACAACATCGTGACGCTTTATTTTTTCAAGCATGGGAGCAATGTATTTAGGCTGGTGCGATAAATCCGCATCAAACTCAATCACGATATCCGCGGATAATTCTGTCAAAGCGAAACGCATAGCTTGTAAATAGGCAGCCCCTAAGCCTGTTTTAGTAGGCTCTGTTTTAAGATGCAAACGATTATAGGTTTCTTGAAGCCGTTCCACCACAGCCTGTGTATTGTCTTTAGAGGCGCTATCAAACACCAACACATGCACTTCAAAATGCTCAATACTCAAGGTTGCTCGAAAAAGCTCACGCAAGGTCTCTTCGATAACCAATGCTTCATTATAGGTAGGAATGATAATAACAACTTTTTCAATACTCATTATTGCAAATATCTCCTTTGCAAAGGACGGGACAATGGACAGCCATAAGGATAATAGACGGATGTGATTTAACTAATAAAGCATGATGAGCCCATCATGGAATGGGCCCATTGTAATTTAATTTAGCCAAGCTCACCAGTCCTAACGAGACCCCATACCAAGAGTATCAAAGTCTAAACGCTGTCTTTCCTCAAGGCGAGACAAATGCTCTTTCCAAGCCTCACCTCTTGATAACACTTCTTTCGCCAATGTTTTTAAATGACCGGGAAGTGCTTTGAATGTAGCCTTCATCTCGACGATTAAACCGTCAAGATGAGTTGCATTTTTTTCACTCGCTTTAAAAGCATGCAATACACCCATTAATTGTCGGATAGCATCCCTGTCTTTATGAGAACCAAACGGACTCTTTTCTTGCCATCCATACGGTGTGGCCTTTAAATATTTGGTAGTATTATATTCACAAAGCCTATTATCAAAAAACGGGATAAGTGTCATTAGCTCATTTTTGCTAACTTGCTGATATACCTGCAAACTCTGTAAAGCAGGCGTATCGGTAGCCCAATGGCGCAGCACCATGTCTTGCATTTTATTCAAGGTTGTATAGTAACGACTGCTTCCACCACGATTCATTTTGGCCGAGTGCTTATTGTCATAAAGCCAATCGCTTTTAATGGCCTCAGTTTTTGCCTGACTGAGTGCTTCGAATACCGCCTCATAGGCGGTTTTACCCGCAGGGCAAGTTGATGCAACCTGTTGGATATTGGACTTAAACGCCGCCCATTGCACTTGACGGTCCCGCGATTTAAACCAACTTGCATCGTATTTTTTAATCAGTGAACGCATTTCAACTTCAAGGTGACCAAGCGATGATGCAGACCCCAAAAAACCCGGTCGGGGTTTACCAATACAAGCCATTTCATCAGCAAGTTGCAATAATGACGTTTGCTGAACAACAGTTAAATCACGGACTTTCTCAAACCCCGTCTTAGGCACTTTCGTTTCTAAAATAGACTTTGTATGCTGAACGTAACATTCAAATCCAAGTGTTAAGAACGCCTGATTTGTAGCGTCACTCCATTGATAATCATGATGTGCATAGGCAGAATTATTAGCATTGCCTGTTGTCATCACATCATGATGCAACAAATACATTAAAGTAGTACGCTGTTGCCGTCCCTCGGGGAGGGTATCTGCAAACCAAGATTGAATCGCCTCGATCCTGAACATATCAGCCGGTACACCTTTTTGGGCTTTAGCAACGCTATAAAAATGCCGAATAATTTTTTTCCTCAGCTCGCGAACCGGCTCCGATAGTGTTGCAAGGTGAGACACTGCACCGTCAAACAAAGGCTCAACCGTCTGCTCTGGGCACTCCGTCAACATGGCTATTAATATCGTTAACTCAGCTTCACTTTTATATTTAAAACGCGAAATACCCACCAATAAATCTTCAAAGGTAAGACTAGGATGAGACTCTGTATATTTTATGCAGTGAAGCAAAATAATGTTTAATAATTGAGCACGTTTCAAGGGTATTCTGTCATCACATACATAAGACAATATCACAGGCAATAGCTCACGGTGCTTAAGGATGGTCTCCAGGTTGTCGTGCATAACTGCCATCAACATTTCGAATTTTTCATCCGTGATGTTCACTAAGCGCAAACGCACTCCACCTAGAATGTGTATCAAGTAGTCACTACCATCTGGATAGTCATTTTTATATTCAATAGACCGCAGTAATAACTGACTTAATTGCTCCATCCTCGGCAAATGGTTGCGAGGAATACACATGTAATCCAAAATAGCGGCTAACACGTTCGTGTTTTCAGCAAAAGCCTCTCTATTATGATGTACAAACATCAGCATGCACTTAAATTGTGGCGCTTCAAGTGCCAATATTTGAGTCAACAGTTTTAGTTGGGTGTTCTTCTCAAGGGTTGCCGTGATGTTATAAAAAGCCATCAATGCATCACTGCACAGCTTAAATTGAACTATTTTTTGATGTTTCTTAATCGGCTCTATATTAAGCACTTCTGTCCAGAGTATTTTAAGCTGTTCTGTATGGGCTGATAATACCTTAGGCGCTATAGAGAGACTAATCGTCACCAATTGGAACCATGATTTACCACCCTGTGACATGGCCCATTTAATAAAATTACTCAAAGCATGTATGTTTTCATTAGAACCATCAAGATTTTCCCAGAGTTTAAGCATGTCATCCTGATAATCATGCTCACCACCTTTGTTCCACCACTCATGCGTTTGACTCAGTAAAGCCTCAAAAACATCCCAATCCATTCCCTCCACAAATTGCGTCATCAGATTACAAAAATGTTTCAAAAATGACAAAGCGCGCGCTTTTGGTAAATCTTTTACTAAAGGCTCCCATTTTGTCAGCATTCGAAAACGGCTTTCAGGCTCCACCGCTACTGCACGCGCAAGCATTTGCAACACGCTGTTTAAGTCCTCGGCATTTGAGGTGTAGCGCATAGCAATTCCCCATAAACCATCCAAGTAGGACAAACTCATTACTGGCATGTTGGTTAATCTCAGAGACAATACGTCTGAGCGCGTCATCTTAGGAAATGTCTCGTTTATGAGCCTATCAAGACTTGCAAGGTAATCATACCCAAAATGATGTTGAGCATGGGGATCAAACGTTGCTAAGTAGTTCAAAACCGGCCATATAGAAGAGATAGACTGTTCATAGGATATTAACCTAGGCCTCTGTAAATAGGTTATGGTTTGAGTTTGAAGTGAGGGCAGCAACCCATTCATTGCATCATCAAACGATATTCGCACCGCATCGGAGACCCCTGTCAAAATTCCCTGCGCACCATCTTTATGCATGCCATTAATGCGAAGGTTCTGCCACAGTTCAGAAGGTGCACGCACTTGCTCTGAAGCAATATATAACGCACCTGCAACTTTATGTGCTGAATCGTACTTGCTTATTCCATTCGCAAATTGTTGTAACCTCTCTTTATTTGTCGCCAACACATCTAACCACTTCGGCATAGCGTTCACATTTGCATTGCTTAACTTTAAATCATGAAAACGGGCTAATGCACTGCAAATTGAGGCAACAGCTACATCGACTTCACTTGGATTCGGTGGTGTCACCACAACCAATTCAATAGAAACTTTTTGAGCACAAGATAATTGGAATGCAGGGGTGACATCATGTCCAATTATTTCTGTGTAGCCACGTGAAAAATCCTGAGTTTTTGATACTAGCACTTGTCTAATTTTTTCTATTTTTTCCTGATTATTGGAACCCTGCTCACTTGAAATATCAATCCAGCGTTTTTCCAAGTGTTTTAATTGATGACTAAAGAGCGTCATTAAAGAAGAACGCTGCTCCAGGTCATCCAGTTGTCCCAAGCAATGCATGCCCCAGGCCGAATATTCAGCAATAGCTTGATGATACCCTTGATGCGCTTCATTTTGTAAACTAAACACATACTCACGTAACAACATCACCCGTTCAAACGTCTTTTCTTGTTCACTCTCTCCGGGTACTGCCTCAAGGGCCTTAGGTACTGCAATAGACATGTCTTTAAGCGTCGCCTGAAGCGCTTTTTCCTCAAGTTTAAGTTCAGCGCCAAGATAAAATTGAAACACCTCACCCGCCGCACCATTACGTGCCGTACGTCCGCCTTTCTGTAACAAGTCATTGATATCATTGACATTAAACAAGAACACAGCTTCAACATCCACATTGTCTCCACGGCCAAAACCCGAGGCCACTAAACAAATACCATTTTGTTTTTTTCCACCGTGGCGATTTTCTTTTTCACGCTTTTCTTCCAACACATCGCTAGCTGCCCGATGTTCTTCATTGGTAAAGAAAATAAAGTTTTTCAGCTCATCCTTGGTCAACGCCTTCGTTAAATGTTCCTTCAACTGAGTAACTTGCTGATCATTTTTACAAGAAAAAAGAATGGATTGGTTTTGAGACATGCATTGACGAATTTGAACCACCAATGCATTAAGCCGGTCATGTTCGTTTCTATAAAAGACGGCCTTATGCCAATCGCGTAAATCCCGTTGATTGGTTGGAACATGCAACACTTGAGTCCGCTGCTCATTGTATAAAGCAGTTGCTTGTGCCGGTGAAATAGTGCCTGAAAAACCTTCCCATTCACCCCACAACTCTTGCATCCGCTGAGCGGCAACTTGTGAGCTGATAATGATGCTTTCAGGATGAATATGAAAATTTTGAGCCTGATGCTTCTGGTTCGCTTGTGTGTTTAACCTCACAGCCGTTAATTGATGAACCCCTTGGCTAAATGAGGAGCCAGCCATGGGTTGATTGTCTGTCGATAAAGGAATAATTTCCCGCATAGGATAAATTTCATCACCAACGACAATGTTTTCCTCTCGCACCGTAAAATTGACACCCCATTGAAGTTCATGTGCTTCATGAGCTGATTGCAGCCATTGCACTAACTGAAGAGGATCTCTAAGTATTTGTTTGATGAGCCCCTCTTTTTCCTCATTATCAGAAACCTCATTTTTCAACGCCGTTGCAAATTGGTGTAATAAATGCCGGGTAATGTTGCCTTTATCCTCTGAAATAATACGCTCACTGTTCTGTGAGTAAAATGCATTAATAAATTGATAAAACCATGTCATTTGCTTAGGTGTTTTACCTGTCGGTCGAGCATAGTTATACTCCGTTTTTCGACCTTCTTCATACCGAATAAAGTCGAACTCGTCCATTAAAAGAACGCGCTTGTCTCGTGGGATAACAATGGGTTGTCCTGTATAACTTTGGTCGTCTAAGAACAGCGATAGATCACCCATGGTGGAATAGTGAATTTGACTATCCATATAATCAGCATGAGAAGACTTTGGATGGATATAGGCTGTCTTTATGCCTAAATAATGATAAAAATTCTCATAATCATCAAGGAGATCACGCTCAGCTAAAGTACGTTTCGCCGTACAAACATCAACAATCTTGCCACAACCGGCATGCCTTGCTGCACGCACCGCCACAAAATGGCTTTTGCCCTCACCCGTAGCAAGTCGCAAGACCCGTGACGGGGCATCAATGCACATATCATTGGCTATCAGTGCAAATTGTTGCGCTAAATGTGGGTATTTTCGTGTGGTACGCCCCATGACTTCAAACAATACAGCCCAAAGTTCGGCACGAATTAATGCATTGTTAGTGGCATCGAGGCTTTGCCTAGATAACGTATAAAATGCATCGGAAAGCTCTGCTTGGCTCATTTCGACGATGGGCTTATCTAAACCACGTATCGTTTCCTGGCCACATTCCAATTGCTTTAAATGCACAAATACAAGTGTCAGTTCGGCTGTATTTTTGGTTGAAATACCTTCACGATGGTTCCCGTTGCTCACTTGAGTTGCTGTTATTAATCGTCTTAAATCAGCTTCTCGCGTTGCCGCAACCACAGCATAATCGGCACGCGCTTCAGGATAAGGCCGTTGCAAAAAGGTGTTCAGTTTTGTAGACCAAGACGTTTGCTTATCATCATGATGCGCTTTCAACATACGAAGGATATCATCGGCACCAGGCGATGGCTGTTTTGGGTAGCAATGTGCAAGCGCCACCAACTCATCAATAGGCATCTCCCCTAAACGCTGAGCAAGCTTTATTGCTTTTGTTGAAAGTTCATGCTTTTGGACTTGTGAAGATTTAAGCCCGGTAGATAAAGTACTCCATGCCATGATATGCAGAATGAGGGATTGTCTTTCAAGCGCATCTCTGAATTGGGACTTGATGTTTAAAAATAAATCTTTTTCACGTGGTGAAACACTAATGGCCTTCAACCAAAGTGCTGCGCTCTTTGTCCATACAGAATTAATCACCTCGTGAGATGACGAACGTTTTAGTAACCACTGACAATCTTCAAAACACTTTGCTAAATCATCATGACTCTTACTACGAGTGAGAATATTTAACGCATAGTCCCGGCTCATAGCATGCTCGCTTAAGGATAGCGTCGCTATGATTTGTTGCATCAATGCGACAGAACCCATCCAATTAAACTCACGCAAAGCAATTTGGCATAACAATGCTTGTTGAGGTCTATCAAAGACCGTATTTTGAAGAATAACTTGGAGAGGACCTACCAAACCAGCAGGAAACGCTTCTGTAACATTATCAAGGGGTTTTGCGCTAATCATCTCCTCTTGCAAAATCACTTTCAGCAAAGAAATAGGAAATGATGTTTGCTCATTTTTAGGCTGTAAGGCCTGAAGAAGCTGATAAAAATAGTGCGCACTCCAATAATGGCTATTGGGTGTCTTCTCTAAAGAGGCAAGCAACGGCTCAATTTCATTTAAGTAAGTCCTGTTTAATTGAAGCCTTTTTAAAAAGCGAACGATGGGTTGCAATGCATCTTGTGCTGGAGCTGTGCTCGGAATCGCAAGATGGGCTTTCATAAAATTCCAAAGTCGCTCTTCATGATCAACAAAAAAACCGAGCCCTGCTGGCGCATCTGCGGCTTTAGTTGTTAACGCACGAAATGCGCCTGTTTTTGAATATTTAAAGCTTAAATTTCGCGCAATCAATTTCTCCATCAACTGAACACGGTAAATGCCCGTATTTGCAGGGTGCTGCTTCATCTCAGCAATTGCCACCAATAAATCTTTCCAATTTGATGGAGACGTTAATGCCTGGAGATCGCTCGCTGCAAAATCAATAGAAAGCAACTGTGTTATTAATAAACGAAGCTCAGCTTTAACAACCTCCAATAGCCCCTCTGTCGCTTTAAAAAACATTTTTAATCCGTCAGAAGTATCAACACCAAAGAGCGTCGCTAATTTATAACCCTCACAGCGCCAATAATTTGGTGATTTTGTGCCATCTCTTAGCAATTTTAAGAGTTGTGCAATGGAGTTATTACTCCAACGTTTTGCCCCATGTAAAAGACTAATTACCTCTAAGACCGTTCCTTGTTGATAATTTTCAAACAAATCTTGTACAGTAGAACCTGAGTTTTCAGTTAAATACGTTGCGAAAGCTTGCATCGCTACAAAACTTACCTTGATTTGGCGATTATCAAGACACTCAACAGCATTGTGTAAATGTTCTGCCACCATCCCTTGAAAACGTGGGGGAAGAGCACGCAATGCTTGAATTGATTCCTGGATAGACAAATCATGATGCTCTGTGTGTAACAACCACATTAATGCGTGCTTTGAAGCAAGCTCACAATTACCTAACTGTTGTATCAAAATGGGATAGTTTTCATGTGTAAATTGCCGTTGACACGCAATAGAGCGCTTCATTTTAAGGGCCACATCAGGAGCATTCCATTGATATAAGAACTTCAAATCAGGAGCATAGGTGGGTGAACCATGGTTAAAACCCGTGAGCTCAAGCTCACTCTCAAAAAACTTAAACCCTTCATACTGCAATGCATAATGCACACCGCCATGCGTTCTATCTATACGTGGTAATTGGTTTAGGAACCGTTGTTGCAACGACTCATCAGGAATAGATTTTAAGCTTGCAAGAATTCTATCCATACACACCAACATGTTTTCTGGAGGTATTTCGTCAAACTCATGACCAAAAAGCTCTAGACCCAGCTGGTCTATATCTTGTAGAAATAAAGCAAAGCCATGCCACAATGTATCAATATTGTCCCAACCAACAGCATCCATATGTTTAGACAGAAGAGCGCTCCATAATTGGCGTTTATGTTCTGAATCTCTGGGCCTTAACGTACGGATCATTTCATCCATGGTAGAGAAAAACTTTTCGGTGATAAAACAATTGAAATTAGCCGTGCGTTGTAAAATACACGTATTAAAATGATTGAAAAATTCCTCCCCTAATGCCATTTGAATTTGACGAAGCTTTGCTAGAAAAAGCTGTAAACCTTTATCACCAAACCAATGAAACACCTGTCCTAAGGCAGAAAAGCTTGCTTCAGTGATGCTCTGTTCTAAATACCATGCGCTAAGTTCAGCTGATTGATTTTTTAATAACAACTTGCTCGCATCTTTAATATTTAAGCGCAGTTCAATTTCTTTTTTTTCAAAGAAGGGGGTTAATCCATCCATGCCTTTGTACTGCCAAACCTGCAAAAAAATAGGCCAGAATCGAATGCATTTATCTTTATACGGCAAAGTCCGTTCGTCAAGACGATTAACTCGACAAAATTCTTTAAAATCCTCAGTATAATCTCGAACAGGTTGTAGTTGTGAAAAAAGAATAATGTAATGCCAATCAATACTGTCCAAGGCGGCCGTTCGCGTCTTGTACCTTGGCAAATCCAACTGTCGGAAATCGCCACTCCAGGCATGTGCTTCTGGAATTTGAACATCAAGGGACAAAGTCAACGCTGTGGGGGCACTTACATAACCTTGATCAGCGCTATAACATAAAATCATGTCCCCATCTTTAGAGCGCTGGGTATAAAACCCCTTGGGCAAATGCTCTATAGCAAGACCCGAAGCAAGCAGACGATGCTTTCGAACCAACATTTTTGCAGCGTCTTGAGTCATTTTCCGAATAACTTGAGGTGCACCTATCAACGGATTAGCACTGATCCATGTGTGAAAAAAACCTTGTAGATCTGATTCTTCCGATGACTTTAATGAAGCACTCTGTCTCCATACTTTATTTTCCCGACCAAATTTCTGATAAAATTTACCCAACAATCGATCGATATTTTTGTAATCAACCAGCTCTTCAGCTACAGCTTCCTCATGATTATTTAACGTAACTTGTTGTTGCTCTTGCTGAATTTGGCGCATTTGTTCAATTTGTTCTTGTTGCTGAATTTGCATTTGACCAAAATTGCCTTTTCTCAATGGCCATGATTCACGACCAATGTTAGCCAATGCTGCATCTAACGTAACATTATCATCACTATCACTGACCAAAACACTCTTAGGCGAAGGTTTTAGAGCATCGACTACGCTTAAGTCTGCCTCAAAATTACTAATATCCTCTATACGCGTCAGTAAATTGTGGTTGGAAAGCTCATGACGGTTTCTAAGCATAACGTCGTTTAAAAAACCATACATTTCACGTAACACCACCAACGCTTTGGTGGTGTTGGTCTTGTCTTCAAGCTCGGGGATGATGACCAATCCCACCCAATTTTTTTCATCTGCATGTTGAATTAAAGCTTTAAGAAATAACTGACAGTTATCAACACTTGATTGAAGAAAATCGGTAAGTGTGATTTTTTCAAAACGCTGCAATTGATTAATTTGGCCCAACAGTTCAATGAATAAACCATCATTCCCTGGCTGGTATGAAATGCCAAATTCATTAAAAGGAAAATAAGACTCTGGTTGACGTAGATAAGCAATCAACGTGGACAAATAGTCTTTGATGTCTTTAGGCATGCATGCCGCATAAAAAGAAGGATTCTGATTCCCATAAATCACTTCCAGCTGCTCTCTTACACCATCATCTCTTAAGTAGGCCAATACAGCGTTCAAGCCTTGAATTCCCATTTCAAGCACACAACGTTTAAAAAATGCGTGATCGTCTAAAGGCTCCAAAACCTGGGGATGTTCTTTCAAATGCAGCATCCAAAAACGCGCTGCTTGCTTCCAGTAATTATCAATCATTGGGGGCCGATAGCCCTTCTCCATTAACCATCGATTACGCGCAAAAGTAGGAACAAGCTGGCTATAAATAGTTTTAAGGGAAGCATTGTCATTGATTTTAAATTCAGTGATATAAGCATTTTCCTTAAGAATGTCTGAAATGCTCCTTATCTCCTCCTCATTTATTTGAAAATGAGAAGGCAAATGAATACCAATGACTCGTTTTTTTGCTTTAGCACGGAGTAAGGTATAAACCAACAGGACAGCAACATATTCTTGTGAATTATTTTTACTGCGCGGTACAAGGGTTGGTAAGTCCATCAACCATTTATCGTATGTACCCCTTTCCCTACAAACTGTTATATGAGTATGGTTCAAGGCACGTACATCGATCTCAGAGGGAACGTTTAAGAATATTTCTTTATCAGACTCTGTCAGTAATTTTGGTGAGTCATGACGTGACATTGTAGCGCTAAAAGCAGGCGGCAACGTTTTAAAGGCCTCACAAAAATATTTTTTAATGGATTGGTTTGATAACCCATATCGATGATATATCTTAACGACAGCGCTGACATCGCCAGGTCTAAAATGATCTTCACGTATTTGACCTAACATTGCTGCTGCAGCAATGAGGGTTAAAGCACGCCCACCCTCAAACTCATTTGTGGCAATCCCTCTAACATTATTAAAATCAGTAAACCTTGATGAGGCAATGTGATAAAAAGAAGGCTTGCAAAATATGTTAACCTCATCATGTTTGAGCGTGTAGATAAGGCTATGCACATCTCCACCCAACTGCACAAAAGCATACGCTTTCATTAACGCGGCAAAATCACCAGCGAGATCAAAAGTCCACGCTTTAGTTATATTATTATCGAGCCATGAGATAGCCGTGTACCCTGTAGAAGGTAGATGATTGGCCTCTGCACCTAAGTATTCAATAGGCACTGTTATCTGAAGGCATTCTTCCAAACGCTTTTTCTCAGGTTCCGTTAAAGGGGTTTCACAAAATAATCGAAGATTCGGCTGTGCTCTTAAATCCACAACACCCCACTTAGCCACCTCTTTCACATCACGATTAAAATTAATCAACAGCGCTTGATGTGACTTTTTTATTTTATCCATAGGTAAATAGGCAGCATGACTTAAATCAACCACATATACCGATGGAATAGCTTTTTTATCCGTTAAGTTAGTCAAGCCATTTAGAACTCGCAACATATCGACAAACGTTACAGGCTCAGCCATGTTCAACGTTTCGGTCGCCAGTTTTTCTAAAAAGCCTAATTGGTTAGACTCCCGTTGACCAACTGATGGAACAAAAATAAATTCTTTTAATAAGGATGCTTTAATTTCCTTATTTTCTTGCAATACCTCACAAAGCCTTTCAACCACCTCACCTACCGTATAGAGGCCTTCTAATTTATCTATACAACGCTTAAATAAAACCGCATAACTACCTTGACTACCTTTTTTAGACTCACTATCGAGTACATCTAATTGGAATAAATGTCCAAAATGTTGCTCGATGCTTTTGACAATCACTTCAAAATTATCAAATTGCTGATAGAGGGAAAATAGATTCGGATAAATTTTTGCGTACATAGTTATTAGCCTATGGTTAAATAATAATCCTTGGTAGGTAATGATCCATTATGAACATCTTGAAATGATAAGAGCTGAGTTTGCATGCATCCAGTATGCTGAAGCATTGAGGTTATCACTCTTTAAATATGAAATTCACACGAAGATTTGATAACATCACCCATGGCCCCATCAATTCGTTGCTACATCATGACAACACCACCTCCCATTCTTTCCGTCAGCCAACTTAACCGTCAGGTTCGCTCTTGGCTTGAGCATGAAATGGGCACCGTCAATGTTGAAGGGGAAATATCCAATTTAAGCAAACCTGCGTCCGGGCATTTTTATTTCACCTTGAAAGATGCATCAGCACAGATACGTTGCGTTTATTTTCGCAATCGTCATGCTGAGTCCGATTTTATCAGACTAGAAAATGGACAACAAGTGCTTATTGGCGGCACACTAAGTTTATATGAGGCACGAGGGGATTACCAGCTGATTGTAGAACAACTGAGTAGCGCCGGCGAAGGCAATCTATACCGGCAATTTGAACTCCTTAAGGTAAAATTAGCAGCCCTAGGACTCTTTGACGCTGCACGTAAAAAAACATTGCCGTTATTCCCTAAATGTATTGGCATTATTACTTCAGCAAGTGGCGCGGCCTTGCGAGACATTTTAATTACCTTAAAACGACGCTATCCCGTGGCGCCTCTTCTGGTTTTTGCAACAGACGTACAAGGCAAACTAGCAGCTCAACAACTCATCATGGCAATTCATCGCGCACATCAGGATGCGCGTCCTGATGTGCTTATTTTAGCAAGAGGCGGTGGGAGCATTGAAGATCTATGGGCGTTTAACGACGAGCAATTAGCTCATGCGATAGCTCAAAGCACGATCCCCATCGTCAGTGGCATTGGGCATGAAACGGATTTTACCATTGCTGATTTTGTGGCAGATGTTAGGGCTGCAACACCCACAGCAGCAGCTGAAACGGTTAGTCCAAATGGGCCTGATTTAATAACGCTTATAAAAGGGTATGAAGCTGAATTGCATGCAAAAATCAAGCGCATCATACGTCATCAAACATTATTGCTTCAACATGAAGCTCATAAATTATCCTCGCCGAAACAGTTAATCCGTACGCATTGGCAATCCTTGGATTTTCTAAGAAGCCACTTACAGCATGGAGTGCTTCATTTGTTAACCCAAAAGCGCCATGAGCTTCATCAAATTGAAGGACGCATAGATATCAAAAACCCGGCCCTTTTAGTGCAACAAAGAATCCAACAAGTGCAGCATCTGCAACATGACATGATCAAATTGTTGAGGTTTAAATTAAATCACATTAAGCAAAACTTTACTCATCAATTAGCTACCTTACACGCTGTTAGCCCCCTTGCTACATTGGACAGAGGATATGCCATAGCCACATTTAATCAGCACGTAATATCGAATAGTACAGACGTCAAGCCTGGTGATGTCATCGAGGTACGTCTAGCAAAGGGTTATTTAACGAGTAAAATTACTCACATTGATTGAGGACCCATATCATGCTTCTGCAATTAACCACAAGCCTTTCAGAGATTATTAACCAAACAAAAGCCAATGCGTCTTATTTAGAAATCATTGTACTTGTACCCTGGCTCGTCTTTCTCATCAACAAATTAGCAGGTGGGCGTCTTTTATATTTAGGAATCATGCCAAGACATTTGTTAGGAATACCAGGCATTCTTTGTGCACCTCTGCTTCATGTTAGTTTTAACCATCTTTTTTTTAACTCCATTCCATTGTTGGTTTTGAGCAATTTTCTTCTAATTCATGGCTTCCCTTATTTTTTAGAAGTAACGCTTTTTATTACACTGCTTAGTGGGTTTTTAATATGGTGTTTTGGAAAATCTGGCCTTCATGTTGGTGCCAGCGCTGTGATTACGGGTTATTGGGCATTATTGGTTAGCGGCATTTATCGGGACGCGAGCCTTACCACCATTATTCTTGGCGTGCTCAGTCTTTATTATTTTGCAGGGATTTTCTTAGGGGTTTTTCCTGGTAAAAAAGGGGTTTCCTGGGAGGGGCATCTTTTTGGTTTAATCGCAGGATTAATTGCAGGATACATTTTCAACTGATCATTTAAGATAATAATAAAATTCATGATCCCCAGAACGAAAACAAGCGTTTTCAACAGGGGAAATGCGCCCAAAAGCGCATTATAAAACCAAATCACCTATTTTCCGCGCTTTATACACATAATCCAGTAACGATCTTGATGCGAAATCATATGGATACCGTGTATAAAGCACAGTAAGTAATGGAATATGGGATATTCTGTGCTCAAAAATCAGATGCGTTTGCCCGAACGTTTTTAAGCTTTTTAGCGACATCGTCATGGGACTCATATAAAATGAATTTTTTGAGGTTGTTGTGAGGAAAATATAATGAATACTTTATTTAATTTACTTTATGATTGGCTGCCATTACTGGCTATCGTTTTACTAATCATTGGTATAAAAAAGGAACGTGTTAACTATTTTATTTCGGCCCTTTGGTTAAGTGTCATCGCACTTCTTCTTCATTACCAAACCGCTGGTGGTGAAATATTGGGCACCTATTTCAACTATACAAATGCGGCAATATACACCGTGAATCTGCTCGTTTTGATAACGACATTATTGGCCTTATTTTATAAACTGCCTTTATTTGAAGGTAAACATATCCGGTATATCAAGGCAATGATCAGTGGCATCCTTATTTTGGGCAGTGTAGTTTTAGGAATAAACCTATGGATGAATGCCTATTTTATCGAACATCGAAACCCTGGCACACCGCTTATGCAGGTCGCCACCTTTACCAAACTGCCATATTGCCATTATAGCTATGTGTTTTATAAAGTAGATCCGGAAGGGAAAATCGGATATTTGTGCCCTAATTATTATGGCCTTATCCCATCAATGGGTACCTTGGATGTTTCACCTCAATTTTTGTTAAATCAATTGGGGCAAGACCTCAAGGCTAAATTTAACACCCCTGATAAATAATAATCATGGGATGGCTTATAGGACTCATCCAAAATTTCCATCCTAATTTCGCTTCGGGTAAATGCATCCAAACGCACATCATAAATTCAAATCCCCCACTTTCCGCACTTTATGCGTGGAATCCAGTACGATACTCATGAAATATCGTATGGGTACTGTGCGTATAACACGGTACATAGGCGAGTATGAGGATTTTTGTGCTTAAAAATTAGATGTGTTTTTCCTGTAATTTTGGTTGCAAATTGTGCCATTACATGATTTTTGTTACCATTGGTGAAAATAAAAGAATTTAACTAACGATGCGTTTATTTATCCTGACTTTATCATTAATAAGCTTTGTCCCTCTGCATGCAATGGCTCCTAAGTTAAATTGGGACAAAGCAGTGGAACACGCTATTTCGCGCTATGGCTTACAAATGGAGCCCCAGTTAATTAAATTATTCGCAAAAGCAGGTGTAAACTACCCCCCGCAGGAAATTGCTCTGCTCGCGTTTAAACAAGAACGTGAAATACAACTCTGGGCCCAAGATGAAGACCACCAAGCATGGCAATATATTTATACTTACCCATTGACGGCATTTAGTGGGCGTTTAGGCCCTAAACTTAAAGAACATGACCGCCAAATCCCTGAAGGCGTTTATCGACTAACAACGTTAAACCCATTTAGCTCCATGCATTTATCCATGATGATAAATTACCCTAACAGTTTTGACCGCCTACAGGCCAGTAAAGATGGGCGACGTAATTTGGGAAGTAATATTTTCTTGCATGGGAAGTCTTTATCCGTAGGCTGCCTCGCCGTGGGTGATAAAGCTATTGATCAACTTTTTTTACTGGTGCATCGTGTGGGACTGAGCCATGTTCAAATGATCATAGCCCCAAACGATTTAAGACAATCCAAACCTGCAACATCTACATTTGCACAACCGCGTTGGCTCCCGGAGCTGTACAAACAAATTGGCCAAGCCCTTAATCAGTTTCCTGTAACAAGAACTCTTTTAGCGCAGAAATCTTAAACAGGAAACCATGCATACCAATTATCTTTCATGCTCAGGTGCCACAACAAATATCCCCGGTGCATTGCGTAGGTATTCGTTATAATCCATTCCATAACCGAAAATATAATGATCATCTACTTCTAAACCAACAAAATCTGCATTTTTCAAACCATTGTCCACGCGTTTATGGTGTTTATCGACCAGTACCGCACTATAGACACGCTCAGCACCTAATGATTTCACCTCATCGAGAATAGCTGCGAGTGTTACTCCACCATCTAAAATATCATCCACAACCAACACTGTGCGTCCATTTAGATCAAGGCTAGGTCTCACTTTCCAATGCAACTCCCCACCTTCAATTGCCCCTCGATAACGAGTAGCATGTACATAATCAACCTCTAATGGAAAATCTAATCTAGGTAATAAATTACCTAAAGGCACCAACCCCCCCACCATGACACATAAAATCACAGGGTTTGTGTCCTTTAATTCTTCATGAATCTTAGTGGCCATCCTATCAAGCGCTGCTTCAACCTCTTTTGTCGAAAATAAACGAGTCGAATTTTCGTATATTTTTTGAATTTCTTGTGGAATTGACATATGTTTTCCTAATGTTATTAGCTCGATGGATTAATATATACGTTACTCTTTAGGTTTTCCTGGCACAGGAAACAACGATACTTTATTCGTATCAATTGATTTATCCCGAATTTTAGCAATCCCTCGCTTACTGACTTCATCTATTCTAAAAACCGCCTGCATAGGAACAAACGTGCGTTTAACCCCACTAAACTCTACTTTTAGCCGCTCTTCTGAGGGGTCTACTACCAATGAAGTATTTTCACCAAAAACCATATCTTCAATCACAAGAAAACCAAACATGTCACTTTCGCTTACTTTTCGTGCATATACTTCATATACCGCTTCAAGGTATGCAAAAGTAACTCGATACAGCGTTTTATTGGTCATTTAAAATACCCCATTGGAAAAGATGGCTAGTATACAAAAACCCATGCCCTATATTCAAACGAATTGTGTTTAAAAAATCGACCATGAACAAAGTTAATCATCGTGAATCCATTTTGTAATGGCCTGTAAAGGTGACTTTGTTGAGATTATAAATCCATTAGTTCTTACATCTACCCGCAAAGGAGGCGGAGAATATTGGTATTTTTGTGCAATAAAACAATAAAATCCTGCTGGAAATGGCCAAATCATTTTTCCCATTTCATTAAAAAACTCTAGTTTTTTCATCCAAAACGGACTTTCAATGGGCGGTATATAATAAAAACTGCTCAAGGCACATTGTTTATAACCACGCTGTAACATCGTGCGTTTTAATGACAAAGAAGAGGTTAATGTACCAGGTGCATGACCAAAGCAATTCAAACGTTGTAACGCTAAAGCCGCCCCCCAGAAACTACAGGGATTAATTCCAAAAAAAATGACATAACCCATGGGCTTTAACACTCTATCTATTTCATCTATAGGATTTTTACCCTGTGGAAAGGCCTCTAGACTTAGCGGTGCAATAATACAATCCATGCTATCACGTTCAAAGGGCAATGAAGTAAGTGAGCTAACAGACGTGGTTACCCTAGGCACAACAGAAGGGTTCACCAACCATTTATAATGAAATTTGAATAATGAAAACCATAGGTTTTCACCGCATGTTCCAAGCTGAAGCAAACGCTCGCCCTTCAAATGCCCATTAATCTGCTGTAATTCATTAAAAAAGGCCTGCGCTACACAGTTTCCCTGTGCAGTTTTGAACCATGCATCCAACGCACTGTATTTAGTGACTTGTTCGTCCAAGAGCAAGATATTTGTCTCAAGCGATAAAACCTACTCTCTTTTACCACACAGTGGTATTTGTCAGCAACCAACCACAAAAAAAGACCCCACACAGAGCAACATTTACATTACAACATGAATATATGATTAATATTTTCAGCATACGAATCTTCTATAACAGAGCAGGCTTGGAGAAAAAATAAATATTAAAAACATGTTAATTATAAGTGCACTATTGTAATTTTTTGTCTATAGTTACCGTATATTTATGGAAATCAATGAAGACCTCTATGGAAGAAGATCGTTTGCAAGGAATTTCTCAACTGTTAGTTCATGAGAAGCTCCTGGATAAAGAAAAAACCTTACAGTACCAACAGGTTGCATTAACAAACAAGTTAAGCTTGCTCCAATACCTTGTGACTAAAAATATACTTTCTGCAAAAAAAATCGCTCATGCTGTTGCCAGAAGTTTTGGCGTATCTCTAATTGACCTTGAAAGTGTTGACTTAGAACTTCTCCCTATCTCGCTTGTCAGTGAAAAATTAATACGACGCCATAATTTAGTACCGTTATTTAACCGTGGTTCGCAACTTTTTATTGCAACAGATGATCCTTGTAAACAATCATCCTTGAAAGAAATTCAATTCCATACAGGGTTGATTGTCACGCCACTTGTGGTTGAAACGGATAAATTAAACTCCCTCATAGATAAATTATTGCATCAAAAAGAAAGCCAAGGTTTATCGGATTACTTTGAAGAATCACAGGATTTAGATGAACTGGAATTTAGTGCTGATGAAGAGGAAAAGGACACAGACCCCACTGCTGTATCAAGTGAAGACGCACCTGTTGTTAAATTTGTAAATCGCATATTAATTGACGCGATAAAAAAAGGCGTATCTGATATTCATTTTGAGCCTTACGAACGAGAATACCGAATTCGCTATCGTCAAGATGGCCTCCTAAATGAAGTCGCCTCACCTCCAGTTAGCCTCTCCACACGTATTGCGGCACGCATTAAAGTGATGTCTAGCCTTGATATATCAGAGCGTCGCATTCCTCAGGATGGTCGCTTTAAAATGAAACTCTCACGCACGCGATCCATTGATTTTAGGGTGAGCAGTTGCCCAACGGTTGCTGGCGAAAAAATAGTTATGCGTATTTTAGATCCAGGTTCTACAAAGCTTGGAATTGAAGCATTGGGCTTTAGTCCTATCCAAAAAGAACATTTTATTCATTCCATTAGTCGTCCCCAAGGAATGATATTGGTTACAGGGCCAACTGGTAGTGGTAAAACGGTAACCCTCTACACCGCCTTGAATATCTTAAACACCATTGAAAGCAATATTTCTACTGCTGAAGATCCCGTTGAAATTAAAGTCCCAGGCATTAATCAGGTTAATATCAATCCCAAAGCAGGTTTGACATTTTCAGATACGTTGCGCTCATTTTTACGCCAGGATCCGGATATTATCATGGTGGGTGAGATACGTGACTTAGAAACGGCAGAAATTGCTGTGAAAGCCGCACAAACAGGCCATCTGGTTTTATCCACACTCCACACCAACAGTGCGGCTGAAACGTTAACACGCCTTATCAACATGGGTGTACCTTCTTTCAATATCGCAAGCTCTGTTAGTCTTATCATTGCACAGCGACTCGTACGCCGACTATGCGATCATTGCAAAGAAGTCAGAGAAGACATGACGCCTAAAAGTCTTATTGAGCTTGGGTTTACAGATGAGGATGTCAAAAACATTAAATTTTTCCAAGCCAAAGGTTGCGCTCAATGCACAAATGGCTATAAAGGCAGGATTGGTTTATTTGAAGTTATGCCCATGTCTAAAAATTTAGGTCAAATGATAATGTCTGGCGGAACCTCTCTGGATATTTTAAAAGAAGCTCAAAATGAAGGAATGCTAACCGTGTATCAAGCGGGCCTTGAAAAAATGAAAGAAGGTGTCACAACAATAGAGGAGGTCAATCGGGTAACGGTTGAATAACATCAATGACAAATACGGACGTACTTGTTAAATATCAATGGGAAGGACTAAACCGTTCAGGACAAATCTCTAATGGCATTATAGAAGCGCGCAATATTGCCGTGGCCAAAATAGAACTTCGACGTCAAGGCATTACCCTCAATAAAATTACTAAAAAAAGAAAGCCGTTTTTTGATAGAAAAAATAAAAAAATCAAAGCCCAAGACATCACGGTTTTCAGTCGTCAAATGGCAACCATGATAGAAGCCGGTATACCTTTGATTCAATCGTTCGATATTGTCGCCAAAGGCCAAGCCAATCAACGCATGAAAGAGCTTATTGAAACCATTAAAAAAGAAGTAGAATCAGGTTCTACCCTTGCTGAGTCTTTACGTAAACACCCGGTTTTTTTCAACGATCTTTTTTGTAATCTCGTTGATGCCGGTGAAAAATCTGGTTCTTTAGATGTGATGCTCGATAAAGTAGCGACCTATAAAGAAAAAGTTGAAACCATTAAAAAGAAAATTAAAAAAGCACTGACTTATCCAATGGCTGTATTAGCAATAGCATTTATAGTGAGTGCTGGTTTATTGATTTTTGTGGTTCCCCAATTTGAATCGTTATTCCAAAGTTTTGGAGCCGATTTACCGGCTCTTACCCGCGGTGTGATTACGTTGTCTAAATGGTTTGAGACCTATTGGTACTTGATCTTTGGTGCAGTCTTTGGGGCTATTTATGGGTTTAATTATGCACTTAATCATTCAAAACGTTTTGCGCATAACGTTGACCGGCTCATGTTAAAAATTCCGGTGATAGGGACTATTCTTGAACAAGCTGCTATTGCACGATTTACCCGTACATTGTCAATCACGTTCGCAGCAGGCTTACCTTTAATAGAAGCGCTAAAAGCCGTAGGTGGTGCTACGGGTAACATCTTATATGCTATAGCGACTGAAAAAATTGGTGAAGAAGTATCAAGTGGCCAACAGTTAAATGTTGCAATGGATAATACAAAATTATTCCCAAGCATGGTCATACAAATGGTGGCCATTGGCGAAGAATCTGGTACATTGGAACAGATGCTAGGAAAAGTTGCTGATTTTTATGAAGAAGGCGTTGATAACGCAGTGGATGCATTAAGTAGTTTATTAGAACCTATGATCATGGCAATATTAGGCGTATTAGTGGGTGGCTTAGTAATAGCCATGTATTTACCGATATTCAAGCTTGGCTCGGTGGTATAATGCTCAATGAATTTGTTTTACTCTATCCTATAACAGCTTACGTGTTTTTCTTTTTGTGTGCTTTAGCCATTGGCAGTCTACTCAATGTTATCATTTATCGCTTGCCATTAATGTTACAGGCTGAATGGACGACTCAATGCCGGAGCTTATTAGAGCTGCCAGAAGTAACGCCGTCACATATCAATTTGTTTTTTCCACGCTCTTTTTGCCCCCAATGCAAAAGCATTATTCCTTTTTGGCACAATATTCCTCTTTTAAGTTACTGCCTGTTGAAAGGTCGTTGTTCGAATTGTAAAACTGGCATTCCTATGCGCTACCCATTGATAGAAGCCATTTGTGGGGGGCTTTCACTTTTTGCGGCGTTGCATTTTGGTTTTAATATTCAATTAATTGCGATTCTGCTTTTTATTTGGTTATTGATCTGCTTATTTGTCATCGATATCCAACATCAACTTTTGCCAGACGGTTTAACCTATTGCTTACTATGGTTAGGGTTAATGGTAAACACACAATCTATCTTCACTACACCATCAGATGCTGTGTTTGGGGCTGTGAGCGCATATTTGGCCTTGTGGGGATTTATTCATTTATTCTATTTATTAACTGGAAAAATTGGCATGGGAAATGGCGACTTTAAATTACTTGCAGCCTTTGGCGCATGGTTTGGTTGGACTCAATTGCCCTTCATTTTACTTCTTTCCTCACTCATGGGAGCCATCACCGGTGTTGTTTATTTAAAGTCAACGGGTCAAACCAAAGAAACCCCAATTCCCTTTGGGCCTTTTTTATGCATTTCAGGCCTCATTACCCTCTTCTATGGCAAGGCTATCCTTGACTGGTACTTAGGGTTTTACGCTTAAGTTTTACTGTTACGATGCTGCGTTAATGCTGAAAAAAACTCAGGCTTGTTTAGACCAATGCTCGCAAAAATTTGAGGCACCCTATCCCAACTGTTTTCTTGTTCAATACTGTCTACTATTAATTCAAATCCTTTCTTTTTATCAGGAGCCACTCCCCAACCATTGATAAAACAAAGGCCATGCAATCGTTTGGCTTCAACGCTATTCAGTTGCTCCGCCGCCAGCAAATACGCATGCGCCTCTTCATAAAGTTGATGCATTTGTCGCTCGTTGCTAGGGTTTGCAAATACCTCATTGGTTTGCAACGATTCCCTGAATTTTGCTTCATCCAGCAGGCTTTTTCCTAAGGTGTACTGCGCCACCGGATCATCAATGCTAGCTGCCGCACGATAGCATTCGTTCTTCATGTCATGAGCAAACGGATAGTTTTTTTTGCCTTCTAAGGATTTATAAATAGTAGCCAGTGTTTGGTAGCCTGCCATTTCTTTTTTTAGCGCATCATCCCCAGGCTGGTTATGAATGCGATTTTGCTGCATTGCTTTTAATTTTTTAATTAATCTATTTATTTTAAAATCAATTAAGTACCCCATAATAACTCCCTGCCCCAACGATGAGGCTCTTATACTGTATTATCTTTGTGGACGGCTAACTTCAGTATAGATTAACCAATGAAATAATTCGGCGCCAACAAACACCAAAACGATAATCAGTAATATTTTTAGTACCAAAGCTATTGATTCATTGGGTGATTTTTTTGTGTTTTGCTCTTTATTTTCAATCGTTAATTCTGTGCTATAAATCTCATTGTCCATGCGGTTTGAAGCAAAATTAGCAATAAAAGCAAACAACAATGTCAACAAGAAAAATGGAACGCCAATGATTTGAGAGGCCACACTTGGGCTGAAATGATACCTTACTCTAAGCAGCTCCTTCCATAGATGGATAAACCCTGGTGCATCATAACGCCATCCAAACACTAAGTAAGGAAGAATGTACAAGGTAAATGCCAATAAACTTAAACTGGCTACCAAAGAAAGCAATCCAATAATGTAAAGTACGTGGTTTTTTTGATACCTATCTTGTTCCATGATAAAGCCCAGTATAACGTTATGATTTTATTCAACATAGCAGAAAAGCCACGCTCTTCCAAGCGAGCCAAATTTCAAAACCACTATTTCAAATCCATGCCTCGACGCCCACCAACCTATTCGCTTATACTTTCTTTCCTGCAAACGAATAGAGCCAATCAAGGAGCACAGATGAAGCGTTTTGTTTTCATAATTTCAGATGGAACAGGGATCACCGCCGAGTCGTTGGCTAATAGTTTAATGACTCAGTTTGAAAACATCACGTTTGAAAAACAAACCATTCCCTATCTAGACTCGGTTGAAAAAGCCACCGCGCTGATGAACCAGGTTAATGACTGTTTTGAAGAGACAGGAATAAAACCTCTTATTTTTATGACGTTGGTCGATTCTGAAATCAGCACCTATATTAAGCAATCTAACGCGTGTATTTTTGACTTGTTCAGTACTTTTTTAGCGCCGCTTGAACAAGAGCTCGATACCAAATCATCTTACACTGTAGGGCGCACACACGGCGTAGCCGATATCGAATTGTATAATCACCGCATTGAAGCGGTTAATTATACCCTTGACCATGACGACGGTATAAAAACCCGAGACTATAATAAGGCCGATATTATTTTGATTGGTGTCTCTCGCTGTGGAAAAACACCGAGCTGCTTGTACATGGCATTGCAGTTTGGAATTCTTGCTGCAAACTACCCTTTCACAGATGATGAACTCACTGATTTTCGTTTACCAGAAGCATTAAAACCTTATAAGAAAAAATTGTTTGGTTTAACGATTGACCCCGAACGATTGCAACATATCCGTACAGAGAGACGACCTAACAGCCAATATGCTTCCGCCGATCAATGCCGTCTAGAAACCAGTGAAGTTGAAGCCATGTACCAACAGGAAAATATACCCTATCTTAATTCCACCCGCTATTCCATTGAGGAAATTGCAACCAAAATCATGACCTCCGCGGGATTAAAGCGAAAGCTATAGGCAAGATAGCGCCCACCACTTAAGATGGATTGAAGGAATAATTTAAACATGCAGATGAGCACCTCAAAACCGCAAGGTATTAAACTGATAACCCTTAACATTTGGGGCGGCCATGTTTATGCTCCCCTACTTAAATTTATAAGCGCACATCAAGAGACGGATATTTTTTGCCTCCAAGAAGTCTATCACAAGGCGCCTCATAAAATTTCTGCGGATGATAAGCATGTACACTTAAACATTTTTTCAGAACTAGCTGAGCGTCTTCCTCACCACAATCAGTTTTTTAGGCCTGTAGTTAATAGCACCTACGGCATTGGCATTTTTATAAAAAGTCACTTGGATGTTTTGAATGAAGGGGAAGTAAGTATTCACTTAAACCCGCACTATAAAGGCACCGGTCCTACCCATTCTAGAAATCTCCAATGGTTGAAATGCAAAATAAACGATCAAATGTTTTCTATTTTAAATGTGCATGGCTTGTGGAATGGCATGGGGAAAACAGATACGCCAGAAAGAGTAGCCCAATCACGCCGTATCAAAACATTCATGGACTCGCTTGATATCCCTAACATTTTATGTGGCGATTTTAATTTAAGACCTGACACTCTGAGCATGGATATACTTGAACAAGACATGATTAACCTCATCAAAACACACCATGTGTCTTCTACGCGTACACGTTATTATACAAAAGAAGAAAAATATGCTGACTATATTCTTACCTCACCTGGGATCAAGGTTAATCAATTTAGTGTATTAAAAGACGAGGTATCTGATCATGCGCCGTTGTTCTTGGATTTTTCAATCAATACACGTAACAGATAGCCATTAACCAGGCGTTACATCAGCTCTAAACGTGCTGCTCGTTCTGTTAGTAACTCCATGTATTTTTTTTGCATGACTTCAGATAAAAAACTTCGTCCTATTAGCTCCATCCACCCAGGAATTACAAGCGTTATCTCTCCCAATACATCTGCAATAACTTTGGGGTTTAATTGCAGTCGGTCTATGGCAAAATACTCAATAAAATCACGTTTTTTTAAGTTTTTTTTCTTACCGTTCAAGGGTAAAGCAAGCTCCTCTTTTGTATTCATTTGAGCGATAGTAGAGTTCAATAAGTCATAAGCCGGCGATAGCAGTACTTTTTTATCTTGTGTAATTAAAGAAAAATTTTTTAAATGCATGTCCTCATTGCCAATAAGAAAACTAAACACCGTTAATTTAAATAACTTCACAGCCTCTATTCGAGGAAAACTACAAAAGCCGGATTGGGTAATAATATCTGCCACTTTTTCCATTGAACTATTGTATTTTGTATCCCGCCCCAATTCAGACAGTTGTGCAAAATCTTCTAAAGCACATTTTTTATTGTGAGCAACCCTATCAAAGCGTTTTATAAAATACGTCATGGTATTGTCTTTGGAATACACCAAACCATGAACAGGTACATCAATACCAATCATCCTGGCTAGCGACATGGTAAGCGCTTCATTTTCTGGTAACTCAGGGTAGTATTCACTTTGGGGTTTTAAAATAAAATGACCATTGTGATCTACAATATCAAAGCACCCCGCCTTAAGGTTCAATTGAGCACTGAGTTTTGTTTGCACACCCTGAATAGACATTTTACCTACGCGTGCGACTGCCTCCATACGCTGCTCAGAGGCACTCATGTCTAGTGAATGTAGTTCTTTCAATTGCGGAGACAGTAGTCGCAACCCTCGAGACGAATAAGCACGACCATCAGTAATGGTTTCATAAGTAATAGGGCATCGGCTCATTCTAAGTCCTCTATGCTTACAGCGCCCACAACATCGTGACCTACTTTTATTAACTGCCCAAAATAATCCGTTTTATCCAATTTATATTTGCGCAATAACGCCTCGAGCATGACGCCTTCCGGGAGCAACCCTTCAAAAAATGGAGGAAACTGAGAGTACTCATAACTCATGTTTCGTATAGGCATGGTCAATGACACAGCGCTCCCTTTATAATGCGGATGGTAAGTCACCTTGTATTTACCCCCACCCAACTCCTCAAAAATTGCCGCATCTTCACCATTCACCCTTAAACGAGCTTTTCTCATGCTCTATTTCTCCTCTTGAGGAGGATAAGGAAGCTTCAACTGGATTTGTATGTTTAAAACATCCAATACGCTTAATAACGTATTTAATTGCACTGTTTTTTTTCCCTTTTCAATATCAAACACAACCGTTTTCCCAACACCCGCAAGACGTGCCAATGCTAACTGCGTTAATCCACTTTGCTTACGATAGTAGCGCACCCATTTTGCAATTTTATCCGTCGTCATGCTTCACCATAATAAAATTATATATTACTGTTTTAGCAGCAATTTCGATAAAATAATAGGAAAACAAGCTGCTCCAAGACTAAAATTATATTTTTTTACTGCCAAAACAGTAATTAATGTCGTTTAATTACTGTTTAGACGATAACTACCCATAAAAAATCAGGATTTACCGCTTTAGCAAGCAAAAAGAAGAGCCCCCTCTTTTCTTTAAACTTGAGCTATATTAATTAAGACAGAACAATAAAAATAAGACTAACACTCAAGGATAATATCATGAGAAAAAAGTGGCTATTGATATTTGCGGTCACTTCCACCTGCTTTGCTCTCCCGGTTTCGGATTGCTTAAAAAAACAAGAATCCAATAAAAAAGAACAACTCCCTATTGATGAAATAACAACAACTGTGGGGCTTAAATATGGTTATATAAAACCAAGCCTGCCCCCATTCGATGAAATAAAAAAAATGCTGATGGACGCAGGCACTCTTCAGCAAGATGTCATTAATAAAGTATTAATAACGCTAAAATGCTCACATACCTACCACGTACAGCACAACAATATTTTAACCATCATTGACTATTCATTGCCTTCCAGTGAAAAGCGCCTTTGGGTTTTTGATTTAAATACACGCACCTTACTGTTCCACACCTATGTTTCTCATGGTATTAAATCGGGAGATTTGTTTACTAATTACTTCTCCAACAAACACGACAGTAAAGCCACCAGCATGGGGGTTTATAAAACTGAGCAAACCTATTATGGTCGTGATGGCCTATCTTTAAGGTTAGCCGGCTTGGAAAATGGCTTTAATGACAATGCCTCCAGTCGATATGTGGTCATGCACGGCGGGTGGTATGTGGATGAAGCTTTCATTAAAAAATATGGCCGCGCTGGGCGGAGCTGGGGCTGCCCTGCTCTCCCACAAAATTTAACTCAACCCATTATAGATACCATTAAAGATGACGCAATATTTGTAGTGTATTACCCAAGTGACCGTTGGTTTTCAGCATCAAAATTTCTCAATTGCCATGTTTTTCCACCGCTAAAAAAAGGCGGAAAACCAGCACCTGAAGCCATACCCTCACCAAACAGTGAGTCACGAGAAGCCATTCTTTTTGCAGACATGAATAAAAATAATGCTCGAGAAGAAAATGAAGCCGTCGTTGTCATGTCAGCAGACGACTATACTCGCATACTTCAAACCAAGGCCCCTGTAGAGCGAATGCTCCGCCGCCAAATTAACCAAACCGAATACATTGCCCTGAGTAATGAGGAGTTTAAACGAGTAGTAACTAGCCCTACAAAAGAGGATTTAAACACCATTTATTTTGTGATTCCTGTCATTAAGATGGTTCGGGGCTACTATGTTACAGAGATGCACTTTGTGCCCTATGGTAAAATAAAAGAGGTAAAGCTAAATACCAGCGGCCCCAATACCCTTAGCCCTAGCAACATCCACACCGTTAGTTTTGAATCAAAACCGCCCATTACCTTAAGAGCAACGAATCGGTTTATCCGGTGGTTAGGTTTATAAAAAATAATTTAATAATTTGATGTATAGAGCCAGCAGCGCCGGCTCTATACTGGGACTATATTAGATGTGTGTGATACACATGAAGCAATAAAAACAAACCAAGAATAAAGAACAAAACAGCGGCAATTTGCAAGTGAGAAGAGCGCTTCAAAAAAGAACGACCGGTCTTCATGGCCATCTCAGGGAAAAATAGACGGATAACACCGCTTATCAATACAAGCCAAGATAACAACGTGATAAAAACAGGCCAGCCCATGACCCAAACGTTATGGCTTACCACCATGAGCAAACCGAGAATAAAAGTAATGATAGCAATAACAAAAAATAAATCGCGATGTGAAATCACATCGGCCATCACAAGCTTTATGCGTTCATGTCGAAAGAACAATAAAATACTCATAACCACCAAATACCAACCCATTACCGTTGCTAAAAATAGTGTATCCATATGTCAAACTCCCTTTAATCGTCTATTTTAAGTGTGGCTCCTTTAGAATCTGTTGATAATTAACTCTATAGGTCCTACGTAACGCGGAATGTCCGCAGTATGTAGATGCTTTAGAATATTTAACGCCAAATTGTCAACAGCCCCAAATAACATCTCACAAAAACAAAACTATTTCTAGAAGCACCCCCCCAATTGCAACCCCATCCTAGATGCGCTATTTTATGAATGTTAGAGATCCATTTTGTTTGGTATCTCTGCATATTTCATAAATCACCGCTACAATAAAAATGCTAATAAAGAAAAAATAAAAACCATGTAATTTAATTAGTATTCATGTAAGATATTTCACCAAAATAATGTCAGGGATATCCCTTTATCCCATTGCCTGGAGATGGTTTGAAAATCGGAATCATTGGAGCTGGCTGGTATGGTGCACACATTGGGATTGCTTTAGCAAAAGCAGGCCATAATGTTATTATTTTTGAAAAAAATGCTGATATTTTCAGCCAAATATCTGGAAAATTTGGTATTCGATTACATCTTGGCCCACACTATCCGCGTTCAGAAGAAACACGAAAACATTGTCGAAAAGGATTTGAAAGATTTGTAGAAACATATCCTGAGTTACTGGTCCCACATCTCCACTCTATATACGCACTAGGCGTATCGGATGCCAACAGAGAACCATCCACAGTAAGTTTTGATCACTTTAAACGCGTGTGTGAAGAGTCCCCAACCTGTCGTAAAATTGATACCCAGGCCTTTGGCTATCAAAATTTAATAGGTGCTTTTACTCTGGACGAACCAAGCCTTGCTATAGGCGAACGATTACGAGAAGCTTTCAGGCGCTATTTAAGCGATGCCAAAATTAAAGTGCGATGCAATTACACTGTTCAAAAAATAGAACGACAAGGCTCACAAACAATGATTTCAAATGCTGATTCAACCGAAGCGTTTGACATTGTTATCAATGCAACAAGCTACCAGTCATTTTTTCCAAATGACCCAAGCTTTCCTTTTGAACTAGATGTGGTATATCAGCCTTGCTTAGCATTGGTTTATAAAGATAACAACCCTGGCGACAAACCCATTTCAATGATTGTTATGGATGGCTGGTTTCCTTGTTTAATGCCCTATCAGGAACATAAGCATAAGGGTGGAGAATACGATGATACGTATATCATGACCCATGGAAAATGGACCATTATGGGCTCTTATTCAACACCACAAGAAGCCAATGATGTTTTTGACAAACTGGATGAAGACTTTGTTGAAAGCAAGATAAAAAAATTTGCTGAAGAAGAAATGAGCCGCTTTTGGCCTGCATTCAAAGAGCGCTTTACCTATACCGGATGGAAAGGTACTGTTTTAGCCAAACTCAAAACCAAAAAAGAGTTTAGAGGGGCCATTACTTTTGAAAAAGAAGGTGTTATTCATGTTTTTCCTGGCAAAATCAATAATATTTTTGATGCTGAAGACGAGGTTATGTCACTTTTAAACCACGACAAAATACAGAGCTTAAATGGCTATCAGTATGTTACCGATGGCGTTCTAGGCGCATCCATGCATGAAATATCAGAAAAACCTGAGCCCAATGAAAAAAACACCTGCACTCTACAAACCTATCAAGAATTAGAGAGTGAGGTGCAAAAACCCATTCAAAGCCATGCAAAAAACCAAGCCTCTTTTTGGTACAATCATGGTGCGTCCCCTCCTAAGGAAAAACGATTCATCCATAAAACCAATACATTTGTATGATTTTTAGCTATAATTCACACCAAGAAGCAAAAATCAATATGCTCTTACATAATCTCAGGTATAGTGATTAACCAACGCTCTTAGAAGGTAATGGCCTGTATGAACAGTGATTATCTCTCACGCTTTTTAAGTGGGGTTCAAAATCCTGCTTTATTTATGACTCACACAGGTGAAGTAATCCAGTGCAATCAAGCATTTCTTGATTTATACAATGTATCTACCGCGGTATTCCTAAATAAAAATTATTTTGATGTTTGTAGACAGCATGAGCTCGAACCTATTGCGTTGTCGTTAGAAACGCTATTGAACCCATCAATGCCATTAACTTCAAGCTTTCAACAAGATTCATCATTACCAATCACCATTCAATGGGTAACATCTGCCATTAAAAATGAAACAGGTATTGAAGGTATTTTTTTTATGGGGTGCGATATTAGCCACGTTGTAAATGCATCCACCCAAGAAAAAGAAATTAAAAAATCAATTATTGACTATATCCCAAATCACTATATTTTTTGGAAAGACATTAACTCCGTATATCTTGGGTGTAACCAAGCGTTGGCGGATGCCATGCAGCTAGCCTCCAGTAAAGATATTATCGGTAAAACTGATTATGACCTTAAAACCACGAAAGAACAGAGCAGTGCCTATTGTGCCGATGATAAAGAAGTAATGTTGTCTAAAATTCCCAAATTAAATATTGAAGAGCAACAAACACTACCGGATGGTTCAGAACGTGTATTGCTCACCAGCAAAGTCCCTCTTTTTGATGAAAAGGGCCATGTGTATGGAGTACTTGGAATATACTCAGACATTACTGAAAGAAAAAACATGCAGATAGCACTTGAAAAAGCAAAAAATCAAGCTGAAACAGCTAACTCTGCCAAAACTGAATTCATCACCAACATGAGCCATGATCTTAGAACCCCCTTAAGTGGCATGATTGGTCTCTCCAAACTTTTAGAAGAAAGCTCTGAACACCCTGAAGAAAAAAAATATGCTCGCTGGATAAATGAAAGTGGTGACGAGCTGTTACGCTTATTAAATGGAATATTGGACGTTGTTTCAGCTGATAATGTAAGTGAAAATGACGTGCATGAAGAGCTATTTAATTTACATCAGTTTATACAAGACATCATCCATCTAGAGTTACCGACCACCAAGTTGAAAAAACTTGATTTAAACGTATCGATTTGCCCAGACGTACCTACTTATATCATCAGCGACCGTACAAAACTTCACCGTGTTTTACTCAATTTAGTAGGCAATGCCATAAAATTTACTGATAGCGGCTCTATTTCACTAAGCATTAAATCACTCAAACGCAGTGGTGACGAGGCAAATCTTCAATTTAGCGTGTCAGATACAGGCATAGGGATTCCCCAAAAACTACAAGACAAAGTCTTTGATCGCTTTTATCGTTCAACCCCCTCCTACAAAGGGACATACCCTGGAAACGGGGTAGGCTTACACATTGCACGCTCCTACGTTAATTTATTAGGAGGTCATCTTGCTTTAACAAGCCAAGAAGGTGTGGGCACCACGTTCTACTTTGATTTAACCTGTAAAATAGGCCATGAAAACGTAGAGTTAGCCTCGAAAGAATTTTTAAAACCGTCCATGCTCACATCGACATGGGAGTTTTCTACCAAGCCACACCTTCTATTAGTAGAAGATAATGCCATAGCGCTCAAAATGGCGGAAGCTATGGTATCGAAAGCAGGCTATCAATGCACCACAGCAAGTGATGGTGAGCAAGCATTAAAACTAACAGAATCATTAACGTTCGATCTGATTATTACCGACCTTGGCTTGCCTGGAATTTCGGGTCATGAATTTGCCCGCGGTGTACGAAAGGAAGAGGGTCGCCTTGGAGCGCAGCCCTTGCCTATTATTGGTTTGACTGCCCACACACAAGAGCATGCTAAGCAGGAGTGCTTAGAAGCGGGCATGAATGATGTATTCACAAAGCCTATGACACAAGCAATGCTGCAAACCATCGTTAACCAGTGGATTACGCCTGTTTCTCATCAAAACAGTAACCCACTAAAATTGGGGGTTGACCTACCAGACACTGAAGAAGAACTGCTAAAACTTGAAATGTTTCCAGTGCTCAATATTAAAAATGCCATTGAAAGCTTGGGCAATGAAAACATGTTGCATGAAATACTCGTCATGCTAAACAATGACATTCACAATGATAGCAAAATAATTGAAGCCGCTTACCAAGAAAAAAACTGGGAAACCATTGAAAAATTAGCACACAAACTCAAAGGCAGCGCACTCTACTGTGGCACCCTTAAAATGAAATACGCGTGTCAATACCTTGAGCGCTATCAAAAAGCGGGTCATACACACCTTCTCAATGAACTTTATCATCAATTGATGCAAGTCCTTAAAGAAACGCAGCACCACATTAACGCATGGCTACAGGAAGAAAAAAAAACGCTAGTCCCCTTTTAATCCCCTGCAATGCCACTTTATAAAATAACGTTAAAAACAGTATCATTTCACTTACACCATATCAACCTAATAGAAACCCCTCTTATTTAAAATATGTACTACACTTAATCAATACACGACGTATATTATTAACGCATTTAGATAGAGGAGCATTATAATGAAAAAATTATCTTTGGTATTATTAACTACCCTAGCCTTGTCCCCAGTCTATGCAACAACGACAGATGCCACGACAGATCTTAGCAATGGTGCACAAGCACAAACTGATCCAAATGTACCACTAGACCCACCAACCACCGACGATACCATGCAATCAGGAAACAGCGATACGACGACAAGTACAGCGCCAAGCACAGATACAGTGCCTTCTACCGGTACGACTCCAAACACAGTTACCCCTCCTAATGGGACTAGTACAACACCTAACGTAAATACTGCACCAGATACAACAACGTCTCCTGACACAACACAAACTCCTTCTACAACAGATACAGGTAGTGTTCCAACCACCAAAGCCTCTGATGTAGACACCAACATGACAAATACTGACTAAAAAAAATCTATCAGAACTCCTCAGGCCGTTATTTGAACCTGGGGAGTTTTAATTTGGGCTTATGAGTTTATCGAAATTTACGTTTAAAATGGTTGAGAGATGTTAACAGAAGAAATTGAACTATTTGCCTGAAAAAAATGCTAGCGCCTTTATTCAATCCCTTTTGCCATCCCCATATAAAAGAAGGCAGTAAAATGGCTACTAGTATGACTCGGTAATCGCGAACAATACCGGCTAAATGTTTTTTATAAGTCACAACATTTTTGTGTTCTAAGTACAGCTTTTTTTCCAATGTTTTTAATTTAGCAATTAACTTTTTTCTCGAGGTTTTCATCTGCGGTCTCATCATGTTGAGAGAAATACTTCCTTGTCTGCTCAAAACTCATTTTTTTCAAATTAAAGCTTAAGTATTTAAGCAATCCGAGAAGAAGGCCTATATTGATAAATAAAACCATGCCAATTGACCACACAACATTGTCCAACAATACAAAAAAAATATACCCTGTAAGCAACATGCAGGAAAACCATGTCGACATCAACACAACAAAGATAGCACAAATATTTAGTAAGAGCGGATAAACGCTTAAACCGGCTAATCTTGCCTCAAGCTTGAACATTTGAATGATGGTTTTAACAACATTCATTTGACTAGAAACAAGTCCACCGATTTGCTCAAGTACGTTCATTATTTCTTTATTAACATAGAAAGTAAAAATCCAACTCCACCAGCAATTAAAATAGCCGCCAAAGGGTTTTTTTGTACTTTAACCAATAGCTCGTCAGAATACTCTTTGATATTGTCTTCTGCCTCACATACCTTGTTAAGACCTTCTTTATACACTTCATTTGCTAATTTTTTACCTTCATTTAATAACCCTTCAGCAGCCTCGCCAACATGCGATTTATTACCGAAATGTTGTTGTCCTTTATTTGAAGCGTTCATTTGTATCTCCAGAAGAAACATTTAATGAAAATCGAATGTATAAACAATTCTACCCTTCTAAGTAATGGCAGAGTTATTAAAAAATCACAAGTAAGAAAGTAAACATTTTGATTTTAAATTCTTTGAAAATGCATTAGAGATACTTAACAGCGTATCTCTAATGGCTCTAGCTGACATTAATTGTTATAGAAATGCGGTGGAAATTATAATCCAAATGTTTTATTAACCGTTATTGCGAAGGTTTGTACAGCAACCGACTGTGAAGAATTCACAACCAGCACACCAGTGCTTGATGAAGTACCTACTGGTCTTTTACCAATGGATTTCAATGGATTTTTAACGGTTTTATATGGGGTTGCACCATAAGTGTAGTTAAAATCTAAAAACCACGTTGGGCTAAAATGGTATGTCATTCCAAGTTGACCTGCGCCGCCCACTACCCACATGGTTCTTGAATAACTCACCGGCAAATCAGATTGTGACGTAGTAACACCATCAATATTCGCAAATGGAAACGCATTAAAAATCTTTGATTGCATACCCAGTAGAGTAGGTCCGGCCCCTATATAAAGGTCACTGCTACTGAAAGAATGCCCCATCAAAGCCAATAAATTAATTTGGTGATTCGTAGTAACCTGCGCTGACTCAGGAAGCACATTTCCCGCAAAAGCACTCGAAGCTAAACCACCAGTACCCAGATTAACATAAGCCCCGTATTGAGCAATTGGTGTATTATAAGCCACTGCATGGCCATTCAAAAACTGATAAGTACCTTTTAGACCCCAATACTCTTTTCTTCCCGGAAAGTAATTTTGAAAACCTACCTGTACCTGTGGGGAAAATGTTGTTTGAACATTTGGTAATTGATTGGAATAGCCCTCAGCTGCTCCACTATATGTGGGCGCACCACTTTGGAAGGTATTGGAGATACCGAACGCGTACAATTTATTATTTACAGAAATTGAATTAAAACCACCACCCAGACCAACATAAACACTACGTGTGCTTTCACCAATAGGCCCCATTGTTCCTGAAAAGGCAATACCAGTGGATAAAGCACACACGCTTAACCCTAATACTTTTAACTTTAACATTCTTAGAATCCCTTACATGTTTAAATTTAACACACTAATTTTAATTAGCACGCTCACCCCACTCCTTTGTGAGCCCTTTTGTAATCTCACAAAATAAATCATTACAACATCATCTATTCATTCATGTGAGCACTACTTCACCCTCATAAACCCAAAAGCAGGCCGGAGCGAGAAATATCATACAATAGATATAATCAAGGTGATAGATATGACCAAACCATATTCGGGAGTGATAATTGCAATCGCGAGCATCGCCTTAATTGTGCGATTTTTTACAAATACAAGTGCTAACCTATTTTTGTACATCACCACAGATTAAAGGGGTTCCTTGATGAAAAATCATTCGCCACTTTCTATTATTTCCCAATTTCCATATTGAAGAACGCATAACCTGCCTATCCTGTGAATCTTTTGTATTCTTAATAAAGCTGATATACGTCAATAATATCAAGCCCTCAGAGAGTGGCTTTGCCTTAAAAGACGCACCGACGCGCACTGCTGGTTCCTCCTGCTGCAACCATCGAATGACCTCAGCTTTGTCATGAAAAACCCCACTATTGCCAATTTCTATAAATTCATCATCAATAAGATCCGTAAGTATTTCTAAGGCATCCACCCTATCTAGCAATTGTTTTTCTTGTTTAATCAGTACATCAATAACTGCATCGTTCATTTTATTGGCCCATGAGATTGAGAACAGCATCAATTAACATTATATTTCATGACGTTTGTCACGATAAATGAAAAAGGGATTATACATGTACGAGATTTTAAATAAATTTATTGAATCCAATCAAAAAGAAGTGGCTGTTCAGGCAGCATCTCTCACGAATCTTCCAGCCTGGTATCCCTTGTTTGCTAAAAGCCTTTATCAACGCACACAAATTCTTGAGAGTAAATTTCCTGGTGATTTATCTCACTCAACATTTTTTTCAAAATCGCGCAATTACTATCGAGGAATTTCTGCCAATCTTACGATGCAACCACTTTTTCCTATTGCTGAATGGCTATTAACCATGCTGCTGAAAAAATAGAGCAAATTAACCCAAGAGACCCTATATTGGCCGAAAATTTGCTGCTGGATTTATCACTGGAAGTGCCACCGCACTGGTCGCAAATCCCTATGAAGTCACCGTCATTTCCATACAAAAATATAGCGAGCCACCGCATAAATCGTTTATGAGAATCTTACGAAGCTCTGGCATATCCGGTTTTTATACGGGCATTCTTCCCATGGCGATTCGTAATGGAACGTTTTTAAGTGGCTTATTTATAACCTCACCAGAATTAAAAAAACGCCTTGATCCTATAATTTCAGGCAGAGGCACCGCTCACCACGTTGCCTCCACGGTAGTGGGCGCTGCAATACCCGCAACCATTTTTACTGGCGTCGCCATTCCATTTGATGTTGCTGCAGTGATGAGACAGTCTGATCCTAATAAAGAAAGATTTAATACAACGTTCCACGCCCTACAAAAAGCCTATGCAAAACATGGCATAACTGCATTTAAAGCAGGTGCATTACTACGTTTATGTGCTTGCGTGATTGAAATGACGGGGTTTAATTTATTAAATGATGGGTATAACCAAATACTATCTAATGCTCCAAAGCCTTAGTAAAAACCATATGCTTGATTTACTTGGCGGGTACCAGTAGGGTGAATTATTAAAGTGCAAGGAGCAAACAAACAATTGAAAAAACAACATTGCTGTCATACCAATGGGCTTAAACACTCCCAAAAACCATCTACTGAAAAAGTAATCGATGAGTTAATGTATACCTGTCCCATGCATTTGGAAATTCATCAAACCACGCCTGGTAACTGTCCAATTTGCGGAATGTCATTAGAGCCAGAAGCCTTAACAAAAAAAGCCGTGCCTAATCCAGAATACATCGACATGAAAAAACGATGTTGGATTGCACTTCTGATAACCCTCCTCCTCTTTGCATTAGCAATGGGTGAGCATCTATTAAACCCATGGTTGCCATCCAGGATTTCAAACTGGATTCAACTTTTGCTAGCAACGCCCATCGTGTTATGGCTTGGCGCGCCTTTCTTTCAACGTGGCTGGCAATCGATTAAATCGCACCATTTAAATATGTTTACCTTAGTCGCTATGGGCACGGGCGTAACGTGGGCCTACAGTATAATGGCTACCCTTTTCCCCAGTTTCTTCCCCATTGCATTTCGTAACAATGACGGCGTGGTCGCTGTATACTTTAAAGCAGCCGCAGTGATAACAACATTGGTTTTATTAGGACAAGTTCTGGAATTAAAGGCCCGGGAACAGACTGGAGGCGCTATTCGAGCCATACTAAAGCTTGCTCCTGAAACAGCGCACCGTATTGATGCAGATGGTGAAGAGAAAGAGGTATCGCTTGATGTCGTCCATGTAGGGGATTTACTGCGCGTCCGACCGGGTGAAAAAATACCGGTGGATGGTGAGGTATATGAAGGCTACAGCAATGTAGACGAATCCATGCTCACAGGCGAACCAATACCCGTTCTGAAAAATGTAGGTGCGAAGGTTATCGGGGCAACCATCAACCAAACAGGCAGCTTCATCATGACAGCCCGTCATGTTGGCAATGACACAATGCTTTCGCGTATTGTAAAAATGGTTAGTGATGCTCAGCGCAGTCGTGCCCCTATTCAACGCTTAGCGGACAAAGTGGCTGGCTGGTTTGTGCCTATTGTTATCCTCATTGCATTAGTGGCATTTATTGTATGGGCTATTGTTGGCCCTCAACCCGCTTTCAGTTACGCGCTTATTGCAGCGGTTTCTGTGTTAATTATTGCGTGCCCTTGTGCTCTAGGGCTCGCAACACCGATGTCTATTATGGTGGGTATAGGTCAAGGCGCACGTGCAGGTGTACTCATTAAAAATGCGGAGTCACTCGAGCGCATGGAGAAAATCAATACGCTAGTCGTTGACAAGACAGGCACTCTTACTGAAGGTCGCCCTACACTGACAAACATTGTAAGTATAAAGGGACATAAAGAAAGCGAGCTTTTACTACTAGCCGCTAGTCTTGAAAATAACAGCGAGCATCCGCAAGCCTTCGCGATTGTAAATGCTGCGAAAGAAAAGAACTTGGCGCTAACATCCGTTTTGAATTTTGATGCTCCCACAGGCAAAGGTGTAACGGGCATGGTGAATGATCGTTTTATCGCCATTGGTAATGACAAACTGATGCAAGATAACAAAATTGACATTCATTCTCTTCTTGCCAAAGCAGAAACCTATCGCACCCAAGGCGCATCCGTCATGTTTATGGCGATTGATAACAAAATAGCCGCCATTTTAGTGGTACAAGACCCTATCAAAACCAATACTCCTTCTGCTATTCATGAATTGCAAAAGCGAGGCATTAATATTTACATGCTAACGGGAGACAGCAAAAAAACAGCTGATGCAGTAGCCACCAACCTTGGAATAAAACATGTGTTTGCAGAAGTGTTACCTGAGGACAAGAGCCGTATTATTGATGAACTCAAAAACAAAGGATTAATTCTTGCCATGGTGGGTGATGGAGTAAATGATGGACCTGCTCTTGCAAAGGCTGACGTCGGTATTGCCATGGGCACCGGTACCGATGTGGCTATTGAGAGCGCAGGCATAACCCTATTGCACGGTGATTTGAGTGGTATTGTAAACACATTACGTTTATCGAAAACCACGATGAAAAACATTCGCCAAAATTTATTTTTTGCATTTATTTATAATGCGTTAGGAGTTCCCTTGGCCGCTGGAATTCTGTACCCATTTACCGGCGTATTGCTAAACCCAATGATTGCGGCGCTGGCTATGTCGTTGAGCTCAGTTTCAGTCATCAGCAACGCGCTTCGATTACGCCACTTAACGCGATGAATTATTATTTTTTTCACTAGGGTCTGTTGACAACTTGGTTTTAAATATCCTAAGGCACCTACGTACCGCGGACAAGCCAAATAAAACAATCAGAGTTTAATCAGTATTTACATTTAGATAATGTGCAAATAATCGATTACAACGTTTGGGATACTTACGTTTATAATGGAAATAAAATAAACACTTATGAGCCTAAATTTAGTACGAACCAGGGTGTATTTTATTTGCGACCCGAAAATAAGACTCACTTGAAAAACATGTATTTTGCAAATCCTTATACTAAAACAGATATGTATATGTTTGAAATGGAAAGTGCTGTTGAATCTGGTCCACGTGCCGCAAAGATTCTTGAACCACAATAAAAATGAAGTCCCTTTAGATAATAAAATCTTGCAAAGACGTAAACATCGAGCAACTATTTATCTAACACTATTGCTGTAGTAATTTATCAGAAATTTAATTAATAGGGCGTTAAATGCAACAATTTTGGAAAGGTTCTGCATACACTATTCTTAGCATACATATTTCATTTACGTTTTTTATGTTACTAACACCTTTTGCCATATTGATAGGACAATCGCACGGATGGTCTTGGACTATAAATCCAACGTTTCGACATATTCACATCCTTCTATTAATCTTTATAATTGTTGAAGTATTTTTTTCAATCCCGTGTTTTCTCACCACAATGGAAAATAAATGTCGAGAAAAATCTAATTTGCCGCTTTATAGCAGAGGATTTTTTGATGATTGGGTAGAAAGATTGTTTGTTATTACTTATCGTGAATGGATGTTTACCACCATTTTTACAGCACTTTCTGTTTTTTCTTTTATTTTATATTTCACTGTTCCGCCGCTATCATCCTGATGCATTTTTAAATCCTATTTTAAAACTTCTCCAAAATGCACGACCAAATATCTTCATCTGATAAAGCGACTCCCTAAAACTAGCTTTGCTATCATTATCACGACCGCTATAAGCGTGACCAAGATCTGGTTGAATTTTGATATCAGGAATAAGAATTAACATCGATTTTAATAGCTCGACCATTAAATGTTTTGCTAGCATCTTACCTAAACAAATTCGCTTGCCTGCCCCAAAAACAAGGCCCTCAAACGGATGTTTTAATTCAGAATCCAACCACTTATAGGGGTCAAAAGCCATATCCTGAATAAATTGATCCATAATTAGAAGTACTTGTGCCCCTGCCGGATAGCTTTTACCCTCAAAGCTCATCTCCGTACAAAGCTCTCTTTCCAAAATAGGAAAAGGATGCTTCAGCCGAATGGACTCCATAATAACTGCATTTAAATAGGCATGATCGCCCTCTATTGCCTTTTTACGAATAAGGTCATACAACACAGGATCTGCTCGCAAAAATGAAAAAACTGCGACCATAATATCGCTGACATTGATTTGGGGTGATAAAATAAAAGGCTGCGCAAATACAGATAACCAAAGCATAGGATCACTAGCATTCTCACCCTCTGTGAGGCCGACACCATAACGCGATGCTTTAATGATTTGGACCAAACGCTCACAAAATGCGTCTTTTATTCGACGATCCCCTGCCCCCTTTAAGGCAATTTCCTTACGCCATTCAATAGAAGCATCATAAAAAAGTGTTTCATCTTCTAGTGTAATTGCATGCTCAAAAAGCATCTCATATAAAACCTTCAGTGTAATGCGTGATACCTGTTCTGCATTCATCACACGACAGGGGTAAAGACTCATTTCATCTGCTAGTGCTTGCACATAAGAAGTAACTTGCAGTGGCAAACTCTCTTTCCATTGTAATGTCCGGAACACTTGGCAACAATTCAACGACAGTGTTTTCCAGCGTTTACCATCTTCTGATTCAATAGAGTAAATGGGCTGCCATGCAGGAATGGCAAAAAGGTGCTCGATAAAAGATCCCTTTTTGTCAGAGCTTGCCAAAATAGCTGCGCACAGTAATGGATCGCTATCTAAAATAACAACAGGCTTTCTCTGCAACCAGGCACAAATTCTTATAAAAAATTTCCGTAGCTCAAATGATCCTCCACCATAACGAATTGAAGAAAAACCCTCCATGAAACATACCCCTCTGTAGTAATTCCTAACAAAAATACAGTCCCAACCAGTGCAACCAGGCTACAAAACACCTTTAGCTCGGAGGATGCTGTATTGATTTTTGATTTTACCAACGACAACCCAAAAATTGATGTCACTTTAGCTCATATCTATACCCTACAGGAATCAATTTTTGGAATTATTGGACGCCACTCTCATTCTTGATGTTAAACAACATTGTTACCTTGTGTAAACGGAGCGTGGCCTCTTAAGTAACCTATGGGGTCAGAGTCAATTGATATTCATCGTTTCATGATATTTACGTCCCCCTCCCACATACTTTGGATATAGGCATAATCAATTGACTCTGACCCCATAGGTTATTAATTTATCAATAGATACAAATTGGATCCTGTAATTTAAAAGATAAAATTTTATTTTAGTGTACAATTAAATTACATTATATTGATTTAGAACGGTAAACAACATGAAACATCAGAATCCGCCAAATAGATATCAGCAAGATAAGGGTATTAAACTACGTTTAAGTCGTACAACGATAAACAACAAGAGACATCAAAATCCGCCATATAGATATCAGCAAGATGAGGGTATTAAACTAGGTTTAAGTCGTGAACAGGTATTAGAAACAAACTTTGGCGCTAATACGGTTAGTGCTATTAAAGCAGAAATGGAAAAAGGAGCATCACTAGAGGATGCCTTTGCAAAATATAGAGCGTTAAATAATATTGAAATTCAAGCCATGACTGAACTAGGTTTAAGTCGTGAACAAGTATTAGCACCAAACTTTGGTGAGCATACGGTTAGTGCTATTAAAAGCATTCAAAAGCGAACAGGAAAGCTATCATCTGATGAAGCTTTTGAAATGGTCAAAGGAAAATCAACGAAAGATACGAAAAAACATGTAGCGGCTTATCTAGAAGCTACAAAAAAGGCACAAAAACCGATTAGTGAAATGGCCTTAATTAGGGTAATCGTGAATACCGGTCGAGGTTTTGGCCATCAGCGTGCTGCTATTACTTTAATGCAAAAATTACGTGAAATCGGCTTTAAAGGAATTTTTGACATTCAATGTAATGACAGACTCGGTGCAAATTTAATAAATACTAAAACCCAAGTAATGTACAAAAATAACAAGCCATTAGTCAGTCGCCAGTTAATAAGTATGATTCCAAGCCTTGAGTCCGTTAAATCTAGCTTGGATGGAGTAAAGGTAGTCCATGGGTTGGGGGCAATAAAAATATCGTCTTTGCCTCATGACTATCAGAGTAGTGATCCAAAATTACCTGAAGCGGACCTTGCTGTGTGTGCAGCCAACGATGATGATATCCTGAAAAAAGATGAGATAGCAAAAATATTTAATGCAACGTCCTATATTGGATTAGAACCAACTGACTGGCATCAAGGATCATGTTTTGTAACAGATCTGGATGGCGTTGTCTCAAAACTTCCTCCAGCATCCACAATGCGCTTGTCATCGGTGGCAGCCCAACAGTTGCCAGATATAACTTCTATGCACCTATCCGCGACAGAACAAAGAATTATAGATATTACTGGGAATGCTGAGATTAATAGCCAACTCGTATATGGGTTGTATCCCGAAAAGCATTATGATATTAGCTCTAAAGGCATGAAAGAGAGTGGTAACTTAGACGAGGCTACAGAAATGCAGCGAGTTGTAGAAGCTAATCTTTTACTTAACCAGAAAACAGGTAAGCTTTCCATATTGTTACTTCCACAAACAATTGTATTGGATGAGAATTTTATAAGAAAAGTCAAAGGTATAAATGAAAAAATTCATGTTGTTGATCTTACAAAAGGCGATTTGGATTTAGGAACATACAAAGCTGGTGATGTTATAGTAGCTCATACTGGACGACTTCAACAGATGGTTTTCGATTATCTCATGTTGCAGGGAACAACATTACCCCCTGTCATTGAGGGATGTAATTCCAGAGAAGCGTGTGAGTTAACCGGTAGAGCTTTTATTCATGGATCCGGCAAACATAAGCATTTAAAACAATATAAAGTTGAAGCAAGCGATAAACAAGAACTTCATACTCAAGCTTCTCTATGCCTCGAGCAGGGCGACCCAAGGTATGTGCCACAACTTGTTCAGTATATGGAGGAGAGTTTAACGTTTAATCCCGAATTGATAGCATATCACGAACAACGTAGGGATGCTTTTTTTAGAAGACCAGACGCTTGTGAAGTTGCATTAAATGCATTGGGTATTAAATATGAAAAAAGCTCTCAAAAAGCTAGCACGGGCTTAGATTATATAGCGACATTTTTCTTTCACAAAGATCTTCCTAAAGAGAAAGATCCTCAACGCAAAAAACCGGGCGCGGGTCCTTGCATTATTAGCTAAAAATCATCAACAACCGAAATCAACAGCGTAGGTTGGGCCCATGGCCCAACATTACAACCCCAATTTTTTGATAGAATACGTCTGAAAGCTGAGATATTAAAAGAATGATCTTGCCGCGATTTTTTAGACACCCCTATACGACAATTTTGTACTGGCTCTC